>CATWQE010000033.1 GCA_958352855.1 uncultured Bacillota bacterium
AAGGTTCCAGTTTTCTGTAGTTATATTATAGTGTAAGGAAGATTATAGTGTCAACGGTAATTATTTATGGCAACACTTTTCCTACTGCCATATACAGCGCATGCATCCCTTCTGGCTCAATGCAGTCGTTGGCCTTACATTTTACTTTCAATATTGGTTTTAGATACAAAATGCTGCATAAAGAGGAACTATCTTTTTGTTATCCTCAAATGCAAAGTTTTTCGCAGAAAGCTTAATAGCATAGGCAGGTTTGTAGGTGTCCATATAGACCTTTAAGCTCTTAGCTCTTGTGTTATCGGCGGATTTAACTTCAATCGGAATAATCTGACCGTCACGCTGAATGACAAAATCTATTTCTGCACCACGCTCAGATTCCCAATAGTAGGTTTTATAGCCGCTTATGGAAAGCTGAACATTGACATAGTTTTCAGCCATACCTCCCTTAAAGTCATTGATTTCCTCCACCATATAGAGAATATCATTGGCAGCTAAATCCTTTTTGGCACAAAGCAGCCCCAAATCTGATACATAAATCTTGAACGCATCAATATCGCGATAGTTTTCCAAAGGCTTTTTGATTTGTTCCACCTTATAAATTTGCGATACGATACCAGATAAACAGAGCCATTCAATGGCATTTTCAAATTCAGAAGCCCTTCCGCCTTTTTTTATCAGCTTATATTGGAAACGGGTATTTTTCTTTGAAAGCTGAACCGTAATATTATCATAAGCAAGTCTGGTTTTCTTGATTTCATTCAAATTATTATATTTGCTCATATCATTGAGATAACTTGCAAGTATCGTGTCCTGCGTATGACGGATAAGGATATAATCTTTTGTATCAGCATACTGCATCACGCACTCTGGCATGCCGCCTATCACAAGATACTGACGATAGAGCTGCATTGCTGCATCGTGGAGAGCAGATGGCATTGGCTTATCTGTTTCAAAGCACTTTCTAATCTGCTCCACAAGTGCATTTTCACCCATAGCAAGCATAAATTCCTCCATATCCATAGGATACAGGGTTTTCATATCTACCTTGCCAACAGGAAACGAAAATTTTGCTCTATTAACTGCCACACCAAGCAAGCTGCCTGCCACGATAATATGATAATCCGGGGCATCTTCACAAAAATATTTCAGCGAAGTCAAAGCCCTTTCACAAAGCTGTACCTCATCAAATACAACCAGCGTTTTTTCTTTTACAATAGTCTGACCTGCAATATGGGATAAAATCGGTATCAAATAATCGGGGCTGATATTTTCTTCAAAGGTTTCGTTCAACTTTGGATTGGTTTCAAAATTGAAATATGCCACATTCTCATAATGGATGCGACCAAACTCCAAAATAGAATAGGTTTTTCCCACCTGCCTTGCTCCCTGCAAAATAAGAGGTTTGCGGTGTTCGCTTTCTTTCCACGCTTCTAAGAAACCCATAATCTTTCTATACATAATCCGTCCTCCTTAAAGGTACTGAATATAGTATAACAATTATTCGTGTAAAATTCAATGATTTTCATTTGTATTTTAACACTAATCTACGCGAATATTTTAAACATTTTACCAATTCATGACACGAATGTCAAAATTTCTACACCTTAGACCTATCCAAACTTCATCGTCATTAACCTGTAAAGCCCGGTGTTTCTCTAGCAGATTTCCGCCCCTGCCGGCATATCTTTATCGGGTGTCATAAGTGCCAGTTCTCCGTCCAGCCCTTCTGCGCAGAGAATCATTCCTTCAGACATTACCCCTGCCAGTTTCGCAGGTTTCAGATTCACCAGAACCATTACTTTCTTGCCCACCATGTCCTCCGGCGCGTAGCTGGACTTAATGCCTGATACAATCTGTTTTACCTGGCTTCCGATTTTTACCTGGGAACAAAGAAGTTTTTTAGATTTCTTCACTGCTTCACAGGCAATGATTTCTCCTACCTGGAACTGCATTTTCATGAAATCATCAAAGGTCACCTCTGGTTTTGCCTCAATATCCACTACAGGAGCTTCTTCCTTTTCTTCCTCTGGCTGATTTTCGGCTGCTTCTTTGGCTCTCATTTCTTCTACTTTTTCCATAACTTCTTTTACATCCAGACGTGCAAAGAGAATTTCCGGTTTTTCAGTCACCTTATTTCCTGACGGATACAGTCCAAAGGTATCCAGTTCTTCATAGGTTCTCTTATTTGCATTTAACTGTGCCAGAATCTTTTCTGTTGTTTCCGGCATAAAGGATTCCAGAAGAGATGCGCCAATGCAGATGCCTTCTACCAGATTGTACAGGACTTCTGCAAGACGGTCTTTTTTCTCTTCATCCTTGGCCAGTGCCCATGGCATGGTTTCATCAATATACTTGTTGCAGCGTTTAAACAGAGTAAAGATTTCTGTAATTGCGTCTGCCACACGAAGTTCTTCCATCTTATCCGCTACTTTTGCCTTAGTTCCCAGAACCACTGCTTTTAGCTCTTCGTCTACAGGTTCACAGACTCCTGTGCTCTTCACTTCACCGCCAAAATATTTATTGGACATGGAAATAGTTCTGTTTACCAGGTTTCCAAGAGTATTTGCCAGTTCAGAGTTCAGGCGCTCTACCATTAATTCCCATGTGATAACACCATCATTTTCAAAAGGCATTTCATGAAGAACAAAGTAGCGCACTGCATCTACTCCAAAGAAATCTACCAACTGGTCTGCGTAAATAACATTTCCTTTGGATTTACTCATTTTTCCATCCCCTTGTAACAGCCATGGATGTCCAAATACCTGTTTTGGCAGCGGCAAATCTAATGCCATGAGGAAAATGGGCCAGTAAATGGTATGGAAGCGGATAATATCCTTTCCGATTAAGTGCAGGTCAGCAGGCCAGTCTTTCTTAAACTGCTCTGTACTTTCTCCATCACAGTCATAGCCAATTCCTGTAATATAGTTGGTAAGGGCATCCAGCCATACATAAACCACATGTTTCGGGTCAAAGTCTACCGGAATTCCCCATTTAAAGGAAGTTCTGGACACACACAGATCCTGCAGCCCCGGAAGCAGGAAGTTGTTCATCATTTCATTCTTTCTGGAAACCGGCTGGATAAACTCAGGATGTTCATTAATATGGTCAATAAGTCTCTGCGCATATTTGCTCATTCTGAAGAAATATGCTTCTTCCTTAGCCGGTGTTACCGGGCGTCCGCAGTCAGGACATTTTCCGTCTACCAACTGGGATTCTGTGAAAAAGGATTCGCAAGGAGTACAGTACATTCCTTCGTAATAGCCTTTGTAAATATCCCCCTGGTCATAGAGTTTTTTGAAAATTTTCTGAACCTGCTTTTCATGGTCTGCATCGGTAGTACGGATAAATTTGTCATAGGAAGTATTCATTAAATCCCAGATGCTCTTAATCTCTCCTGCAACATTGTCTACAAATTCCTTGCAGGTAACACCAGCCTCTGCTGCCTTTAACTCGATTTTCTGTCCATGTTCATCTGTTCCTGTCTGGAAAAAGACATCATATCCCTGCTGTCTTTTGAATCTTGCAATACTGTCTGCTAAAACAGCCTCATAGGTATTTCCAATATGGGGCTTGCCTGATGTATAAGCAATGGCTGTAGTAATATAATATTTTTTCTTATCCAATTTTCTTTCCTCCTGTTCTAAGAGAGTATGGCTCACTGCAATGTAGTTATTCAGCAAAACAAAAAACCCGCCTTCTCTGTTTCCAAAGAAGACGAGCTGTATTCACCCGCGTTACCACTTCTGTTCATCTGTGCCTTGCGACCCAGACCTCAACAGGTACTTTCATACCTTACCGCTATAACAGGCGGAACCTGTCGCAGCCTTGGTATGATATCATACTTCGGTGCGCCTCTCAAAAGCCATTTTCCACATATTCTCATCCGCTTTCTCTCAGCATATAAAAGCTTCTCTGTAAAATAAGATATACATGTACTCTCTTTGTCACTGTGTTTACATATATTTATCATGCTAACATATTCAGAAATATTTGTAAACACTATTATTTTTATTTCTTCAAAAGATTCTCATGCTCCCGACTCAGCTTCCTCACAATAGGAATCGAAGCCAGAATGGCAATCAGGTTTGGAATCACCATAAGTCCATTAAACATATCCGACATGTTCCAGACCAAATCTACTTTCAGTGTGGAGCCAACCAGCACGAATACCACAACCAGCGCCGCATAAATCTTAACCGCCTTTTTTCCAAAAAGGCTGCGTACATTGACTTCTCCAAAATAGTACCATCCTATAATAGTAGTAAAGGCAAAAAACAGCATGCAAATAGCAATGAAAACCTTACCAAAAGAGCCGAATGCCGAATCAAAAGCCACCTGCGCCAGAGCTGAGGCTGTCTCTCCGCTTGACAAGGCCCCGGTAGATAGAATCACAAGGGCTGTCAATGTAAGAATCACAAAAGTATCAATAAACACGCCCATCATAGCAATAATTCCCTGGTCTCCAGGATGCCTGACGTCTGCAGTCGCATGGGCATGAGGTGTAGAACCCATACCTGCTTCGTTGGAAAATAACCCTCTTGCCACACCAAACCGCATAGCCTTCTGCACTGTTACACCAAGAGCACCGCCAAGAACTGCATCCGGGTTAAATGCTGCCACAAAAATATCATGAAAGGCTTTCCCAACACCAGCTCCATTCATAAACAGAATTACAAGACATCCCACAATATAAATCAGCGCCATAATAGGTACAATCTTCTCTGTAACTCTTGCAATGCGGTTAATACCTCCCAAAAAAATAAACGCTGCGATAACTGCTATTACAACACCTACGAAAATAGGTTTCACACCAAAAGCATTTTCAAAGGAGCTTCCAATAGAATTAGACTGCACCATGTTTCCCATAAAGCCCAAAGCCAGAATAATGGCAACAGAGAAAAATCCAGCCAGGAATTTTCCAAATTTCCCTTTGAAAATATACTTGATATAATACACCGGACCGCCTACCACAACACCATTTTCCTTTACTCTGGTGTGCTGCGCCATCACTGCCTCCGCATAAATAGTCGCCATGCCGAAAAACGCGCTGACCCACATCCAGAAAATAGCTCCTGGACCACCGGAAGCAATGGCTGTGGCCGCACCTGCAATATTACCGGTTCCCACCTGCGCTGCAATAGCTGTAGCCAAAGCCTGGAAGGAACTCAGTCCATTTTCCGTACTCTTTCCATGCAGGGAAAAGTTTCCAAACATTTTCTTCATACCTGCGCCAAATTTCCGCACCTGAATAAACTTCAGACTCAAGGAATAAATAATTCCCGTTCCAAGCAATAGCACAAGCAGTGCATAATCCCACAAAAACGTGTTCACAACGTCCACAAATGATGCGACATTTTCCATAATTGATGTCATGATATCCATTTCTCTTCTCTCCTTTTTTCTGCTCCATTGCACCAAAAAAGTCCATGAGATTTTGTGTTAAAAAATCCCATGGACTTCCATATGTTCAGATTTCCGCTCCTTTTGCACGTTTCAAAATGCAGAAATTCCGCATTTTTCTAAACCTCACTGTCCTTTTGCCTGAGAGATTCACAGATGTTCTTCCATCTGCTTACACCTTCGGCACCCTTTTCGGGATTCTCCAGAGAGCCATCCAGATACAGTCTTGTTCCCTTTGGGAACCCCTGAGAGTATTACTCCTTCGGTGGGCGAATTGCCGCTTTCCTGCACCCTTCTTTTGGCACAATATGCAATTAACGAATTTCATTATAGCACTGTTTTTTCTTTTGTCAATCCTTTTGTAGCGGACATTTGTGTTTTTTATAAGTACATTTATTCAATTCCAGCAGTTTCAATAATAAATTTCACCTTACTGTTCTCATTTCCATTCTGTCCGTCAAAGGCTTTGTAAGCGCTGTCTGCGTCTGCCACTGCATTTAGACGGTCTAAGAGACTCTGCACCTCATCTCCAAAAAGCTCCGTAATTTTCTGAACACCTTCTTCATCGAATTTTTCCATGCCCTCAGCCAGCTCTGTAGAACCATCTTTTAACTTAACAGTTCCTTCCTTTAACTGCTTTCCACCTGACACAAGCGCCGCGGTTCCATCTTTTAAGGATACTGCGCCATTTGCCAGTTGGGTAATACCGCCGCCTAAAGCCTGGGCTCCTGAGGACAATGCAGTACCGCCCTGTAAAAGCTGTTCTGTACCGGAAGATAGCTGGGAAGCTCCCTGATTCAAAGCTCCATTATTGGCATTTAGAGCTTCAGAACCTGTTTTTAACTGTGCAGTTCCCACTGCAAGCTGACTGGAACCTTCTGCCAGTTTGCTGATTCCTGCGCTTACCTGTTGGGTTCCACCTGACAGCGAAGCCATACCTTCTGTCAATGAGCTGGTTCCTGCTGCCAGACTTGCAGCTCCCTGATTCAGCTCTTCATTTTTTGCACACAAGGCGCTGCTTCCCTGTTTTAACTGTCCTGTTGCCTTTGTCAGCTCCTCTACCATGCCGGACAGGTCTTTCATAGATTCTGCCGCCTTTTTAAATTCCTGTACGCCTGCGCTTAAACTGTCGGCTCCCTGTACAGCCGCATCACACTGACTGTTCATGGTTCCAAACTGTCCCTGGAGCGCCTGGAGTGTGGAGGTGTCAAACTTTGCCTTCTCTGCTTCCATGTTTGCCTTGATTCCATTTAATTCACCTAAAACACTGGTATCAGGCTGTGTTTGTGGTACAGAAAGAGATGCCGAAGTCTGTACCCCTACAGAAATTCCTCCCAGAGCGCTCATAACCTTTGCCTGGTCTTCTGCTGAAATTCCTGCTGCATTTAAAGCGGCGGCTACATTGCTCTGCTGCTGGGCGTTTGCCTGGGTATTCACTGCAGCATTTTCACTGGCGATTGCAGCATTTGCCTGGTTATTCAAATCCTCCACTGATACCTGTGGCTGCCCCTGGCTGTTTAAGAAGTTTTGAATCACTGCAACAGCCTGATCTGTATAGGAAGCCTCTGCCGCTGCGGCAGCTCCATAAGAACCTACCTGGGCAGCTATAGCCTGTGCAGAGCCCTGAGCCCCGGACACTCCGGCTTTTAAAGCGGCTGCGCCCTGAATCAGTTCCTTAGAGCCGGCTGTAATAGAAGCCATAGCATCTTTTACCGCTCCAAGCTGTCCTGCGCCCTCAGATACTTTTTCATTTAACTGGCCAAGCCCTGTATCTAACTGTTGAACTCCGGCTGTATAGGCGCTGATTCCATCCTGCAAGCCTTTGGCGCCCTCCTGCAGTTTGCCTGCGCCCTGTTCCAGTTCTCCTGCGCCTTCTGTTAAAGCATCTTTTTTACTGTTTAATTCCTGTATTCCTTCATTTAATGCAGAAACGCCCTCTGCTGTCTGTGCAATTCCCTCATGTAACTGAGCAGCCCCATCCGTATAAGAAGAAACTCCATTTTGAAGGCTCACAGAACCTGACTGCAAGGCCTTCATGCCTTCTGTCAGTTGTGACACACCACCTAAAAGCTCTCCCTTCTTGCTGTTCATGGTATCAATGCCATCTTTTAGGGCTTTTGTTCCATTATCCACCTGCTCCAGACCACTGACAAAGGTATCTGCCGAACTGTCCATGGTTTCAATGCCATCACTGAGCGCCTGGCTTCCCTCCACCAAGGCCCTGGATGAATCTGTCAGCGTCTCCATCTTTTCCTTTAAATCCTCTGCACTGCCAACATCTGCCAAATCCAAATCTTCCAGAATTCCTGTAGTAGCTACTGTGGCAGTCATAGCCAGCGAAAAGTCTTTCACATCTGCAGTAAGCTCTGCATAATCCGGAATCTCAATGTCCTTCAATTCCTCCACTTCCTGTAAATGTAAACTGTCCGCCAACCCAGGAAATCCCAGACCAACTGCAATCTCATTATTTCCATCTGAAACAATCTGTCCGTTGGTAATTTCCACATTGGTAAAGGTATCTGTTGGAAGAATCATGGCAGTCATCATCATAAAAGGCGTACACACCTCTTCCTGTTTTCCCTGAACCTCCACAGTCTCTTTTGTTTTATTTTCATAATCAATTCTAATCTTCAGTTTTCCGCTTTTTCCCGCCAAATCTTCAGGAGTCATTTCTTTTCCATCCAGATAATAGGTCAGCTTCACAGAAACCGGAAGCTCCTCCTTTGATTTTCCCTGATAATAAATGTCCTCACCACCGGCATTCCACACAAGAGTTCCATCACTCTTCTGCTGAAAGGTTTCATCTCCCTTTACATTAGTAATCTCAGACAGATTGCTCTTATCGGTTATCTCCTGCTCATTCCCCTGATTTTTCAGCCAGTTGCTTACAATCACATCCTGGGAATTTCCATTTTCATCTGCATTTACATAAACAGTCTGTTCCTTTGCCCCAGCTTCCGCCCAAACAGAAGATGCCGGCAAAATCACTGCCATCATAGCTGCCATTCCTGCAAAAAGTGCCTGAACCTGTTTTTTCTTCATCTAAAAGACCTCCTATTTTCTCCGAATACCCGATTTAAAGTTTTTACTTGTTCTGCAAATCAATCCATCCAGCAGCCAGAACATAGCCGGAAGGAACAAAAGAACTGCGCACATACTAATCAACGCGCCTCTTGCCATAAGCAGGCAAAGAGAACTAATCATATCAATCTTAGAATACATTCCAACCCCAAAGGTAGCTGCAAAAAAGCTAAAGGCAGACACCATAACCGGACGGATGCTGCTCTCCAGAGCAATACTGATAGATTCTTTCTTTCCTTTTCCGCATCCCCGTTCCTGCTCATATCTGCTGGTCATTAAAATCGCATAATCCACAGTAGCTCCAAGCTGTATGGTTCCAATTACAATAGAAGCAATAAAAGGAAGCTCCGTTCCCGTAAGATACGGAATACCCATGTTAATAAAAATTGCCCCTTCAATGACCATAACCAGAATTACCGGTAGGGAAATGGACTTAAATACAAAGAAAATAATGAAAAACACTGCCAGAATAGATACTGCACTTACCACCTTAAAATCATGGTCTGTAATCTCAATCAAATCCTTGGTACAGGGCGCTTCTCCTACCAGCATGCCAGTTTTGTCATACTTCTTCAAAATCTGGTTCAGCTCGCCAAGCTGCTCATTTACTTCATCTGATGCAGTCAGATACTCATTGGTAATGAGCATCAATTCATAATTTTCACTTTCCAGAATTTCCTTCACGTCCTTTGGAACCATGCTCTGTGGAAATGCCGGACCGATAATAGTCTCAAGCCCCAGGATTTCTTTGACCCCATCCACTTTTTCCATCTCAGCAATCATTTTGTGCTTCTCTTTATTGGGAAGATCCTTATCCATCAGAATCATGTGGGCTGCTCCCATATGGTAATCTTCCTGAAGTTTGGTATTTGCCTGAATGGACTCCAGTTCTTTTGGCAGACTGGCATCCAGATTATAGTAAACCTTTGTATTTGCCTGAAAATAAGCAAAGGGAACAAACAACAGGACACATAAGCAGGCAAAGGTTTTATGATGTTTTACTAAAAATTCCGACACCTTTGGAAAATCCGGTATGAGCTGTCTGTGTTTCGTCTTTTCCAGCACTTTATCAAAAATCATAATCATGGAAGGAAGAATGGTAACACAACTGATGACTCCAAATACAACGCCTTTTGCCATGCAGATTCCCAAATCCAGCCCCAGTGTAAAGCTCATAAAGCACAGAGCCACAAAACCTGCAATGGTGGTAATGGAGCTTCCCACCACAGATTTAATGGTAGCTGCGATTGCCTGCGCCATAGCTTCCTTATGGTCATCTCCAAATCTGGCTCTTTGCTCCTGATAACTGTGCCAGAGGAAAATGGAATAATCCATAGTAACACCAAGCTGCAATACTGCGCTCAATGCCTTCGTAATATAGGAAATTTCTCCCTGAATCACATTGGTTCCCATATTGTAAACAATTGCCATTCCAATGCTAAGAAGAAACAGAATCGGAATGAAGTAAGATTCCATGGTAAGCGCCAGCACAAGGCAGGACAGCGCCACTGCAATTAAGACATAGACGGTTACCTCAGACTCTGCCAGATTTCTGGTATCTGTAACAATGGCTGACATACCGCTGACGAAACACTGCTTCCCTGCCAGCTTCCGAATATCTCCAATAGCATCCATGGTCTCATCCGCCGAAGTGGTGGTATCAAAAATAATAAACATCATAGTAGAATCTTCCGAAAACAAAGCGCTGCGGATTTTCTCCGGAAGCATCTCTACAGGTACAGAGATATCAGAAAACGTATCGTACCACACAACCTTGGAAACATGCTCTACCTCTTCAATCTTCTCCTTAAGCGCCGCCACATCCTTGTTTGGCATTCCCTCACAAATGAACATGGAATACGCTCCTGTTCCAAACTCATCTACCAGAATATCCTGTCCCTTCATAGTTTCAATTTCATCCGGCAGATAATAAAGTACATCATAATTCACTCTGGTATTTATGTATCCGATTCCCGCCGGTATCAAGAGAAGCAGGCTTAAAATAAAAATAGGAATCCGAAACTTTACAATTTTCCTTCCCAGCTTTTGCATAAATTCTCCTTCCTTTCACCTCAATCAAACTGACCAATGGTCATATATTGTTTTACCACATAAATGACCATTGGTCAATATAATTTATGACCAAAAGTCACTTTTAAATTTTATGCAATTCAGAGAAAAAGAAGAACCCTGGATTTTTCGTTTGACTTTTCCCGGTTCCTCTCCCTATAATGTACAAAGTATACGAAGGTACGAAGAAAAGAAAGAAGGTTATATGAAATGAGCAAAGTAGATCATAATAAACAGCAAAAGCGCAATTCCCTGTTGGATTCCGCCTTTTCTCTGTTTATTCGTAATGGTTTTAGCAAAACCTCTATTTCTGATATTGTAAATGCGGCTGGTGTTGCGAAGGGCACCTTTTACCTGTATTTCAAGGATAAATATGACATAAGAAATCACCTCATCAGCCACAAAGCCAGCCAGGTTTTCCTGGCTGCATATACAGAGCTGCAAAAACATGAGGATATCGTTGATTTTGAAGATCAGGTTGTGTTTATTATTGATAATATCCTGAATCAGTTCTCAGAAAATCACAGCCTGGTCATGCTGATTTCCAAGCATTTGAGCTGGGGGTTCTTCACCAACTCTCTGATTGAAACCCCTGACAAAGATGTCCCTGCTGTTTACACGATTTATCAGGAACTCCTGGCAAAATCTTCCCATACTTATCGCGACCCTGAGCTCATGATGTACATGATATTAGAACTGGTCAGTGGCGTCAGCTATAACACAATCCTCTACGAACAGCCACTTCCTCTTGAAAAAATAAAAGAACCTCTTTATAAGGTTCTGCGCAGTATTTTTAGTCAGTATCGGGTGGAGGGGTAGTACAAAAGCTGCAAAATTGCAAAGGCAGATGCGACTCACAATAAGTTGCATCTACCTCTGTTTGGGACTATCTATGTACTTAAATCCAATCTTGTCTGTCTTTATCCCACTGACAACAAAATTCTTTATTCTGTTCTATTGCCTCCACAATCGGTGCCAAAAGTTTCTTAGAGCGCTCTATTGCTTCGGCAAATTCAACTTTTTCCATTGCTTTCTTTTTCTTGATAAATGCTCTCCATCTTCCCTGCCTTACAGAGTCCTCTGTAAAACCGGACTCAAAAGCAACTATATCATCAAATCCAGTTTCTCTATGCGCAAATGTTTCTATGATTGCATTTTTCAGCTCATTACCATCCAGATTATAGTTTGCCGATAATACATAAATATCATAAAAATCCTTATATCTTCCATTTGCAAGACCAAGAGAAACAAAGGCTTCAAACTTTTCTGAAATTACAGAATAAATGGAATAAGCATATACTTTCGGAGCCTCCATATCAAGTAATACCGGAAAGTTCATTCGCATACGCTCTGGATAAATCGCATCTCCAAAACCAATATCAATAGATACAGGTACTCTTGTACGCTCCAAATATCCCATAATGGAAACATTTACGCCATGATACTCTTTAAATTCAGTAATGTTGATTACATCCAATGAATTCAAATCGAATCGCAATGCATCATCACATTCTATCGAAAAAATATTATGGAACACTTTCTTTATGTGTTCAGCATCATTCGAAAGATGATGCGCAAGAAGGTCTATATCCATTGTTGCTCTCGCAAAATTCCCATCAAACAACGCATACAGAAAAATGCCGCCTTTTAGGGTAAATCGCTCTGCATATTTTGAAATTGACAACCTATAAATCGCTCTCTCCAACCCATAAGTTACCAATTCATCCTGCATCGTTCTTCCATCTTCTTTAGCTTGATTTTTCAATTTATCCTTTACTGACATTGCATTTATCATACAAGTACCTCCAAATATGTTTTCATAATCTCTCCGCATTTAAGCATTTCTGCATAGCGCAGCAGTCTGTTAAGTTTTCTATCCTTTCGTCTAAGGTAATTCACCAAAATTTCTTTTGTTTCCTCAATTCCTATTTTTTCACGGAAGAAAACTATGTCCACAACTGTCTTTTCAATATCATAAATTTTAAATTGATTCTTACCTTCCTGCACTGTTTCAATTCCAGTTTTGAAACGTTCATCTGCATAGTAATATACAGACAGTGCCGGCCAATCTGGCATTGTTGAAATCCTGGCTTTTCTCTGAATAGCCACATCTATAGAATCTGGTCTGTAGGTTGTCAGATTATAATATGATGCTGCACTCATAAGGCAAACTACACCTTGGGGAGCATATGCAGTAACATAATATAAATCCAATTCTTTACCTTGATAGCTTGTATTCTCATAATATTTCTTATTCAGTTTTAGCAGCATTCCATCCTCAACCAGCCGGTTAATTTTATAATAGGAAAAACCTGCTGTTTTTAGTTCATCAACCGAAAAAATCATCTGATCTTCTGGAAGTCTACGTTTATTAATCATTCATATCACCTCAATTGAAGCATTCCCATTTTTCGAAATTATATTTCCAATATTTTTCGGCCTTTTTCTATTTTTGCCGAATTTTATTTAAATTATATCTCCCTGCAACAGATATGTCAATCATAAAGTGAGAAATATCATTATTCAAATAAATCAAATTCCTGTCCAGCGTAAACAGGTTTTATAACAGTATTTTCAGTCAATCGGGTAGAACGGTAATACAAAAGCTGCCGCAATCAGAAATGTTTTCTACTCCTGATTGCGGCAGCTTCTAACTATGAGAATATCTACTCTTTATCTCCCTGGGATTCCTCCTGTACCTTGCGAACGTACTCTTCTGTTAAGTCTCTGTTTTATTGTGCCAGATATTCTAAGACCATAGCAGATAAAAAGATTCTTAAATTCACAGGAAGATTCCATTATCTTATTTTCCCAACCGTATTACATTCCAGGAAGCCTTCTTAAGCACACTTGTCACAATGCCCCCATCCAGTTTGCTTCTGTTATCTGCATTTACCGGATAAACCTTTTCTTCCAGCAAGCTGTTTCCTACCTTCAGATCTTCGTTTTCCATAACAATATGCTCCAACAAACGGTATCCTGCAAAGCTTCTTA
The DNA here is from genome assembly GCA_958352855.1 of uncultured Bacillota bacterium. GTDB lineage: Bacteria > Bacillota > Clostridia > Lachnospirales > Lachnospiraceae > Blautia. Next base: position 13,543 of record CATWQE010000033.1, read on the forward strand.
CATCTGTAGTAAGCTCCACATCTTCCTCCAGATTACGGTTTACAGCAAAAATGGTCACTTCATCTTTTTCTTCATTATAAACAGCAATGGATTCCACATCTGTGATCTCATCATGTTTTGCTGTTGCATGTTTTGTTCCTGAAATCACTGGCTGCAGCGCAATACCGCGACCATATTTAGATGCATGCATAAATGGATAGAAGATGGTCTGTTTCCATGCTCCCCCTGCTGCATCTGTCATAATTGGCGCAATGACATTCACCAACTGTGCCAGACATGCCATTTTCACACGATCCGCGTGTTTCATCAGAGTAATCAGCATCAAACCTACTAAAAGGGCGTCCTCAAAATTATAGATATCCTCTAGCATAGGCGGCGCTACCTGCCATGGATGATTTTCTGTAATATCATCATCCGCTGCATTGGAATGGAACCATACATTCCACTCATCAAAGCTTAAATTCATGGTCTTTTTACTGCGTTTTTTCGCCTTCACATAGTCACAGGTAGAAATCACGGTACGGATAAAATCATCCATATCATCCGACTGCGCCAGATAATCATTGCTGTCATTATCACGATTTCCGTAATACTGATGCATGGAAACATAGTCCACATAATCATAAGTATGGGACAATGTCACTGCCTCCCAATCCGGGAAGGTTGGCATGTCACGGTTGGAACTGCCGCAGGAAACCAGTTCAATACCTGGATCAATAAGGCGCATGGCTTTGGCTGTTTCCTCTGCCAAACGTCCATATTCTTCCATAGTTTTATGGCCAATCTGCCATGGACCATCCATTTCATTTCCCAGACACCAGACTTTAATATTATGCGGATCCTTTACACCATGCCTGATACGAAGGTCACTGTACTTTGTTCCCGAAGGATGATTGCAGTATTCCAGAAGATTACATGCATCCTGAATACCTCTGGTTCCCAGATTGACTGCCATCATAACCTCTGAATTTACCTGTTTCGCCCACTTGGAAAACTCATTTAAACCAACTTCATTCTTTTCCAGGCTTCTCCACGCCAGTTCCAGACGGTGGGGTCTTTCAGAAACAGGTCCAACAGAATCCTCCCAGTAAAAATTAGAAACAAAATTACCGCCCGGATAACGTATAATGGGCACATCCAGCTCTTTTACAAGCTGTACCACATCCTGACGGAATCCATTTTCATCTGCTGCCGGATGCCCCGGCTGATAAATTCCTTCATACACAGCTCTTCCCAGATGTTCAATAAAAGAACCGTAGATACGTTTGTCAATGGGTGCAATCTGGAACTCCTTGTCCAGAACCATTTTTGCTCTTCTTGCCATTTTAGAAACCCTCCTAAATTAAAAATCATATTATTATTTACTCTTTTACTGCACCTGCTGTCATACCTTCAATAAAATATCTCTGAAAACAGATAAACAAAATGAATATCGGTATAATACTATCTAAAGAAAAATTTGTTTATATAATGGTAACATAATAACTTCAAACGTAATAGATAAAATAATTAAAACGATCACAAAAAAGAAATTTTTTATCAATATTCTCCTCTTTCCAAATTCTATCCTCATAAGTTACTCACTTTTCAAAACAAATTTAGCTCTTCTTTCTTCCTCACTACTATTTCCTATAAAAACTTCAAACTCACCTTCTTCACTGGCAAATACTCCATCTTCTCTGGTGAATCGAAGCATTTCTTCCGAAATTGCAAAAGATACCTCTTGTTCTTCCTGTGGCTGCAGTTCAATCTTTTGAAATCCTTTTAATTGTTTTTTAGGACGTGCTACACTCGCAGCAACATCATGTATATATAACTGGATCGTTTCTGCTCCTGACCTTTCACCACAGTTTTTTACTTTTACAGAAGCTACAATTTTTTCTCCTTTTCTCATGGTATTTTTATTTAAAACAGGTTCTGATATGTGAAAATCCGTATAAGTCAATCCATAGCCAAATGCATAAAGAGGTTTATTTTCTATATCTAAATATTTGGATACATATCTGTCTTTATCTCTTCCTGGCACATGTACACGGCCTGTATTTAGTTCATCATAATGGACCGGAATCTGGCCTACGCAGTAAGGAAAGCTCATTGGCAACTTCCCGGAAGGAGCATTGTTTCCCACCAGCATATCCACAATTGCATTTCCTCCCATAGTTCCCGGCATCCAAACCTCTAAAATTGCTTTCGCTCTTTGCTTTATCTTTCTGATATCAAGAGGTCTTCCATTAAACAAAACAACCACAATATTGGGATTGATTTTTTCTATTCTCTCCAATAATTTCATTTGATTCTCAGGAATCTCTATCATTGCTCTGCTTGTAGCCTCTCCTGATTGTAAAAAATGCTCTCCCAAAGCAAGGACTACAACATCAGCTTGTTCAGCTTTGCTTTCCGCCTCTGTCAGCATCTCTTCAATTTCCTTTTCTGTGAATTCCTCCTCTTTGTAATTCACAAAACCGTCCAGCTTCATTTCTTTTGGAAGAATTGGACATCCCCGGCAGAAGCAAACCTCATAATTTTCCATTTTCTTTTCTGCTGCCTGCTGTATAGTAATTGTGTCAGATATATCTCCTGTAAATGACCATGCACCCAGCATTTCCTGTCTATTTACATACGGCCCTGCAAAAAGAACTTTCTTTCCTTTGCTTAAAGGCAGTATATTATTTTTATTCTCCAACAAAACAAAAGACTTTGTTGCCATAGTTTCTGCCAGTTCTTTATGCTCCTGACACAGTATTTGTTCCTCAGCCACCCCTTCATCAGCACCCTTATACGGGTTCTCAAACAATCCCAGTTTATTTTTCAGCTTTAGAACTCGCCATGCACATTCTTCTATCCTTTCCAGTTCAATTTTCTTTTCGTCTAATAATTGACAGAGTGTTTGCGGATAGACTCCTGACATCATGTCAATATCAACCCCTGCCTCCAATGCCCGTCTTGCTGCATCTGCTCTGTCTTCAGAAACGCCATGAATAATTGTTTCTCCTATAGCTCCAAAATCTGAAATCAGTACCCCATCAAACCCCATTTCTTTTCGCAACACGTCTCTCATAAGCTTTTTATTAATAGTAGCCGGAATTCCATCTATGGTATTAAAAGATGTCATAACCAGCTCTGCTCCTGCCTGAATCCCACTTTCATATGCCGGAAGATAAAAATCCCTTAAAGTTCTCTCTGACAGTTCTACTGTATTGTAGTCTCTACCTGCTTCGGCTGCCCCATATCCTGCAAAATGTTTTACACATGCTGCCAAAGTTTCCTTGCCGCTTAAATCTTCTCCCTGATATCCTTCTACCATAGCCCTGGCATATACACTATTCAAATAAACGTCTTCCCCTGTGGCTTCCATGACTCTTCCCCATCTGGCATCACGAACCAAATCTGCCATCGGTGAAAATGTCACATGGAGGCCATCTGCCGCTGCCTCTCTTGCCGCCATAGAAGCACATTTTCTTGCCAATTCCGGTTCAAAGGCAGCACCCTGACCTAAGGGAATTTGATAAACCGTTTTATATCCATTAATAATATCCAGCATAAAAAGCAACGGTATATGATGGGGATGCTTTTCCATATATTTTTTCTGTATCTGTTTTGTTTTTTTCGCCCCCATAGTCCCCAGGACACTTCCGGCCAGATAAATGTCTCTTTCATTTATTCCCAGCTCTTTTACCGGACCTGAAATTACTGCCTCCTCTTCATATACTGCTCCAGTTGCCTGAAATAGCTGCCCAATTTTTTCTTCAATACTCATCTCATTAAATAATTCTTGCAGTTTGCTATTCTCCATAATCCATACCTCTTCATAAAGTATTATTTTCTAAAACCCCTCCAGTTCAAAAACAGGAGGGGCTTTTATCAATAATCTTTCACATTAATCTTAAAGTTTTTAAAACGGGCGATTCCATTTTCTGCGAACATACCAATATATGTTCCTGTAAAGGTCATATATTTGGTTCCTTCTGTACACAATCCTACAACCAGACCTGTTCCTAACTCTGTGAATACTTTTCCATCCACACTGAAAGCAAATCGGTAATATTTTTTATCTGATTCTACGCGCAGAATAATATTTTCCGCATCAGAAATTTCTTTTTCTGCTGTAACCACATAAATATCATGTATATGTTTCGCCAGGCAGACTTTGGATACCCCATTTTCTCTTGTTATGTATATTTCATAATGATAGGATTCTGTGTAAAATGCGGTCAACCCTGCTCTGACATTGTTTTCTGCTTCCAGTAAACAAACTTCTACAGACGAAACCGTCTCAAAGCCTTTTTGCCGAATTCCCAACCATGTAGGACTATCCATATCATTTAATGTTATTTCTGTACCTTGTAAGACTAATGCAGCATTTCCAGTATCTCTTTTATAATGTTCCATATTAGGATTTCTCAAAAAATTATAAGAAGTGCTGAACGTCTCATCTGAAAAATCGTCTGAAAAATCACGATTTACCTTCCCTGGTTCTGGTCCCGGAAGCGGTCCATCCATTTCAAGTGAAATCAGACCCTTGTCCCCCACAACAGGCCATCCTTCCTCATCCCACACAACAGGTGCTAAAAAAGTTTCTCTTCCAAGATTATGCAGCAAAACCCTGTTAGATTTCTCTTCACATGGCCGGATTGCCAGGCAAACCATCCACCAGTTTCCATTATGATCTTCCATCATATCAGCATGTCCGGTGCAGTAAATTTCCTCTCTCATATCATCTCTATGTGTTAAAATAGGATTATGAGGACAAGCTTCATATGGACCATACGGAAAATCCGATCTCAGCATCGTTTCCATATGTCCGTATTCCGTACCACCTTCTGCCAGCATAAGATAATATTTTCCAAACCATTTATATAAATGCGGACCTTCTGCATATCTTCCGCCGCACCCACGACTTATCACTACACTCTCAGTCAGCTTCTCTCCTGTAAAAGGATTAATCTCACACATAAAGATTCCCGCTTCACCCTGTTCATCTGTAGCTGTAGATAAAAAGTATACTGTTCCATCGTCATCAAACAAAAGCGACGGATCGATACCTCCCTGATCTATCCATACAGGTTCTGACCAACCTTTTTTTATATCCTTTGTGTGTACAATAAAGTTTCCTTTATGGGAAACATTGGTTGTAGTCATGAAAAATGTTCCATCATGATAACGCAACGTAGGAGCATAAATTCCTCCTGAAGGCTTACACTTTTCTAACAAAAGCTGAGATTTTCTATCCAGACAGTTTCCTATTAATTCCCAATTTACTAAATTCTTGCTGTGATAAACAGGAACTCCCGGAAAATATTCAAACGAAGAGTTCACTATGTAATAATCATCCCCCACTCTACAGATAGATGGATCCGGGTTATACCCGGAGATGATTGGATTTCTATATTTCATATCCTATTTCCTCCAAATTTTCTATTTTTAACATCAACCCTTCAGGCCTGACATTTTAATACCCTGGATAAAATACTTTTGACACGTTCCAAACACTATCAAAACAGGAAGAAGAGAAAACAGCGCCATAGCCATCATTTGTCCTACCTGAACATTTCCCTGGGAACCTTTAAAAAATTGCAGACCTATTGCAATTGTAAACTTTTCATTGGAATTTAAATAAATCAATGGGTTAAAGAAATCATTCCAGTTAAACACAAGCGCCATAACCAAAACTGCCAACATAACTGGTTTTACTGCTGGAAGCAATATTCTCGTAAAAATCTGCAATGAATTAGCACCATCAATTTTAGCTGCTTCATCCAGTTCTTTTGGCAATGTCCTAAAAAACTGTATAAACAAGAAAATATTAAAAGCCCCTCCACCAAGCCAGCTCGGAATAACTAAAGGCCAGATAGTGTCTACCATTCCCATTTTATAAAATAATAAATACTGAGGAATCAATGTAACCTGTGTTGGAAGCATCATAGTTCCTAACAGTACCATAAACAAAAATTTTGACATTCTGGACTGAAATCTTGCAAATCCATAAGCAACAATAGAGGAAGAAAACACTGTCCCTACGGTAGCCAAAAGTGTAATCACTGCTGTATTCTTAAAATACATCTGAAAATTTGCACCTTTCCAGCCTTCTATAAAATTTTCTATTGTACCATGCTCTGGAATCAGAGTCGGCGGCATTTTGTAAATATCGGACATTGGTTTAAAGGAAGTGGAAATCATCCACAAAAAAGGAAATAAACAAATGACAGCCGCAAGAATCAATACAATATACGTTAAAGTTCTGGATAGTAATTTATTCTTTTTTTGTGATTTTAACATAACGCTCCTCCTCCTAGTCGTCATAAAATACCCAGTGCTTAGATGTCGAAACCACTACAATTGTAATCAACATGATTACAGCAAACATACTCCATGCCATCATAGACGCATATCCCATTTTTCCATAAAGGAATCCGTTGTTATATAAATGCATGGACGCTGTATAAGTGCTGTTTAACGGTCCTCCATTTGTAAGGATCAGAGGCTGCTGGAACACCTGAAATGCCGCAATAATCGTTACAATTAAGTTAAAATAAATAGTAGGTGTACACAATGGAAGAGTTATGTAAAAGGTTTGTCTAAAGGATCCTGCTCCGTCGATCTGTGCACTCTCGTAATAAGATGCAGGAATATCCTGTATACCAGCAAGCATAATGATAATATTATTACCAATCGTCCATAAAGACAAAATGACAATAGAAATCATTGCTATATTTTTATCTCCCAACCAGTCGGGCCCTTTTATTCCTATCAGTGAAAGAATATAGTTTATAATTCCATAGTCTTTCTGAAAAATCCATCCCCATAAAATAGTTACTGCAACTCCAGACGTAATATAAGGAATGTAAAAAGCGGTTCTAAAAAATCCTAATCCTCTTATTTTTTTACTCAAAAGCAGAGCAATGAAGAATGCCAGAAGAATACTGCATGGAACAAACATAACAACATATTTTAAAGTATTAAAAAATGCTTTTTTAAAAAGAGGATCATCTGTAAATGCGTATTTCCAGTTCTCAAGTCCTATAAATTCTCCTGTTCCTGTAAGATTCATATCTGTAAACATAAGATAAAATGAATACACGATGGGATATAGTGTAAGCACCAGAAATCCTATCAGCCATGGCGCTGTATATAAGTAAAAATTTCTGGCCTCTCTCTTTTTCATTGCTGAAACTTTCCTCTTCTTTCCTTTTCCGTTCACGTTTCTTACCCCATTTCATTACTTATTACTTTCTAAGGTCAAATTTTGCAAAAGTAAAATCTGACCTTAGATGTTTAACTACGGTTAGTTACCATTTGCCTCGTTAAATGCCTTTTCTAATGCAGGATAGTATTCTTCCATTGCTTCCTCCGCGCTCTTTCCATCAATTGTGACGGACTGCCAAATTTGTGTATAAACATCTCCTGCCGCTGCAAATGCACCTCCCCAGATGTTCAACTTTGCTCCATCCAGACCTTCAAGGAAATAGCTGTTCTTAATAGGTCCATAGGACAAGTCTTTATAATATGTCTCTGCTATATTCTTACAAGCCGGAAGACCAATCGCTGCTGTTTCCTTAGCCATATCTTCGTTGGCATAAGCTGCTTCTTTCAAGAAAGTCCATGCTGCATCCTTGTGTTCAGATGTATTTAACATTGCATATCCCGTTGCATACATAAGATTGTTTTTACCGTTTTCCACCTTTGGCATAGGCACTGCATCCCACTCAAAGTTTTCTCCAACTTCTTCTGCAATCAACTTAGTCTCAAATCCACCCAGTGTATACATTGCAGCATGTCCGGAAACAAACAACTGTTCCTTAGGAAGCCCCTTTGCAGCAGTGTCATCCGGCATTGCCTTACTCTGTACCAGATCTCCGAATAAATCCAGTCCTGCTTTTACCTCTTCACTGTTTACCTCACAGGTTTTTAAATCCTCAGAATATGCATTTCCGCCTTTAACTAAAATAGACAATGGCGCATCAATCCAGTGATTTACCAGACCATAGGTAGCGTCTGCACCTTCTCCGCCTGCAAACTTCTTGGCAGCCTCTGCCAAATCATCCCATGTCCAGTCTGCTGTTGGATATTCCACATTAAACTCATCAAACATATCCTTGTTATATGCTAAAACAAACACGTTTTCCAATAATGGCATTGCTTCCAGCTTTCCATCTGGGCGGTAGTATGGATCTAGCATCCCCTCCGTAATGACCGAATCCAGATCAACGCCTTCTTTCTCAACATACGGGGTTAGATCTTCGTAATATTCTGTATATAATCCATAATAATCTGGAGACATCTGGATTACATCCGGTCCTGTTCCTGCCGATAATGCGGCTGTCATTTTCTGATCCCACACATGATCTGCTGTAGGTATTACAGAATGTTCCACTTCTATTTCCGGATGTGCTTTTTGAAAAGCTTCTACCATGTTCTCTCTAGATTTCTTTTCTTCATCCGCTCCCCATGACCAAATAACCAGTTTTTCTTTTTTCCCTTTTTCTCCCTGGTCACTTTCTTTCTTAGTTTCTCCACATGCAGTCAATCCTGTTGCCATAATTCCTGCCAGTAACAATGCTGTTGCTCTTCTAAACTTCATTTTTCTTCCTCCATTCATATTTATCTTTTCTATATAAAGCCGCGCGCATGCTTTTATATCAAATGTTATATGCTTTCTATCCTTTTTACCGTTTCACCTTCTAACACCTCAAATGGTGAATAATTCATGTATTTATATTTATTATCCTCTAAAATATCTATCAAAACATCAACACAGGCTGCCCCCTGTCTCTCAGGATATATTGCTACAGTTGTCAGCTTAGGCTCATATCTTTCTCTTGTATATATCCCGTCTATTCCCATAATAGAAACATCATCAGGTACAGAAATCCCATTTCTTTTTAATTCCTCCATCATTCCGAAAGCCATATCGTCATTAAAACAGATTACTGCTGTGGCTTTAAACTTTTGTTGAATATATAATTTTGCCGCCTGTTTTCCCAAAAAGAACAAATCCATATAAACAAATCCCTCTGACTGGTAACTTAAATCTCTGTTATCTTTTCCTCTTGGACTTTCTGATTTTTTTAAATCTCCCTTGACATCCAAAATATACTTCTTGCACTCACTTCCCAATTCCAGCATCATTCGTTCTTTCCAGTATCGATATCTCAAATTTGCATATCCTTCGTTAAAGGGAACTGCAATGCCTATTTTCCTATGCCCCTTCTTCTTTAAATAATCTATAGCCAGGTTCAAAACTTTCCTGTTATCAATCACCACTGTCGGCATAGGTTTTGCAAAAACCACAGAAGGATCAAAACAAGCTGTCACAGATGGTAGATAATAATTTTTACCTACTGCTTCTGCATATGACTTTGCCACTTCTTCCGTAGGAAAAAGCAATCCGTCTACCAGCATTGTCTTTACCATTTCAAAATCCTTTTCATTCATGATAGTTAAAACGTGGTATCCTCTTTTTTCTGCCTCTCTGGCCATACCATGATACATCTGGTTATAATAGGTTCCTGTAAGATCCCCGCAGAAGAACAACAACTGTCTGGTTCTTTTCTGTTGTAAAGCCATTGCCATGGGATTGGGAACATATTCTGCCTTCTTAGCAATCTCCAAAATTCTTTTCTTCTTTTCTTTTTCTACATATCCGCTGTTGTTTAAAGCTCTGGACACCACAGATACAGAAACCCCGGCTTCTTTTGCAATGTCTTTTCTTGTTACATTCTTTTTCATATTAATACTCTCTTGTAAAATATGCACTATTTGTATAGTCAATATACTAAAGCATATTATCAAATTATGCAATATCTGAAAATATGGACACGTGTCCACATAAGCGTTTTTATACGAATTACCCAATCTCATCTCCAAAAGTATTTTTCACATCAGGATAAGACAATATTTATTTGGTAAATCTTGCATATAGTTTTCCATCTATTGGGAGGATATGAGAATTTTTATTTTAAGACAAATCAAAGAGATGATTTCAGAAAGAAAGAGCTTATTATATTATATGTCCAGCCGGGAACTAACCGCAAAATCTCCGTACCCGACTGGAACAATTAATAGCATTCATGCACTGGCTGCTTTACCACCTGCCCGGAACATCTGGGCAATGTCTTACCTTCATAGCAGCCCGCATCTCCACATAACAGCCACATTTGCCGCACATGCCGGACAGCAGGTGGCTGCACTGCCGGCATATCAGAAGGCGCTGCTCATATTCCTCATCTGACACCTTATCTTCCGGCGACAGATTCGCAATATACTGATACATATTTTCAAAAGCCTCTGCCTCCCCCATGTCCCGGAGGAGGCATTTTTTGCAAACTCTTGTATTCTTTTCCATACCTTATTTCACAGTAACATGAAGCACGCTGCATGCTGGAATAGTAAATTTCAGTCCCTTTTCAGTAATCTGAACATCTGAGAACTCTTTTACGCAAACCTTATCTGCCTCTTCAAAGGTATTTTTCGCATGCATTTCTTCTGTTACAATCTCACCCTTCACTTCTTTGATTTCTCTGTCTAAGATTGCAGCGTCTACCTCATAGCTCTCAGAAACAGAAAGATTGGTAATGGTAAGATGCAGCACACCGTTTTCATCCACAGATACGGACTCTGTGAGATTTGGCACCTGATATTCCTCCTGTGTTCCAATGGTTTCTGTCTCAATGGAGCTTTCCACCAAAGTCGCATCCTGGTGATATTTATACATGTTGAACACATGGTATGTAGGTGTTTTCACCATCTTATCGCCTTCTGTAAGAAGTACAGACTGAAGCACATTTACCATCTGTGCCAGGTTCGCCATTTTCACCCTGTCGCTGTGTTTATTAAAGATATTTAAAGTAATACCTGCTACCAGGGCATCTCTCATGGTATTCTGCTGGTAGAGAAATCCCGGATTTGTTCCAGGTTCACAGGTATACCAGGTTCCCCATTCATCTACAATCATGCCGATTTTCTTTTCCGGGTCATACTCATCCATAATCACACCGTGGCGTTTAATCAGTTCTTCCATATACAGGGCTTTGTTCAGGGTTTTATACCACACATTTTCATCAAAATCTGTAGCGCTTCCCTTGATGTCCCATCCTTCCGGATGTACATAATAGTGTAAGGACAGACCGTCCATAAAGCCATGCTGGAATGGCTGGGAATGATTGAAACAGGTTGCCAGAACCTCTTTTGTCCACTCATAATCATCCACATTTGCGCCACAGCAGATTTTTTCCACATGTTCCCCTGCCTTGTAATCCCTCACATAGGTCTGGTATCTACGATATTCATTTGCATAGAAATCAGGATTCATATTTCCGCCGCAGCCCCAGTTTTCATTTCCAACACCAAAGAAATCCACCTTCCATGGTTTTTCATGACCATTTTTCGCACGAAGCTCTGCCATGGGAGAAACTCCGTCAAAGGTCATATATTCCACCCACTCAGACATTTCCTGTACGGTACCGCTTCCTAAGTTTCCATTAATGTAAGTTTCACATCCCAACTGTTCACACAGTTCAAAAAATTCATGGGTACCAAAGCTGTTGTCTTCCACTACACCGCCCCAGTGGGTATTAATCATTTTCTTTCTGCCTTCTTTTGGACCGATTCCATCCTTCCAGTGATACTCATCTGCAAAGCAGCCCCCTGGCCAGCGCAGAACCGGAACTTTAATTTCTTTCAGCGCTTCTACTACATCACATCTCATGCCATTTACATTTTCAATAGGGGAATCCTCTCCCACGTAGATTCCTTCATAGATGCATCTTCCCAGATGCTCAGAAAAATGTCCGTAGATTTCCTTGTTGATTTTACTCACTTTCTTGTTTGGATTGATTACTAATTTTGCCATAATATCTGTCCATCCTTTCTTTTACTCTTCTATTGCATTAAGACCGCTTCCCCATACACTCATACCAGTTTCACTGTTAAGTGCTGTAAAGGTCATAACGTACTTTTTACCATCTTCATCCCACTGTTTCAGATAAATGCCTTTGTAGGTTTTTCCGTCTATCTCCAGTTCAATGCTGCAATTATCTCCGATTTTCCAGGTTCCTTCTTCTTCCAATCCCTGGATTTCCCCCTTGGACGTAAGCTGGATTTCCTGGGACTCACTCATTTCTGCTGAAATTTCTCTTCCATGATTAATCAGCTTATAGCCTCCTGCCAGTTCCTTTGCGGGATATTCTTTTAGTTCCTCTTCTGTATACCGATATGGGGCAATCACCGGCCATCCTTCTTCATTGAAAAACATCTGGTGTACCCGCACTTCATGCTCTTCTCCCCGATTTTCAAATCTGGTATGATAAATCATGAAATACTTGCCCGTTTCCTCCTGATAAATACAGGAGTTGTGGCCCGGAGACAGGTAGCCTTCTCTATTTTCGCCCTCTTCTCCTTCTTTCCACAGGAACTTATAACTTCCCATAAGTTTTGTCCCGTATAAAGCTGCTGTAGCATCGCTAAAGGCTGTTCCCGCAGCGCCCTTACAGTCTTCCATCTCCTGTCCCATAGAATCCACATAAGGACCATCCGGGTTTTCGGAGCGGCACACGCGAATGTTATAACCACCATCTGAATCCAACCCGCCAAAGGATAAAAACATATAGTAGTATCCTGTCTCTTCATTGTACATAATATAAGGAGCTTCAATTCTCAGATGATTACCTCCCAGAAGTTTTTTACCATATCCCTCTTCCAGCGGCAAACCTGTTTTGGCATCCATTTCTTTGATAAAAATACCTCCGGAGTAGGAACCATATACCATCCACAGCCGCCCCTGTGCATCATAAAACGTACAGGGGTCTACCACATTAGGGTCTGTGGTGGCCTGATATAAGTCCCCATCCTCGTCTTTCTCACTGGCAGGCATACCAGATTTCAGCATCAGACCTTCATTCACATAAGGACCGTCTACCTTATCGGATACCGCTGTTCCAAGACAGGAGACCGGAGCATCTCCCTGACAGTTACAATAATATAAATGATACTTACCATCTTCCAGTCTGGCTACGTCCGGAGCCCAGAAGGTATTACTATGAGACCACTCAAAAGCCTCCTTCATATTAAGATACACGTCCGGTATCACTCCATTGTCATCTTTCACACCCTGATTTACAGTTTCCCAGTTCATAAAGTCATCTGTTTTAGCTACTGCCAGATGGGAGCCAAAAATATAATAGCTTCCGTCATCCCCCTGTACTACAGAAGGGTCATGAACCGACACTTCCTGAAATTCCTTTTCCACCGGTTTCTCTGCTTTTAATTTTTCCTTCTGTCCACAACCTGCAAGTCCCGCCAGAAGTATTGTGCCAAGCAGAAAATAAATTCTTTTTTTCATCTTATCGCCTTTCTCATGATGTCCCATGAAAGAAAAAACAGCCTGCTTCTGTAAAGCTCACAGAATGCCGGGCTGTTTTGTTATTTTTATTGCATCTGACTGTACGCAATGCGCACCTTAATATCCTGATTATAATTTCCAAACCCACTGCCAAAAATGGTAAGACCGCCAATATTCTTAGCATCTTCCTCAATTTGGAATTTAAAACGAATCGTACTTTTGTAATCCAGATTAAACCTTCTGATATCCACATCTGAAATCTTTAGTCCATCTACAAAAGTTCCCTTTTTATTAATCACAATCATCTTCAGAAGTCCATACTGATTCCAGTTTGGAAACCACCAGTCTGGTGTAAAGATTCCCTGCACGTCCCCGTAATCTCCAGGGCTGGTCCAGGTTCCGATTTTCACATCATTTAGGTAAAATGATATATCAGAAGGCCAATCACTGTTTACCCCCGGCGCCTCAGAACTGATTTCCAGGGAGAGGGTAATCTGCTCAATCTTCGTAGCACTTGGCAAAAGATTGGGGATAATATATTCAATATATCCTTTTGTAAACCAGAGAATCCTTGCTTTAATCCTGTCTGGATGAGCAAAATATCTTGGGTCATCAACCTCTCCAACCAACGCTGCATCTGTTGCCAGCCCGCAAGTAGGATATACCTCATAATCAGAATAATGTCCCACTCTCACTTCGGTATTATAGATATTATTTTCATCCTCTGTTTCTTCACTCTCGACTTCAACCAGGATTTTATCCACATCGACCCTGCATAATTTTTGATTTCCATGTCCTCCATGTTCGGTAATCACCTTAATAATTCCCGCCTCTTCCAGCTTCTTAATATGACTGGTAAGAGCCCCATTGGTAATCCCAAGACTGGATGCAAGTTCGTTCATGTTCATCTCACGGTTTTCCAGCAGTAGTTTTACAATATTGATTCTAACCTCTGACCCCAGAGCCTTAAACACCTCAAGACCATCATCTAATCTCTTAATATGTAACATTGCTTCTTCCCACTTTCCAGATAACCTTAAACATTTTAGATTTATCTAAACAATACTATACATGAATTTCCCCCAATATGCAAGACCAGATTTGTCAATCCCAGACATAACAATGGAGTTTTTTTCATTCTCAAAATCTCTGCATTCATAAACTATAGAATTTTCAAAGTGCTTGCGAAAATCCTCTATATAAACCTTTCTGGCTTTCTGCTGCTTATGTCCATCTCCGCCGAAATCCAGAATTTCCCAATATCCCTCCGGCGCTTCAGAAAGTGGCATTTTTCTTATCTCTCCTGTATATGGTTCCGGTCCCAGCACCGGCCATTTTTCCGGG
>CATWQE010000034.1 GCA_958352855.1 uncultured Bacillota bacterium
AAAAGAGGTGCGAATATGAAATACTATAATGGAGAGGGAATAGGGAGAGTTCTTGTAATTGAATTGGATCGAGGAGAAGATTTATTTCAAGGTGTAGAAAGAATTCTAGAAAAAGAAGGGATTAAGAATGCGTATATAGCAAGTGCAGTGGGGAGTATAGAACATTTGGAATATCACAGACCTAAGACTATGGACATAGCGACAGAAGATGAATTTTTATCCTTAGAAGGACCGTATGAATTTGGAGGAATTACGGGGACTGTATTCGATGGAGTAGCCCATTTTCATTTTTCGGCAGGGGGAGTAAATGGAATACATGCTGGGCATCTGGAGAGAGGGACAAAAGTTTTATATTTATTGGAACTGATTGTTATAGAGCTAAAGGGGTTAAATTTGCAGAGAAAATTAACACCAGAAAATGTGAAGAAATTGTTTCCCATTTAAGAATTAAATATATAGTAGGAGGGTTGTAAATGTTTCGAGGAATATATAATAGAAGAACCGAAAATTTAAATGGTATATGGAAATATAGAATAGATCAAAATGATGTTGGAAAACGTCAAAGTTGGTATTTAGAAAAAGATAATAGTCCAGCATGGAGGGAAATTAAAGTTCCTCATAATTGGTATCTTATGGAAGAAATAGGTGACTATTTTGGAACTATATGGTATACCAGAAAGTTCAAGATACCTCAGTATATGAAAGGACAAAGGATTTTTCTTTATTTTGAAGGTATAGACTATATTTCAGAAATTTGGGTTAATGGAACATATTTAGGATTCCATGAAGGTATGTTTAATTCCTTTGAGTATGACATTACATCTTGTGTTGATTTAGAGGGCGAAAATGTTCTTATGATACGTGACTTTGCAGGAAAGGATTCGACGGAGTATATTGAAGCGGATCATGATGAAACACCTATGTCAGAAAAATATAAATTTCATCAGTCTAAAGGAATTACACAGATTAAGGGACATATGATAGAAGCTATGCATCGTCCAGGAAGTATGACATCTTATAGACAAGATGGGAATTCTGGTGGAATATGGGGAGATGTAAAATTAGTAAGTAGACCTAATATCTATATTCAATGGATTAAGAGTTATACAAAAATAGGATACAAAAAAGATTGGATGGGAGATCAACAGGATAAACCAGATGGGACAGGATTGGCTGCTTTTGATGTTTATATTTGTAATACTGAAAGAAAAGCAGTAAAAACCAATATACGTTTAAATGTTTTTCCTTATAACTTTGACGAAAATATTAAATGTGAAATTAGTAGAGAAGTAGTATTACAGCCTGGGGATAATGTTTTTAAAATAACGGCAACCATTCCGGAAGTCAGATTATGGTGGACATGGGATCATGGGAAACCCAATATGTATACAGCAGAAATACAGGTTGAAGATGACCAAATAGAAATGAATTTTGGTGTGAAAGAAATTGTGACAGATGAGAATGGCCAGTGGTATTTAAATGGACGTCATATATTTTTGAGAGGTATGCGATATATTTCGAGCTTATGGATGAGCGAAGCTAATGAAGAGATGTGGAAAAAAGACTTAAGTAAAATGTTAGATATGGATATTAATTCTATTCGAATTGGTAGCCATGTAGAACGGGATGCATTTTATACAATGTGCGACGAACTTGGACTTTTAATGTGGCAGGTATTTCCGCTTCACTATTGTATTAGCGATTCGGATGATGTGATTAATAGAGCATCTGACATGATTCTGGATATGGGAATGATGTTAACAAATCATGCTTGTATGGGAATGTGGTCTGTATATAAGGAACCTGAAATTTATGGACTTGAAGATAAGCCCAATGTATATTTTAAACTTTGTGATGTGTTGAAGGAGACCCTGGCAGGGATTGATCCGATTCGTTGGATACATAAGGGGGATTACAGAGAAGGAGTACAAAATATTATGATTGGTTCCTGCCAGGATGGTGATTTGGATGTTCATAAAGCAGAAATTCAACCGAATATTGTAGAGTTTGGTTCAGATTCAGTACCTTGTTTGGATAGTCTAAAGAAATTCATTCCAGAGGATAAATTGTGGCCGCCAGATTGGAATACCTGGCAGTATTGGGGTCTCTTTTATTATAACCAATTTCGCAGAGGAAAGGTGGAAATGGGCAATTCCCTTGAGGAATTCATACATAATACACAGAAATATGAAGCAATTGTGGTAAAAGAGCAGATTGAATTTTTAAGACAACGTAAGTATCAACCTGTGGCATCTATGTATTTGTATTACTGGAGTGATGCTTGTCCAATTATGGGATCTGGGCTTTTGGATTACTATAGAGAGCCTTATGAAGTGTATGATGCTATGAAGAGCGTGTATACTCAAGTGCTAATTAGTTTGGAGTGGGAACAGGAGCCGCATGTTCTTGGAAGAGAGAAAAAATATGGAAGAGGACAGAAATTCTGTGGGAAAATCTGGTTAAATAATGACCATTTTCATTCTATAGATGACGTAACGATTCATTGGGAAATCCAAAAAGAAGGTAGTACAGAAATTTTGATGCAAGAAACGTGGACAGACAATTTGGCTGAAGATAGTGCAGAAGTGAAAAAAGAGATTTCGTGGATTATACCTGGAGATTATGTGGGGAACTATGTGATTGATATGTGGGTAAAAGATAAAGATGAAAACTTGTTGTCTACTAATAATATAGTGGTGAAAGCATGTGCTTGATTTACCGAGAAAGGAAGAGTTTGAAGTATGATAATGCTTTATGAAGGAAGACAAACTATAGATTTAGGAGGGCTTTGGGAGTATCGAAAAGAGGAGAGCCAGGAAACAATAGAAGAATGGAAATCAATTCAAATTCCTAATAATTGGTATCTTACTGAAATCGGAGATTACTTCGGTACTATTTGGTTCAGGACATATTTTGATAGTCCCAATTGTCAATGTGGGGAACATATTTGGTTACGCTTTGGTGCTGTGGATTATATAGCAGATGTATGGCTAAATGGAGAATATTTAGGAAAACATGAGGGGATTTTTAATCCATTTGAATTCGATATCACTGATTATTTAAAGAAAGATGAAAAAAATGAACTATTGGTAAGGGATAGTGCGCCGAGAGATGAAACTGAGTATATTAACGCGGGACAAGATAAAGATACACCACTTTCTGAACCTTATCAGAGACATCAGGCAAAAGCAATTACCCAGATTAAGGGTCATATGATTGATGCTATGCATAGACCTGGCGCTATGACATCCTTTCGTCAAGATGGAAATTCAGCAGGAATTTGGGATAAGGTAGAACTGGTAAGAAGACCGGAAAAGTTTATTGAATACTGTAAGATTTCTACTAAATTGGTATGGAAGAAAGATTGGGTAGGAGATGGGCAGGATAAAGATACAGGTTCTGCATTAGTGAGCATGGACGTAACTTTAAATAACCAGACGGATGAGACTGTAAGTGGATGGTTGCGTGCCTGTATTTCACCAGCCAATTTTGATGGAGAGGATAATGTAATAAGCCAGAGAGAAGTAGTGATTCCTCCAGGAAGAACGATTGTTAAATTAGCAGTAACAGTGGAAGATGCAAAACTATGGTGGACTTGGGATCATGGATATCCGAATCTCTATAATGTAAAACTTTCCTGGCAGGAAGATGAAACGACGATTCGATTTGGCATTAAGGAAGTAACTTATGACGAAAAGAGAGGAAAGTGGTATCTGAACCGAAAACAGATTTTTCTTCGTGGTATGCGGTATATTTCCAGCCTTTGGATGAGTGAAGCCAATATGGAAATGTGGAAAGCAGATTTTGAAAAGATGATAGATATGAATATTAATTCCATCCGAATTGGAAGCCACGTAGAAAAAGATGGTTTATATACACTATGTGATGAGTTAGGGCTGTTAATGTGGCAGGTGTTTCCTCTACACTATTGTGTGAGTGATGATGACGATTTGATTTCCAGAGCTTCTGATATGATGCGGGATCTTGGAATGATGTTGACAAATCATGCTTGTATGGGAATGTGGTCTGTTTATAAAGAACCTGAAATATATCTTTTACCCGATAAACCTAATAATTATTTTAGGCTATGTCAGATTTTAAAGGAAACGCTGAAATCTATAGATCCAAATAGATGGGTACATCTGGGAGACTATAGAGAAGGTGTGATGAATATCATGTTAGGGTGTTGCAATGATGGAGATATAGATGTACATGATTTAAACGTCCCACCTAATATTGTAGAATTTGGCTCTCAATCTATTCCATGCAAGGATACGTTGAAAACTTTTATACCAGAGGACAAGTTGTGGC
Organism: uncultured Bacillota bacterium; assembly: GCA_958352855.1. GTDB lineage: Bacteria > Bacillota > Clostridia > Lachnospirales > Lachnospiraceae > Blautia. Next base: position 4,312 of record CATWQE010000034.1, read on the forward strand.
CGCCTCATTGGGATACTTGGGAATATTGGGGATTATTCTATTCTAATACTTTTAAATATGGAAAAGTGAAATTAGGAGATTCCCTAGATGAGTTTATAGAGAATACTCAAATTTATGAAGCAGAATCCGTTAAAGACCAGATTGAATTTTTAAGACAAAAGAAATATGATCCGGTTTCCAGTATGTATTTATATTATTGGAGCGATGCTTGTCCGATGATAGGTTCGGGATTGTTGGATTATTATAGGAGACCTTATAAAGTATATGATTTTATGAAAAAGGTATATACACCTGTATTAGTCAGTATCGAACCTTGCTTACACCCCTATTGTCTAGGACGAGAAAAAGTATTTTCTTCGGGGACGACTTTTACAGGGAGAGTTTGGCTGATCAATGATAATTATCATAATATTGATGATGCAAAATTATCCTGGAAAGTAATGGATTGCGAAACAGGAGAAATCCTAGCACATAATTCTTTCTATTTGAATATTTTAGCAGATTCAGCAGAAATTCCGGATCATATTGTGTTGCCATTAAAAGAAGAGTGGGAAGGACATCATTGTAGAGTAGATATGCGAATTACTACAGATGAAAAAGTGCTTTCTGAGAATGATTTTAAGTTTACAATTGCCAAAAGAGAGAATCCATAACAGAGATTTATTAATACATAGGAGAAGGATGTATTTAATAAATATAATTACTCAAAAGATTAAAGGAGGAAAAGAGTATGAGTAAAATGAAAAAAATGTTGGCACTTGGAGTGGTTGCAGGCCTTGTTTTATCGGGGTGCGGTAATGAAGGAAACAAGCAAGATTCGCAGAAAAAAGAAGAGTCTGCGAATAATGAAGAGAAACAAACTTTACGTGTGGCTTGGTGGGGAAATACAGAAAGAGATAAGTTATATTATCAAATCAATGATTTATTTATGAAGGAACATCCAAATGTGGAGATTGTAACAGAGAGCCCTGGATGGAATGATTATTGGACAGCGCAATCTACAGCTTATGCCAGCGGCAGTGCAGCAGATGTAGTACAGTTTCAGTCCAACCAAATTGGAGAATACTGTTCAAAAGGTGTTCTTACTCCATTGGATGAGTATGTGGAGTCTGGCAAGATAAATTTGGAAGGTTGGAATCAGAATTTAGTAGATACTGGCAAATATGAAGATGAGTTATATATGATTTCTCTAGGAATTACAGCACAGACAATGTTTATTAATGAAACATTTCTCAATGAACTAGGGATGGAATTATGGCCAGAAGATCAAGATATTACGTGGGATGAATTTGCAGAATATCTTAATGAAGTTCAGTCAAAACTTGGAGAGGATACCTATGCAGGAATGGATATTTACACGAATAATGATTTAGCGTGGGTGTGGATTCGTGAGAATTGTGAAGAGGGTCAAGAATGGCTTGATAAGAATGGGGAATTTGCACCTAGTGTAGAAACTATGGAATCTTGGTATGCATATTCCAATAATCTTAGAGAATCTGGTGCATTCCCAAGTGTAGAGTGGACACAAGAATGGAATTCCAAAGCATGGGAGGAAGGTGCATTAGTCAATAGAAAAGTGCTTTTCTTGTTTGCAAATGCTAATCAATATAAAGTTTATCAAAATTCTATGGAGGACAAACTTGCCATTAGAAAAGTCCCTGTTGGAAATAATGGAAGACATGGAGATTTGTTGATTACATCTGCCTTTGGTATTTCTGAGACATCTGAAAATAAGGAGTTGGCAGCAGAATATATTGATTTCTTTGTGAATAATATGGAGGCACAGAAAATCTTTAATATGGAATTAGGAGTACCTGCTTCTGTGACTGTACAGGAAGAATTAGCAAAATCAGCAGATCCTTGTGATATTGCTGCAACAGAATATTTAAATATGGTTTCAGAAGAAGCACCGCCATTTGTAGCAAAAGCGCCTGGTGTATGGGCAATTCAGGACGAAATCAACAGTACAGCGGAAATGGTGGCAACAGGTGCATTAACTACAAAAGAAGCAGCAGAGCATATTATAGAAGTTGCTAATGAGATGATTGCAGAGAATGCAAATTGATACAGAAGAAGTGCTGCTTAAAAGGCAGCACTTCCCCTTTCTACAAGGAGGTAAAAATGAGAAAAAAGAAAAGTGAAAAATACGCAGGGTATATATTTCTTTTGCCTTGGATTATAGGATTTTTATGTTTGACGTTAATACCAATGGCCATGTCATTTTACTATTCTTTTACGAATTATAATTTATTAACAGAACCTAAATTTATTGGAATTGAAAACTACACAAAAATGTTTACGTCAGATCTTCATTTTAATAATGCATTGAAGGTAACATTTATCTATGTGTTTGCATCCGTTCCGTTACAGCTTTTAGTTTCGTTGATACTTGCTTTTATTCTGAACAAAGGTATTAAAGGCCTGTCCTTTTTTAGGGCTGCATTCTATATTCCCTCTTTATTAGGCGGAAGTGTGGCAATTTCCATTTTATGGCGCCAGATTTTCGGAATGGATGGAATTTTAAATATGGTGCTGGGTATGTTTGGGATTGATAGTAATATAAGTTGGGTGGCAAACCCAGAGACAGCAGTTTGGACACTGGTAGTTTTACGTATGTGGCAATTTGGTTCACCTATGATTATCTTTCTTGCGGCTATTAAACAAGTTCCGATGGAATTGATGGAAGCGGCAGCTATTGACGGGGCAAATAAAAGGCAGCAGACAATGAAGATTATGATTCCGCTTATTTCACCAGTTATCTTATTTAACTTAGTTATGCAGATTATCAGTGCATTTAAGGTGTTTACAGAATCTTATATTATCAGTGGTGGAAATGGTGGCGTGTTAGATAGTTTATTATTCTATACACTTCATATCTATAATGAAGGATTTGGAAAAATGCGAATGGGTTATGCCAGTGCATTGGCTTGGTTTCTGGTATTGATTATTGGTATTTTGACAGCGCTTGTATTTTTAATCTCTAAGAAATTTATACATTATGATTGAGAAGGAGGGCAAGCATGTATAAGAAATACAAAATGAGAAGTTGTATTAAGTTTATTATTTTACTAGCTTTTTCACTAGCGGTTTTATATCCATTGTTTTGGATGATAGGAAGTTCCTTTAAACCGGAAGCAGATATTTTTAAAGATTTAGGACTGATTCCTCAAAATTTCACATTAGAGAACTACAAAATTGGATGGCAGTCTAATGGAAGGGTGACTTTTACTACCTATTTTAAAAATTCGATTTTAGTCTCTCTTTTAAGTGTAATAGGAAATCTACTGTCTTGTACTTTGGCAGCCTATGCTTTTGCAAGATTGCGTTTTAAATGCAAAAATCTGCTATTTGCCTTGATGATGATGACATTAATGCTTCCTCACCATGCTATTATTGTTCCGCAATATGTGTATTTTTATAAAATGGGATGGATTGATACGATTGTTCCTCTAGTGCTTCCAAAGTTTCTTGCAACAGACGCATTTTTTATATATCTTTTGATGCAGTTTATTAGAGGTATACCAAGAGAATTAGATGAAGCAGCTATTGTGGATGGGTGTGGCTCATATGGTGTATTTACCAGAATTATTCTTCCTCTTTGTCAGCCAGCACTTGTGACAACAACAATTTTTACTTTTATGTGGTCCTGGAATGATTTTTTTACGCAGATTATTTATTTAAGAAAAGTAGAGAATTATACAGTGACATTAGCATTACGTATGTTCATTGATCCTACTGCTAAAAGTGCCTTTGGAGCTATGTTTGCTATGTCTACCTTGTCAATTATTCCAATTATGATTTTGTTTGTGTTTTTTCAGAGGCAGCTTATAGAAGGAGTTGCAACAAGCGGATTGAAAGGGTGATAAATTATGTTGTTATTAGCAACGTCGTCGTTGACCTTTGATGGTTTTGAAAATAATAATTTTCAGCACTTGTTTGAAAGTGCAGCAAGGCTTGGATATGAAAGAGTAGAATTTAATTGTTGGTATTCTGAAAGTCTGACGCCTACTAGAATTCGTGAAATGCGAAGGAAATGTGAGGAGGAGGGGCTACAGCCGATAGCACTTCATGTCTCAGCTTTTGGAGGTCAGACACCAGAACTTTTAGCGCTAAATACAGCTCATAAGCTAAGGGCAATTGAGGCTGCCACAGAATTAGGATGCAGAAGAGTAGTAGCAAGTGGAATGGAAAACAGCTTGCATTTAGATGAAATTTTGCAAGAGTTGGAAATTCTTGCTCCGGAGGCAGAGGCAGCTGATGTGTTGTTGTGTTTAGAAAATCACTGTAATAATATTTTGGCAGGAAAGCAAGATTATCAGTACATTATGGAGCGAATGGAAAGTAGTCATGTGGGAATCTGCATAGATGGAGGGCATTTAGAGGCAGCAGGCGAAAATATTCTTGATTTTATAGAGATGTTTTCTTCCAGGATTAATCACATTCATTTAAAAGAAAATAGATATTTTTCGAAGAAAACGTTTTGTCGATTTGGGTGTGGAGGAACAGATAATCAGGCAATGATAGAAAAAATGTTGGAAAAACAATATTCAGGTTATATGTCGGTAGAACTTTCACCGGAGGTAGGAGAATGGGGAGAATTTGTTCCTTTTACTGATGAAGATAGGAGAAAACCGTTGAGATTATTTGAAAAGTATCAGTATACGTAAGAATGAGGGGGAAGGTATGTTGAAAACAATCATAATTGGTGCAGGTGGAATTTCAAGGCAGCATTGCAAAGCGCTCAAAAAACTTGGAGTAGATATTGCAGGAATTTATGATGTGAATTACGAAAGAGCTGCTAATTTAGCAGCGGAGTATGGGAGCAAAGCAATAAGAAATTTACCAGAAGAATTGGGAATGGCAGATATGATCCATGTTCTTACGCCGCCTTCTGAGAGAATAAGTTATGTAAAAATGGCAGCAGACAGAGGCATACATATACTTATGGAAAAACCAGTAGCTATCACATTAGATGATGCTACGTTTATGGAAAATTATGTAAAAGAAAAAAATGTTTTGGGCATGATGGCATTTACTCAACGATTTAGAAAAGGATATCAAAAGATAAAGGAATTAATGGATGAAGGGAAAATAGGAGAAATAGTGCAAGCCTTTTGTTTTAGAGTAGGACCTGGACCTGGATTTACAGGAAATCTTCAGGAGAGTTGGAGAACAGATAAAAAATTTGTCTGTGGTATGTCTATTGAATCTTTGTCCCATGACATTGATTTTTTACAGTCATTAGTTGGAGAGATTGTCAGTGTCTCAGGAAAGGTGAATGGTACGATTAAGGAACTACCTGAATTTGATAATAATGTAAGTGCAATTTTAGGTTTTGATAATGGTGCTATAGGAAGTATCACTGCTAGTTGGTCTTCTCATATTTCTTATAATATAAAGGGGATTATAGGAACGAAAGGCTCGGTGTTTCTCCAAGGAAATGATATCTGGGACTCTACTAAGATGATTAAGAAGCTAGAGGGAGAAGAACAGACAGAAGAAGAATTATTGGATATTTTTCAAAATGGTGATGGATATTACGAAGAAAATAAATATTTTTTGGATTGTATCCAGAATAATAGGAAAACTGTTTGTGATTTTTCAGCAGGTCGTAAAGCCCTGGAGGTTTCAAGAAAGATTTTAGAGACATCAGCATTTCACCATATGGGAAGGAAGTGCATAAGTTGAGAAAAGGAATTTGTCTTACTGCATTGTATCCGCAAGCTATGGTGCAGGCACAATTACTCATAGAGTTATTTTACAAAGTCAAAAATACAGGGATGTTTGATTGTGTAGAGTTTTATTTTCAGGGAGAGGAAGAAGATGAGGTGAAAATTGGACAAACATTACATGAACTTGGATTATCTTCAGTATTTTTGGCAGGATATTTTATGAAGAAAGAGAAGATAGACATCTCAGCTCAAGAGGAAGAGAAACGCAGAAGTAGTGTGGAAAAGTGTAAAGAATTGTATTCGCATGCCTGTCGTATGAAGACAGACAAGATGTTGATCCTTAGTGGTCCAGCATGGGAGGAAGAAAACAGGAAACTTATTATTTCACAAACTAGAAAATCATTGTTGGAATTAGGAGAACAACAGATTTTAAATGGTCCAGAAATTACACTGGAATATTTTAATACATGGGGAGAACCTTGGTTAGCAGTGGGCGATGTAGCAATGGTGAAAGAAATATTTGAAGAAAAACCGGATTTGAAAGTAGGTATTACGTTTGATACTAGTCATACAGCGCAAATGAATACAGACATAAGAAAGGCATTTGCAGACTTACTACCATGGGTTCGTCATATACATTTAGCAAATTCAGTGTCAACAGATAAAGGAAGTCCTTTATTTGGAGACAAACATCCGTTGTTTTCTATAGAGCATGGGGATTTCACTTTAAAGTCAATTAAAACCTTTTATAAAGATTTAAAAAAGACAGGAGCTTTGAAGAGAATAGATATTTGCTCTTTTGAAGTAATAAGCAGAGGACAAGAAGATAGATTTTTTGAAGAACTCTGTAAAGAAGCAAAGTTTGTATGGGAGTGAGAAGAAGTACCATAAAAAGAAAGTGAGGATATGTAAACATGAAAGCGATTTTAAAAGACAAGAGAGAAAAAGGATTCACTTTGGCAGATGTAGAAGTGCCGGAAATTGGAAGAAAAGAAGTATTGATTAAAGTGGAGGCTTCTGCCTTATGCCGGTCAGATGTTGATGTGTACGAGTGGACGCCTCTGGTTGAAAGAGCAAATTATGATCTTCCATTTATCATGGGGCATGAATTTTCAGGAACCATAGTTAAAGTAGGGGAAGATGTACAGGGATTTCAGGAAGGAGATCGGGTAGCAGGAGAGACCCATATTCCATGTGGATATTGTGAAACATGCAGAACAGGAAATCAGCATATTTGTGGAAATAATATGGGGGTTTTAGGAAGAAATGTAAACGGATGTTTTGCAGAATATATTGCCCTTCACGAAAAGGCACTGATAAAATTGCCAGATAATGTTTCATTCAAAGAAGGAGCCATTTTGGAGCCTTTTGCAACAGCCATGCATGCAGTATCAAAAGCCAATCCTTCCGGTAAATCCCTTCTTATTGCGGGAGTGGGAACCATTGGACAGATGGCAGTAGAAATCGCAAAATATTTAGGATGTACCAAATTATTTGCAGTGGACGTCAGTGACAAAAAATTAGAAGAAAGCAAAAAAAGAGGTGCAGACATTCTGATTAATGGTATGAAAGAAAACCTTGTAGAGATCGTAAAAAAAGAGACGGACGGATATGGGGTGGATGCGATTATTGATTTTACAGGTAATGAGAGAGTCATTAATCAGGAAGTAGAGGCTGCTAAAATAGCGGGAACAATTGTTCATGTAGGTATGGTAGAAAAGACATTAACTTATCAGAATTTCATGTATGGAGTTGTATATAAAGAGTTAATCATTACAGGGATTTTTGGAAGACGAATGTATGAAACATGGACAGAAGTAATGAATATTTTGAAAACAGGAAAAATCAATTTAAGTGGTTTTGTGGCAAAGGAAATGAAGTTAGAGGAATTTGATAGAGCGATTGAGGAATTTTCTTCTTATTCAGGAAGAATTGTATTTGAACACAAATAAAGGATTGTAAGAGGTCCTGGAAAGAGGCAGATATGTTACAGAAGAACAGAAAAGAGACGATGGATGGCAATACCGCTGCAGCAATGGCATCCTATTATTTTACAGAGACAGCAGCAATTTATCCTATTACACCATCTTCCCCTATGGCAGAGGCAGTAGATAAGTGGGCAGAAGAAGGGAGAAAAAATATTTTTGGTAAACCAGTAAAACTTATGGAAATGCAGTCAGAAGGAGGCGCAGCTGGAACTTTACATGGCACGCTTCAGGCAGGCTCTTTGTCTTCTACATATACTTCTTCTCAGGGCCTGTTGCTGATGATTCCCAATCTTTACAAAATTGCGGGGGAACTGCTTCCGGGTGTATTACATGTAAGTGCCAGATCGTTGGCATCTAACGCACTGAGTATTTTTGGAGACCATCAGGATGTGATGAGTATTCGTCAGACAGGGGTAGCTTTGTTGGCATCTGGCACTGTACAGGAATGTATGGATTTGGGCTGCATAGCTCATTTGTCAGCAATCAAAGGAAGGATTCCATTTGTTCATTTTTTTGATGGATTTCGTACATCTCATGAAATTCAAAAAATAGAAGTGATTCAAGAAGAAACAATAAAAAAATTAGTGGATTGGGAGTCCATGAAGGAATTTAGAGACAGAGCCTTAAACCCAGATCATCCAGTATTAAGAGGAACAACTCAGAATCCTGATATTTTCTTTCAGGAGAGAGAAGCAACGAACCGTTTTTATTTAAATTTGCCGGAAATTGTACAACAGTATATGGATAAAGTGAAAGAAGAGACCGGAAGGTCCTACCATCTTTTTGATTATTACGGTCCACAGAAACCGGAGATTGTATTAGTAGCTATGGGGTCTTCTTGTGAAGTGATAAAAGAAACTCTGGATTATCTTAATAAAAAAGAAGTGCGCTATGGACTGGTGCAAGTAAGACTTTTCCGTCCTTTTTCAAAGGAAGCATTCTTGAGAGTATTTCCTGAAGGTGTCAAAACGGTTGTAGTCCTGGATAGAACCAAAGAGCCTGGGGCGTGTGGAGAGCCTTTATACCAGGAGGTGTGTACAGCATTTTATGGTAAAGAGAATATGCCCAAGATTATAGGAGGACGTTATGGATTAGCCTCCAAAGATTTTGCACCTAAGGATGTTGCTGCTATTTTAAGAAATGCAGAAAAAGAAACACCCACTCATGGATTTACAGTAGGAGTTCAGGACGATGTGACGTATCTTTCTTTGCCGGTAGAAAATGATTTTCCAAGTACAGTGCCAGCAGGAACGGTAAGCTGTAAATTCTGGGGATTAGGTTCAGATGGAACGGTAAGCGCCAATAAATCGGCGGTAAAGATTATTGGTAATCATACGGAAAAATTTGTACAAGCCTATTTTTCTTATGATTCTAAAAAATCCGGAGGTATTACGGTATCTCATCTTAGATTTGGAGATACTCCTATTCGTTCTTCTTATTTGGTTGCCCATGCGGATTATATTGCTTGTCATAATCAATCCTATGTAAAGAAATATAATCTGTTAGACGGAATAAAAGAAAATGGTACTTTTTTGCTCAATTGTATGTGGGAGGATAGAGAACTGGGAAAACATCTGCCGGAATCCATGAAAAAGAAGATTTTGGATAATCATATTCAGTTTTATACGATTGATGCGGCAAAAATTGCAGAAAAACTAGGATTGGGAAAAAGGATAAATATGATTATGCAAACTGCCTTTTTCGCACTTTGTGAAATTATTCCACAGGCAGAAGCAATGAAATGTCTGAAACAAGAAGTACAAAAAAATTATGGACATCAAGGTCAGAAAGTAGTGGATATGAATTTTGCAGCCATTGACCAGACCTTGAATCAAATTCATAAAGTAGATATAGAACTTTTAGGAAAAAATCAGCATGAAGGTAGTGATGAATATATCCACACAGGTTCCAGGGATACAGACTTTTTTGTTAATGAGATTATGATTCCTATGAATCATCAGCAAGGAGACCAGATTCCAGTAAGCGCTTTTAAAGGAATTGAAGATGGTACATTTCCAACAGGTACTACACAATATGAGAAAAGAGGAATTGCTCTGGAGGTTCCTGAATGGAATGCAGATGCTTGTTTACAATGTAATCAGTGCTCGTTTGTGTGTCCTCATAGTGTATTCCGCCCTCAATTACTTACACAGGAGGAGTGGGAAGCTGCACCAGAGAGGATTCAAAAACAGGCAAAGCAAGCCATAGGATATGAAGGACAGTATTTTTATATGGGCTTTTCCCCTCTGGATTGTACAGGATGTGGAAGTTGTATTCAGGTATGTCCGGCGAAACCAAAGGCGTTACAAATGGTTTCATTGGAGAAAAGAGGAAAAGAAGAGCAAGAAAGCTGGAACTGGATTACAGAACATAAGAAGAAGCATTTTCCTAAGAAATATACTTACAATTTGAAAGAAAGTCAGTTCCTGCCGTCTTATTTTGAATTTTCTGGTGCTTGTGCAGGGTGTGGAGAGACACCTTATGCAAGATTAATCACACAACTGTTTGGGGACAGGATGATGATTTCCAATTCTGCAGGCTGTGCTACCGTATGGGGGGGAAGTTCCCCTGCAATACCTTACAAAAAAGATGAAAAAGGGCATGGACCTGCATGGGGATTTTCGCTTTTTGAAGATAATGCAGAATATGGGTTGGGTATGTACCTTGGATATCAGGCAGTGAGAGACGAATTAAAGGATCAGGTAGAACAATTGCTGGAAGCACTTATACCCGAGCAGCCAAAACAAAAAGAATTAGAAAAGGCGTTAAGGCAGTGGCTAGAAGGCTTTGAGAAATCAGAAGAGACGAGAAAACGTGCAGATATTTTGGTAGAAGAGTTAGAAAAAGATTTGAATATGCCTGGGGTGAAAGAAATTTTAGAGAGAAAGGATTACTTGATTAAGCGTTCCAACTGGATTTTTGGAGGAGATGGATGGGCCTATGACATTGGATATGGAGGACTTGATCATGTTCTGTCTACAGGTGCAGATATTAATATTATGGTTTTTGATACAGAAGTGTATTCCAATACAGGAGGACAGTCTTCAAAATCCACTCCAAAAGCTGCCATTGCAAAGTTTTCAGCAGGCGGAAAGCAGAGGAAAAAGAAGGAATTAGGCATGATGGCTATGCAATATGGAGACGTTTATGTAGCGCAGATTGCTATGGGAGCTTCTCCGGCACAGACGTTAAAGGCAATTCAGGAAGCGGAAAGCTATCCTGGTCCATCTCTGATTATTGGGTATGCTCCATGCATTAATCATGGTATTAAAGTAGGTATGGGACGTAGTCAGGAACAGCAGAAGCACGCAGTAGAGGCTGGATATTGGAATCTTTACCGTTATGATCCAAGAAGAAAAGAAAAAGGAGAAAATCCCTTTATCCTCGATTCAAAAGAACCAAAAGGCGGTTTTCGAGAGTTTCTTATGAGTGAGGTGCGTTTTGCATCTCTGGCCAAGAAGAATGCTGGCCTGGCAGAAGAACTGTTTATGCAGGCAGAAGAAGAGGCTATGGAAAGATATCAGAGGTATTATAAACTTAGCGAAAGAAGCAGGTGAGTGGCATGGAAATAAAAGGAATTTTAATTCATACAGCAGATCAAGTCATAACTTTGACAAAGCAGGCGAAAGCAGGAGAAACCGTATCTTATATAAAAGAGGGGCAGACATGTTATATCACAGCGAGAGAAGATATTCCTCAATATCATAAAATGGCAGTGAGTAATCTTAGAAAAGGACAAAAAGTATATAAGTACGGGGAAGAAATAGGAAAGGCTTCTGCAGATATTTCTTCAGGTTTTTGGGTACATATTCATAATTTAAAAAGCTCTTGTATGACGATAGAAGAATAGAGGGGTGTGGAGATTGCTATGAAAATTAAGGGATATAGAAGACCGGATGGAAAATTCGGTATCAGAAATCATGTATTGATTCTTCCCTGTTCTCTATGTGCCAGTGAAACTGCCAGATTTGCAGCAGAGAATGTAGAGGGTGCAGTATATGTAGCGAATCAAGGAGGCTGTTCCCTAAGCAAGAGGGATTTGAAAGTAACACTTGAGACATTGTCAGGTCTTGCTGCCAATCCTAATGTATATGGAACGGTGCTGGTTGGAAATGGATGTGAAGTGGTTCAGGCATCCCTTTTAGCAGAAAAAATCAGGGAAAAAACGTGTAAACCTCTGGAAGTTTTAGTGATTCGTGAAAAAGGGGGAAGTCTGAAAACGGCTAGTCATATTGTTGAGTTGGCACAGGAAATGAGAAGAAAAGCAGATATTCTTCCCATAGAAGAAGCAGATATCTCGGAATTGATTTTAGGAACTGAGTGTGGTGGTTCAGATCCAACCTCCGGGCTGGTTTCCAATCCTGTAACAGGGATTTGCAGTGATTTACTGATTAAACATGGAGGAACAGTGATTCTATCTGAAACGCCGGAAATGATCGGTGCAGAAAAAATTTTAGCTTCTCGTTGCAAAAATCAAGAAGTAAAGGAGAAGCTTCTTAACACGATTAAAGAATTTGAAGAGGATTTTCTCAGAGTCGGAGAGAATCCAAGAAGTGGAAATCCTACACCGGGAAATATTGCCGGAGGAATTACCACGCTGGAAGAGAAATCTTTGGGATGTATTCATAAAGGCGGAAGCAGTGTGATTCAGGAAGTTGTAGCTTACGGAGAAAAGGTTACCGGAAAGGGTCTGGTGGTTATGGATACTCCAGGACAGGATGTGGCTTCTGTTGTAGGTATGGCAGCTGCTGGAGCTCAGGTGGTGGTATTTACAACTGGTCATGGGACGCCAACTGGTTCTGGGATTGTTCCAGTAGTAAAGATTACTGCGAATGCAGAAACAGCAGAAAAGATGAAGGATCATATAGATTTTGATTGCAGTTCGGTTTTGGAACAGGAAAAAAATCTGGAAGAAGCCGGAAAAGAATTGTTTGAAATTGTACACAGAACTGCCAGAGGAGAGAAGCCGAAAGCAGAACAATTGGGATTTCAGGATGTCTCTATGGCCCGGTATTGCAATTTTGCTTAAAGTAAGGAGGACTATAAAATGGGACTTATGACAGCGCAGGAATATATAGAAAGTCTTAGAAAATTAAAAACAGTGGTGTATTTATTTGGTGAAAGAGTAGAAAATTTTGTGGATCATCCTATGATTAGACCATCCATTAATTCAGTAGCCATGACTTATGCATTAGCACAAAATCCGGAATATCAAGATTTAATGACAGCAGCATCCAATCTTACCGGGAAGAGGATTAACCGTTTTTGTCATCTCCATCAAAGTACAGAAGATTTAGTAAAAAAGGTAAAGATGCAAAGGTTACTGGGGACAAAGACAGGTTCTTGTTTTCAAAGATGTGTGGGCATGGATGCGTTTAATGCTATTTATTCTACTACTTTTGAAGTGGATGAAAAGTATGGAACTTCCTATCATCAGAGATTTTGTGAATATATGAAATATGTTCAGGAGAATGATTTAACTGTTGATGGAGCCATGACAGATCCTAAAGGGAATCGTTCCTTATCTCCAAGCAAGCAAGAAGATCCGGATTTGTATTTGCATATTGTGGAAAAGAGAGAAGACGGAATCATAGTAACCGGCGCCAAGGCGCATCAGACAGGTGCAGTGAACTCCCATGAACAGCTTATTATGCCTACAATAGCGATGAAGGAAGAAGATAAAGCTTATGCAGTGTCATTTGCAATTCCTTCTGATGCGAAAGGCATTACGATGATTTATGGAAGGCAGTCTTGTGATACCAGAAAGTTGGAAGAAAGAAGCTGCATGGACTGCGGAAATTGCCAATTTGGTGGTCAGGAGGCGTTGGTGGTATTTGATAAGGTGTTTGTACCATGGGAACGGGTTTTTCTGTGTGAGGAATACGATTTTGCCGGAGTTTTGGTAGAACGGTTTGCAGGTTATCACAGGCAGAGCTATGGCGGCTGCAAATCTGGTGTAGGGGATGTCCTTATTGGCGCTGCAGCATTGGCGGCAGAATACAACGGGGTAGAAAAAGCATCACATACTAAAGATAAATTGATTGAGATGATGCATTTAAATGAAACTTTATATTGCTGTGGTATTGCATGTTCAGCAGAAGGAAAGAAAACGGTAGCAGGAAATTATCAAATAGACAATCTTCTGGCTAATGTATGTAAACAAAATGTAACAAGATTCCCCTATGAAATTGCCAGATTGGCAGAAGATTTGGCAGGGGGGCTGATGGTTACTATGCCTTCTGAAAAAGATTTTTATTCTCCAGAAGTAGGGGAATTATGCAGAAAATATTTTAAAGGGAATGGTAAAGTGGATGTCATGGACCGAATGAAAATTTTGCGTCTTATTGAAAATATGACTCTTGGTACAGCGGCAGTAGGATATCGGACAGAATCATTGCATGGAGCCGGAAGTCCTCAGGCGCAGCGAATCATGATTGGAAGACAAGGAGGACTTGAAGAAAAGAAAAAGTTGGCAAAGAATATAGCAGGAATCCAGTAAAGCAGTGGAAAAAACAACTAATATGGGGGAATAGATATCAAATTTATGGAATTATTTGGGAAAATAGGATATAATGATACTATCTAAAATTACTTGAAACAGAAAGGGAGAGTATTGTGCAAAAGAATACCGTGCTTACAGAAAATGCATATAATTATATACTCAATCAAATTCTGGAGGGACAAATTAAACCAGGAGAGAGAATTCGTGAAGATATTATAGCTGAGCAGATGGGGACTAGTAGAACGCCTGTAAGAGAAGCTGTAAATCAACTGTGTCAAAATGGATTTATTAATTATGTAAAAAGAAAAGGATTGTATTGTGTACAACCTACGAAGGCTGAATTAATAGATTTATTGGAATTAAGACAGGTTTTGGAAGGATTTTGTTATATCAAATGTGTAGAGAGAGCTTCACAAGTAGACATTCAGAGATTATACGACCATATTGATAAATTTCGGAAGCTATCTAGGGAAGAACAAATAAAAGAACATACACATTATGATGTAGAGTTCCATTTAATGGCGGCAGATATTTCAAAGTCCAGAAGATTGATTAAATATATCAATGAGGTAGAAACATTATCATTGATTGTGCGGAAAAATTTAAAGGATTCTAAGAGAATAGAAGAGGTCATTGATTTGTCCTGGATTCTTCATCGTAATATTGTGAAAGCAATTGAAGAAAAAGATATTAAAACAATTGAAGAAAATAATTACGAACATATAAAATTAATGAAAGATACACAGTTATTGTAAATTTGTATGCTAAATAAAAAGGGGACTGTAGATAACAAGCAGTCCCTGTTCTTAAAACATTTTCCCCAATATATTCCATAGAAAAGATTAAGAGAAAATCGGATATTGTGTTGAGTTGTTCTGAAACAAAAGTATTCAGGCTTATAAAGTACGTTTGAAATTTGGAAAGGATGAAGGGAGAATGGAAATACAAACAGAAAGAAAAGATAGAATTGTGCTGGCAGGAGCATGTCGCACTCCAATTGGCATTATGGGAGGAGCATTGAGTAATATACCGGCATCGGACTTGGGGGCAGTGGTAATTAAAGAGGCGTTATATCGAAGCGGTGTTCCAAAAAACTCTGTGGATCAGGTGTATATGGGATGTGTCATACAGGCAGGACAGGGGCAGAATGTGGCTCGCCAGGCAGCGGTGAAGGCAGGAATTCCAGTGGAGGTTCCGGCAGTAACAGTCAATGTGGTATGTGGTTCAGGATTAAATTGTGTCAATCAGGCGGCAGAGATGATTCTGGCAGGAGATGCGGAGATTGTAGTGGCAGGTGGAATGGAAAATATGTCTATGTCTCCTTATGCAGTGTCTCAGGGAAGATATGGATATCGTATGGGAAATGGAACTTTAGTAGATACCATGGTAAATGATGCTCTTACAGATGCTTTCTATCAATATCATATGGGAGTAACAGCAGAGAATATTGCAGAAAAGTGGAATATTACCAGAGAAGAGCAAGATAATTTTGCTATACAGAGCCAGAGAAAAGCTACCATAGCAAGAGCAGAAGGTCGTTTTGAAAAGGAAATCGTGCCGATAGAAGTAAAGAGAAAAAAAGAAACGTTGATTGTTCGAGAGGATGAAGGAATTCGCCCAGATACTACAATAGAAAAGATTTCAAAGCTTCGTCCTGCTTTTAAAGAACATGGGACTGTGACAGCCGCAAATTCTTCAGGAATTAATGACGGTGCAGCAGCAGTAGTAGTAATGAGTGAGAAAAAAGCAAGGGAGTTGGAAGTTACACCAATGGCCTTTTGGAAAGGAGGAGCTCTGGCAGGGGTAGATCCGGCTATTATGGGAATTGGTCCTGTAGTAGCCACAAAAAAAGTTTTGGAAAGAACAGGATATAAAATCGAGGATTTTGATTTGGTAGAGGCGAATGAGGCATTTGCAGCACAAGCATTAGCTGTTTCCAGAGAATTACATTTAAATGAAGAAAAATTAAATGTAAATGGTGGTGCTGTAGCTTTAGGCCATCCTGTTGGTGCTTCCGGCTGTAGAATCTTAGTTACGTTACTGTACGAAATGGAGCGTAGAAATGTCAAAAAAGGTTTAGCAACACTCTGTATAGGTGGAGGAATGGGTTGTGCCTTAGCTGTAGACAGGGAAGTATAAGGTGATAAAATGGACTATGTTATTTACGAGGAAAAGAAAAATATAGCTATCATTACTATTTTTCGTCCCAAGGCATTAAATGCTTTGAATACAAGAGTGTTGGGAGAATTAGAGCAAGTTGTGGATTCTATAGATAAAGATAAAATTCGTTGTGTTATTCTTACAGGTGCAGGTAAAAGAGCGTTTGTTGCAGGGGCTGATATTGAGGAAATGAGTAATTTATCAATAGAAGAAGCGAAGGTGTTTGCAAAAAAAGGAAATAGAGTGTTTCAGAAAATAGAGACAACTCCTATTCCTTTTATTGCAGCTGTAAATGGATTTGCTCTTGGAGGTGGATGTGAGCTTGCTATGAGCTGTGATATACGAATTTGTTCTGAGACAGCAGTGTTTGGGCAGCCAGAAGTAGGTTTGGGGATTACTCCGGGGTTTGGAGGAACACAAAGACTAGCCAGATTAATTGGTGTTTCAAAAGCCAAGGAGCTTCTCTATACAGCCAGGAATATTAGAGCAGATGAGGCGTATAGAATTGGCCTGGTAAATGGAGTCTACCCTGTAGAAGAACTTATGACAGCAGCATGGGACATGGCAAATATGATTGTCCAAAATGCGCCTATAGCTGTCCAAAATTGTAAAAGATCAGTAAACCTAGGTATAGAAAAATCTATGGAGGAAGCACTGGAACTGGAAAACCAGTTCTTTGGCAACTGTTTTGCTACACATGATCAAAAAGAAGGTATGAGGGCATTTCTGGAAAAAAGAAAAGAAAAAGTCTTTTTAAACAGGTAAGAAAGAAGGGTGTATATGAAAATAGGAATCATAGGGGCAGGTACTATGGGGGTTGGAATTGCACAGGCATTTGCACAGGTAGAAGGATATGAAGTATGCCTATGTGATTTGAATATAGAGTTAGCTCAAAGGGGAAAACAAAAAATTAAGCAAGCATTGGAACATATAGTACATAAAGGGAAAATAACGGAAGAAACGATGCAGAATATTCTTTCTCGTATTGTTGTAGGAGTAAAAGAGGATTGTGGAAATTGTAATCTTATTCTTGAAGCGGCTGTGGAAAATTTGAAAATTAAACAAGAGACATTTCGAGAATTAGATAATATCTGTCCAGAAAACTGCATTTTTACAACCAATACTTCATCTCTTTCTATTACTGAAATTGGCTCTGGAATTGGGCGTCCTGTTATAGGAATGCATTTTTTTAATCCGGCACCAGTCATGAAGTTGGTAGAAATAATACAAGGTCTTGATACACCTAGAGAACAGGTAGAGAACTTAAAAGAAATTGTCAAGGACATGGGTAAAGTGCCAGTGGAGGTGAAAGATAGCGCAGGGTTTGTAGTTAATAGAATGTTGATACCATTAATTAATGAAGCTGTTGGAATTTATGCAGAGGGCATAGCCAGTGTAGAAGATATTGATACAGCCATGAAACTTGGAGCCAATCATCCAATGGGTCCGTTAGCTTTAGGTGATTTAGTGGGATTAGATGTAGTTCTGGCTATTATGGAAGTTTTACAGATGGAAACAGGAGACACGAAATACCGTCCTCATCCCTATTTACGGAAAATGGTAAGGGGAGGAAAATTGGGGAAAAAGACAGGAGAAGGATTTTATAAATATCTTTAAAAAGCACACCTATTCTCTGAGAAAATGTTTTCAGAAGGATAGGTGTATTTCTTTTGTGCGCAAAACCAGAACTAATTTGATAGCAGTTTATAGGTTTAAGGTTTCAAAAAAGGAACTTTAGTCTAAATAATAAATTCCCGCATATAGTTTAGAGATAACGTATTATATGGAACCGCGCAAAATGCGCCGATTCCAAAGAAAGAGGGATTATGGCAGGATATCGCAGATTTATAGCTTATGTATATGAATATCCAGATGGAAAAAAAGGAAATGGAAAAGGCTTTATCAAGGTGGAATCCAGAGATGGCACATGCAGAATGCAGTACAGGCTGGCAGGAGTTTGCAGTGGTATTCCCATGCCAACGAAAATTTATGGATATGTAAGGGAAAATCAAGCTTGCAAGGGGATTTTACTGGGAACCTGTGACCTTGCAGGGGATAGTATCCGTTTTGAACAGGAAATGGATTCGGAACATATGGGAGACAGTTCCTATTCCCTGGAAGATTTATGTGGTCTGATTTTGAGAACAGATTCTGGGGTTTTCTATGGAAGCGGGTGGGATGATAAGCCTATTCAGTTACAGGAAATAATTCTGCAGGAGGAAGGAAGAATGCAGGCAGCAGAACAGAAAAGTGTTCCAAAAGAAGAAATAGAAACAGAGCCACAATCAGAAATGGAATCTATAGACGAGCAGAACGCCATCAGAGATTCAAGGCAAGAACAAAGAGAAGCAGAAGAAATAAAAGAGGTAGAAGAAGTGCAGCAGCAGCCTGCACCTACAATTCCAACAGCAGAAGAACCTTTTGTTCAAGAACCAGCAAAGGAAAGTGTGGAGGAGGAACCGTTTAGGCCTGTTATGGAGCAGGAGGAGGTGTTTTTTTGTGACAATAGTTTCTCTAATTGCAGGAAACTAACCAGAGAGGATTTCGGGCTGCTTAACAGAAAAGACCAGGGTTTGTTTTATAACAATTTTCTGCGCCATGGGTATGGAAAATTTGGGTATGTGATTCTTGCCAGAAGGGAAGAGGATGGAGCCTACATATTGGGAATTCCGGGATTTTATGAACGCCAGGAAGCGCTTATGGCAAATATGTTCGGCTTTCCGTATTTTAAAGAAACAGGAGGCGGTTCCAGGCAGAATCAGCAGTTTGGGTATTGGTACCGTTTTATTGAAAAGCCGAATGTGGAAGCCATGGAAACAACAGATTAAAAAATGTTTTCATAGATTCGTTTGAAAAAATAAAGAAAATAGACGGTATACTTTTTCATTTTTTCATGATATACTTTGCTT
Source organism: uncultured Bacillota bacterium (assembly GCA_958352855.1). Lineage (GTDB taxonomy): Bacteria > Bacillota > Clostridia > Lachnospirales > Lachnospiraceae > Blautia. The sequence continues at coordinate 23,543 of CATWQE010000034.1, forward strand.
ACAGGATTCCTCTGTCAAGACGGAGGAGCGAATATGTCAGAACAAAAATTTCAAAATCTTACTATTAAAAATAACTTTATGTTTGGCGCAGTCATGGCAGAGCCGGAAAACTGTAAAGGAGTTGTGGAATTAGTACTTGGAATGCAAATAGATCATGTGGAAGTGAGCAGGGAAAAGAGCATGGTTTATCATCCAGAGTATAAAGGTGTCCGTCTGGACGTGTATGCAAAAGATGAAAAGAATACAAGGTACAATATAGAAATGCAGGTAGCTAGAAAACCTGCGCTTGGCAGACGTAGCCGCTATTATCAGAGTCAGATGGATATGGAGATGCTTTTGGCGGGGCATGAATATAAGGAACTGCCTAACAGTTATGTTATCTTTATCTGTGATTTTGACCCATTTGGAAAAGGTAAATATCGCTACACTTTCCAGTCAAAATGTAAGGAGAATACAGAGGTAGAACTGGAAGATGGGCGTTGTATTGTATTTCTGAATACGTATGGGGAGAATGAGGAGGAGGTTCCAAAAGAACTGGTGAGTTTTCTGAAATTTGTAAAGGCAAATCTGGAGGAGAGTCAGGAAGATTTTCAAGATCCCTTTGTAAAGCGTCTTCAGGAATCTATTTGCTGGATTAAGAGCAATCGTGAAATGGAGGAACGCTTTATGATTTTTGAGGAAATGATGAGGGACGAAAGAGAAGCTGGAAAGTTAGAAGGAAAATTAGAAGGCCAGATGGAAGCAAAACAGAATACTGCTTTAAATATGCACCAAAAAGGCTATACAGATGAAGCAATTGCAGAAGTACTGGAAATGGATGCGCAAAGTATCCGGAAATGGATTTCCGAAGCAGAACCTGCAACAAAGTAATTACAATCAAGTATCTAATAAATCTATACATTCCCGGAAATTGTAAAAATACAATTTTCGGGAACAGACTTAAAATCAAGCCGATTCAGGCAAAGAAACTCAAGGAAATATAAAAATTCAGAGGAATCCTGTACATTAAGGAGAGTTTTTGTTGATGAAACAGTGGTGAGTTTTGACATAATTTCCACTTGACCCGCAGAAGGAGTGAGTTATATAATAAAGACTGTTCGGAGACATATCGAAGTGGCTGTAACGAGCCGCACTCGAAATGCGGTTGTCCGCAAGGGCACGTGGGTTCGAATCCCACTGTCTCCGCTTATGAAGAGGCTGCCTGCTGTTTTATGGGACAGTCTCTTTTGAGATTTAGGACATTTTACGGAGGAAGGTCCATGACAGAAGAAGAAAAACAGAGCAAAGATGATATAAAATTTATGAAAGAAGCCAAAAAGCAGGCAATGAAAGCCTATGCTTTGAAAGAGGTGCCCATAGGCTGTGTCATTACCTGTGAGGGTAAGGTTATTGCCAGGGGCTATAACCGGAGAAATACAGATAAGAATACCACATCCCACGCAGAAATCAATGCAATTCGAAAAGCCAGCAAAAAGCTGGGAGATTGGCGGTTAGAAGGCTGTACCCTTTATGTAACCCTGGAGCCTTGTCAGATGTGTGCAGGAGCTATCATTCAATCCAGAATGGACAGGGTTGTGATTGCCAGTATGAATCCAAAGGCAGGCTGTGCAGGTTCTGTTCTGAATCTGCTGGAAATGGACGGATTTAACCATAAAGCCCAGGTGACAAGAGGGGTTTTAGAAGAGGAATGCAGCCAGATGCTTTCTGGGTTTTTTAAGGAATTGAGAGAAGAAAAGGCAAGGAAAAAACAAGAAGCAAAGGAGAGTGTAGAATGACAAAACAGGAATTTCAGAATCTGGTAAAGCAAAGACCAGTGATTTTAGATGGAGCCACAGGCTCTAATCTGATGAAGGCGGGAATGCCAAAAGGCGTGTGTACAGAACAATGGATTTGTGAGAACCCAAAGCCCTTACAGGAACTTCAAAAAGCATACGAAAAAGCAGGTTCTCAGATTGTCTATGCTCCTACTTTTTCAGCTAATCGTATTAGCCTGAAGAACTATGGGCTGGAAAATCAGGTGGAAGAATTAAACAAAGCGCTCATAGAGATTTCCAGAACAGCAGTGGGAAACCAGATGCTTGTGGCAGGAGATTTGACTACAGCAGGAAACCAGGAAACATCCTATGAGGAACTTTTGGAAGCCTATAGAGAACAAATTCTTGTGCAGACCCGGGAAGGCATTGATCTTTTGGTAGCGGAAACCATGCTTGGAGTAACCGAATGTATGGCAGCTCTGGATGCTGCAGCCTCTGTGTGCAGTCTTCCGGTTATGTGTACACTTACCGTAGAGTCTGATGGCAGCCTCTTTTTTGGTGGAAATATTTACGAAGCAGTGGAAACCCTGGAAGAAATGGGGGCAGATGCTGTGGGAATCAACTGTTCTACCGGGCCGGACCAGCTCTTGTCAGTGGTAGAAAATATGCGGAAAAGAGTAAACATTCCTTTAATCGTAAAGCCAAATGCAGGAATGCCTGTTATAAATGCTCAGGGGCAGCCAGTCTACTCTATGGAAGCCAGGGAATTTGCGGCATGCATGAAACACCTGGTAGACGCAGGTGCAGACATCATAGGCGGCTGCTGCGGCACAACCCCAGAATACATACAGAAATTACACGATACTTTTTCCTGAATTCATAAACTAAATGAATTGTCACATAAAACTGCAACCAATATTCCTGTCGTACAATTTAATGCGGTGATTTTGCAATTTTTCTGCGAAGAAATACAATTCCCCCTATCACACAAGCTGCCAGAAGTACGATTTTGGCAGCTTTCGTATAGTTACCAAAATATCGGGCAGCTTTTTCCCAGGAGGAACCGGCAAAAGCTCCAAGAGAAATCAGCGCCAGATTCCAGAGAAAACTTCCAAGGGCAGTCATCCAGAGAAAACGTCCGGAAGCCATGGCTGCCATACCGGCTGGAATAGAAATCAGGCTGCGGACAATGGGGATAAAACGACAAAAAAATACCGTATAATTTCCCCTGCTGTCAAACCAGTCCATAGCCTGTTGAATATGTTCTTTTTTGAGCCTTAAAGCCTTTCCCACAGGTCCGGCTATGAGATGTTCCAACCTTTCAGGGGATAACAAATTTCCAATCTGATATAAAATGACAGCCCCTACGAGACTACCGGCTGTAGAAGAAAGTACAACACCAGGCACATGCATTTTAGTATAAGTTGTCATAAATCCTCCGAAAGTAAGAATCACCTCTGAAGGAATAGGAGGAAAAATATTTTCAGCCAGAATCAGAAAGAAGATTCCAAGATACCCGAAAGAATTCATCATTTCCAGCATCCACTGTTCCATAAACAAACCTCATGCTTTTTTAAAAATCTATGCCCAAAACGGTTTGTATATTCAATTGAAATAAAAAGGGAAAAATTAATTTGAAAGATAAAAGAAATTCAGACATTTTTTTACCGTACACCGCCCATCGAAACTTTCTCACAAACGTTACCTCTACAGTTAACTCAGCCCAAGCGCCCTTACGGCACACAGAAGGTTCTGCTTAGTGCTGCTGCATTCCTGCCCTGACACGGTTCACAGATTCCTGTTGCGTAAGACCCAAACGTCAACGCCACTTATAGAGGGCAGCTTCACAAGAAGAGCCCCTCCGTTTGGCAACACCCCTGCTGTAGCGGATTGCAGGTACAGGGCACCGCTATCTCCCCGGCTGTACGGTATGTATCAGTATAACGGTTTTTTTACTGTTTGTCAAATGAAAAAAAAGTTGTGGCAAAATATAAAATATTATATAATAGATGCAGCTTCACTATAATAATTTTTTTAGATGGGATGTGGAAAGAATGAAAAGAATCGGTTTACTTACCAGTGGCGGAGACTGCCAGGCATTAAATGCCACTATGAGAGGCGTTGTAAAAGGTTTGAGCAACAACCTGGAGGAATTGGAAGTTTATGGGTTTGACGATGGGTATAAAGGTCTTATTTATGGGAATTACAGAATGCTTTCTTCAAAAGACTTTTCCGGAATTCTCACCAGAGGAGGCACCATTTTGGGAACTTCCCGTCAGCCTTTTAAACTGATGCGTGTTCCAGATGAGAAAGGTCTGGATAAGGTAGAAGCCATGAAACAGACATATCACAAGCTGCGTTTGGATTGTCTGGTGATTTTAGGAGGAAACGGAACACAGAAAACAGCCAATCTTTTAAGAGAAGAGGGGCTGAATATTATTCATCTTCCTAAAACCATTGATAATGATATCTGGGGAACAGATATGACTTTTGGATTTCAGAGCGCAGTAAACATTGCTACAGATGCCATTGACTGTATTCACACCACAGCAGCCTCCCACAGCCGGGTATTTATTGTGGAAGTTATGGGGCATAAAGTAGGATGGCTGACCCTCCATGCAGGGATTGCGGGAGGTGCAGATATTATTCTGATTCCAGAGATTCCATATGATATTGACAAAGTAGTAGAAGCAATTAACAGAAGAAACAAAGCCGGAAAAGGATTTACCATTCTGGCAGTGGCAGAGGGCGCTGTTTCCAAGGCAGATGCCAAACTGACCAAAAAAGAATTTAAGAAGAAACAGGAAGAATACAGAAAACAATATCCATCGGTTGCCTATCAGTTGGCAAACCAACTGGAAAACAAGCTGGATTTAGATATCCGCATTACCATTCCAGGCCATATGCAGCGGG
>CATWQE010000035.1 GCA_958352855.1 uncultured Bacillota bacterium
AACCTATGACCCTCTGCTTGTAAGGCAGATGCTCTCCCAGCTGAGCTAAGATCCCGTTCCACAGTTGCTGTATTGCTGACTGCTTTGCTATTATATACTGATTTGTCGTGAATTGTCAACACTTTTTTGAAAAAAATTTTATTTTTTTTCTAACAACGAAATCAGCCGGCTGGTTCCCAGGCGATCTGCTCCCAGAGCAATAAACTTTTCTGCATCTTCTACAGAAGCAATTCCCCCTGCTGCCTTTACTTTTATGCCTTTTTCTACATGTTTTCTCATAAGCTCCACATCCCCAAAGGTGGCCCCTCCTGTGGAAAAGCCTGTAGAAGTCTTAATATAGTCTGCCCCTGATTTGCTTACCACCTGACAGAGCTTCATTTTCTCCTCTTCTGTGAGCAGGCAGGTTTCAATAATGACCTTCAAAAGCTTTCCATGGCAGGCCTGCTTAATCTCCTGAATTTCGGCCAGAACACCTTCATAATTTTGTTCTTTTACCATTCCCAGATTAATCACCATGTCGATTTCATCTGCCCCGTTTTTCACAGCATCCTCTGTCTCAAAAACCTTTGCCGCAGTGGTCATATTTCCATTTGGAAATCCGATGACCGTACAGATTTTCAGACGCTCCTTTACATAGTCCTTGGCTTTTTTCACATAGCAGGGCGGAATACATACGGAAGCCACCTCATACTCCATGCCTTCTTCACACAGTGATCGTATTTGCTCCCAGGTGGCTGTCTGCTTTAATAAGGTGTGGTCTAATCTCTTTAAAATTTCTCTTTTTTCCATTTCCCGAATCCTTTCTTTTCACAGTTTTTCCAAAACGGAAGTTCCAATGGTTCCCTCTGGCATAGGCACCTGAAAATTCTCTGCAATGGTTGCGCCAATCACTGCAAAGGTATCACTGGCTCCCAGGTCTTTCCCTTCCTTCATGGATGGAGAATATGCCAGAAATGGCACCTGTTCCCTGGTATGGTCTGTTCCTGTATAGGTTGGATCATTTCCATGGTCTGCTGTAAGAATCAACAAATCATCCTCTCTTAATACCTCCAGCAGTTTCCCTAACATCACATCAAATTTTTCCAGTTCTTCTGCATATCCCTGGACATTTCGTCTATGTCCCCACAGAGCGTCAAAATCCACCAGGTTGGTAAAGCAAAGGCCCTTAAATTCTCCCTTTGCAATTTCTATGGTCTGTTCCATTCCATGAGTGGAACTTTTTGATTTATTGGACGCAGTTAATCCCTGTCCGTCAAAAATATCATAAATCTTGCCAACAGAAATCACGTCCAGGCCATGCTCTTTTAAGCTGTCAAGAACCGTTTTCCCGTAAGGTTTTAAGGCATAATCATGACGGTTTGCTGTGCGCCTGAACTCTCCTTTTTTTCTTCCTGTATAAGGTCTGGCAATGACTCTTCCCACTTTCCATTCATCCTTCATGGTAAGCTCTCTGGCAATTTCACAGTAGCGATACAGATTTTCCAGTCCCATGGTTTCCTCATTGCCGCAAATCTGAAGCACCGAATCCGCAGAGGTATAGACAATAAGTTTTCCATCCCGGATTTCTTCTTCCCCCAGTTCTTCCAGAATTTCTGTTCCACTGGCGCTTTTGTTTCCGATAATGGTTCTGCCTGTACGCTTCTCCAATTCTTCTATGAGCTCTTTTGGAAATCCCGTCTCTGTAAAGGTCTGAAAAGGTTTCGTCACATAAAGTCCCATCATCTCCCAGTGACCGGTCATAGTATCTTTTCCACAGCTTTTTTCCCGTAGCCGCATATAAGCTGCCAGGGGACTTTCCACAGGCTCCACTCCATGAAGGGCTTTTAAATTGGCAATTCCAAGACGCTTAAGATTTGGAATCTGCAGATGCCCTCTGCATGCTGCAATATGTCCCAGGGTATCTACGCCTACATCTCCGTATTCAGGCGAATCCTCCATAGCTCCAATCCCAAGAGAATCCAGTACAATCGTAAAAATCCTCTGATATCTCATATTCTCACTCCTGTTCTGTTTTTGCCAGAGAAAACCCAAGAGGAAGCAATTCCTCCAGGGTATATTCCTTCCAGGTTCCATCCCCTTTTCCTAGAAGTACCTGAAATTCCTTTGCATCGCAAAACTCCATAAGCACCTGTCTGCACACTCCACAGGGCGCCGCTGTTTCTTTTGGCGGTTCTTCTCCCGGACCTCCCACAATGGCAATGGCTTCAAACTCCCGGATGCCCTCGGAAACCGCCTTAAACACCGCTGTGCGCTCTGCACAGTTTGTAGGAGAATAGGCTGCGTTTTCAATATTGCAGCCTGTAATAATCTGTCCGCCTTTTGAAAGCAAAGCTGCACCCACCCGAAAATCGGAATAGGGGGCATAAGAAAACTGCCTGGCTTCCAGGGCTTTTTTTACTAATTCTTCTTTCTGTTCTTCTGTCATAAATTTTCCCTGTCCTTTCTGATTAACAGGCGCAGAGCCTCCACAGCCACCTTAATAGCTGCTTCTGTATCATGCACAATGGGATTTTCCAATCCTGCTTTTTCCCGTTCCTGATTTCCCATTACCAGAAAATCTGAACCAACCCGCACTCTTAAATATGCTCCCACAATAAACAGAGCTGCAGATTCCATCTCTGAAGCTTTACATCCCATGCGCAGCCATGCTTCCCATTTATTTAAAAGCTCATAGCCTGCCGGTTTTGTCTCTGGCTCATGCTGTCCATAGAACGCATCCTTACACTGTACCACACCGGTATGGCAGGAATATCCCAGTTTTTTTGCCGCCTGAACCAGGGCATTGGTCACCTCCAGGTCTGCCACTGCCGGATACTCCACAGGAGCGTATTCCTTGCTGGTACCTTCCATGCGGATGGCACCTGTTGCAACCACCAGGTCTCCGCCTTTTACTTCTATATCCATGCCTCCACAGGTTCCTACCCGGATAAAGGTATCCGCGCCGCATCTTACCAGTTCTTCCATGGCAATAGAAGCCGAAGGCCCTCCGATTCCGGTTGAGGTCACGCTTACTTTTTCCCCTTCCAGATATCCTGTATAGGTCACATATTCCCTGCTGTCTGCCACCAGTTTCGCATTTTCAAAATGACTGGCAATCTTTTCACACCGTTTGGGATCTCCCGGCAAAATCACGTATTTCCCCACATCTCCTTTGCGAATCTGTAAATGATATTGCAGTCCCATTTCTCCTGAATAATTCTGCATAAGCACACCCCTTTCTTCTATCTGTATCATAGCATCTGCCCTCTTTTATTTCAATGCAGAACACGAAATCTCTTTCCTCTTTTTCTTCTGTCAAGGTCTAAAACTTTATTAAATTTCCCCCATTCTGGTATATTGTCCCTTTTTGCTGAGAATCATTCTTAATAGAAAATGATTGGAGGATTCTTGCTATGGCACTCAATAAAGTTGAAATTTGCGGCGTGAACACCTCGCGTCTCCCTGTTCTTACTAATGAAGAAAAAGAGGCTTTATTTGAACGTATAAAAAAAGGAGATACCGAAGCCCGGGAACGATATATCAAAGGGAATCTGCGTCTGGTACTCAGTGTCATTAAACGATTTTCCAGCAGCAATGAAAATGCAGACGACTTGTTTCAGATTGGATGTGTAGGGCTTATGAAAGCCATTGATAATTTCGATACCACCCTGAATGTGAAATTTTCCACTTATGCGGTTCCCATGATTATCGGCGAAATCCGCCGTTATTTAAGAGACAATAATTCCATTCGGGTCAGCCGTTCCCTGCGGGATACTGCCTATAAAGCAATCTATGCAAAAGAAAATTATATGAAACAAAACCTAAAAGAACCCACTTTAAATGAAATTGCCGAAGAAATCGGCATTGAAAAAGAAGAAATCGTCTATGCCCTGGATGCCATCCAAAGCCCTGTAAGCCTCTATGAGCCTGTTTACACAGAAGGCGGAGACACCCTGTATGTTATGGATCAGATTAGCGATAAGAAGAACAAAGAAGAAAACTGGGTGGAGAATCTCTCCTTAAAAGAAGCCCTGAAACGCCTGGATGAGCGTGAACGGAACATTGTAGAAATGCGTTTTTATGAAGGCCGCACCCAGATGGAGGTTGCCCGGGAAATCGGTATTTCCCAGGCCCAGGTCAGCCGTCTGGAAAAACATGCCCTAAAAAGCATGCGTACCTATCTGCGCGCCTGAATTTCCTCATATTTTTTCTTTTCACTCTTGTTCCCTGCCCTGAAAATCTCTATAATAAAAATATACTTGTTATACAGGAAGAAGGGAATATTTTGAAAACATCTATGACTCAGGAAGAGAAATTTCAGATGATGACTACTGCCTCCATTCCGGGGCTCATTGGCCGCATGGCAGTACCTACGATTATCAGTATGCTGATTACTTCATTTTATAATATGGCTGATACTTTTTTTGTAGCCAGAATCGGTACCAGCGCCACTGCTGCTGTAGGCGTTGTATTTCCCATTATGGCAGTGATTCAGGCCCTTGGCTTCTTTTTCGGCCATGGATCCGGTAATTCTATTTCCAGACGTCTGGGGGCAAAGGATGCAGCTACTGCCGGACAACTGGCTTCTCTTGGCTTTTTTTCTGCTCTTTTATGCGGGCTTTGCGTCACCATTCTTGGCTGTTTGTTTCTGGAGCCCCTGGCCCTGGCTCTTGGTTCAACCAATACCATTTTGCCCTATACCAAGGAATATCTGGGAATTATTCTTCTGGGTGCGCCTTATATGACTGCCCAGTTGGTTTTGAATAATCAGCTTCGGTTTCAGGGCAACGCCTTTTATGCCATGATTGGTATTACTTCTGGTGGTATTTTGAATATTTTCCTGGACCCTTTATTTATCTTTGGTTTTGATATGGGTGTGGCAGGCGCTGCTCTTGCCACGATTTTAAGCCAGTTTGTCAGCTTTCTCCTGCTTCTTATGGGACACCGGATTTCCGGCTGCGTTCCCCTGCGGCTGAAATCCTTACAAAACCCTGGGAAAAATCTTCGGATTATTGCCAGCGGAGGACTTCCCTCCCTGTTTCGCCAGGGCCTTGGCAGTCTTGCTATTCTGGCGCTGAACTGGGCGGCAAATCCCTATGGAGATGCAGCCATAGCCGCCATGTCCATTGTCTCCAGAATCAGTCAGTTTGCTTCATCTTCCCTGATTGGATTTGGACAGGGTTTTCAGCCTGTCTGTGGCTTTAATTATGGTGCGAAACGTTATGACAGGGTTATGGAGGCATTCTGGTTTTGTGTAAAGGTTGCCACCTGTGTGCTCTTTGTCATTGCAGTTTTGGGCTTCTGCTTTGCCTCCCCTTTGATTTCCCTGTTCCGAAAAGATGACCTTCAGGTCATTTCTATTGGAGCCAAAGCCTTACGTCTGCAATGCATAGCCCTGCCCCTCACCGGCTGGGTAATTATGAACAATATGATGACCCAGACCATAGGAAAAACCTTCCGGGCCTCTCTTCTGGCTGCTGCCAGACAGGGGATTTTCTTCATTCCTGCCATTTTAATTCTCCCGGGACTGGCAGGCATCCTGGGCATCCAGTTGGCACAGCCCATTGCCGATTTATGCGCCTTCCTTCTGGCGGTTATCCTGAACCGCTCCGTCATAAAAGAAATGAAAGCCCAGGAGAAGGAATTGTCACAATAAACATCATACAAAAAGAGTTATCCTATGAACTGCAATACAGAATATACACTTCTGGCGAATCTGCCAAGTACGCTTTGAGACTACAGGCTCAAAGTGAACGCAGGCTGAGCCAGAAGTGTATAAATATTCTTGATATACAGTCAATAGAATAACTCTTTATTTTTTCTGCATTTTCTTAATCACCATCAAGGTTCCAAGCATCAGCACAATTCCCACAGGTAATGCAATCCAGGGTGTCTGCACAAAACCAGCCACAATATAGGTCACAAAGCTTACCCCAGCTACGGTTAAAGCATATGGTAATTGTGTTGCCACATGATTTACATGGTTACACTGCGCTCCCGCAGACGCCATAATCGTGGTATCTGAAATGGGAGAACAATGGTCGCCGCATACAGCTCCTGCCATACACGCTGAAATAGAAATAATCATAAGCTCCGGATTCTGAGTTTCAAACACGCCTACTACAATGGGAATCAAAATTCCAAAGGTTCCCCAGGAAGTTCCTGTGGCAAATGCCAGGAAGCAGCCCACCAGGAAAATAATCGCAGGAAGCAGGTTCATCAAACCATCTGAAGCAGATTTCATGGCAGTTGCCACAAAAACATCTGCTCCCAGACTATCCGTCATTGTCTTTAAGGTCCATGCAAAGGTGAGAATTAAAATAGCAGGAACCATGGCCTTAAACCCTTCTGGAATACATTCCATACATCCCCTGAAAGAAAGCACTCTTCTGCATACATAGAAAATCACAGTGAGCACCAATGCAAAAAAGCTTCCAATAGATAAAGCCAAAGATGCTTCACTCTTGGAGAACGCAGTAACAAAATCAGTGCCACTGAAAAATCCGCCTGTATAAATCATGCCGGTAATACAGCAGATAATAAGAATTACGATTGGCACCACCAGGTCAATGACTTTTCCCTTGGGATTGAATTTCTTTTCCGCTTCTTCGTCTGTCCGCTTGCCGCTGGTATAAATATCACCTTTCATAGCATTTGCTTCATGCAAAGCCATGGGACCGTAGTCAATTCTCATCAGTACCAGGCCAAACATCATAATAATGGTCAATAATGCGTAAAAGTTATATGGAATTGCATTAATAAAAATAGCCAGTCCATCTTCCCCTTCCACAAACCCGCTGACTGCGGCTGCCCAGGAAGAAATCGGCGCAATAATACAGATAGGAGCTGCGGTTGCATCAATGAGATAAGAAAACTTTGCTTTTGATACATTGTGCTTGTCTGTAATAGGACACATAACACTTCCCACTGTAAGGCAGTTGAAATAATCATCTACAAAAATCAGCATGCCTAAAATAATCGTCGCAATCTGGGCTCCGATTCTTGTTTTGATGTGGGTGCTTGCCCATCTTCCAAAAGCAGCAGAACCGCCGGCTGCATTCATCATACACACCATAGCGCCCAGAATAACCAGGAAAATCAGGATTCCCACATTGGATGAATCGGAAAGCACTCCAATAAATCCATCATCCAATACTTTCAGTACAGTTCCTTCAAACCGGAAGTCAGCAGCAAACATGGCTCCTACTAAAATTCCAATAAACAAAGAACTGTATACCTCTTTTGTAATTAGCGCCAGCCCGATTGCAATTACCGGAGGCACCAGAGACCAAAAAGTTGCATACATTTGTGGCTTAGGCGCATCTTCAGCCCCAGCAAAAACGGTCACAGCAAACATAGCCATAAGAACCAGCGCCGCCAGAACTGCACCCATCATTTTACGTTTCTTCTGTGTCATAATCATTTTTCCTCTCTCTTTCTTCTTTGCCTTTTGCAAATAGAAAAACCATGAACGATATTCCCCTGTCCGGGAACGCGCTCATGGTTTTTGACAAATTTCTTATGACCAATGCTGATAGCGCTCCACGATTTCGTGACAGTACACTGCATATTCTACAGTGTCCCAGAAGCAAAACCCGGGCTGTTTTTGCTTCTTCGGCAGTTTCCCCTTTCATCTGCTGCGGCTGCCCAGCCTGTTGCAGCAAATTACTCTTGAAACCTGCGCCTCTATCATAATATCGTTCCTGGCAAATGCCAGAACTGCTTTTTCTATTTTGTTATCATATCATCTTATGGCATTTCTGCCAAGAGAAAATCTCTTTTATTCCGGAAGTTTTTCTCCATTTTGTACTGACTGCATCAGAGCCTTAATATTTTCTACACTTTCCATATTTGGCTGCATAACATACAGGGCTGTTCCAGGCATGGAATAACAATACTGGCTGTCTCCTGTACCTTCTGCTGCAACAGACTTAATTGTCCAGCTTCCTCCGCTGCTTAACTGGCTCTGAATCAGTTTCTGAATCTGATCCATGGACATGTTGGTTTCCACGCTGTCACTGATTTCAGAAATCATGGTCGGCGCTTTCATCAGCATCTCCGGTGTAATCATTTTCTTGAACATAGCCTGAATAACTGCCATCTGGTTCTTACCTCTCTGGTTGTCTCCGCCTTCCAGGCTGTAACGCTCTCTTGCAAATGCCAGAGCCTGTTCACCATTAAAATGATTTATGCCCTTTTGTACACTAATAATAGCGCCGCCGGCACCGTTTGTAGTAAACGCCACCTCTGAATCCACGTCAACGCCTCCCATAAGGTCAACCATGGTAATCAGGGAAGTGAAGTTCACACGCGCATAAAATGGAATTTCAATACCATATAATTGTCCCAGAGTAGCCATAGATTTTTCCACACCGTAAATTCCCGCATGGGTAAGCTTATCTTTTCCTTCTCCGCTGACTCCCGGAATCGGGACATAATAATCACGCGGTGTATTGGTAAGCAGAATCTGCTTTGTACTTGGATTTACAGTTGCAATAATATTGACATCACTTCTGCTCTTAGAAGAAATTGGTCCATATACATCAATACCACTGATATAAATGCTAAAGGTTTCATCCTTGACATTTACCTCTGCCGCTGCTCCTGCCAGCAGATTTTCTTCCTCAGACGGTTCGCTTTCAATGCTGTACTGGCCAATGATTTTCGTCTGGCTGCTAAATCCCTCATATACCTCATCCAGAATTCCGCCATATCCTTCATCATATACAATAGCCTCAACACTTTCGTCTAACAGAGCTGCCGCCTGCTCATTTAGTGTATTGTACTCTGCAGTCATCACTTCTGCCCCTGTATCTTCATTGACTTTTTCCATGGCTTTATCAATTTCATTCTCTTCGGGGCTTTGCTGTACACCATAAATATAATCTTTGGTATCCTGAACCTTCTCTGCAGGGTCATCCTTGCGTACCACTACCAAAATGCTATGTACCTGCTTTCCAAGAGAGGTGTCCGTAAGATCTTCCACTGCGTCATGCGTTTTGAAAAGATATACAGAACCAAAAACCAGGACTACAGACATCAAAACACTAACAAGCTTACTGACGATTGCCTTCCCCCTGGTAATCACCTGCATTGTAAACAACAAAGCTGCAAACACTAACAAAATAGCCGCAAGCCCTGCTACCAGCTTGGTAGGAATCATTCCAAGTCTCCAGATACATCCTATAAAAACAAGTGTCACAAGGATCTGGATCCCAACTAAAATCTCTCCGGCAATCCGAAACGCCTTCTGAATCCGTTTCCGTCTCCGCTTTGCCGGACTCATTTTCTTTTTTTGACTTGTGTTCTCCATTTTTCATTCTCCTTATAATATGCCAACACAATCTACGGGTTGATGACATTACAACCTTTAATATAATATATCTCCCCCGAAAATGCAACCTCAGGAAAATATTGTTACATTTTCTTCATATTTGTAGAATTTTCGGAATATTTATGTTATAATAAATTCAGCAAACGAAAGCAAGAATTCAGCATGTAAGGAGGTATTTTTATGGCTCATCGTGTAATTACTATTAACCGTATGTATGGAAGCGGCGGAAGGCTTCTGGGAAAAGCTCTCGCCGAAGAACTGGGAATCCATTTCTATGATCAGGAATTAATCCGTCTTGCCAGTGAGGAAAACGATATTCCTTATGAAGAACTGTTAAAAGTAGACGAAAAAAAGGCAAGCCAGTGGCGGCTTCCTATAAAAGAACAGATGCAAATGCAGCCTCAATATCACTTTCATCCCATGAATGACGTCCTCTTTGAGACCGAATCAAAAATCATCCAGGATCTGGCTCAAAAAGAAGACTGCATCATTGTTGGAAGATGTGCAAACTACCTTCTACGCGGCAAATGCCTCAGTCTTTTTGTCTATGCGCCTTATGAATACCGGGTACAAAAGGTAATGGAGCGCCTTGGCAGAGAAGACCGCAGCGCCAGGGCAATGATACGAAAAACAGACAAATCCAGAAAAGCCTACTACGAATTCTTCACAGATGAGAAATGGAACGATCCTGAAAACTATAATTTCTGTGTGGACACCAGCCAGTTCTCCAAAGAATTTCTGGTAAAACTTCTGGCACAGGTTTACCGCGAATGGACTCCAGGCGAATAAGCCTTAAAACCCCCGATGCTGCTTTGACGCAGACTGAGCCAAAGCAGCATCGGGGGTATGAAATTTTTCTCTTTTAAAAGGTTTTTCCTGTAAATACCGCCACACTTCTGGGACGCATTACAAAGTTTCCTTCTATGCGTATTTCCTCTCCTTCCGGATAGAAATATCTTCCCTGTCCATCTCCATAAGTGTTCACACTTAAATACCAGGCGCCTCTTCTGTGTAAGTCTGGCAGGGTAATCGTCACATCCTCCCAATAGGTGTTCAGAGCTATATAAATCAGGTCATCCTTCCCTTTCTTCTTATCATAGCCGGCAAAGCTAATCCCAAAAGTCCTGGTTCCATCTGGCAGATTGGTTCGTTCTGCCTGTACATCATGGGCATGGATGGGCTCCATACCGCACACTGCCTCTGGAAGCTTTTTGCGGATAACCGCATGCTTATGGCGGTAAGCAATCATAAATTTAAAAAACTCAAACAACTCTTTGTTTTTCTCAAGATAAGTCCAGTCCAGCCAGGAAATCTCATTGTCCTGACAATAAGAATTATTATTACCAAACTGGGTATTTCCAAACTCATCTCCTGCCAGAAACATGGGTGTTCCCCTGCTGCACATGAGGATGGCACAGGCATTGCGAATCATCCGGTAACGAAGCTTTAGCACCTCCGGATCGCTGGTTTCCCCCTCTGCCCCGCAGTTCCAGCTACGGTTATCATTGGCTCCGTCTGTATTATTCCAGCCATTATTTTCATTATGCTTATCATTATAGGAATATAAGTCATATAAGGTAAACCCGTCATGGCAGGTAAAGAAATTAATAGAGGAATTGTATCCCGCATATTCCTGGTTGTCATCATGAAAAAGGCCGCCATACATATCCCCGGAACCGCAAATTCTCCAGGCCGCGTTCCACGCCTCCCAGTTTTCGCCTTTTAAATATCCCCGAAGGTTGTCACGATATCTTCCATTCCATTCTGCCCAGCGTCTTCCTGCCGGAAAGCTGCCAACCTGGTACAGCCCTCCCGCATCCCAGGCTTCTGCAATTAATTTTACATTGCTAAGTATGGGGTCATTGGCCAGACTTTCTAAAAGAGGGGGATTGTTCATGGGGGAACCGTCTGCATTTCGTCCCAGAATACTTGCCAGATCAAAGCGGAAACCATCTACCCGATAGCTGACTGTCCAATACCTGAGGCATTCCAGAATCATCTGACGCACAATAGGATGATTACAGTTTAAGGTATTTCCGCAGCCACTGAAGTTATAATAATTCCCATCCGGCGTCAGCATATAATACAGATTATTATCCAGCCCTTTAAAGCAAAAAGTGGGGCCTTTTTCGTTCCCTTCTGCTGTATGGTTAAATACCACGTCCAGAATTACTTCAATATGATTTTCATGAAGCTCTTTAATCAGTTCCTTCAGCTCCGTACCTTCCTGATTATACTCATCCTGTGCAATATAGCTGGTATTAGGGGCAAAAAAGCTCACTGTATTATAGCCCCAGTATTCCATTAGCTTCTTCCCGTCTACCTCTCTGGCGTTCATGGTTTCGTCAAATTCAAAAATCGGCATCAGCTCTACCGCATTAACACCCAGTTCTTTCAGATAAGGAATCTTTTCTTTTAGCCCTTCAAAGGTTCCCCTGTGCTTTACCCTGGAAGAAGGATGCTGGGTAAAGCCCCTGACATGCAGCTCATAAATAATTAAATCACACAGCTCTTTGTGCGACTGTTTCTGGTCGCCCCAGTCAAATACATCACGCAAAACTCTGGCATGATAGGCATCCTGTCTGCGTTCTCCCCAGATTCTCTGGCCTGCCACCACCCGGGCATACGGGTCCAGGAGTACTTTTCTTTTATCAAAAAGCAGACCTTTACCGGAATCATAGGGTCCGTCAATACGGTAAGCGTATTCAAAGTCCTCCACTCTTAAATCAAAGACGATCATAGAATATACGTCCCCTATTTTGTAGGCTTCCGGAAAAGGAAGCACTGCATAAGGTTCTTCTTCCTCTCTGTGGAACAACAGCAATTCACAGGATGTCCCGTTATGGGTATGCACAGTAAAACACACGCCATTGGCAAGAGCTGTTGCGCCATTAATGTCAAACATACCCGGCCGCACCTGAAATCCAGCAATCTCGCCCATGGGATTTACCGTAACCTCATTTTCTAAAATATATTTATGACTATAAAATTTCACAGGTGTTCTCTCCATCTCTTTCGATTTTGTGATTTTTCTTTTTTCATTATACTGATTTTTCTTTTTTCCGTCAAACTGCTCCTTCTTTCTTGCATTTTGTATTTTGAAATGATACTATAATGTCGAAAAAAGTCATATCACTACGGAGGTGCACTCTATTGAGTAAGAAAAATCAAGAGTCTATGGACTCTGAGCTGTTTAAGCTGGATGGACGTCCGGCACTGGGAAAAGCAATTCCCCTGGCGCTGCAGCATGTAGTTGCCATGATTGTAGGCTGTGTAACCCCTGCAATCATTGTTTCAGGCTCTGCCGGACTTTCCGATGCAGATTCCGTTACTTTACTCCAGGCAGCCTTAATTGTAGCCGCCTTATCTACCCTTTTACAATTATTCCCTATTTTCAAAGGAAAATCCATGGCTATTGGCTCTGGTCTTCCTGTAATTATGGGTATCAGCTTTGCCTATGTCCCCAGTATGCAGGCAATCGCAGAGGGCTTTGACGTTGCTACTATTTTGGGCGCACAGATTTTCGGCGGTGTGATTGCCGCACTTGTGGGGCTCAATATTAAGGCCATCCGCAAATTTTTCCCGCCGTTAATTACCGGTACGGTAGTATTTGCTATTGGACTTTCTCTGTATCCAACTGCTATTAACTATATGGCAGGGGGCACTGGAAAACCAGACTACGGTTCCTGGCAGAACTGGGCTATTTCCCTGATTACTCTTGCAGTGGTAATTGCCCTGAATCATTTTGGCAAAGGAATTGTAAAGCTCGCTTCTATTTTAATTGGTATTATTGTGGGTTATATCATTGCCCTGTTTGCCGGTATGGTGGACTTCACACCAGTTGCCAGCGCCGCCTTGTTTCAGATTCCCATGCCTTTGCATTTTGGCATTAAATTTGAAATTTCTTCCTGTGCTGCCATTGGCGTATTGTTTGCCATTAACTCCATTCAGGCCATTGGTGATTTCTCTGCAACTACTACAGGTTCCATGGACCGTATGCCCACAGATAACGAATTAAAGGGCGGTATCTTCGGATATGGTATTTCCAATATTCTGGGCGCGCTTCTGGGCGGACTTCCTACTGCCACCTTCAGCCAGAATGTAGGTATTGTCGTAACAACTAAAGTGGTAAGCCGGGTAGTTCTGGGGCTGTCTGCAGTGATTTTGTTAATAGCCGGAATTCTGCCTAAGTTTTCCTCTTTGCTGACAACCATTCCTTCCTGTGTACTGGGAGGCGCTACAGTTTCTGTATTTGCCACCATTGCCATGACCGGAATCAAGCTGATTACCCAAAAGCCGCTGACCTTCCGAAGCACTACGATTGTTGGGCTTTCCATTGCCATGGGTATGGGCGTTACACAGGCAAGCGCTTCTCTGGCACAGTTTCCGGAATGGGTAACCATGATTTTCGGAAAATCTCCAGTTGTACTGGCAACCATCTGCGCAGTACTTTTGAATCTGATTTTGCCAAAAGATAAAGAGAATTAAAAAGAAGCTGTCTTATGGAAAGTGTCATACAGCATATGATACCGTTCCGGCTCAGTCTACGCTCCCGTTGAGCCTGTAGTCTCAACGGGTACTCGACAAATTCGCCTGAACGATATTCATATGCCAAAAGACAATTTCATAAGACAGCTATTTTTATTGAGTTTGTTAGGAATATGGGACAGTTGTTTCTTACTCTCCCTGAAAGGCCTGAATCAGTTCTTTGACTTCTTCTTCGTCATAGCCCTGGCTTATGAGTTCTTCTTCAAACCATTGTGGAATGTCCTCCACCGCTTTTTGGAAGGATTCCATGTCTAATTCTTCTTTTGGAAGAATTTCTACACCGTCTTCTTCTGCCCAGCGTTTCAAAATTTCTTCGTCTCCTGCCCTGTTAATATAGCGTTCGTATTCTACCGCTTTCTTTCCGGCTTCATCTACCACCTTTTGCTGTTCCGGTGTAAGAGAATCGTACAGTTCCTGATTCATACAGAAGAAAAGACAGTCATAAATAGAATTCCACATGGAACAATACTGCTGCACTTCCTGAACACTGGCTGCATCAATAGCCGGAAGTGGATTTTCCTGACCGTCTACTGTACCCTGCTGCAATGCAGTATAGGTCTCCGACCAGTTCATATTGGTAGCATCTGCTCCCCAGAGTTTATAGCACTGTGTCAGCAGGTTGGAACCAGCAACGCGGATTTTCAGATTTTTCATATCTTCCACACAGGTCACCGGTCTCTTGGAATTGGTAAGCTGTCGGAAACCGTTTTCTGCAATTCCCATGGTATGGAGTCCATATTCCTCCAAAATTTCTTTCAGCATATCCCCTGCTTTTCCGTCCAGCTTCTCGTCTGCATCTTCCAGAGAATCAAAGTTAAAGGGCATGGATACCACATTAAACCTTGGGTCAAAAGCAGAATAAATCAAATTAGAATGCATGGAAATCTGCACCGGATCTCCTTCCATCAAGGCCTGGATTCCCTCTGACTGATTTCCATTGGTAAGCTGGTCTGCTGCATATACCGCCACATGGACCTTGCCCCCTGTAGCCTCTTCCATTAATTTTCCAAAATGCTCCCCGGCTTCAGACCAGGTACTGTTTTCCGTTGTAGAGCAGGTAAAGTTCCATGTCTGCTCCTCCCATCCCAAATCACTGTAATCCTCAATCTGGTTAAAGGCAGCGTCTTCCATAGGATCTTTTGAACTTTCTGCGCTTCCTTCTGCCACTTTTCCTGTATAAGAATCCCCCGCAAGAACTTCCGGCAGGAAGGTAGAAATCTTAGGCACATATGTAATCAACAGCAATACTGCCACTGAGGCTGCAATCATAGGCACAACCGCCCTGGAAATCTGCTGCAGAGTAACCTCCATGCCTTTTTTTATTTTAATACTGATTGCCACAAACAGATTCACGCCAACCGGAGGGGTTACCTGTCCAATCGCCAGGTTCACAGTTGCCATTACGCCAAAGGCTACCAGATCATATCCCAGCGCCTTACATACCGGCAGCATAATTGGGATAAAAATGTACATAGCGGAATTGGCATCAATAAAACATCCTGCAATGAGGAAAATCACATTTACAATCAACAGGAACGTAAACTGGTTATGCGCCACTGTGGATAATAGATTGGAAGCTGCTGTGGAAATTCCAAACTGGGTACATACATAAGAAAACAAGGATGCGCATGCCACAATCAACATAATTCCACCTGTGGTCTTGGCAGAATCCACAAAAATATCCACCAGATCTCTCCATTTTACTTCCCGGTAAATCACCATTCCCACAAAAAGTCCGTATACCACTGACACTGCCGCTGCTTCTGTAGGTGTGAAAACACCTCCATAAATCCCTCCCAGAATAATCACCGGCATGAGAAAGCCCCAGAAAGCATCCCCAAAAGCCTTCATTCGTTCTTTCCAGGACGCCTTTTCCATGGTAGGCTGAATCCCTTTTTTCCGCACCTCAATCATAACTACCACTACCAGCGCCAGGCCCATTAAAATACCAGGCACAATACCGCCGGAGAACATATCTGCAATAGACACTCCGCTAATAGACGCATACACTACAAAGGCAATGCTTGGCGGTATGACAATAGCAATGGAGCTGGACGTTGCCATAAGAGCTGTGGAAAACGGAGCTGAAAATCTCCCCTCTTCCACCATAGCCGGAATCAGAACCGCTCCAAGGGCTGCCACAGTAGCCGGACCGGAACCGGAAATCGCTCCAAAGAAACAAGCCACAATCACACATACAATGGCAATTCCCCCTCTTCTGTGTCCCACACAGGTATTGACAAATTTAATCAGTCTCCTGGAAATTCCCGCTTTTGCCATAATATTTCCAGACAATACAAAAAAGGGAATGGCCAGTAGCAAAAATTTACTGATACCGGAGTACACATTGGTTGCCACAATAGTCAGGGATGTGCCGGAATACAAAATTGCACAGACGGAGGACAGACCCAGACAAATGGCAATGGGCACGTTTAAAATCAAAAATACAAAAAAAGATAAAAATAACACTGCGCTAACCATTTATACTTCCCCCTTCTTCTTTGCGTATTGAAAATCTGTACATACGTCCACACAATATTCAATAAAATGCAGTATCATACACCCTGCCCCAATAGGAATAAAGGACCAGAAAATCCACTCCGGCCAGTTCAGGACAAAGGTGCGCTTTCCATTTTCCAACTGTGTCAGCACCTTATCCAGACCATATTGAAACAGCACCACCGTAAATGCCACAGACAATAGGGTAATAATCACAGCAATCGGCTTTCTGCTCTTTTGCGGTAACCGGTCTGTGAGAAGCGGCAGGCTTACCAGCTCCCCTTCCCTGCACGCAAGAGCTGCCGCCACCAGGGTAATCAGCACAAACACTGCTACTACCAGTTCCTCAGTAAAAGACCAGGAACGATGAAGCAGCTTTCTGGACAGTACATTTCCTACTGTCAGAACCAGAATCAGCACTGTAGACAAGACCAGAACCACTTTTTCCATCCCGGCTATAAAATCCATTACTTTCTTATAACCATTCATCTAAGACTCCTCCTTTTCCTTCTGTAAGCAAAAACCCCTCACAGTCTCCTGACTGTGAGGGACGAATTTCTTAAATTGTAATCCTGACGCTTTTATCCGTCAATACAAAACAGCGCCAGGAACCATACAAGTTTCTCATGTCTGTTATACCCTGTTGTTATATCCTAGTGTTATAATAAAAGTTCCAGTAATTCCTGACGGTTAAAACGACTGCTGCTCATATCTTCTCCTGAGAGCAATTCCTCTGCCAGATTCTTTTTTTGCCCCTGAAGGAGCTGTATCCTCTCCTCAATGGTGTCCTTTTCCAGAAGCCGGTATACGGTCACCGGATTTTTCTGTCCTATTCGGTGAACCCTGTCCGTAGCCTGATCCTGAACCGCCTGATTCCACCAGGGATCATAGTGGATGACCATATCCGCTGCAGTAAGATTCAGTCCGGTTCCCCCCGCCTTCAAAGAGATGCAGAATACCTTTGCCTCATCCTTTTCCTGAAAATCCCGCACCAACTGACTTCTCATGCGCTTTCCAGTGCTTCCTGTAAGACTGTAATAAGAAATTCCCTGTTCCTCCAGCTTTTTTTCCAGTCTCTCAAGCATAGTAACAAACTGGGAAAAAAGCAGAATCCGATGACCGGAGGAAATTCCCTGCCGGATAAGCTCCATGCAAAGCTCTTCCTTGGAGGATTCCCCTTCATAGCCTTCATAAACCAGTGCCGGACAGCAGCAGAGCTGCCGCAGTCTGGTAAGCTCTGACAACACCTGGATTCTGGAAGAGCGGAATTCTTCCTCTGTCTGCCTGCCAAGCATCATTTTCAATCTTTGCGCATGAGCATGGTAAAGCTCCTTTTGCTCCCCTTCCATGGTAGCGTACAGATTCTTTTCTATTTTTTCCGGCAAATCCTTCAGCACATCTTTTTTTACCCGCCTTAACAGAAATGGGCTTACCATTTTTTTCAGACGCTCCCTGACCTCTTCTTCCTGCCTCTGAACAATGGGTATTTCTATCTCCTTCCGGAAATGCTCATAAGAGTATAGAAAACCCGGTAATAAATAATCAAAAATACTCCAAAGCTCACTGAGCCGGTTCTCAACAGGAGTTCCGGTAAGCGCCAGACGAAAGGCTGCTGAAACTTCTTTGGCTGTCTTTGCTGCCTGTGTGCCATGGTTTTTAATATACTGCGCCTCATCCAGAATCTGGAAAGCAAAGGAGTGGGCTTCATAACACAAAATATCGCGTTTCAGCAAGTCATAGGATGTCACCAAAATATCTTTTTCCCCACAGTGCTTTAATATTTCTTCCCGCTCCCTGCTGTTTCCGGTTACTGCCTTAACGCAAAGATCGGGGGCAAATTTTTGAAATTCACTAATCCAGTTAAAAACCAGAGAGGCCGGACATACAATAAGGCAGCTTTTATTCTCTCCTTCTTCTGCCTCTTCCATTTCAGAAAGCAAAAATCCAATCACCTGAAGGGTTTTCCCAAGTCCCATCTCATCTGCCAGAATCCCGCCAAATCCATTAGTCTTTAAGGTTTTCAGCCACAGAAATCCCGTTTTCTGATATTCCCTGAAAATCCCTTCCAGACTTTTTGGCAGTTCAAAGTCATTATCCTCTATAGTCTTCATATTTCGGATTAGCGCCTTGAAGTTCCGGTCTTTCTTCACCTGCAGTCCTTCGCATTTGCTAAATTCCCCATCCAGATACAGCGCCCTGTACGTTGGAAGTGTAATGTTCTCCTGCAACAACTGTTTTCTCAGAAGCCCCAGACTCTCCTTTAATTCCCATAACTGCTTTAATCCCCCCTCCATGTTTAAAAAGGTTCCGTTTTTCAGTCTGTAATACCGTTTTTTCTTATCGTATCTGGATAAAATCTCTGCCAGTTCCTCCCTGGTGAAGGTTTCAGAAGAAACTGCCATATGCAAAGCGCCTGACGAAAGGGAAATCCCCACAGAAATTCTGGGAGAAGCCAGAACCTTCATGCGCTTTAATGCTTCGGAGACGTAAACTTCTCCCTGTTTTCCCAACAGGGGAATCCCTTCTGTAAGAAATTCATAAATCTTATTCTCATCCTCAGCCAGTACCATACATTGCCGCTTCTCATCATAAGCATTCCCCCAGGAAGTTACCAGAAGCTCTGCCCTGGCTTCCTCTATAAAATCCCGTCTGCCGGCTTCTGTTTTCTTGTCAAACAAGTTAAACTTTTCTTCCCCATATAAGGCTGCTCCCTTTATTGTAAGAAACCTATCAGTCAGAGCATCCAGATAAAATGCAAAGGAAACCGGCTCTATGGTATATTCCTGTGGGTCAAAATTTTTACATACACAGGAGTATTCCTTTTGTACT
This sequence comes from uncultured Bacillota bacterium, assembly GCA_958352855.1. GTDB lineage: Bacteria > Bacillota > Clostridia > Lachnospirales > Lachnospiraceae > Blautia. The sequence continues at coordinate 19,190 of CATWQE010000035.1, forward strand.
GCCGGAAGGTACTCCCTGCAAAAAGCCGGAACATCCTCTTTTTCCAAAAAGGCACACTGTCCCGGAAGCTGCTGTAAAAGGAAGAACAATTCCTCTTCCGGCCCCTCCTGATGTCTGGTAAGGAAAATTTTCTGGTCCTGGAAATAAATAACCCATTGGCTGTCCCGAAAGACTAATAGCCTCTCTGTCCGGATGCGAAGCCCCATGGCTTCTCCTGAAAGTTCTATGCTTCTTTTGGGACTTTTTTCTGTGATTTCCCACATGCCAGCATCCTGGCCTCTTAGTTTCACTGATACTGAAGTTCCCTGTAAAATCTCCAGGACTTTTGCCAGTTCTGCTACAGACAGTGAAATCTCCTTTAATTTCTGATAAACATAACCGTAAGAATTCCCATACCAAGCGGATTCCCTGTACAGGTTTCTGTTTTCTTCCGACCACTGCACCAGAAAGGCTGCCAGCTTTGCAGATTTCGGTTCAAACACCTTTGGAACATGGACAAATTGCAGCTTTTTCCCATAAGCTGCCTCTCTTCCAATCTCCATATTCTGGGCAAAGGAAAAAATATCTTTCAGCACATACATCTGCCCTGTTCCTATTTTAAAGCTTATGGAAATTCCCCCTTCAGACACCTGAAGATATGGCTCCAGCCGGACTTTTTCATAAAGCTCCCTTTGAAGGATTGGGGCAGTGCGCTCTGCTTCTTTTCTTATCAGCAGTTCTTTCAGTTCTCTGGTGGTTTTGCTGGCTCTTGGCAGTCTTTTTTCCCTTTCCGTACTGTTCTTTTTCTCATCCAGGTATGCCAGAAGCACTGCTACGCAGTGTTTGCAGATTCCCGGATAGCTCTCGTAGGCCGGACATTCGCAAAAGGCTTCTGCTACCTTATTTTCTCCTGGTCTGCATGTAATCTGAACAGAATATAAATTTTGACCGCTTCCTTCTACTACAGCATCTACAAAATCCTCTTCCTCCTGCTCCCAGACTGAAAACTCTTCTATTTTTCCCTGATGATACAAATCCATCCCCTTAAAATACGCGGAAGAATTGCATAATCTCCTGATTTCTGTACGTGATATCATAGTTTTCTCTCCTTTTGTCCAAGTATACTCTTTTTCCTGATTTTTGTATAGGAAACAGTTGACAATTCACAATTTTAACCCCTATAATACAAATAAACTTTAGCAATATATAGTGTTAAAATTGCACGATACTGCCTGAATCGTAGTTTTGCTATCATACATCCAAAAGGAGGGAATGTGCTATGAAACAAATTTCCGGAAACAAATTATTCGTAAAGGCATTAAAGGAAGAAGGCGTTGAAGTGTTGTTTGGCTATCCAGGCGCCTGCACCATTGACATTAGCGATGAATTATATAAACACAGCGATGTAAAAATCATACTTCCAAGACATGAACAGGCCCTTGTTCACGAAGCGGATGCCTATGCCCGCACCACCGGCAAGGTAGGCGTATGCCTGGTAACCAGCGGCCCCGGCGCTACCAATCTGGTGACAGGTCTTGCAACTGCCAATTATGACAGTGTTCCCCTGGTATGCTTTACCGGACAGGTAGCCAGACATCTTATTGGAAATGATGCTTTCCAGGAAGTTGACATTGTGGGAATTACCAGAAGCATCACAAAATACGGTATCACTGTCCGCCATCGGGAAGATTTGGGACGTATTATCAAAGAAGCCTTTTACATTGCCCGCACAGGCCGCCCGGGTCCCGTACTCATTGACCTGCCAAAGGATGTCATGGCAGAGCTTGGAAGCCCGGAATATCCAAAATCAGTGAACATTCGTGGCTATAAGCCTAACACAGATGTGCATATCGGCCAGTTAAAACGCGCCTTAAAGGTGCTTCAAAAAGCCAAAAAACCTTTGTTTCTGGCAGGCGGCGGCGTCAATATTGCCCGGGCAAATGAAATTTTTACCAAAGTGGTAGAGAAAACCCAGATTCCTGTGGTGACTACTGTTATGGGCCGCGGCGCTATTTCCACTGCCAGTCCTTATTTTATTGGCAACCTGGGGATGCATGGCTCCTATGCTGCCAACATGGCGGTAAGTAATTGTGACGTACTGTTTTCCATTGGAACCCGGTTCAATGACCGTATTACCGGAAAGCTTCACGCCTTTGCCCCAAACGCCCAGATTATTCACATTGACATTGACACAGCCTCCATTTCCAGAAATATTCATGTGGATATCCCCATTGTGGCAGATGCAAAAGAAGCCCTTCTGAAAATGGATGAATATGTTTCCGCCTCAAATACCAGGAAATGGATGGCAGAGATTATGAAATGGAAGGAAGAGCATCCTCTTACCATGAAAAACCGCCCGCTTATGAGCCCTCTGGATATTATTTCAGAAATCAACCGCCAGTTTGAGGAATCCATTCTGGTAACAGATGTAGGTCAGCACCAGATGCTGGTGTCCCAGTATGCAGAAATCACTCCAAAGAAACAGTTGATTATGTCCGGCGGTCTGGGAACCATGGGATATGGCCTTCCCGGAGCTATTGGAGCCAAAATCGGAAATCCACAGACTCCTGTTATTTCTGTATCCGGAGATGGTGGAATGCAAATGAATATCCAGGAGCTGGCAACTGCTGTGCTGGAAGAGCTTCCCATTATTGCCTGTATTTTCAACAATGAATATCTGGGAATGGTTCGTCAGTGGCAAAAGCTTTTCTATGGCAAGCGCTACAGCATGACCAATCTGAAGGCCGGAGCCCTCTCCCGCCGCACAGAAGGCAGAGAATTTCCCGAATATACACCGGACTTTATCAAGCTTGCAGAAAGCTACGGCGCAAAGGGAATACGGGTAACCAAACGGGAAGAAATTGCCCCTGCCTTTGAAGAGGCGAAAAAAAATACCAAGGCGCCCACCATTATTGAGTTTATCCTGGACCCGGAAGAAATGGTCTACCCTATGATTAAACCAGGGGGAACTCTGGAAGATATGATTATGGATTGTTAGGAGGAGGAATACACATGGAAAAAGGAATGAAAAAAAGATGGATTTCCCTGTATGTGGAAAACCAGGTAGGTGTTCTTTCTAAGATATCCGGACTCTTCTCCGGAAAGTCTTACAATCTGGACAGTCTTACTGTTGGCACCACAGAAGACCCTACGGTTTCCAGAATGACCATAGCAACAGTAAGCGATGATGAAACCTTTGAACAGATAAAAAAGCAGTTAAACCGTATGGTAGAAGTAATTAAGGTCATTGATTTTACCAACGTGTTTGTGCGCATGAAGGAAATTCTTTATGTAAAAGTCATGAATTGCACCTCTGCTGATAAAGTAGAAGTATTCCAAATTGCAGAAACTTTCAAAGCCAGGGTTATTGACTATGGAAAAGACAGCCTGCTTCTGGAATTTGTCCAGACCGCTACCAAAAACGATGCAGTTATAAAGCTCTTCAAAGAAGAATTTAAAACCATTGAGGTTGTTCGCGGAGGAAGTGTGGGAATCGAATCTATTAGTATGATGGAGAGATAAAAAGAGGGAACTGTTGCACGAAATACGGTTTCATGCGACAGTTCCCTTTCATTTTTCTGTATTAAATCTGACTTAACGCCTTTTTAAACTGCTGTCTGAACAGCACCACAGTAAAGCACACCGCCAGAATATCTGCAATAGGCTCTGCCATATACACTGCCATGGTCTGGTTGCCTCTTAAAATTGCCGGCATAATGAAAATCAGCGGAATCAGCAGAATGAATTTACGCATAACTGCCACCAGAATAGATGCCTTGGCATTTCCCAGAGACATAAAGGTAAGCTGGCAGGCAAGCTGAATTCCAAAAATAAACATAGCGCACAGATAAACCCGAAGTGCTGTACCTGTAAATTCCAAAAGTGCAGGGTCTGAAGTAAACATTCCTGCAAACAGTTTTGGGAACAACATAACAGCGCCCCATAAAACCACTGCATACACCATACTTGCCTTTAAAAGCAGGTAAAAAGCGCCCCGCACACGTTCCTTTTTCTTTGCGCCATAGTTATAACTGATAATGGGCTGAGCGCCCTGTCCCAGTCCCTGTAAAGGCAACATGGCAAACTGCATTACACTGGTAAGAATGGTCATAGCCCCTACTGCCACATCACCACCATATTTCAGCAAAGAAGAATTAAAGCAAATAGAAATCACGCTTTCACTGGCCTGCATCACAAAAACAGAAGACCCCAGCGCCAGAGTAGGAAGCGCCAGCTCTGGTTTTAAATTCACATTTTTCCAGCGGATTCTCAAAGTAGTCTTTTTTCCAAACAGGAACCATAATACCCAGATACAGGATAATGCCTGGGAAAGAATGGTTGCCAAAGCAGCGCCCCTGACTCCCATGTTCAGTCCGAAGATAAAAATCGGATCCAGAATAATATTGGCTACTGCTCCAATGAGTACAGAAAGCATTCCTGTTTTTGCAAAGCCCTGTGCAGTAATAAAAAAGTTCATTCCCAGGGTAAGCTGCACAAAAATAGTTCCCAGAGAATAAATATTCATGTAGCTGACACCGTATTCTATGGTATTCTCACTGGCTCCAAATGCCAACAGGAAATCTCTGTTCCAGATAAGCAGCACTGCTGTTAAAATCACTGAAATCACAAGCTGCATGGCAAAGCAGGTTCCCAGAATTTTCTCTGCAGATTCCTTATCACCTTTTCCCATGGATATGGATGCCCTTGGAGCGCCTCCATTCCCCACCAGAGCGGCGAAGGCAGATACAATCAAAATCAAAGGCATACATACCCCCACTCCGGTAAGCGCCAATGCTCCAACCTCTGGAATATGTCCAATATAAATACGGTCTACAATGTTGTAAAGCATGTTAATAAGCTGCGCAAGTACCGTAGGAACTGCCAGTCTCCACAACAGCTTTCCAAGCGGCTCTTTTCCTAAAAAGTCTCTGTCATCATTCATTTCAAGTCACTCCTCTTCATAATTCCTAATGTATTTTTTGCAATCCGGCTGTTCATTTCATGGAAAAGTCTCCTCTCTTCTTCTGAAAAACCGGCAAAAAGCGCATTTCCAAATTCTCTTTGCTTTTCTTCCAGAGCCAGAATCATAGGCTCTGCTGCCGGAAGGAGAGATAAATGAATCTTTCTCCTGTCTTTTTCGTCCTGCTCTCTGTGAATCAGCCCCTTTTGAATGAGCGCTTCCACTGCCTTTGATACATTCCCCTTCGAAAGCATCCGAAGTTCTACAATGTCTCCGGCAGTATCACGTCCAGGATGATTGTGAAGGAAGGTAATAATGGTTCCCTCAATCCGGGTCAATAAAAATTTATCACAAAGCTCCTTAATCAAAGCATCCTGACACTTAATAATATGTCTGAAATGCACCAGCCATTCTGTGGCATATGTTTTCTCATCTTCCATCTTTTCACCCCTTTTATTGTTTTATTTGAAACTGTTCTTTTTAAAACTTTCCAAAGATATTATACACCTGAAAAAAAACTTGTCAAGAACTATAAAAAACACAATTTCACCACATTTATCCGATACAATAACACAGAATCATTACCAATACATACAAGGAGTTTTTACAGAAATGAAAAAAGAAAACCGCAAACTTGCCCAGCAACGCAGGGCAGAAGAAAGAAAAAAAGCTGCGCAAAAGAAAAAAATCAAAAAAATTTTAAGCTATGCGCTTCCCATCACTGCTGTGGTTGTGCTGGCAGCGCTGATTCTGGCAGACTATATGAAACATGCAGATGATGCCAAAGACCAGAAGGCTGAAACCCAGCAGGAAACGGAAGAAACCGCTTCTCAGGAAGAAGATACCCAGCCAGCCTTATCCACAGATACTGCTCTCACCATTGCAGATGGAGATACCGTAAACATTGACTACGTTGGCTCCGTTGATGGTGTGGAGTTTGAAGGGGGCAATACCCAGGGAAAGGGCACAGACCTTACTATTGGCTCTGGTCTCTATATCGATGACTTTGAAGAGCAGCTCATAGGCGCTCACCCGGGAGACCAGGTAGATGTCTATGCCACATTCCCGGAAGATTATGGAAAAGAAGATTTAAATGGAAAAGAAGCGCTGTTTAAAGTAACCGTTAATGGGATTTATAAATAGAACAAGGCTGCAGTTTTCAGGCTTTTCCCCGAAAACTGCAGCCAAATTTCTTATCCTTACCTCTTATCCCTCAAAGTAACGTCATGCGCCCCGCCTTCTACAATACTGGTGGCAGAAACCAAGGTAATCTTAGCTTTTTCCTGCAGCTCCGGTATAGTCAATGCGCCACAGTTACACATAGTAGAGCGGACTTTGCTGAGGGTCAGTCCCACATTGTCTTTTAAGCTTCCGGCATAAGGCACCAGGGAATCCACCCCTTCTTCAAAGGAGAGCTTCTTGTCTCCTCCCATGTCGTAACGCTGCCAGTTTCTGGCTCTTGCGCTTCCTTCGCCCCAGTATTCCTTCATGTAACTTCCATTGATATTCACCCGCTTAGTGGGGCTTTCATCAAATCTTGCAAAATACCTTCCAAGCATAATGAAATCAGCGCCCATGGCAAGAGCCAGGGTAATATGATAATCATGAACAATTCCGCCATCTGAACAAATAGGCACATAGATTCCCGTTTCCTTGTAATACTCATCTCTTGCCTTTGCCACATCAATCAGGGCTGTAGCTTGTCCCCGTCCGATTCCCTTCTGCTCTCTGGTGATGCAGATTGCGCCGCCGCCGATTCCTACTTTGACAAAATCAGCTCCTGCCTCTGCCAGAAAACGGAATCCATCTCCATCCACCACATTTCCTGCGCCGACTTTTACCTTATCTCCATAATTCTCACGAATATAGTCAATAGTCAGCTTCTGCCACTCTGAAAAGCCTTCGGAACTGTCAATGCAAAGAGCGTCTGCCCCGGCTTCCAGAAGGGCCGGCACACGTTCCCTGTAATCCCTGGTGTTAATTCCCGCTCCCACCATATACCGTTTGGAATGGTCAATCAGCTCGTTTTCATTCTTCTTATGGGTATCATAATCCTTACGAAATACCAGATAAACCAGCTCCTGCCTGTCATTTACAAGGGGCAGACAGTTGATCTTGTGTTCCCAGATAATGTCATTGGCTTCCTTCAGGGTGGTAGACTCGTCGGCATAAACTAAATTCTCCAGCGTTGTCATAAAGTCCTTTACCTTAGTGTCAGGTCCCATCCTGCTGACACGGTAATCCTTATTGGTGACAATGCCTAACAGCTTTCCGTTGGGCTGTCCGTCCGCAGTCACCGCAATGGTGGAATGGCCTGTCTCCTCCGTGATAGCCAGCACATCTGCCAGCGTCATATCCGGCGATACATTGGAATCACTCACCACAAAACCGGCCCTGTACCGCTTCACCTTGTGAATCATCTCAGCCTGCTTCTCAATGGCCTGGGACCCGTATATAAAGGAAATCCCGCCTTCCTGCGCAAGGGCAACAGCCATCCTGTCATCCGATACGGACTGCATGATGGCAGAAACCATGGGGATATTGATGGATATGTCCGGTTCTGTTCCTTTCTTATATTTTACCAGAGGCGTCTTCAGATTCACCTGGGAAGGGATACACTGGGTGGATGAATAGCCTGGAATCAGTAGATACTCGCTGAA
>CATWQE010000036.1 GCA_958352855.1 uncultured Bacillota bacterium
CCACCTGAGACGGGTCCTCCCCATTAAACAATTCTGCCAGTTTCCGCCTGGTATCAAAGATCATTCTGGAAGCATCCAGAGAAGGTGCATGGGCCCCTCTTCCTGCATTTCCCATGGATGTCAAGGCCCTGGTTACCGCCTCCACTACTTTCTCTGGTTTTTCCATGGTGGTGGCTGCATTATCAAAATAAATCATCTGAAAATCCCCCTCTGGTTCACAGCCATTGCCCCTGCCATGGCTGCCCCAAGAGCCGCCTCCTCTGTGTGCTCTGCCAGATAAAACTCCATGGAAAACCTCTGTTTCATAAGCTGCTGTAAACAGGAATTTCTGCGAATTCCATTCCCGGAACCAACAATCCGGGTTCTTGGACTTTTCAATCCCTTCTTCATTTCCACATACATCTCATACAGTTCTTCTGTCATACCCTCCAGTGTTCCCAAAACAAAAGAAGCCGGAGTAAAATTATCAATTCCAATATTCTGAATACTGCCCCTTTTGTCAGGATGTTCTCTGGTGCCGGAAAATCTGGTATCTATATGCAGACCTTCTTCTCCCTCTTTTCTTGTACGAAGCAGATGTTCCATCACTGCATAATGATTCACCCCTGAAACGCCCAGGGCTTCTGCATACTGACGGAAAAAGCCTTCCAGTAAAGCATACGCTCTTCCTCCACACAGGGAAGAACCAACCAGAAGATATTTGTTTCCCAAATAAGGTCTTGCCTCAATTTCTCCGGCCTCATAAAAATCTTCGGAGCATACCGATACCTGTCCTCCGGTCCCCATATTCAGTAAAATACTATTTTCCGGATTTTTCACAGAACCTAAGAAGCTGGCCTGGTTATCTCCAATGGCTGTACAAACCGGAATTTCTTTATAGGTTCCCAGTATGGAAAGCTCTCCTGTAACCCTTGGCAGCATAGCGTTTCCAACTCCCATTTGTTCCAGAATCTCCTCATAAAAACAACCATTTTGTACATCAAACAAACCAAAACCTGCTGCATTGCTGGCATGTACCAGAGCTTCCCTTTGTCCTGTAAGCGCCATACCCAGATAGTCCATAATAGTACAAAAGCTCACTGCCTCTCTTGGGATTTTCTGTGTCATAAACTGACACAAATGAGTAATCAGACCATAGCCTGTATAGGCCTTTTTCCCATAATCCTCCTGTAAAATCTGGCAAAGACTTTTCCCTCTAAGAAGCGGCTGATTCCCTCTTCCATCCTGCCAGGTATACAGCGGACTTACTGCTTTTCCCTGTGCATCCACATAAAGGATTCCATGCATCTGCCCGGTCAGTCCAATGGCTTTGATATCTGAATATTCCTTTAAAATATTCTCCAGAAGTGCGCTGGTTTTCTCAAGGATAGACTGTGGATTCTGCACCTTCTCCCAGACCCTTTCTGTCTTTAAAAAGCTCTGGTTCTCCACCGTATATGCCTGTATTACCTCCTGGTTTTTGCTGTCTGCCACCACTGCGCTGATGGTTGTTGTTCCTATATCAATTCCCAGTGTTTTCATAAATTTCTCCCCTTTTCCTATACATCCTTTGACACCCATTTTATCATAAAACTTCATCCTCTGCCAGAAGGTCCTCATAGCTTGAAAAAAAGTCAAAATACTATAGTTTTTTCTAAGATTATTAGGAGAATTTTTCATTTTTTTATACTATAATGACATCAGAAAAATCATGTAAGTATTGAGGAGGATTGATTTATGGGAATGAATGAATATAAACTGAAATCCCATCCCCTTTGCAGCCAGGCTGCTGTGGTACAGGGGGACGCCTATCGCATTACCGTTTTGACACCCGCCCTGCTGAGACTGGAATACCACCCTCAGGGAAAATTTGAGGATCGGGCTACACAGGCTGTCCTGAACAGAGATTTTCCTGTACCGGATTTCCAGGTTCAGAAGAAAAACGGTGAGCTGATTCTATACACCGAAGAATTAGAATTGCATTACGATGAAAAGCCTTTTTCCCAGCATGGGCTTATGATTAAGGCCACTGGAGGCGGAGGCTGGGGACGTACCTGGCGCTATAGCGAAGTACCCGATGACCTTCTGGGAACCGCCCGAACACTGGATATGTGCGACGGGGCAAAGGTTTTACAAGGGGGAGCTTACAGCGATACTCTGTCTCCTACCAAAGACTCTGTCATTGGAAAGGTTCCTATGGAACATGGGGTAATTTCCAGAAATGGAATTTCCGTCATTGATGACAGCCATTCCATGGTTCTTACCGAAGATGGCTGGATTGAGCCAAGAGAGGAGGAAGTCATTGACCTGTATTTCTTTGGATATGGACACCGGTATTTAGACTGCCTCAAAGATTTTTACCATCTCTGCGGCAAAACACCGCTTCTGCCAAGATACGCTCTTGGAAACTGGTGGAGCCGATATCACCGCTATACAGAAGGTGAGTATAAGAAATTAGTGGAACGTTTTGAAAAAGAAGAACTGCCTTTTTCTGTTGCAGTCATTGATATGGACTGGCATCTGGTGGATGATGTGGAGCCCAGATACGGAAGTGGATGGACCGGCTATACCTGGAATAAAAAGTTCTTCCCAAATCCAAAGGAATTTATGAACTGGCTTCATGAGCATCATATGAAGGTAACCTTAAACGTACACCCTGCAGACGGTATCCGGGCTTATGAAGAACTCTATCCCAGCGTGGCAGAAAAAATGGGCATAGACCCCGAAAGCGGACAGGCTGTTTTGTTTGATCCTGCGGATCCTCATTTTATGGAAGTTTATCTAAAAGAACTGCATCACCCTCTGGAAGAGGAAGGTGTTGATTTCTGGTGGCTGGACTGGCAGCAGGGCGGCATTACCAAAATCCCCGGTCTGGATCCTCTTTGGATGTTAAACCATTATCATTTTCTGGACAGCAGTTGGAAGGGAAACCGCCCTATGACCTTCTCCCGCTATGCTGGAGTAGGCAGTCATCGCTACCCCATTGGTTTTTCCGGCGATACGGTAATTTCCTGGGAGAGTCTGGACTTTCAGCCCTATTTCACCAGCACTGCCAGCAACATTGGCTATGGATGGTGGAGTCATGATATTGGCGGACATATGATGGGCGTGCGGGATGATGAACTGATGGCCCGCTGGGTACAATACGGAGTATTCTCACCCATTAACCGTCTCCACAGCACTGATAATCCCTTTAATGGAAAAGAGCCCTGGAAATTTGACCGCACAACCAGCCATGTTATGGAAAAATATTTAAGGCTGCGCCACAGTCTGATTCCTTATCTTTACACCATGAACCGCAGAGCCAGCCGGGAAGGTCTGCCTCTGGTACAACCTATGTATTACCTGGAGCCGGAGCAGGGAGAAGCTTATGAAGTGAAAAACGAATATTATTTTGGCTCAGAGCTACTGGTATCTCCTATTACAGAAAAACAGGATGCCACAGCCAGAGTGGGAAAAGCAAAAACCTGGCTGCCTAAAGGACTTTGGGTGGACTTTTTCACAGGTCTGGTTTATCATGGTGGACGTATGATGAACCTCTTTAGAAATGTGGAGCACATCCCGGTTCTCATGAAAGCCGGCGCTATTGTTCCTATGCAGAATATGGAAGCCTTCAGCAACAGTGTGGCCAATCCCTCTGCCATGGAAGTCCATGTTTTCCCTGCTAAAAACAGTTCCTTTACCCTTTGGGAAGATGGCGGAGATACCCCGGAAGATATGGATGCAAACTGGGCTTCTACAGAGCTTACCTTTACCAGCGAAATCACAACCCTGTTCCAGATTGGAAAAGCCAGTGGAAATGTGGCAGTTCTTCCAAAATCCAGGTCCTGGAAGCTGGTCTTTGCTGCAGTAAATCCCACTTCTGTAGTGGTAACTGCAGATCAGGCGCCTTTACAGGCAAAGGTTTCTTATGATAGAGCAACTTCCAGGCTGACTGTAGAATTGCCTGAAACAGACATAGAAAAAGAAATTTCCCTCCTGTTCCCGGAAGGCCTGACCCTGGCAGAAAATAATCTGGCAGAGCGCTGTTATGAACTGTTAGAACCAGCTCAGATCGGCTATGACCTGAAGGCCAGAATCTATGGTCTGGTACAGGAGCAGGGAAGAAACGCCATTGCCAGCCTTGCTGCCCTTTCCTTAAATGACGCTTTGTTTGGAGCATTGTGTGAAATTTTAACTGCTTAAAAAAGAAAATTGTGCTTCATGTTCACAAAAGGGAATGTTCTTTTGGTAAATTTCCAGAATAACATTCCCTTTCTTTCGTCACTATTCTTTCTGCAAATCCTTCCCGAAAGCTTTATCCGGCGCTTCTTTGCAAAAATCTGAAATCCATCTGTTCTGAAGCTCTATCTGTTCCCTGTCAGAAACCTTTTTCCCTTGCTCCAGTTCCTCTTCCATCTTCTGGAATTCTTTCTCAAAGTTTCTGGCAAACCGGTTCCAGATTTCCAGAGCATAAGCTTCAAATCCCAAAAAGTCTGCAAGGTAAGTCAGTCGGTCAAAATCAGAAAATTCCATTTTTCTGCGTCCCAGCAGCAGTTCCCTGTCCTCTTCCTTACATAAGTATAAAAAGGCAAAACGCTCCCTGTCTTTTTCTTCCATACGCTCCTCCTTTTGTCTCACTTTTACAACTGATTTTATACTGATTCAAAAGGAAAAGCAATAAAAAGTGCAGAAAATGAGACAATCCTTACTTCCCTTCTTGTCGCTGATAAATAATCTTGCCTTCTTTTATGGTTTCCAAAACCTGAACATCTTTTACTTCCTCCACCGGAATTTCCAGAGGATTCCGATCCAGAATTATCAGGTCTGCAAGGTATCCTTCTTTTATCCTTCCCTTACTGCTTTCTTCTCCGTACTGATATGCCCCATGAACAGTCATGGCCTTTAGCCCGTCATAAACGCTGATTTTTTCCTGTTCCTCCAACGAAACTCCTGCTTTTGTTTTGCGGTTTGTCGCACACCAGATGGTCTCAAATACATTTGGCATTAAAACAGGGCTGTCCTGATGAAACGTAAACGGAAGGTGAAGTCTTAAGGCTGTTCCCGCCGGAGAGATTCTTTTGGCGCGTGCCATGCCAAAATTCTGGATGTGAATATCACCCCAATAATATACATGCGCCACAAAAAAGCTGGGCATCATAGACAGGTTTTTCATACGCTTTAGCTGTTCCTCCTGAACAAGCTGTGCATGAATCATAACCGGACGGTTTGTGGGATACTCTGGATGCTCTTCTGTCACTTTTTCAAAAACCCGCACATATTGTTCTGCCGCTGCATCTCCATTGCAGTGCGCCAGAAGCTGCTGTCCATCCTTTAATGCCTCTAAAACCATAGTTTCCAGCTTCTCATCGCTGTGTATAGGATAGCCACAATATCCATCCTCTGCCTGTTCATAAGCCTCCTTCATCCATGCAGTTCTTCCCTGAGGTGAACCATCCAGAAACACCTTATACCCTCCAATGCGGAAGTGATGGTTATATTCTCCCAGCCTGGGATGCTGTGTCAGCAAGGTTTTGCAATGCTCTAAATCCAGATAGCCCACCAGGTCTAAATACAGCTCCTGACGATTCCTTGCATACTCCAAAAGCCCAAGCAACTGCTCTGTCACCATACCCTCTTGTATGGTAGTAATGCCATAAGATGCATAAATCTCCTGAGCCTGCTTAAAATTTTTCATCATCTCTTCTATTCCCGGCATGGGCATCTGATTTCTGCATGCAACAAAAGCATTTTCTTCCAGATATCCGTTTAGTTCCCTGCTGCCCTCTATCCGTCCGTATCGTCCGCCCTCCGGGTCTTTCGTCTCTTCTGTCAGACCCTGGACTGCAAGGGCAAGAGAATTGCATACGCCCATATGAGAAGAAGCATGTACCACCACAATGGGATGCTCTTTTGAAATCTCATCCAGCACATTTTTATTGGGATGGCATTTCTCCTGAAGAAAATTGTGGTCATAATTCGTTCCCACCACCCATTGTCCTTTTGGAATATTTCTTTTCTGAATAAACGCCTTCATAGCGGTTACAATATCCTGAAAATTCCCTGCCTTAGACAAATCGCACTGAGACAATGCGGATGCCAGTCCGGAGAAATGGCTGTGACCGTCAATAAAGCCCGGAAGCATGGTTTTCCCCTGCAAATCCACTAAAACCGTATCCTCTTTTTTACAGGAAAGTATTTCCTCCTGTGTTCCACATTTTACAATTTTTCCCTTTTCTGTAAGCACAGCCTCTGCCTTTGGACAAGACTCATCCATGGTGAGAATCGTGCCATTTATAAATGCATAATTCATGTGTCTAAACCTCTTTTCCTGATATTTTTTATTCATGCAGCTCTAATGGTAGCCCATCCGGGTCATGGAAAAAGGTCATCTTTTTTCCGGTAAAGAAATCTATCCGAATCGGTTCTGTCTCAATTCCCAGTGCGTTTAATTCCTTTACGGTCTCTTCCACTGATTTCACATGAAAAGCTAAATGTCTGAGACCATAGGCTTCGGGATAGCTGGGTCTTTTGGGACAGTCCTTTCTGATAAACAATTCTAATTCCATGTCCCCTAACTGCAGATCAATTTTATAGTCTTCGCGATCTTCCCTGTAATGTTCCCGAATCACCTGAAATCCCAGAAGATCCACGTAAAAATGTTTTGATATTTCATAATCACTGCCAATGATAGCAATATGATGTACTCTGTTTAATTCCATAAGCATGTATCCTTTCTGTGTTCATTTTTTCACTTCTTGTTAGTTCCTATTCTATCCTATTATTGATGTTTTGCATATCTTTAAATTTAAAAAACTGCCCCGGAAAAGCGTATTTCTATTTCCTACTGCTTTTTCCGGAACAGTTCTGTAAAATTTTATTGCCAATCTTCACATAATGGATTTTCTATTAATTAGAAAGTTTTTCAAGTTCTTTAAAATCGTTTTGTATCTTCAAGTAATTTTCCCACTCTACATTTTTCAATATATGCTGTCTTTCAAGAAACTGTTCTGCAGATGTTCTGATAGAAAAGTATACGTCAAATTCAGCTTTTGTAATATACCTCCGTTTAGTCAGATATCTCTTTTCTTCGTCCACATTACTAACAAATTCTTTACTTTTTTGTATGATTTTTGCGTCATACTCCTCTTTTTGTGAAATACAGCTAAGCAAAAATGTTTCCATAGCCCCTGTTGTCTCAAACGGAATTACAAGCAGAAGTATATGAAGAATACGCTCTTTCCCATGTCCGTTTTTATAACTACATTGAATCCATTTATTATTACAAATGTCTTCTACTGGAAGAACCTGCTTATCCTGCAAAATCTTTTCTATACCTGTTATATACACTGACTCTGTTGATTCTTCATCTCTGTCTGTGATTATAACAACCTTATCATATTCTTCTCCTTCAGCAGCAAGTGAATTAAATTCCATGATATAGTCCAGTCCCGGTAAAATACCACTGGAACCACCACAGCCTCCAATACTCAATTTGTCCATTCCTTTTGACAAGGTACGAATAGGTTTTATTCTTTTCCCTTTTGGGCTCTCACCGGTTTTTCCATCTTGCCACTTATACACCTTTTTCATAAAATATTGCAACAGAACAAAGTCCGTAGAGCCTTCACACAAAATAATACTTTTCATCCTATCGCAGCTCCAATCTCATTTCATCTTGCACTTCAATCGCCTTCTCTGCTGTTAATCTTCTTACAGACGAACCGCTTTCATCTTTATAAATTGTATATACAGCAATATCATTTTTTATATCTGGTGCACACTTTAAAATTTTCTCAATAGCTTCTTTACTATGTGAAGTCATAAACACCTGGACATTAAGCTTCTTACAGGTCTCTAATATCCACCTAAACACTTTATCCATTGCTGAGGTGTGAATTGCAGTCTCAAACTCATCTAATAATAAAATTCCATTTTCCGCTTTTATAACTGCACTCATAAGCAAGATTGCTTTTTTCATACCATCACCATACATATTTAACGGTAATGCTTTTTTTTGTGATTTAGATAAAATCTTATATATGCCTCTTCTTCTCCCATCATCATTACTATAGTTAATGCTTAAAATATTCTCATCAAATTCTTTTAAAACACCTAGCATTTCTTCATATAAATCAGGAATATTAAGAACATCTCCTAAAAATAGCATTCCCTCTGTATGACGAAAAGGAGAAATGTATACAATATTTTTTTTCGGCTTCATTCCATCACGTGAATAAAAACGTGATTGCTCTTCATAAATAGAATCTTGCGCCACGCATTTATCATCAATTTCGATTTTCATCTCTAACTTAGAGACTATTTGCGACAAATCCTCTGACATTTCCTCATTCTTTACAAAACCCATGATGTCATAATACTGCGATTCTGTTAATTCCTCTTCTACTTCTTGCGCAGATAGTAAAACTTTTGTCGTATTACCTTCCATTGTCATCGTATATTCAATTTCTTTATTCATGGAATTCACATCAAATAAATCATAACATCCCTCATAATATGAAATCCCATCAAATAGTATTCTCCCACCACCTCTTCTAATTAAAGAACGCCAGGTCATAAAGCTTTCGGGTGCTGCAAAGCTCTCTATAATTTCTAAAATACTTGTTTTTCCGCAATTATTGTTTCCCGTCAACACATTAATTTGTGCTAAATCATCTAATCTTAGTGAATGAATACCTCGAAATGTTTTTATATCTATATTGGAAATCAAATTCATTTCTAACCTCCTATAGCTGTTTGGATACATACCGTTACAGTATATCATATTTTCTATCTAAATAACACAATCCAAACATAAAAACTTTTATTCTAACAAACACAAAAAGAACTGATACACGAAATTTCGTGTAACAGCTCTTTTTACGCAATCCTCTATATCTATTTTCTCAACAATGGTTTCTTAGCATCTTCTGCACTTGCAAATGGTCCCGGAACCACCTGGACTCCTCTGTGTCCGCCAAAATAGTCTGCATCAAACTGAATGGCAGTTCCATCTGGATTTTCAAACTTCTGTTCCGGCTCAAATGCCTGTCCCAGAATGTCTGTATGAATCATTCTGCCTGTGAAATCCTTCAGCAATTCATATACATTGGTATCCAAATAATAGGTTCCATCTTTTTCTACCAGTTCTACTTTTGCTTCTTCGCTGGAAACAAAACCATTCACCTCATTCTTGCATGCTTTTGCTCCGCTAAAATAAGCGTTTCCTTCTGTCCATACAGGCAGATGTCCGAAATGCGCCGGCTCCAGTTGTTTCATATCTGCCGGTTTGCTGAAATCAAACTGCGCGCTCCACTCCTCATAGGTAGGATATTCATCAAACATCCAGGTTCCGGCTTTTCTGTTTTCTGTGTCAAATCCATCATCAGAATCATGAGGAATGATAACGTCCTCAGAAGGCCATTTCTGTACGAAAATATTGTTGTAGAATCTGTCGTCTCCATGAAGGAACGTCATAAATCCCATAACTTCTGTGCGATGCGGAATGTGGTAAGGAGTATATCTCCAGCCAGTGCCTTCTCCCACACAGGTAAGAGAACCACAAATCAGGTTATGTACCATAGCAAGGCCCTGAGTGGCAAAACGCAAGCTTGCCTCAGACAACATAATATTGTTATCAATTAAAGTTGGTCCATGGCTTACTTCCACGAAAATATCCTGTGACATCATGCCGCCTTTTAAGGTTTTGGCAAATGCCGGTTTCTGGTTGTCATGAAGCAGATTCTGGGAAAGTCTTGTACCCTGTGCCTCCCAGTCACACCAGATACCCATAGTGCAGTGGTGGATATGGTTTCTGCGCATGGTAACGTCAATGGCAGCATGCATTTTGATACCGGCAATTTCTGCGCCGCCCTGCTCCATCATATTATTAATATGGTGAATGTGGTTATCTTCAATGATACTGAATACACCGCCCATACGTCCAATGATACCGCCCTGTTCACAATGATGGATATTATTTCTGCGGATAATATGGCTTCCCACATTTTCCTTTAGCCAGCCATGGTACTGGCCTTTACATACAGCATCACGTTCCATCTGTGTTGGGCTCTTGACATATTTATAGGTGAAATAATGGTCATTATCCGGGTCCAGATATTTTCCTACGGAAATTCCCGCACATTTGCTGTTTGAAATATCACAGTCCTCAATAATCCAGCCCTTGCTCCAGTGAGGACCAATCATACCGTCCTGAAAAGCTGCCGGAGGCGCCCAGGTAGTTGCCGCCTTGCAAATGGTAAATCCACTTACGGTAATATAGTTTCTGCCTGTTTCAGAAGGCATGAAACACTCTCTTCTTACATTGATTTCTACATTTTCCTCATTAGGATTCTTGCCCTGGAAATTAGCATAAAGAACGGTTTCATCCTTTTCTGTATCCTGTACCGCATACCATTTATATACAGATTCTTCCGGCACCCAGCTACATTCGTAAATCTCACCTTTGATACAATCTTCCAGGGTTGCTGTCTCATAAAGGGCTTTGTCATTGAGATAAACACAGCCTGTATGTTTGTCTGCTTTAGCAAAATACCAGTCTCCATATACAAAAGTAGTGTATGGATTATAATTGCCAAAAAGACTGTTTGGAATCCTGCTCACCCATACATTTCCTTCGTATAATTCCCAGTTTTTCACAGGCTCGGCTCCGGTAATTACTGCCTGTAAAGGCTCTGTACTGCGGTAAGTAATACGCGCATCTTCTGTTCCTGCGTGAACCGGATTGACATATTCCCGGTAAACTCCTGGCGCTACCAGAACCTCATCTCCCGGCTGCGCGATTTTTGCCGCATCATTAATATGGCGAAATGGCATTTCTTTGGTTCCGTTTCCGTCATATCCTGCATTCACATTTACATAAATCTTCATTGCAAATACCACCCTTTTCTTAAAATAGTCAATGAACTCTGTTTTGGTATTATTATTTTAACGCATTTTCGCAAAAAAGGGTTGCACTTAAATGGATAGTATTAGCACTTATCGGATGTTTTTTTATCAAACTTTAAAAGGTTGAATTTTGAATTCTACGAATATCTTCTATAGTAATTGTATTAACATCACTATTTCTATCCCTGGAAACACGTGAGGACATATATCTTATCAGACGTTCATTAAAATTTCGAATCCATCGGCCATTGCTATGATCATTTGTGATATGATATGCCTCTTTGACTGCATCTGAATACTCTTCCACATCAACCAGATATCCTTGTTCCTGCAAACCAAGCAATCCAATTTTTACAATCTCATCTGGTGTATAATCTTCAAAATGGAAAATATTGGGTATCCGGCTTGTTAATCCTGAGTTTGTCCTTAAAAACGCTTTCATCTCATCCGAATATCCCGCAAAGATAATAACAATATCTCTCCTGTGATCTTCCATAAATTTTAAAATTTCATTAATTGCTTCCTGCCCAAAATCATTACTTCCACCACTGCTTAGTGTATATGCCTCATCTATAAATAGAACTCCTCCTAGAGCAGACTCTAAAACTTCTCTTGTTTTTATAGCAGTTTGTCCAACAAAACCGGCCACCAAATCACTTCTGGAAACTTCAATACACTTGTTTCCTCTGATAACGCCTTTCTCATACAAAACATTTCCTATAATACGGGCAACTGTTGTTTTACCCGTACCTGGGTTTCCCAAGAATAAAGAGTGCAGTGTAAAATCAGCATTTCTTTGTCCCTGCTCTTCGCGCTTCTTATTTAGCTGCGCTAAATCTATAAATTCTTGCACCTTTTGCTTTACATTCTCAATACCTACCAGGTGGTGCAGTTCTTCCAAAGCACCTGCTTTTTGATATTTAGCATTAAACTTACTGCTTTGCAAAACTTCATCAATATCTCTGTTTTTTATGGTAACAACATCAACCTCGTCTTCTTCAAAAGAGCGATTAGCCATTGCACGAAATAGTTTTTCATTAAAGTTCCGAACCCATCGGCCATTGCTTTTGTCTAAGGAAGCGCCATAAGCTTTGGCAAGATTTTTCTCATAATAATCAATATCTTCCAATATGTATTGATTGTCTTGAATATTTTTTTCTCCCAGTTGAAGAATTTCCTCTTCTGAATAATCTTCAAATTCAAAAATATTGGGAACTCTTGACTTTAATCCTGGATTTGTTTTTAAAAAGCATTCCATTTCTTTTGTGTAGCCAGCAAAAATAATCATAATTTCATTTCTATAATCTTCCATATATTTTAAAATGGTATTAATCGCTTCTTGTCCAAAATTCACATTTGCACCCTTTTTATCTAAGGTATAAGCCTCGTCAATAAACAGAATACCACCTCTGGCTTTCTCCAGCAATGCAGACGTCTGCTCCGCTGTACCACCCACATTGGATGAAACTAAATCAGACTCCTTTGCTTCAATAAAAATAAATTCTTTTCCCGGCAACACACCATGCTCAAACAGTATTTTCCCCATTAATCTGGCTACCATGGTTTTACCTGTACCCGGATTTCCCATGAATACAGAATGCAAAGATTGTTGTTGAGCCGGCAAGCCTTGTGCAATACGTTTTTTGTTAAACTCTACAAAACGCAGCATCTTCTTGATTTCTTCCTTCACTTTTTTCAGACCTATCAGAGATTCCAGTTCTTCAAGCGGCGTTTGCTTCTCTCCTTCCGTTTCCTTCTCATTCACTTCTGAACTTTTTTCTAACGGTTCCATTGGTCTGATAAATTCACTATCTTTGTCCACTTCATAAGTAAAATTCGCTATATCTCCATTTTTTGCTGTCACATGCTGTATTTTTAACAAAGAATTTCGAAGCACTCTGCAATTAGGATTTGCTTGTTCTATATGCATAAACTCTGCGTTTTCACAAAGGAAAACAGAATCAGCCTCTACAAGAAAATCAATCTTTTCATCATACTCTCTTAAAAACTGCAGAGTTCCTTTTGCAACTGCATAGGAAGCCTGTTGTAAATACATACCTATATTTAATCTTGTATCCTTTAAAAATATCCTGCTTCCCCAGGCGCTAATGGACGATATTTCATCATTGCTTGAAGAAAAGTTAACATTCTTCTCTAAACCTACAGACTTATTGTACTCTTCTTGCATAATATAAGATGATTGAGATACAATTTGGGAATTTTCTGCATAGATAGCCGGATATCGCTTCTCACACTGTGTACCACCGCCCTCTATCTTTGCACACTTTAATTCAACATCTGCCCACCTAAGATTTAAGCAATTGCCTGTATATTTGACAGAAGTATTTTCTATAACTGCCTTAGATTTTTCTATCCACACCCCAGAATTTAGCTGTGATTTATAAATTTCCACCCTAGAATTTACAAATTTAATCCAGTTATATTCTCCTTCCAGTAAAAATGTCCATACATCCTTTAAAATTACTTTTGCAGCATTGTTTGCATATAATAGCACTTTACTGTTTTCTGCAAAATCATTTTCAAGAACACAATTTTCTAACTCTAACGAAGCATTCCTATCAACGCTGACGGCATTTCTATCGCCGTTAGTTTTTATCCAAAGATTTTTTATTTTTACATAAGCACCATTCGTAATGTATAATTTGCCTAAAAAAGTATTATTAATATAGGTTGTGCCGTTTTCTACTCTTGAATTTCCTTCAATGGTAATGCTTCTTCCAATCGCATATGCCTGATTTTGGGGAACTTCCACTGTATAGTGTTCATCCAGCTCAATCATATCACCATCGGAAATTAATTTTAGCGTATCTCCAAAATTATTGGCATTTTCTCCTACCAAATACCTTGCCATACCGAAACCTCCTGTATCTTCCTCCACACTCGTTTCCTTCTTTTTTCAGCATGGAACTTTCATTGTGCTAAATAAAGAAAAAACTTCAACAAGATATGCTATTCGTAGGGAATACAACTTGAAAAGAAGCATCACCATGTTGAAGTTCCAAAGATAATAATACCACTGTTATGAAAACTTTTCTATACAGATTTCCTCATAATCTTCATACATGATCCGGATACCGCCCTCTTCACTCTCAACATGATAGTGTCCTGCATACCACTCTGAAAATTCCAGCTTATCATAGATATCCTGCAGCCATTTTTCAGTTGACTTATCTACAGAAGACTGATCCAATCCAGGAATAAACGCCCATACAGGTTCTGCTTCAATGGGAACGGTATGTGAAAGAACAACGTCCAAAGACCAGTTTACTTTCCCCAGTTGTTTTTCCACATATGCCTTTATAGCATCATCTGGCTGCTCTGATTCGAACCATTGCAATCCATTTCTTATCCTGTAATATTTATCTATACTGTATGCTCCGCCTATTGGCATAACTTTTTTACCATGGAAATTATAAATTTCACCATCTTTCGCAAACAAAAGATTGGGATACTGCTCTTCTACATATACAATTCCTTCGTTCCAAATAACCTCATGGTAATCTGCTGCCAGCCAGGGTCTTTCTTCATGATTCCCATGAACACAAAACAATGTAATATTCAGTCTTGATAAACGCTCTTTCACTTCTCTGTCAGAATTTGTAAGATAATAATTGATACCAGCATCACCAAGAATAATCATCACATCGTCAACTGTTGTTCCATTTTCCTCGCAAAACGCTTCAATACGGTCAAAATCCCTATGGGTATCTCCTGTTATATAAAAATGCATTTACTCATCATCCCTTTCCACATAAAACTCTCTTTCCTCCGGCTTATTTTTCTGTTTTCAAATGCTCCCTGCATTCTAAAATCATTTTCTTGGCATGTTCCTGTACTCTTTTCCCAAGAACTTGCGGTATATATTTCCACATCTC
Source organism: uncultured Bacillota bacterium (assembly GCA_958352855.1). Lineage (GTDB taxonomy): Bacteria > Bacillota > Clostridia > Lachnospirales > Lachnospiraceae > Blautia. The sequence continues at coordinate 14,763 of CATWQE010000036.1, forward strand.
TTCCAATAAACCCTCGTCAATTTTCATCTTCTCCTTGACATCGTCAAAAATATATTTACCGCCCGCACAGCTTGCATCTGGATATTCATACTGCCTGACAATCTCTAACATTTCCTGATAGTTTTCCTTAAATGCTGCTACTGCCTCATACTGACGAAGCAGATTCTTATATTTTCGTTTCGGATTATCCAAATCTTGAATTAAATTTTCTTTATTTGCATAATTCCTTATGTTTGTAATCGCGATTGCATAGTTTTGCGCTTCCTCCAAGGTTTGAAAAGAACGTACAAAATCTCCCTGATGATTAATTTCATATTGATTCAAAGTCTGATCTGCTCCACCAAATCCCCAAACTCCAAGCGATTGACTTTTCACATTTTCATAATACAGATCTCCCTGCACGTCATCATATCGTTTTTCAAATAAATTATACGCTTCTGTTTCAGCAGATAACTGCAGCTGTAACGGTGACTCTTCCTCTTTTTGATACAGAATAGAAAAACGGTAACCTACAACTTTTCCTTCCACTTCTTTAAAAATCAAAGTATATTTTCCATTTTCAAACATATCTGCATCATTATTATAATACAAGGATCTCCATTGAAAATGCTCTCCGGTCAGCTTCAAGCGTTCTCTTTTTTCTTCTATTGCTCTCCATTTTGCATCCCTTTTTTCCTGCAATTTTACCGTTTCTTCATAATCGAACCGCTCCAGGTTCTCTGTTTTTAACACCTTAGCTGCAATATCCGGTATATGGATATAACTCCTTTTCCTCTTTTCGTTTTCATATACTTTCATAAAACCAGCATAAAAATCATCACGTACCAATGTCCCCTCTTTACAAATATATTTCCAACCCTTATCCTCCGCTTCATAGGGATGTTTATAATCTGTAACTTTATCCTTTCGTTTAAAAAGCGGGGAAAATTCTTCTAAATGATATTCATTATATGGAAATCCTTCAAATCCAATAAAATACTCTCGTTTCTCAGAAGTTACAATCCATAAACACCCCCATCCACCAGGACCAGAAGAATGCTCCAGACTTACCGTTAATACCTTTTCCCAGAAACTTTCATCCAAATCACGTAATGTAAATGTTTTTCTTTCTATATCCATGTATATTTCCCCCTCTAAACATAAAATCCTTCTTTATGCCCTTACAAACTCTTTTACCACAAAATATCTTCCGGCTTCTTCGCTTTCTCTACAATTTTCCCCCAACGTTCTTCCTCTTTACACACCATCGCATACTCTCTTGCATACCTTAGCACACTTTCCTCGAATGAATTCAAAGTTTCTCCTTTACTTTTGGTTCTAAAATAATTCCCTAATGCTTCCGCAGCTTTTCTAAATGCCTGTACTTTTCCATTCTCCACGTCTGTTAATGACGAATTTGCTTCTATATGCATTGGGTTTGTATGCTCATGAGACCAATACCCCATTTCCGTTAATTCATATACAATGACTTGTATATCCGAAAAATCAACATACAGATTCCTTTCTTCAATCCGTTTCATATAAGCATCCCAGTTTTCTTTTCCCTGTGCCAGAACTCCATAATTACCGGTAATAACATTTTTTACAATAGTACCTGGCTGCATAGCAAAAGGCACCTTTATGAACGCGAATTCGAATCTATCTGTCCTGTATTCGTCTACTGTCTTTTCTTCTTCCGGAAGCTCTGAAGACCAGAAACGGACTACCTCTCCTGTTTCATTTAAAGTTGCACTGGCCACCTCATCCCCACTATATTCACTGTATTCCGAAATTTCAAAATTGCCCCCCATGTTCGGATTTTCCCGAAATGGATTCCGCACAATTTCATCTGCCTCTTCCATTACAATACGTTGTTTTTTTATGAAACATTTTGTTTCGTACTCCTTGGAATATCTCACCGCATAGTTTACAGCCATATCATATTTTTGATAAAAACCACAACTGCATCTATCTTCCCAATCTTCCACAACATACACATACTTAGAACCTGGATTATTCAAAAAAACAGAAAACGTTTTCTTCTCATAATCGATTCTCTCAAGAATCTGCTGTCGAACCTTGGTTTCTGCGGTTTCATCGGCCAGTTCCTGTAATGCATCTAATATCTCCTGTCTGGTTCTGGCAGGTGCATTCCAGATTAGCGTTGCCTTTTGAAAATCCGTAAATTCAAACCCGATTTCTGTATAAAAATCTCTCATATATGTTGATGGTACTAATTCAAACATCCTAATCACTTCCTGACGGCAACTAACTTATATGCCTGATTTTCTCCAAATTCAGTAAAAGTTTCTTTACACATAGACAACATCTCCTGTTTCAATGCAATATGCTGCAAGTTTCCCTCCATAGACACATCCACAATCAATCGCTATATGACCGTTCTGCCTAAACACTTCTGGTTTTTTATCTGTTCGTAGAAATGATGTGGGAGTATGCCCTGAAATAATGAACGTATTCTCGTCCTTATAATATCTTTCGCTGTAATCGATTCTTTCATATATAAAATCCAGACATTGGTATTGGTCTAAAGGCTTCTCTTCCTTAAACTCTGTAATTCCCGCATGAACAAGTATATATTTTTTCCCTTCGTTTTCTAAAACTTCATATGCCTTCGTATTACTTATGAATTCAAATATCTGCTTTTTTATTGTAGCAGGGAGATCTATAAATCCATCCAACGTAGGTAAGCCACCATCTTTTATCCACAATCTAAAATCCAATTTTTCTTCTTCACTCTGGAAATTTGACAATTCAAATCCTAACGTCTTTATAAAATACCAGAAAAGATACTCATGATTTCCCAAAATAAACGTCACATTTTTACGTTTCATAACATCTTGCAGAACGCCTATGGGATCGAATCCTCTATCCAAAATATCACCAAGTATGTATAAATGATCTTGATCTGAAAACTGTATCTTATTTAATAATTGTAGGTATTCTTTTTTACATCCATGAATATCTGATATTACATATCTCATTGTCCAAATTACCTTTCTAATGTCAAAGTATCCTACCGCTTTTTCTACACCCTTCATAAACGGCAATAATCAGAAACATTCTCCTTTATTTTTTGTCTCGCATATCCCTAAATCCACAGACTATAAATCTTTTGCGGACAACTACCCTATCTGCATACGGCATAATCTCAGCCCATAATCTCGTTGCCGCTTTCATTTCATTTTGAATGGAAACAATTTCATCCTCTGTCATATCTTTACTATGCATATCTAGCTCTTCATAAAAATATAGATATTCTTTTGTTGCTTTCAAAATTCTCTGTATTGCCTGCTCTATGGTACAACTCTGTCCCTCAAACTCTATGGAATTGAAAGTCAAATCATCATCTGTCTGCTCTAAAAGCATCATCAGACGTGAATAAAGCCATTCCGCAAACATAAGGTCCATATTTATAGTTTCTCTGTAATCAAAACCATATTTTCTCCGTTCAAAAAATCGTTGAATCTTGTCCTTTTTTGCAAAATTACTTGCATAGTTTTTTCTTTTTATCCCTAAATCATCCAGATACTTATTCCTTCGCATTTTTATCTCCCTTTTCTTCTGTTCGTTGGATTTTGATACATTCATATCGCTCCGAATGAATCACTTTCTCCATCAGTTCCACTGGTGTACAGCCAACACTGCTCATAATCTGTTTAAAAACCGTTACCGAGTGCCCGCTGCACAGTTGTACCCCCGCACGTGTTGTATCTGCATGAAATACATCATGTCTGCTATCTACATTCCAAAATACAACATTGGGAATTTCATATCCGTAATTCCAAAATTTCTGCTTCATCTCTTCATAAAATCTCCAATCTCTGTCTCCGCAGTCATCGATTTCCATGTCTGAAATTATAAGGATTGATTTTGGCATCTCATGCTGTGGAATTTGGTTTTTTACAGCTATTTCTAACACTTTCTCAAATGCGGCTTTTAGATTTGTGCTCATTCCCCAGTCTGCTTTTTCAACATAATGAATCTTCTGTTCCAGTGTTTCTCCCTTTAAGGTAATAATTTGAGGGTTCGAACTAAATGTCATAAAAAGATTATGGTAAGCTCCTTTATTTCTCTCAGAGAAATAAATAGCCAGGCCAATAGAGGTAGCCATAGGTCTCCCATACATAGAGCCGGACACATCCGCCATAACAATGACCTGCATCTCCTCATTTATGTAGTCAGGAAGCTGTTTCCATTGTGACTCCAAAACCTTGCTTTCTTCATTTTGATATAAAATTTTTTCAACAATGTCATATGGATACAACGTTGAGGAATGAATGATTTCTTCTCCCTCCAATGCCCTGTCCAGATATTCATTAAACCTATCCTTATCATGTCTCATAAAGGATTCCCTGTAAATCATCATGGCACGTCCTGGTACATCTGAATACCTGATTTTCTCCCACTCTCCCGCTGACATAAGCCCTTCCACAACACCAATATGACTTCGCATGGCGCGAACTATGCGCTTGAAGTGATATACTGGATATCCTAATTTTTCTGCTGTAAGAATCCCCAATTTCCTGGTATTATCTGATTTCGAATCTGCTGTCTTAATCCATTTTGCCAACAGGGAAATTGCCTTTTTCTGTTGCATATTTTTCAAATCCTCTTCAAACTGTTTTTTCATAACCGCCCACATTTCGTCTTCCATAGGTGTTCCAACAAGACTATACAAATCATCATATCTTCCAAAAACACCTATCAAATCAAGATTCGGACGGATTGCTTCCGGATGATGCTCTGCCATATACTTTAAGAGAATACGAAATACCTTTCTCTCACCAAGTCCTTCTCTGATGTCCCTTGCATAAAAGACTGTTTTAACAGCAAACAGAGGCTCTGCCTTATACGCCTCTGCAAACAATACCTGTATTCTTCTTTCATCAGCATTTCTTAATGCGCCTGCCATACTGAAAAAGTCAAGTCTTGCATCTCCTGTTGAATTCAATGCTGCTGCCCCGTTTTCGGTCCATGTATACGCTCCCTGTTTTCTCATCACTTCCGCATAAGACATATCGTTCACCTTCTTGCATTTTATTTTTTAAGAGTGAGGGTTGGAATCGAACCAACGACAACGTAATCTCCTTAAATGACTTGCTGTTTGTGTCACAAACCATGACCTCTTTTTTTTCGTGCTCTACCCTCTGAGCTACCTCACTCACAAAGGCGGCAGGCGTTATTCTGTGTTTTAATCACTGAACACCACCGCCTCATGTCTTTACTCTTTGAATTATACAAAAGATGTTCTTTTTTTTCTTGAAAAAAAAGTTGCGAACTTCACAAACTTAAAGATATTCTTTGAAGTCATTTTCAAATATCAAAGTTAGTGTTCTCAGCAGTTCATTCTGGAAAACTCTTTCTTCGGTGTATCTTAAGTTACTTTCCTCAATTTTTCTCTTGGCTTCTGCAAAATATCTCTTTCTTGCTTTAATAAGAGCTTCGTCTGGATAGCATGCAAGCTTTAGATCCGTCAGACCCCAGCTAATTTCCCTGTACATATCCGGACACGCCTCCATAAGCTCAAAAGCACAATCAAAGAATAATATTTGAGGATTGATTTTTCTCCATCTCTTTACTACACCCGGCACTTCATAAACTCTTACAAAATGCTCCGTTTCATCTACTATGTTATGTAATTTCTGACTAAGCTCCCCTTTGCCAAGAAACAGTTTGTCTGTATATTTTCTGACTTCAAGTAACTTATCATTCATGTATTCCCAGACATCAACTTGCTTCTCACCTTCCGGTACCCTGTTATAGCGGTCTGTCTTTTCATACAGGGCTAATATGTCCCAAAGCATTCCATAAACCGTTTGAATTGATGTTTTAATCTCATTTGCCATAATAAAATCCTCCTGTGTTTACTCTCTGTTTACTATTTGTTTACTCTTTACATAATGCAGATAAAAACCCGCAATATATTGCTGGTTTCTAAAGCAATTGCCAGTTTTTCTAAATTTATGAATTTAATTATCGTCAGTTGATGCACTTTTATCACAAAAAAGGGGCTGTTGCAAAAGTAGATAAATAATCTACTGGAGCAGCGGCTCCGTTTTTATACCTTAAAAACAGAAAACGGACTCCGAAGAGTCCGCAATCCATGGTATCATTAAGTATGACCAAATACATAAAATACCATAAAAATTATACCGAATTCGGCGACCCTTATCAACTGGTTTTGCCATTAAATTTGGAAGGTCTGGTTCCTGATGATGATTCTGTTCGACTGCTGAGCCACGAATTGGAGGATTTAGATTACAGCTTGCTGTATCAGGCTTACTCTGCCAAAGGCAGAAATCCGGCAGTGGACCCAAAGACCATGTTCAAGATCTTGATCTATGCTTATTCCCCAAATATCTATTCTTCCAGAAAGATTGAAACCGCGTGTAAACGTGATATTAACTTTATGTGGCTGCTTGCTGGACAAAAAGCACCGGATCACAGCACGATTGCAAGGTTCCGTACTGGATTTTTGGCAGACACCTGCGAAGACCTGTTCTATCAGATGGTACGTCGCTTGGAAAATGGGAAGAAAAGATGTTCCTGAAAATACAGGAGGCGGTCACCCTACTGAACCGGGAGTACCTACAGTCTTTCCGTGTATCGAAAGAAACCAGAACACAAGATATTCAGAAGATATGCTGTTTTATAGAACAAGTATGTGAAGAACAGCATACCGTTTTTGTACATGGAAGAGGAAGACGCAAAAGCCGGAATCAGAGGTATCTGGAGTTGTTCCGCCGTTTTCTGGAACGCCAGACTGTTTATGACTGGCATACAGCCAGTTTCCAGGGGAGGAATAATTATTGTAAAACAGATCCGGACGCTACGTTTATGCACATGAAAGATGATCACATGAGGAACGCACAGCTGAAGCCGGGATATAACGTGCAGATTGGTGTAGACAGTGAATATATTGTTGCAGCGGATATTTTCCAGGATCGGAATGATGTCTGGACACTGGTTCCCTTTCTGGAGACAATGGAGAAAAAAGTGGGATTCCGTTATCCAAGTGTGACTGCGGATTCGGGATATGAGAGCGAGGAAGCTTACACATATCTGCGGGAGCAGAAACAGAAACCGTATATCAAACCGCAGACCTATGAGAAATGGAAAAAGCGCAGTTTCAAACAGGATATCAGCAAACGGGAAAATATGGGATATGATAAAATAACAGACACTTATATATGCCATGCTGGGAAGAAACTAAAACCTCTTTTCATAAAAAAACAGAAAAGTAAGAGTGGCTATGAATCAGAAGTGACAGTTTATGAATGCGAAGACTGTACAGGCTGTCCGTATAAAGAAAGATATACCCGTGCTAAAGGGAATAAACGTCTGTATATCTCCAAAAGTTTCTTAGAGAAGCGTCAGGAATCTTATGAAAATATCCTGAGCGAAAAGGGAATCTTATACCGGATGAATCGCTCGATACAAGTGGAGGGAGCATTCGGAGTTCTAAAAAATGACTATGAATTCCAAAGATTTCTGCTCCGTGGGAAAACCAAAGTGAAACTGGAGATTCTTTTACTGTGCATGGGATATAATCTGAATAAACTGCACGCCAAAATACAGAATGAGCGAACAGGAATCCACCTGTTCCCAGTAAAAGAAACCGCATAAAAAGGCGAAAAACTGATAGCTTTATTAAAGTACGCAAAAAACCGGAAAGATTCAACAGTTCAAAAGAGAGATTCTTTCCGGTTTTTACACATATAGATCGAGGGTATCGCTCAATCATCTAATTTGATGATTTTGCGACACCCTCTTTTGCTTTCATATCATATTTGCACTGCTTGCTTATACTTTATAATCCATCCTCCATTGACAAACTCATTAATCTGTTCTCCCTTTGTCTGATATTTTGTAAGCATATTCTTTCCGAAAATAATAAACCATCCATTTCTTTCATCTTCCAAAAAGCGATATGGTACTTCTACTATATTTTCTCCCTGACTCCACTTATATAGTGAATAGTTTCGATAATGACCATGTCCCCTTCCGGGATAAGTAAACCTAATATTTTGATATAAGCATTCTCTTACTCTTTCATAAAACTGATTACTGTAAATATTCGGATAGTCAATACTTCCTTCATTTATTATTCCCCAAATATCAATGGAATTCTCCGTTTTCCAGAACAATGGCTTACGCAGTATTGGTTCCCATCCCTTTTCTATAAATGGTCTTATTTCATTATTTTTACAACGCAAGGCTGAACTATGAATGCTATCTTTTGAACAACATACTTTCTTCCAAATCTGTATTGCTCCAGGTAAAACGTGAATATTCCCTGTACTAAAGTCAAAATCTTTATAATACATAGATATTTTATATTCTTTATCTTTTATAGAAAACTCAATCCAATAATATTCTAAATATTCGCTGCAATAATTCTTAAAAGCTTCAATATCATCAATCTGTTGCTGTTTTATTGCTTGTTTTTCTACTACAATTTTATATGTATTAATTTCTGTTACATCCAAATTATTCTTCAAGTTACTTTCATAAATTTGAACCATTTTCTGATAAACCGCTTTGTTAAAATCTTCTATTTTTGCACACATAAGTTTTTCCTCTCCAGCAAATAAATTAATCCCTGATTCCATCTTTGGCAAAGCTTCATATACACGTTTTCATCTATAACGCTCTAAAATCCCCTTACACCTTTCCAAAATACGATTCCTTAACTCAACAGGCTTCAATATTTCAACATAATCAGAACACTGCATTACCCAAGCTTCTATTGCCTTTGGAACACATTTCACTTCCACTTCATCCCATTTATCATCCATATGTTGAATAAAGGTATAGCGGTCTCCAAAATAGTCATGTAAAAGTGTATATCTTTCCCTATCTAATTTCAATCTTATAGGACTGGCCTCTCCAAAAAACATATACATATGTTCCGACTGAAATTGAGATGCAATTTTATCATTCCATTCTATGGGAAGTCCTTTTACCTGACGCTTTGGTTTTCTTATCTCTGACACAACCGTTTCATTATCCAATACGGATATCTTTGTTTTATCTGTAATATCAGACATCAAATCAATTCTGTAGAATGCAACATTATTATAAGGTTCCACACTGCATATCAAATAAGGTTTTCCATTATACAAAATCACATAATACGGATTAGCTACATATATCATTTTTTCACCTGAAGACTTTTTCCTTGGAACAAGTTCCTTCTTCTCATTATATCCATGAAAATGAAATGAAATTTTCTTTCCCCTACCATGATCTGCTTCAATCGCTTTTCGAATAATGTTCAGGTTTTCTCTGACTACTGCCTCATCAACTCTGGAATCCTCAAATACGCTTGAAATACTATTACTAATTTTCCCTGTTGTTTCGCTAATAAAGGGAGAATATTTCGGATAATTTGTACTAGACAGAGATTGTAGCTTCCTAATTAGCCTTTCCTTGGTCTCTGAATTAATATTTTTCAAAAATAGTACAGCTTCTATAACCTGATTTAATTCTTCAAATGAAAATAATTGATTGTATCTGAGGCTTCTCAGTTGAAGTTTCTTTGCCCCTTCTTGTTCTAATCCGGCATCACGGGCACGTAACTTCTCTTCCAGACCTTTTGGAATAATTTTATAGTCAGCAATGGTAAAGCGACTATCAACAAAACCGTCTTCTTCCTCTGGATTTAACTCTTTCATCATCACCTTTAAATAATCTGTTAAGGTTCGTTCAGAACAAGGATGTTCATGTTTCTTCATCAAACCAAGAATCTCCGCCTGAGAAATAGTTGTACATTCATCCGTCTCTTCCTGCAAAATCTTTAAAATCTCTAATATTCTTCCAATAAAATCAAAATCATGCACTATATTTTTCTTCTTTTCCATTGTTTTCTCTCTCCAAAAGGGACTTTTTGCTTACCACCCACATCGTTTTTGTCTTAACAGCCTGTTTTTTATTTGTCTCACAAAATTCTCCGGACCGACTACTTTCAAAGTCGGCCCAAAACCCAGAATTTTAATGATTAACTCTGTCTCATCCTCTGCTTCATATTTCAAACAGATTTTATAGGTTTCCTCATCCAGACGTTCTGTAATCTTCTCATAGATGGAAAATTGCAACATGGCTCTTTCTAACGTATTCCTTTCATCCCTTAGTAGCAATTCCACCCTATGTTTCTCATAGACTTTTACGTCCTCTTTATCTGCCTCAAATACCTCACCTAATTGGCACAACCTCACTTTTGCTAAATTTATGATTCAATGCTTTTTCTTCCACGATTTTTCCTATTTCCCCTTTGTCTAAAGGCTTTTCCAAAGCTTTGTCAAGTATTGGCGCTATTGTATTGTAATAACTTCCATAAATCTCATGAAACAGCATCCCCTTCTCCTCCAAGGTACATATCATACAATTCTTCCAAATCTTTCCTAAACAGTTTTTCTAATTCCGGACTATCACTTTCGATTTTTAAAATTCTGCCAATAAATGTCCGAATCCATGGAACAAGTTCCATGGCATCATAAGTGTCCACCACATATTTGTATGTTATATCGTTGATTTTGCAGACACGTCCGTTTCTCTTTTCTCTGTTAAGTCTCTGCAATATAAAATCCTCTTTCTTTCCCACACGAATCGTGATTTCCACATGAAAAATACTTTTATCACTGCCCACAACCGCTCCCCATATATAGGGTTTGCTCTTACGATATTGTATGTCATAATCCTGGTAATTCTCACATACTTCTTTCACTTGGACTGATTTGATATTGTCCAGTCTGATAAAAGAAAGTCCATACCTTCCATCATCATAGCACAATAAATATTCCCTTCCATTCTGGGTGCTCACATAAATTTTAACAGGGTATACTTCTTTCCTGAGATTCTTATGATTCTTGAACAACGTAACCTCAATATATTTCTTATTAGAAATTCCTTCCAGTATACTTTCTACTATCTCACTTTCTAAAGCAAAAAGTATATAATGATGTTTATACCAAAAGCTGGATTCTCCTGATGCCAATTCTTTTTTATCCAAAAGACAGGAGCCAATAACACCCAGTGGCCCCACTTCTGCGAAAAACTCAATAGCATCCTTCCATGAAGCTAAATCAATCTTATTTTCTGCTAACGCATAAAAATCCTGATTGCGTGTTCCCTTTGTTTTTTGCAAAATCCCCAGTTTTGCATAAGCATTCAATTTATTTCTCACTGTTCTTTCATCTATCAAAATTTCCTGCTGCATGTAATTAAAATAATCATCTTGCAATTTGTCCAAAATTTCTCTGATAGATAACCAGGTTTTCTCCTCCATAAAATCTAACAGAAAGAAGTGCAGAAGAACATCATTTTGAGAAAATGTACTTGTTTTAAATGCCTGATACAGAGGATTATGGACAACATTTCTGCTGTCCACAGAAATAAACTGTGTTTTGCCGGATGGTGACTGTGTAAATGACATGTATTCTCCAAGCCAGCTTTCAATCCTCCGTCGTATATCGTCATAAGTTCTTGCACTCTTATAACCAACCTCACCTCTGCTTTTAAATCCATAAACATAAAATTCCCGTATGTAATCCTGCACTTTATTAAAATTTTTAATCAACTCATGATAGGCCACTCCATCACCTTCTTATGTGTTTTTCATAAACATTTGTATCATTATTTCATATGATACCATTCACAGATAACCATGACAAGCAAAACGTTCT
>CATWQE010000037.1 GCA_958352855.1 uncultured Bacillota bacterium
CCTGAAGTACCTGTGAAAAATTCACACCCATTGCTGTCGCCTCTTCGTTCAGCCACTCTGGTATGCTCAGTGTCTTTTTCACTGCTTTTGAATTATGTTTCCGTAAATATTCCTGCATATCAAACTCTACAATCACAAGTGTTCCGTCTTCTCCCTGGATTCTGTCTATTTCGGAAGGTACTGGAATCTCCTCTTTTTCTTCCTTTCTGTTTACTAATGCAAGACCCAAAGCCTCTACTGCCATTTCATATGCCTGCTGCATATCATCTCCCTCAGTCAGACACTCCGGAATATCCGGAAATGAAATCCAGAAACCGCCCTCTTCTGCTTTGTGAAAAATTGCCGGATAAAATAATTTGCCCATACGTAATACCTCCATCTCTATTTCAGAAACAGGGCTTATTTCAACCCCGCTTGTTTGAGTATTGCCTGCTCCAATCCTCTTTTCATAGCCTTGGAGTGATAAGGAACCACCACTGTTTTTCCATTGGTGTCATTGGCATTTTATGTATCTCCTTTCCTTATCATGTCTTTATTTTATCACGTATTCTTACGTATATCAGCATTTACCACATATCTTTACATATTTTTTCCTCTAGCTGTTCTTCACAAATTCTCTTCCGCATTTCGGACAGCGGATACTTACTTTTCCCTTTCCTTTCGGAATTCTGATTTTCTGTTTGCACTGAGGGCAGGTATAAATATGAAATTCTTTTCTCTGCTGCTGAATGTACTTACTCTTTCCGAAAAATCTGCGGACACGATTTTCCACAGCCAGATACTTCTGATTCTCCGCATACCGCTTTGAAATATTTCTGGAAAACATCCGGTAATAAATCAAAATAATCAGCAGGAATTCCCAGGATGTAAGAAGCACGCTAAAATAAGCATTTCTCACAAACAGGTTTCCCACCGCACACACCATCAGCACAATCAGGAGAAACATATTTAACCGGTCTGTTCCGTATCTCCCGTACATAAATTTTGCAAACTTTTCTTTTATTTTATTCATGTCTCTACGCTTCCCTTTTTATTTTCTCAAATACTTCCTTCACAAACACTCTGGCATTCTGCAAATCTTCCTTATCCGGATGCAGCATGGCCATATCAAAATTTTGAATCATGGCATTCACCTGTCTGGCATTTTTTTCATTTTTCATGCCCATATATTTCTGCCTTACAGAAATGGGCATCTTTCCCTGACAGATATAGGCGCCCAGGTATTCATTGTCATCTTCAATAAAGACTTTAATATTGTCTTCCAGTTTCTTATAATACTCCGGGCTGTTTCCCATACCGCAGGTGCCAAATAAAGCTATTTTTTTCCCTTCCAGACTTCCAAGATAATCCAGGACTTCCACGCTGGCTGTTCCCCGGTCTGTCCAGAAGCCTATGAAATAAAGGTCTGCCATGTCATAATTGGTCTGCCCGTCTAACAGGGCAATATCCTTACTATTTCCCGGAATTGCTTCAAAAATCGTTTTTGCCAGCATTTCCGTATTTCCGGTTCTGCTCTTATATAGAACCTGTGTCTTCATACTACTCATTCCTTCCATTCTCTGTCTTAGCTCTATTCTATCACCAAAACAGCGGAAAAAATATTTCGTGATTCTTAAAAATTATAAATACTCTCTAAATTCTAACGGATATGCACATCCATCTGAGGAAATGGAATCTCAATTCCTTCCTCATCAAAAGCCAGCTTAATCTCTTCATTCAGGCGCCATTTAGTAGGCCAGTACTGCTCTGTATTTACCCACGCCCGAAGTCCCAGCATAATACCGCTGGCTCCCAGTTCATCCACAAACACCTGCATTTCCTGGTCTGACAAAACATGTTCATCCTCATGGAGGAGACGTTCCAAAATACTCTTCGCTTTCTTCAAATCAGAAGAATAGGCAATCTCTACTTTGATTTCCAGCTTTCTCTGGTCCCTTGCCGTTACATTGACAATGCTGGCGCTGGTGAGATTACCGTTTGGAATGGTGATTCTCCGGTTATCCACAGTGGACAGGGTTGTGTAAAACAAATCAATCTTTACTACAGTTCCTTCCTGTTTGTCCGTACACTCAATAATATAATCTCCCACTGCAAAAGGCCGCAGAATCAAAATAATCACACCGCCGGCCAGGTTGGATAACCCGCCCTGCAAAGCAAGACCAATGGCAACACCACTGGAAGCCAGGAGCGCTGCAATAGAGGACTCCTTCACCCCGAAGCTGGTGGCAATGGTAATAATCAAAAGTCCATATAAGGTTGCCTTTACAAAGGAAGACACAAACTGCGTGACTCCGGTATCTGCATTTGCTCTTTTCATGGACGCCACAATAATTTTGCACAGCTTATGAATCAACTTGCTGGCAATCACATAGACCAGAATTGCCAACAACACTCTTCCCGCAAAATTTCCAATTAACGGTATCTTTGTTTCCCAGTAATCCCAGGTAAGATACTGCTCAAAAAATCCCCGTAAACCTTCTGTCTCCAGGGTTTCTCCTACTTCTCCAAGTACATCTGTTAAAAAAATTCTCATAAATCCCGTCCTTTAAAGGAGGCCGCCGCGAAAAGCGCCTATTTTGCCTTTTGCGCGACAGCCTCTTTATTTTTTATTTTTCCTGTTTCTTTCTTCTTACCGTTTTTTTCAGTTTTGACTCTTCCGTTTTTTCTGCCTTCACTGATTTCTCAGGCTTCTCTGTTATTTCCGCCTTTTTTGGCTTTTTCTCTTCCTGCACAGTTTTCGCTGGTTTGGAAGGTTTGGCTTCATACTTCTTTTCTTCCTGCTGGCGCTCCGCCTCAATTTTTTCCTCCAGTGTTTTTCTTACTTTTGAAATTTTCGGCGTTTTTTCCTCTGCTTTCTTCTCTGCCTTTTTTGTCTCATTTTTTGTAAAAGAGAAAATCTGTACAGACAGCGGCGCTACGTTAATCACGATGGAATGCTTCCGCTCATCGCACTCTTCTTTTTTTGATGCCTTGACCCTGGCATTCACCACACCACTGCCGCCGAATTTCTTGGCATCACTGTTGAAGATTTCCTTATATTTGCCGGGATACGGCACGCCCATCTGATATTTTGGATAAGCTACATCAGAGAAATTACATACAAAGACTAAGGTGGTATCCCGCTTTTTCCCTTTTCGCATAAAGGTCAGCATACTCTTATCATATTCCATGTGATTAATCCACTCAAAACCAGCGGCGTCATAATCCATTTCATACAAAGCCGGCTGTTCTTGATACAAGGTCCATAATGCCTTCATATAATCCTGCATCTGTTTGTGCTGCCTGTCTTCTAACAGCTCCCAGTCCAGACCTCTCTGCTCTGACCATTCCCGCTCCTGGGCAAACTCCTGTCCCATGAACAAAAGCTTTTTGCCAGGATGTCCCAGCATAAATCCATAGGCAGCTCTTAAATTGGCAAATTTCTTCTCTTTTTCTCCCGGCATCTTATTCAGAAGAGAACCCTTTCCATGTACCACCTCATCATGGGAAAGACTCAGCAGAAACTTTTCACTGTAAGCATAAACCATGCTAAAGGTCAGCTCATCATGGGCGCCGCCCCGAAACAGCGGGTCTTTGCACATATAATCAATGAAATCATTCATCCATCCCATATTCCACTTATAGTCAAAGCCCAGTCCGTCCTCCTCTACCTTGCCAGTAATCTGAGGCCATGCGGTAGATTCTTCCGCAATCAGCAGCACGTCAGGATGTTTTTTCTTACAAATAGAATTCAGGTGTTTCAAAAACTCAATGGCTTCCAGGTTTTCATTGCCACCGTAAATATTTGCCACCCATTCTCCATCATTTTTTCCGTAGTCCAGATACAGCATGGACGCCACTGCATCCATACGGATACCGTCTGCATGGTATTTCTCAATCCAGAACAAAGCATTGGAAATCAGGAAGTTCTTTACCTGTGGGCGTCCATAATTATAAATCAGGGTTCCCCAGTGAGGATGCATCCCCTGTCTTGGGTCCAGATGCTCATAAAGGCAGGTCCCGTCAAAGTTTGACAGTCCAAAGGTATCCTTTGGGAAATGTGCCGGCACCCAGTCCAGAATCACGCCGATTCCCTGCTGATGCATGTAATCCATAAAATACATAAAATCTTCGCAAGTTCCGTATCTGCTGGTAGGGGCATAATATCCCGTCACCTGATATCCCCAGGACTCATCCAGAGGATGCTCCATAACCGGCATCAGCTCCACATGGGTATAGCCCATCTCCTTTACATAAGAAGCCAGCATGGGAGCAATTTCCCGATAATTATAAAATACCCTCTCCTCATCCTCCGGTTTTCTCCAGGAGCCAAGATGCAGCTCATAAACAGCCACAGGTTTCTTCTCATCCTGAAGCTGTTTACGCTCCTTCATCCACCTGGCATCCTCCCAGGAATACTGGTTCAGATCCGTCACAACAGAGGCTGTATTTGGACGCATTTCCGCCTCATTTCCATAGGGATCTGATTTCAGATAGACCAGGGAGCCTTTTGCTTTGATTTCATATTTATACAAAGCTCCCGGCTTCAATCCAGGAATAAACAGTTCGTAAATGCCGGAGATACCCAGACGGTTCATCTGATGAACTCTTCCGTCCCACTGGTTAAAATCTCCTACCACACTGACACGCATGGCATTTGGCGCCCAGACTGCGAAATACACACCTCCCACTCCTTTGATTTTCATGGGATGCGCGCCCAGCTTCTCATAAATGTTATAGCAGATTCCTGCATCAAACTGCTGCTCCTCCTCTGGAGTAATCTGGCTTTCAAAGGCATATGGGTCATAAAACTTCTCTGTTCTTGTCCCGCCATTTTCCTCATAGGTCGCTTCCAACTGGTATTTTGGAATCTTGTCTCCCGAAAGCAGCGCTGCAAAAAATCCAGCTTCATCCTCCATTACCATATCACAATCCTGTTTTCCTCTTCCAGGAAGCACCTTCACCTTTTGGGCGCCTGGAAGAAAACACTGAATTAAAATTCCTTCTTCGGTTACTCTTGGGCCTAAAATCTTCTTTGGTTCACTTTCTTCGGAATATACAATGGCTTCGATTTCAGCCCAATCCATCATTTCATATAATTTGTCAGACATAATCCGCACCCTCCTTTTTTTTATTTTATCATCAAACTATTCTATTGTAAAGCCATTGGAAAATTCATCACTCTGCTGATTTGCATAATTTTCATTTTTTATTTCAGAAATCATTGTGCATTTTCTATATATCAAGTATAATAGAAATAACTTCGTTTAGAGAGGTTTACTATCTTATGAGGAGGTAACAAAGCATGCTTGACCAAAGTTATTATGAAAAAGCTGACGAAATTATTGAATTCTATGGCCGCAAAGCAAGCTCTTTAATTCCCATTATGCAGGACATTCAGGCTGAATACCGCTATCTGCCCGGTGAATTACTGACTTATGTTGCAAAAGAAATCGGGGTTCGCGAGGCAAAAGCCTACAGTGTGGCAACCTTTTATGAAAACTTTTCTTTTGAGCCAAAGGGAAAGTACATTATCAAGGTCTGTGACGGAACTGCCTGTCATGTGCGTAAATCCCTTCCGATTCTGGAAGCTCTGCAAAAGGAACTGGGACTCAGCAAGAAAAAACACACCACCGATGACATGCTTTTTACAGTGGAGACCGTTTCCTGTCTTGGCGCCTGCGGATTAGCGCCCACCATGACTGTAAACAATGAAGTCTACCCATCCATGTCCCCTGAAAAAGCCCTGGAATTAATTGCACAACTGCGAGGTGAGAATGTATGATAATTGAAAACAGAGATGCTTTATTAAAAGAGCGGGAAGACGCCCAAAAAGAACTGAACTCCTATAACTGCCGAATCCTGGTGTGCGCCGGAACCGGCTGCGTTGCTTCTGGTTCCGAAAAAATTTATCAGAAGATGTTAGAATTATGCAGGGATTTAGAAGGAGTCACCGTAGAATTTCAAAAAGACGTGCCTCATATTGGCGCTATTAAAACCGGCTGCCAGGGTATCTGCGAACTTGGACCTCTGGTAAGAATCGAACCTCTGCATTATCAATATGTAAAAGTACAGGAAGAAGATTGTACTGAAATCTTCCAGCGCACTGTTCTGAACAAAGAGCCGGTAGAACGGCTGTTTTATAAGAAAAACGGGGAAAGCTTTGCTTCTCCTGACGAAATTCCTTTCATTGCAAAGCAGACGCGGATTGTTCTGGAAAACTGCGGAAAGTTTGACGCAGAATCCTTGGACGAATACATAGCTTCCGGCGGCTACGACGCCCTGGCAAAGGCGCTCTTTGACATGACTCCGGAAGATGTTTTAGAAGAAGTAGACAAATCCAAACTCCGGGGAAGAGGCGGCGGCGGCTTCCCTGCAGGAAGAAAATGGAAACAGGTGGCAGCTCACAAGGACGTAAAAGAACACTATGTGGTATGTAACGGTGATGAAGGTGACCCGGGAGCCTTTATGGACGGAAGTGTTATGGAAGGCGACCCATACCGCCTGATTGAAGGTATGTCTATTGCCGCTTATGCGGTAGGCGCACAGGAAGGTTATATTTATGTACGTGCAGAGTATCCTCTCTCTGTTGCCCGGCTTCGCAAAGCCATTCGTCAGGCAGAGGAAAAAGGTCTGTTAGGTGATAACATCCTTGGAACGGATTTCTCCTTCCACATGCATATTAACCGGGGCGCCGGCGCTTTTGTCTGCGGTGAAGGTTCTGCCCTTACTGCTTCCATTGAGGGTGACAGAGGTATGCCGCGTGTAAAACCACCCCGTACTGTAGATAAAGGTCTGTGGGCAAAACCAACGGTTTTAAACAATGTAGAAACCTTTGCCAATGTTCCCGGCATTATCTTAAAGGGCGCAGACTGGTTTAAGACCATTGGTACAGAGGGAAGCCCCGGAACCAAAACCTTCTCCATTACAGGAGCCATTGAAAATACAGGGCTCATTGAAGTTCCCATGGGAACTACCTTAAGAGAAATTATCTATGACATTGGCGGCGGTATTAAAGGCGGCGGTGATTTCAAGGCCATTCAGATCGGCGGTCCTTCCGGCGGCTGTTTAACTGCCGACCATCTGGATGTGGGACTGGATTTTGATAATGTGAAGAAATACAATGCTATTATGGGCTCCGGCGGTTTGGTTGTTATGGATGAAAATACCTGTATGGTAGAGGTTGCGCGATTCTTCATGAGCTTTACCCAGCGGGAATCCTGCGGAAAATGTGTACCTTGCCGGGAAGGCACCAAGCGGATGCTGGAAATTCTGGAACGGATTGTAAACGGTGAGGGCAAACTGGAAGATCTGGATACTCTGGAAGAGCTGGCAACCATGGTAAAAAGCATGGCTCTTTGCGGACTTGGAAAGAGCGCGCCTCTGCCTGTTATCAGCACCCTGAAAACCTTCCGCAAGGAATATGAGCAGCACATTCTGGAACACAAGTGCGTTGCCAAGAACTGTACTGCCATGAGAAAATATGTAATTAACCCTGAATTTTGCAAGGGTTGTGGAAAATGTGCCAAAAACTGTCCGGTGGGGGCTATTACCGGTGTCCGCAAGGAAGCTTACCACATTAATCCAAATCTCTGTATTAAATGTGATGCCTGTCTGGAAAACTGCGCATTTGATGCAGTATATGTTGAATATTAGGAGGGCTTATTATGGGATTTATGACAATAGACGGCAGAAAAGTGGAATTTACGGATGAAAAAAATGTTCTTTCTGTCATTCGCAATGCTGGCATCAATCTGCCTACCCTTTGCTATCACTCTGAGGTATCTACCTTTGGCGCCTGTCGCTTGTGTACCGTAGAGGATGACCGGGGCCGCAACTTTGCCTCCTGTTCCGAGGAGCCAAGAGACGGTATGGTGATTTACACCAACTCAGGAAAAATTAAAAAATATCGAAAATTAATTGTAGAGCTTTTGCTCTCCGCCCACTGCCGCGACTGTACCACCTGTGTAAAAAGCGGGGAATGTGTGCTTCAGGATCTGGCTCACAAAATGAATATTACCACTGTTCGTTTCCAGAATACCAGAGAGCAGCGTCCTTTAGATACCAGCTCTCCTGCTCTGGTTCGTGACCCTAATAAATGTATTCTCTGTGGAGACTGTGTACGCGCCTGCAGCGAAATCCAGGGCCTTGGAGTACTGGGCTTTGCTTTCCGCGGTACAGATGCCATGGTTATGCCGGCTTTTGACAAACCGCTCTCTGCTACGGATTGCGTAAGCTGCGGACAGTGCCGGGTATACTGTCCTACTGGAGCAATCAGCATTAAAACGCACATGGATGAAGTATGGGATGCTATTTCAGACCCGGATACCAGAGTGGTTGCCCAGATTGCACCGGCTGTACGGGTAGCTGTGGGAGATGCTTTTGGTCTGAGCAAGGGAAACAGTGTTATGGGGAAAATCGTTGCAGTTCTTCACCGTATGGGCTTTGATGAAGTTTATGATACTGCCTTTTCTGCTGACCTCACCATTATGGAAGAGTCAAAAGAATTCTTAGAGCGTGTGGGAACCGGAGAAAATCTCCCCTTATTCACCTCCTGCTGCCCTGCATGGGTGAAATTCCTCTGCGACCAGTATCCGGAATACAAGGACAATCTTTCTACCTGTCGTTCTCCTCAGGGCATGTTCTCTGCGGTAATTAAAGAATATTACCGGGGATATGAGAAGAACCAGGGCAAGAAAACCTTTGTGGTTTCTATTATGCCTTGTACTGCCAAGAAAATGGAAATCCTGCGGCCAAACAACTTCACCAAGGGAGAACAGGACACAGACGTGGTTATCACCACCACCGAATTAATCCGTATGATTAAAAACTCCGGTATTGAATTTGCCACCCTTACTCCGGAAGCCTGTGACATGCCATTTGGCTTTGGTTCCGGCGCCGGTGTTATCTTCGGTGTAACCGGCGGTGTAACAGAGGCCATGCTCCGCCGCTTTGCAGATAAGCATGATAAGGCAACCATGGATACCGTAGCAGAATCCGGCGCCAGAGGCGACGATGGCATCAAGGAATTCTCTGTAACCTATAAGGGCATTCCTCTGAATGTGTGTGTTGCCAGCGGACTTGCCAATGCCCGAACAGTGATGGAAAATATTAAGAGTGGCAAAAAACATTACCACATTGTGGAAATTATGGCATGCCGCAGAGGCTGTATTATGGGAGGAGGTCAGCCTCCAAGAGCGGGAAGTCGTACAAAGGTTGCCAGAAGTGAGGGTCTGTATCAGGCAGATAATATTACCAGCATCCGCAAAGCAGATGAAAATCCACTGATTATGTCTCTGTATGACGGTCTGCTAAAAGGCAAAGTACATGAGCTTCTTCATGTAGACGGTTATTAAAAAGAAGAAAGAAAAAGAACAGCCCCGGAAAAACAATTCAGGTTTCCTGAACTGCCCTCCGGGGCATTTTTATATATTTATTTTTGTATTTAGATTCTGTGAATAAACAATCCGCTTCTAAGCTTTGGCTCAAACCAGGTGGATTTGGGCGGCATCAGTCTGCCTTCGTCTGCTGTCTGCATCAGTTCCTCCATACTGGTGGGATACATGGAAAAGGCTACCTTACAGCCCTGCTCCACTCTCCTTTCCAGTTCAGAAAGTCCCCGGATGCCTCCAACGAAGTCAATCCGCGGGTCTGCCCCCGGTTTTTCTATGCCAAGAACAGGCTCCAGAAGATGGTTCTGAAGCAGGGACACATCCAACCCTTCCACTGCATCCTGGGAAACATAGGCTTCTCTGATTTCCAGACGATACCAGGTCTTATCCAGATACATGCCAAAAACACCTTTTTTCTCCGGCTGCACCGGTTCTGCGCCTCTCTCTTCCACCAGGAAGCGCTCTCCTACCTTTTCCAGAAATTCTTCCTTGCTATAGCCATGCAAATCCCTGACCACACGATTATAGTCCAGAATCTTCAATTCATCCGAAGCAAATAAGGTACACAGAAAATAATTAAATTCCTCTGTTCCATGATAATCTGGATTCGCTTTTCGTTTCTCAAGTCCCGCCTTAATGGCAGAAGCTGCCCTGTGATGGCCATCTGCTATGTAAATGCTATCCATATTCTGAAACAAACTTGTTATTTTATCTATGGTAAGCTGGTCTTCTATTACCCATACTCTGTGAGAAATCCCATCCTCTGAGCAAAAATCATACACCGGATGAGAACGTTTCTTAATATCCAGAAGTCTGCGAAGCTCCGGCTGGGGGCGATGCGCCAGAAAGATAGGACCTGTCTGAGCCTGGCATACGGTTACGTGACGAATACGGTCTGCTTCTTTCTCCGGCTTGGTATTCTCATGGCGTTTAATCACCTGATTCAAATAATCCTCTATGGATGCGCAGGCCACAATTCCTGTCTGTGTGTGTTCTTTTGTGCCGATTTCATAAACATAATAGCAATCCTTCTGCTCCTCACAGAATTTTCCTTCGTCTAACATTCCCCACAAGGTTCTGGCTGCCTGCTGGTATACCTCCGGGGCATACATATCCTGCTCTTTGGGAAACTGGGTTTCCGGACGGTCAATCTTCAAAAAGGACATAGGATTCTTTTCAACTTCCTTTCTTGCCTCTTCTTTGTTGTACACATCATAGGGAAGCGCAGCAATTTCTGCCGCATACGCAGCTCTTGGTCTCACTGCGCGAAATGGTTTGATATCTGCCATAATGAATTCCTCCTGTATTCCTTATTGTTTTCTAATTGCTTTGAAGGTTCTTTGAAGCTTCCTGTAATTCCGTTTCAGGGAACACATTCCTTTCAAAACCTTCAGACCCCTGCGGTATCCTTTCCAAAAAGAATGCCATGTGTTTGCTCTTTTCATATGCTATCTCCATTTTTTATATAGAACCATATCTACTACCGCATATTCTACCATATCTTTTTGGAAAAAACCACCCTGTTACGCACAAGCGCCTGAAAACAACATATGCTTCGCCCATATCAAATAGTGCGAAGCATACGTTTTATTCTCTGTTTTTCTTTCTATGATTTTTTTGCATAACTGCTGCAATACATACCAGAGATAAGCATGTTGTCATCAGCAATGTAAGAAGCTGTGTATCATCACCTGTTTTTGCCGGCTTATCTGGCTTATCCGGCTTTGGATTTTCCGTATCCGGCTTCTCTGCAGGCGGTTTGGGCTTCTCTCCCTTTGTCTGTGTCACAACATCATAGAGAACGATATCATTCTCCACATAAGGAACTGTTACTAAAAACGGTTCTGTGGTTCCATAACGTTTAAATTGATCTTTTTGAACAATAAGATATACACCTAAATCAAGTTCTTCAAAAGTACACACTCCATCTTTATCCGTCGCACCGGTTCTGTCTGGTACGATTTCTTCGTGTTCTGCAGTAAAAGCAACAAGACGCTTGGCACAGGCTTTGTGCAAGGCTATATCCCCAAGCTTATTTAAATCCAGGTCCAGATTTTCAAAGGTCTCTGTGGGTAAAAATCCTTCCAGATGGTTTTCATACAGCTTTGGCTCACCAATTTTATAACAATACAGGCTCACAGAATCCCTTGGTGTTCCAATATCATCAAGGCGTACTTGAATACTCCCTGTTTTATCCGGATTATAAAGTGATTGCTGCATATTCTCTGCCAAAACAGGCTGAACCTTAAACAATACTCCGGCAATAAGCAGACATAACAGCAACGCCGGATACTGTATTTTTTTTATCTTCACCTTTTCTTACACCTCCTAATCCGCTTACATTTTCTTATAATCCCAAAAATGAAAAGAACCAAAACAACCACAAGAGCAGTAATAATATAAGGCCATGCCACGCTTTTTTCTTTGCTTTCCTGTTCTCTTTCCCCTGAAGCCTCTATTTCTTCCTCGTATGGGATTCTTGTTCCACGCACAAGCAATCTGTGAGAATTAATGGCATAGGGTGTACAGGTTACAAGGGTCACATAGTCCTCTTCGGAAACAATTGCCAGATCCTCCAGATGATTGGGTTCCACTGTTGTAATTTTATCCACCTCATAAGCCAGGGTTTCATCCAGCACATCAATATAAAACACGTCTCCCATTTCCAGGAGATTTAAGTCTGTAAACAGTTTTGCACTTGGAAGCCCCCGGTGTCCTGAAATCACCGCATGGGTTCCCTTTCCCCCAACAGGAAATGAGGTCTGTTCCAGATGCCCGATTGCCTTTTGCAATACCTCTTCCTCTGTTCCATGATAAATCGGAAGCTCCACCTTAATGGAGGGAATTCTTATGGTTGCCATCATCCCGTCATGTTGAGGATTCAATGTCTCATAATACTCAATTCCAGCCTTCCTGTCTCTGACCTGATTAAAGGGGTCAACAATAATCTCATCCTTCATCAAATCTTCATTATATTTCTGCGCCTGAGCGCGCATTGCCTCCAGCTCTTCTTTTGATTGTCCGCCGACTACTTCTCTGTAGCCGCGGACAACCTTATCCTGCTGAAACTGATTTACAAGATTACTTGCCGCCGGATAAGCAAGAATTGCTGCGCCGGCAATAAAAATTATGAGAATAAAAACAAGATCCAGAACTTTTCTTTTCTTATTTCCAGGCACTGCCCGTTTTTTCTTCCTCACCTATCTCTCTTTCCTCTTTAAACGAATAAAGAGTACCACTGCCGCTGCAATAAGCAGCACACCGCAAATTGTGAAAACATAGGTACCCATACCACCTGTGGTAGGAAGTGTGAATCCTCTTGCATTCAGTACATCAAATACTACCTTATTATTCTCTACCTTTACTGTATTCTTATCAACACCATTTCCCTCTACTGTATATCCAAAGGTATTCTTAGTCTTATCAAATTTTACAGTTAATGTAATCGGATCTTTCAGTAATACATATCCATCCGGAGCCTTTGTTTCCTTGATATAGTATGTACCCTCGCCAAGACCTTTAAACGTTACAACGCCATTCTTGTCTGCAACTGCGACAGCATCTCCCACAACTAGTTCATCTGTCACATTACCAGCCTCATTCTTCTTATAAGTTACAAGCGTTGCTATTTTTGTACATTTTTCATTTTCATAAACTGTAAATTCAGCGCCTGGAAGTACAACATTCTTATCTTTTCCATCTTCTTTTTTGGTCATCTGAAGCTCGCCAGAATATGTTGTCGTACTATCAGGTGTACCTTCTGTTACAAAGTCGCCATCTGTACTAAATTCAGCCTTCACCTCATTCTTATTCCCTGTGACACCAAAATCAGCATCCTTATTTAAAGCTGCTTTGTAACGAATGGTTACCGTACTTGATTTTTTCACATTATCATAATACTTACCACCAAAATTAAATGTTATTGTTGTTGTACCATTCGCTTTATTTTCTTCAATAAATCCATAGTTTTCTCTACCAAGTAGAGTACCATCATCTAAAGTTACAGACTCCACTTCTGTAAAGGTAAGCCCTTTACTCATGGTATCAATAACTTTAAAGGTTATGTCTTTATATGTGCTATCATACAGTGGAACATCCTGTACAACTTTAAAAACAATTTCTTTTTCCACCTGCTGTGCTGCAGATTCAGCTTGTAACTGTCCAGCTTCTTCAATCGTTTTTGTTGTCGTAATTGGCTGTTCTTTTAAAGTCGCCGTTACATCATAATTGTACTCTCCCGCCTTGGTTTCACCTGGTACTGCAACAAGCATTGGCTTAATTGCCTTGTAGCCAGTTGTATATTTAGTTTCAAGAATCAAATAATAGCCTATCGCCACCTCTTTTTTCTCATTTGCCTTCAGTGTGTAGTCATCCTGCATGTTACTTTTTTTTACATACTCTTTAAGTTTTGCTGCCATATCATCGGCAGTTCCTGCTTCAATATGATAATCTGCTCCACCATTTGCAAACTTTGTAATATCTTCCAGTGTAATATCTGCATTTTGAAACTTATCTGTCAGGCTATAATTGTAAACGTTCTGCCCCTGGGCATACTCTGCTGTTAAGACTTTATATGCACTGTATTGAGAATCTGTTTTACCTCCCCCTCCTGTTAATGTCAGTGTGCCAGAAGTTTTAGTTGGATCTAAAGCTTCTGCACTTGCGCTGGTTGTTATTGTGGCGAACATCATGATGCTCACCACAATAGATAAAAGTAATTTTTTGATTTTCTTGTTCATAAAAATTTCCTGCCTTTCTTATTTTTTATAGCGACGGCGTGTGCGTCTTTTTCCCTGCATTTTGTAGTGATACAGCAGTATTGCCGCGAAGCAGAGCGTTGCGCCCACGATAGTAAACATAAAGATACCTCTGCCGCCTGTTGTAGGAATAATTAAGCCCTTTTCATTTTTAATAGTAACCGTTATGGTCTTATCCTCTGGATAATACTCCAAGTCACCCTCATGCTCCTGTGCCTGCTGTTCAAACGCTTCTTTGCTGATTGTAACATGCACAGACTTATTCAAGGGAACATAGCCTGATGGCGCCTTGATTTCTGTAATCCGGTATGTTCCATAAGGCAAGGACTTAAATTCAATGATTCCAGTTGCCGATGTGACAGCCGTTCTTGGTTTAAAGACGGTATCAACCTCCCACTTTTCCTCCTTTCCTGCTTCTCCCGGAATCAGACGCTCCAGCTTAAATTCGGCGCCTGAAAGTTTCTTGTTATTATCTTTTGCATCCTGCTTTACAATCGTAATATTTCCGAAATCAAGCCGGTTTGTCATTTCTATTGCAACAGTTTTGTCTCCATTGGGTAATTGGGGTTCTCCATACGTCACTTCGTAACCACTGTGATCCTTTGCTACATCCACCCACTGCCACTTAGAGTCAGCATAACTGTAAATCTGTTCTCCTGAGAGCTTATAATAATAAGGATCATTCTCCTCATCTGTCAGCATCAGATGATTTACAGATGCATGCCATGCGCTATCTTTTGTCAGTTCAATATAACAGTCATCTTTACTGCAATCATGCTTATCGCCTTCCAGAAGCTTCTTATAACAAGTCCACTGGTCATCCGGAGCATCCTTATTTGTTGAGCCCAAAAGTTTTACGCGGATTTTTCTTGGACGGATACTGCCGATATTGTCATTATCCTCCCAAAGCTTCTGGATGGTAATACCTGCAGATGTATTAATTGCCTGATAGGTCACATGCAGATAAGTTTCACCGCCAATTTCAACATCATCCTGCCGCACTTCGTTATAGGACACTTCGTAATTCTTTAAATTACCGTCCCGGTCAATCTCCTGGATACGATATTCGTATAAGTCGCCGTTGTCACTTTGGTAGGGAAGCGCTTTCTTGGAACTCATCTTCCAACTATCTTTCCCTGTTAAGACAATACAATTCTCCTCATCAACAATTGTTGTATCGAAGAAATCCTTTGTAACATCCTTCCATCCATCATCAGGATTCTGATTCTTGTCATAGACTCTGCGCTGAAGTTTAATATAAATCTTATCAATTCCTCTCTGCTCATCCGTCAAACCATCCTTCCAGATTTTTTCAATATCCATATAAAATGGCTCACGTTTATTTACAAAGATTACCTCCTGATTGCTTGCATAAGCAGTTCCTAAAACATAAGCAGTTGTATAGTCTACAAACTTGTCATTTCCGTCTTCGTCATAAATCAGCACATTTTCATGAGGATTCTCTGCTGCCGGCTCTCCAATCTCAATGCCTACCAGTTCTGTACCATTGGATGGACGTTCTACAATATGGTAGGTTGTCCCTGCCGGAATATTAGGAACTGTTACTTGTCCAACACCCTCTGCTCCAACAGAAACAGTGACTGTCTGTTTTACATAGCGCTCATTGCCATTGACAGGGGATAGCTGTGACTCAAGTCCCATACCGGCAATATCCGTATAATAAATATCAAAGATATAATCACCTGGTTTATATGAGCCATCTGGTCCCTTCATATTATCGGACAGTTTTTTGGTAATAGTCAGGGAGCCATATTTCAATGTGTTCTTCACCTTGACCCCTAAATCCGTTGAAACGTTAGATGTTGTATCCGGATCTGCGTAGCTGCGATACACCAGAGTCTGCTTCACATCCGGATGCTCAAATCCATCATACTTAGACCATGAGGAATCCAGCACTTCCATACGCTGATCACCTACGATTGTACCTTTTCCGTCTAATACGCCATCTTGAATCATTGTCAGTGGGTTCACCACACTCTCTACATCATTTCGTGTATTAAGCAAATACTTTTCATCCACTGGCTGACTATTTTCCAAAACAGTCCAGGTCGTATCAAATATCCTTGCATCAACATTTAGTTCTTTTAAAGCAATATAGCTTCCTGTCCTGAACTTATCTGTAAAAATTGCTTTTTGTCCATCTGCTAACGCAAACTGTCCCTGGTCTGTCTGTCTCGAAACACCGGCGTCATAGGTATCTCCATTTTTGGTTTTACGGATATACCAGGCTCTATCTACCGGCATTAATGTTCCTGTAGCATAGGAACCGTAATCAGATATTTTATCATCTGTTACGCTAAAGCCACCGGTCTGTGTCTGATTTAAGGATTCCAAAAATGCAATGGAGGACACCATATAAGAAGCTGCATCTTCTGGTTTTGTACGGCGTATTCCCACAAGCATATATTCTACATTTGCCCAGTCAAAATCAGAATCTCCCCGCATTTTCTGGAAAGCAATACGCAGTACCGAATCTTCGTCTGTCATAAAGGAGTTTGTTTCTCCCTCATACCCAAGAGTATTGGCATAACCGCCCACACGCTTGCCCTTGGTATCTACAAAGGACAGATACAGATTTCTTGCGCTGGCATCATTGGCGCCGGTATTTTTCATTGCCAGTCTCATATAGGACATATCCGTAAGATTAATGGATTTGGAGGGTTTAATTTGAAGCAATGTCTCTTCTGCCGGTTCTGCGCCGGAAACCGTAGACGTTTGCTCAATAATCTTCGAATATTTTCCTGTTCCATCTGTTACGGTACCTGCGTCATCTTGAAAACGAAAGCTGACATCTTGATTGGACTCATTGTAAAGTATCTTGCTTTTACCTGGTTTCAAATAACCAGCCGAATCCTCTACCGGAAGAGCCTTTCCACTTGTCACCAGATTTTCCATCTCAAAATTAAAACCACCCATATTTTGGAGCAAATCTGCAAAAATATTTTCTTTTCCTGCTTCGGTGTTGCTTGTGACATCTACTTCCTTTTCTACCGCAAAGGTACTCTCTCTTGGGAAGTTAAAGGACAGTTTTAAGTTGGACTCCTCTAATCCACGTTCCATATAAAACATGGTCAGCGTATGTTTTTCTTCTTTTTTAAGCTTTTCAATCAACTCAGACGGAATACTTCCGCTTTGAAGAACCGTTCCCTCTCCATCGTATGTATTCCCTGACTTTAAGCTCTTCCATATGGTATAGGTTCCTTCTTTAAAATTAATTTCACCACGCACAGCATTATGAATACCACCTAAATCAAGAGCCAAAATCCCATCAATGTAAATCCACGCATCATCATCACCTTGAAATTCAAAACGAATGGGTTCATTTTTCTTGGTATACTCATTGTAAATTTCCGCATTATCTGTTAATGCAAAATCAATATTAAATTGTGTGCCGAACATAAGATTCAGCTTACCTCTGTAAATGTTATTCTTGTCCTCTACATCCCCCTGACTGCTGAAAGGAAAGAATCCATTATATGTGCGCCTTCCATCACTGCTGTATTTAATCGGTTCACCTGTTCTTTGCAGAAAATAGCCATTGTCCACATCATAGGACAATCTCAGGGCGTCATTGTCCCTGGCGCTGTTAAACACCCAGTAGCCATAGGTTCTTGAGTTTTCATCTGTGTCTTTTGTAAAAGGAAATGTAACATTTTTATAGACATTACCCACTGCTGTATCCAGGGCATTATTGCCACGAAGAAAATCCTCATTAAAAAATGGCATTTCAACACCAGCATAATTATCTGTTGCTCCTGTTGTAATCCGCCCATCTGTCAGTTGCTTATCCGCAAGTCCAAATACCGGTCCCTCTGTTTCGCCATTACCGCTCCACCAGTTTGCATTCTCTCCCTGCTTTCCAACATTTCCCTGCCAGAATTTATTTTCCTGCTCTGCTGTATGAAGATCTGTTGCATAAATTGCCTTGAACTTTTCCACCACTTCTGCCGGTCTTTGCTGTTTTTCCACAACCTCTGTCTCATAGTACTGTTCTGCTGCTGTATTAAACAGTTCTCCCTGGGCATAATACTTCTTCCGATCCTCAGAATTCTCTGTGACTTTTTTTCCACTCATTTCCCAGGTAGAGTAATAATCATAAAATGTTGTATCTGCATAATAGGTGTTTTCTTCACGCTCAAATTTCGCTGTAGGAATGTCAATACTTTCATCACCAGAGGTGTCCGCGGAATAAACGCTTCTCCAAAATCCCGTCATTCCGGGATTTTCCACATCTGTATCAGGCGCCTTGTCTGCGGCATCTCCATTTGGATAGGCATAATAACATGGATAACTGAACTCTGTACTGATTTCTTCTTTATTAGAGTAATATTTCTTTTCGGCTTTTTCCCCTAGAAACTGGACGTACTGATAGGTACTTGAGACTTCCAGACTATACAAATTTTCTTTTTCATATTCATTTGGTGTGTTGACCAGATTCATTTTCTGCCATTTCTGATAGTTTCCGTTTTCACCTACAAGCCGCGCGTATACAGAATCATATTGCGTTATCTTATTGTGAAAAAAGATTGTCCTCTTCTCTATCTCCCCTACTCTAAACTGTGTCCACATCTGTCCGTTAAATTCCCAGATATTATCGATTTTCAGACAGTTTCTTCCACTCCTTGGCACAAAGGTAAATTTGTATGTATAAAGCTGGTTCAAATTATCATTAAGCGTAAAAGTCAGTGTTATAATTGTATTTTCTGTGGCGCCACTGTTATATGGGAACTGAAAATAGATAAAATCCTCCTGGGCCAGCATATCTGTAATTTGATAGCCTTTCTGATCATCATAAACGCCACCTGGAATCATGTTTTCATTCATTCCTTCCCAATGAAGCCACAAATCATTAATATCTGCCTTGATTCCATTTCCCGTATAATCTGTAACATCCACATAGAGTACCTGAGTATCCAGAGAATCATCGGCGCGGCTTGGGTGCGCACCCCAGAAGGAAGCATCCTTCCCCGGTTCCTGCTCATACAGATTTAAGTAAAACGCATCCACATAACCCGGCTTATATTTAAAATAGCCCCATCTCAGCGTATCACCGGATTCTGAACCACTGTTATCTGCCTGCCCGCGGAAATTATAATGACGTGTAAGCCATCCATCCTCACCTAAATCAGTTCGTCCCACAAGCTGAAAAGCAATTTCATTATATTGATCCACCTGCTGTGGAAATGGCGCTGTATAAATACCACTTCTTTGTTCGTACATGGTAAATGTTTCACTGTTCACAACAGTTCCATTGTCAGGATGTTCTAAAAACCGAATATTAATCCTAGGCGCTGCATGCAAAGAGGAATCTTCTGGTTTTTCTACCTTTGCCATATCAACCATATAAACCATGTCACCTGGGTTTGCAACAACCTCATAATCATCTCCAGGCTGCCATGTAGAGTCGACAGCATAGGACTGTACGGACTCATAGGTGGGATCTGCGCCCCAGTAGGACGCATTTTCTCCCATGTCATAGTAAAAAGTATTCTTGATTGCTGCCTGAAAGTCCACTGTGCTTGTGGCTAAAGCATCTTCAGTTGATGGACTTTCAACGTTATAAATATTGTAGGCTGTTTCATCAAGTACTTCTTCGGTACCTGCTGTTTGAAAGGATACTCTTGAATAATCTCCCTCTGGTATCAGGGTTTCATAAATTCCCCGATCCAGACGCCCCATCTGTTGTACAAGAGGCTCATTGCCGCCCCCATCGAAAACAACCTCTATCTCTCCAAGATCATCTGTTTCCCAGTAAAGATTAATGAATTTCAGATTCTGTCCTGCAAGGCTGCCATCGGATGGAGCAGTATATCCCACAGACTCTTCCTCCATGCCTTGCTCATCCGATTCTTCTTCGGTTTCAGGTTCTGCTTCCGGCTCTGGTGTACTTTCCGGTTCCTCCTCTGGTACGCTCTCTGGTTCTGATTCTCCTTCCAAAGGTGTCTCACTTTCCGGCTCTGACTCCTCTGGATTTGTCTCACTCTCCGGGGTTGAATCCTCCGGTTTTGATTCACTTTCCGGTTGAGATTCCCCTCCCTGCTCGAATTCACTTTCTTCTCCGTTTGGGTTCTCCGGCACATTCTGTCCTTCTGTTTCTGTCTGTGTTGTCTTAGTATTCGCCTGAATATATTGAGGCTGTATCACAAGTACAACCATCAACAAAAATGCAAGAACCCTTTGCAGGCAAACCTTTTGTTTTTTCTTGTTCAACATTACTCCTTCCTTTCTATTTAAGATTTTTCAAGTTTATACCATAAAATTGTGATATCTCATCCATATGTTTCTTTTCCCCTACATTTTAACATATTGATTATTAAATTAAAACAAAATTTTTATGTTTTTCCTTGTAATTTTATCTATTTTCACAGTAAGTTTAGAACTATAATTTTAAAAATATGCATTAAAAAACGGTGACACTGAATAAATCAATGTCACCGTTTCTTCCTATTTTATAATGCGCACCCGATACACTCCGCTGATTGCCTTCAAATTCTTTGCCACTTCCTGGGATATAGGTGTTGCCACATCCAGAATGGTGTAAGCCAAATCCCCTTTACTCTTGTTTGTCATGTTAGAAATATTCACTCCCGCGTCACCCAGAACTTTGGTAAACTGGCTAATCATATTGGGAATGTTTTTGTGATTAATGGTGAGCCTTCCTTCATCCACACAGGTTCCTGCATCGCAGTTTGGATAGTTCACAGAATTTTTAATATTTCCATTTTCCAGATAATCCATAAGCTGTTTTACTGCCATCACTGCACAGTTGTCCTCAGATTCCTCTGTGGAGGCTCCAAGGTGAGGAGTTACTAACGTATTTGGCGCCTTCGCCACAATAGGGTTGGCAAAGTCTGTTACATATTTCTTTACTTTTCCAGCTTGAAGGGCTTTAGCCAGCGCTTCTTCATCCACCAGCAAATCTCTGGCAAAATTCAGAAGCACTACCCCATCCTTCATCTGGGCAATTTCCTCTGCACCAATCATATTCCTGGTACTGTCCATAAGAGGCACATGAATGGTAATGTAATCACATTCTCTGTAAATACAGCTAATATCATTAATATGGTGAATGCTTCTGGAAAGGCTCCAGGCAGCATCTACAGAAATAAAGGGGTCATAGCCATAAACTTCCATGCCAAGATGTACTGCTGCATTTGCCACCCGCACACCAATGGCGCCCAGTCCAATGATTCCCAGCTTTTTCCCGCTGATTTCACATCCGGCGAATTGTTTTTTCTGCTTTTCTGCTTTCTTTGCAAGATCCTCTGTGGCCTCCTGTTTTTCCAGCCACTCAATACCACCTACAATATCCCTGGAAGCCAGAAGCATTCCCGCAAGAACCATTTCCTTTACACCATTTGCATTGGCCCCCGGTGTATTAAACACCACCACACCCTTTTTTCCCAGGGCGTCTATGGGAATGTTATTGACTCCGGCTCCGGCCCTTGCCACTGCTGTGGTTTTTTCAGGCAGTTCCATTGCATGCATGTCTGCGCTTCTTACCAGGATAGCGTCTGCCTCGTCTATTTTATCTGTATTTTCATATTTTCCGGGAAATTTCTCTAAACCAACCTGAGAAATTGGATTTAAACAATGATAACGATACATATCAGCCATTCTCCTTCTCAAATTTCTTCATAAATGCCACCAGGGCTTCTACCCCTTCCACTGGCATTGCATTATAAATGCTGGCTCTCATACCGCCTACGCTGCGGTGTCCTTTCAGGTTCTCAAGCCCTGCCTCTGCAGCCTCTTTTACAAATTTTGCATCCAGATCCTGATTTCCTGTAACAAAAGGAACATTCATCAAAGAGCGGTCCCTGGGAACTACCGTTCCCTTGAATAACTGACTTTCATCCAGAAAATCATAGAGCAATTTTGCCTTTCTTTCATTTCGTTCCTTCATGGCACTTAATCCGCCCATGGCTTTCAGCCATTTAAACACCTTACCGCACATGTAAATACAATAACAGTTGGGCGTATTGTAAAGGGAGCCTGCATCTGCATGGGTTTTATAGGTGAGCATAGTAGGTGTTCCCTCCAGCACATCCTCAGTAATCAAATCTTCCCGGATAATAGAAATCACCATACCTGCCGGTCCGATATTTTTCTGGACGCCGCCATATACAATCCCGTACTTGCTGATATCCATAGGTTCTGACAGGAAACAGGAGGAAACATCAGAAACCAGGATTTTGCCCTTGGTATTTGGCAGAGTTTTAAATTTTGTGCCATAAATAGTATTATTTTCGCAAATATACACATAATCAGCATCCGGACTGATATCTAAATCAGAACAATCCGGTATGTAGGAAAAGGTCTTATCCTCTGAGGAAGCAATTTTGTTTGCCTTTCCGTATTTCTGCGCTTCCTGCCATGCTTTTTTTGCCCACTGTCCGGTAACAATGTAATCTGCTACCCGATTCTTCATAAGATTCATGGGAATCATAGCAAACTGCTGGCTTGCCCCGCCCTGCAGAAAAAGTACCTTGTAATTGTCCGGAATCTGAAGCAGCTCTCGAAGGTCAGCCTCTGCCTCCTGAATAATCGTTTCAAACATTTTAGAACGATGGCTCATTTCCATAACGGACATACCGCATCCCCTGTAATCCATCATTTCTTCTGCTGCTTCCTGTAACACTGCCTCCGGCAGTACTGCCGGACCTGCTGAAAAGTTATACACTCTGCTCATGCCTCTCTCCTCCTGTCTTATTCCCTGTTATTTCACTTCTTTTATAAAGCACTTCGTTAGCGCATCAATGCGCCTATTTTATAAAGGGGCTGCCGCATTACGAAAGCGAATACGACAGCTCTTCCTTCATTGTTTCATATTTTACTCTTTTGTTATATTCTTGTCAATAAAAACATTTGTCTTTTTACAGTGGACATTTTATTTATCTTTTGCCTTTAAATCTTCTTCATCAAAGGCATCCTCAATATTTGCTCCTGCCGGCACCATAGGGAATACCTTATCATCACTGTCAATGATGCAGTCCAGAACTACCGTTGTATTCAGGGCAATAGCCTTTTGAATGGCCTCTGCCAGTTCTTCCCTTCTGGTCACGCGGATTCCTACCGCTCCCATGGCCTCTGCCAGCTTCACAAAATCCACCTTATCTCTTAATATGGTATTCGAATATCTTCCTTCATAGAATAAAGTCTGCCATTGACGCACCATTCCCAGAACCTGATTGTTCACTACCACCTGAATCAAAGGCATATTGTTTCTGGTCGCTGTGGCAATTTCATTCATATTCATGCGGAAACATCCATCTCCCGCCACGTTAATGACCACTTTATCCGGATTTCCCATTTTCGCTCCAATGGCTGCTCCCAGACCATAGCCCATGGTTCCAAGACCTCCTGAGGACAAAAACTTCCGGGGCATATTGTATTTATAATACTGGGCAGCCCACATCTGATGCTGTCCCACCTCTGTGACAATAATGGCGTCTCCATTGGTCTGTTTGTATAATTCCTCAATAATTGCAGGACCGGTAAGCCCTTCCGGGTGATACCTAAGCGGATAGGCTGCTTTCAGCTCCTGAATTTCTTCTATCCATTCTTTATGTTCAGCAGGATTTACCAGTGCATTTAATCTTATTAGCACTTCTTTCGCATCCCCAATAATACCACAGTCTGTCAGCACGTTTTTATTCATTTCCGCGCCGTCTACATCAATATGGATAATCCTGGCATTTCTGGCAAAGTTCCTTGGATTTCCAATGACGCGGTCTGAAAATCTGGCGCCAATGGCAATGAGCAGGTCGCATTTGGTTACCCCCAGATTGGATGCTTTGGTTCCATGCATGCCCAGCATTCCCGTATAGTAAGGGTCTTCCCCTGAAAATACGCCCTTTCCCATAAGAGAATCTGTGACAGGCGCCTGTATCTTATGAGACAGCTCCCGCACTTCCTCCCAGGCATTGGCTGCAACAGCGCCGCCTCCCACAAAAATAAATGGTCGTTTGGAAGCATTTATGAGTTTTGCCCCTTCTTCCAGCATCTCCTGCTGTATTTCCTTAATATAAGGCTTCACAGGCTTTGGTTCATACGGAAGAAATTCTGTCGTATTTGCGGTAACATCCTTGGTAATATCCACCAGCACCGGCCCCGGTCTGCCGCTTTTGGCAATGACAAAGGCTCTGCGGATAGTTTTTGCCAGTTTGGTTACATCTTTTACAATAAAGCTATGCTTGGTAATAGGCATCACAACCCCTGCAATATCCACCTCCTGGAAACTGTCCTTTCCAAGAAGGGGCAGTCCTACATTACAGGTAATGGCTACCACTGGTATGGAATCCATATGGGCTGTGGCAATTCCTGTAACCAGGTTGGTTGCTCCCGGACCGCTGGTTGCCAGACACACACCCACTTTTCCTGTGGAGCGTGCGTAACCGTCTGCCGCGTGGGCTGCTCCCTGCTCATGGGAAGTCAGCACATGATGGATTTCCTCCTGATGCTTATACAATTCATCATAAATATTTAAAATGGTTCCTCCAGGGTACCCAAAAACAGTATCTACGCCCTGTTCTTTCAAACATTCAATTACAATCTGCGCGCCAGTAAGCTGCATAAAAAGTTCCCCCGTTCTCTGTTTATTTTTGAATCTCCAGCACCGCGCCCCGGTTTCCGCTGGTTACCATGGCTGCATACCGCGCCAGATAGCCTGTGGTTACTTTGGGCTCTCTTGGCTGCCAGTTGGCTCTTCTTCTTGCCAGTTCTTCCTCTGAAACCTCCAGCTCCAGTGTGGTCTGAGGAATATTAATGCGGATGATATCTCCCTCTTCCACCAGGGCAATGGGACCGCCTACGGCTGCTTCCGGAGAAATATGTCCAATGGAAGCTCCTCTGGATGCTCCGGAAAAACGTCCGTCTGTAATCAGGGCTACGGTTGAGCCAAGACCCATACCGGCAATGGCAGAAGTAGGATTTAACATTTCTCTCATGCCCGGACCGCCTTTTGGTCCTTCATAACGGATGACCACCACATCGCCTGCCACGATTTTTCCGCCTTTAATAGCTGCAATGGCATCTTCTTCACAATCAAAGACTCTGGCAGGACCCTCGTGTACCATCATTTCCTCACAAACTGCGCTGCGTTTTACCACGCCGCCGTCTGGAGCCAGGTTTCCTGTAAGAACTGCAAGACCTCCGGTCTGGCTGTAAGGATTTTCCACAGGACGGATAACCTCTGGATTTTTATTCACGCAGTTTTTAATATTTTCTCCCACCGTCTTTCCGGTTACGGTCATGCAATCCAGATTCAGCAGATTTTTCTTGGTGAGCTCATTCATAACCGCATAGACGCCGCCAGCCTCATTTAAGTCTTCCATGTAGGTAGGACCTGCAGGTGCTAAATGACACAGGTTCGG
>CATWQE010000038.1 GCA_958352855.1 uncultured Bacillota bacterium
TTGGCACTGGGGGCAGACATATTCATTTTTGAATTACAGTTTGCGGAAACTCAAGGGGTGCATCCATTTACTTTTCTGACCCTTCCTCATTCCTCAATTCTACGCACTGTTTCCTAAAAATCTGGTTCTCTATCACAGGCAATAGGACAGATATATCCACCCTTTACTCTTTCCCTATGTTCTTCCTTCGCTTTTGTCAATATTTTTTCATTTTCCAGAAGTTTTATCCCGGCAAAAGCAAGAGTTCTGGCAGCTGCCAACATTCCCGTCTGACCTAAAGAACTTCCAGACTGCGAAACCATCTGCCAGCTATGCGCTGGTGTCCCCAAAGCATTACAAGCAATATAAACCTGTGCTGTCGGAACAACATAGCTCACATCTCCTACATCAGTACTAGCCTGAAGTAAGCCTTCGATTCCTCTATATGGCTTTATTTCCTTATGAAGTACATAACAATATTCTTTCCCCAATGTCCTTTGTATTTCTTCTGCAAACCGTTCTTCTTCCAGTGTAAAATTAGGTGTTCCTACCATTTCCATACATTCTTTCAAAACTTTATTTAAAGTATTATTTGGAATAAAGTCACTATATCCATCTCCAAAAGAAATTTCCACCTCTGTCTCAGTCATCAATGCTGCCCCTTGTGCAGCTTTACAAATACGTTCCCTAAGATTTAGCGCATCAAACAGCTTTGGCGCTCTCACTTCATAAACTACACTGGCTGATGCAGGAATAATATTTGGAGCATTGCCTCCTGAGTCAGTAATTGCATAATGAATACGTGCTTCGGGTATTATATGTTCTCTCATATAATTACACCCTATATTGAGCAGTTCTACCGCATCTAATGCACTTCTCCCCATATGAGGACTAGATGACGCGTGGGATGTTATTCCTGTAAAACGAAATTCTGTCACCAAATCTGCCAGGGAATATCTTCCTTCTACTTGATTTTCATCCATAGGATGCCAAGTAAGTACTGCATCTACATCTTCAAAACACCCAGCTCTTACCATATATACTTTTCCACATCCTTTTTCTTCTCCCGGGCAACCATAAAAGCGAATTGTTCCTTTAAGCTGATACTTTTGCATATACGCTTTTATTCCCTCTGCCGCTGCAAGGGATCCTGTCCCCAGAAGGTTATGTCCACATCCATGGCCATTTTCCATGGTTTCTTCTTTTTCTCTTCTTGTCACTCCCGCTTTCTGACTTAAACCTTCTAGTGCATCAAACTCTCCCAAAATACCAATGATTGGTTTTCCATATCCAAATTCTCCGCAAAATGCAGTAGGAATTCCTGCTAAATTTTTTGTAATACGAAAACCCGA
This sequence comes from uncultured Bacillota bacterium, assembly GCA_958352855.1. Lineage (GTDB taxonomy): Bacteria > Bacillota > Clostridia > Lachnospirales > Lachnospiraceae > Blautia. The sequence continues at coordinate 1,332 of CATWQE010000038.1, forward strand.
GTCCTCTAATCTCTTGCAAAATGCTTCCGCGCTATTTATTTCACGCAACCCAATTTCTGCATACTCCCAAATTTTTTTGCTGAATGTCCGATATTCACCCTCACGTTCTTTCATCCAGTTACAAATCCACTTTTCATTCATCTTTCATCCCCTAAATCCCTATAGCTACTGCTATAGTCAGCATGATTGTCTGTAAAATAAACATAATTCCAAAAAGTTTTGCCACAAATTTCAACCATCGATTCATTCCAATTCCCATGACTCCGCAAGTAATTGCCACTGCTGTAGGCCAAAATACATTAGAAAAAGCATCTCCAAATTGAAAAGCCATGATAGCAATATACCTACTTAAGCCAACTAGATCAGCAACTGGCGCCATAATAGGCATCATAACTACTGCCTGTCCTGTTCCAGAAGGAATAAACATATTCACAAGGTTTTGCACTACGAGCATTCCAAAAGCAGATAAGCTTGGAGGAAGACTCTTTACAAGATTCGATAACCATAACACAACAGTATCTATAATTCCTCCGTAAGTAAGAACCACTTCTATAGAACGTGCAAATCCAATCATAAGCACTGCAAAAATCATTCCCTTTGAGGATTCAATGAATTCTTCTGCCAGTTCTGTGATATTCATATGATTTACAAGTCCTGTAAGAATCATAAATCCCAGAAATAATGCTGCCAGTTCTGTAAGATAGAATCCATATTTTGTCACACCTATAGCTAATATAAAAATCAAAATCCCAAATAAAACCAAAGTGATTTTTTGTCTTGTTGTAAAAGACAATTTAAGAATTTCATCTCTTGACAAAACTGTTGTTTCTTCCTTTATTCCATACATAACACTTTTACTTGGATCCCTTTTTATTTTTGCTGCATAATGCATTAGATAAAGGGTTGTACAAGTAATGAATATAATAAATGTAATGATTCGAAATACTGTAAGCTTAGGTGTGGTAATCGCTACTCCTGCAATACTGCTTGCAATTCCTACATTAAAAGGATTTAACACAGCTCCCGCACATCCTGTTACTGTCCCTAATTCTACAATACCTGCGCCAACAACCCGGTCATACCCCAACGAAATAGCAATGGTTATAAAAATAGGTATAAATCCCCATGCCTCCTCATGCATTCCAAAAGTCATTCCAGCAATCCCAAACAATACTACAAAAATCGGTATCAACAAATAATCTCTGTTTTTCATTTTTCTCAAAATTGCCCCTACTGCAGAGTTTAATGTCCCACTTTTCATCAAAACTCCTACATAACCACAAGCAAACAAAAGAAAAAAACTAATATCTGCAGAATTTACAAATCCCTCATAAATACATTGTAGTAGTTTCCATGGACCTACAGGATTTCTTTCCATACTCTCATAACTGCCTGGCACTACCAATTCACGTCCAACTTCCTCATCCAGCTCTCTTACAAAAGAACCTGCCGGTAAAATCCAGGTTAACACCGCACTTAATAAAATAATACCAAAAATAATTAAATACGGATGTGGTATTCCTATTTTCTTTCCTTTTTTCATAATGCTCCTCCTTTTTTAGTATGCTTTTAGTACTGTTCTTTATATATCCATGATAGCACACTAGCACATGAAAATCCATTGTATTTTTTTGACAAAAAAACTGCTGCATTTTTATGCAACAGTTTCATTCCCATTTTATCTGATAAATTTTCTGTGGTCTCCCTTTATTTCCGCACCTTTGCTCTCCAACCCTTTTTGCATATCCTTCTTTCTCAAGAACTGCCAATACTCTATTCGCCACACGAGTAGAAAAATTTTGTAATTGTACTAAATCAGATGCGGTAATTTCTAAACATTCTTTCATCTGTGTAGCAGCAACCACTCTAAGAACTGTTTCAGCAGATAAATGTACCTGATTTGCTACAGATTTTATATAATCATTTTCTCCAAGTCTGGTGTTTTCCGTCTTTTTATATTCCAAAAACAGCTTTCGAATATTTTCTTTCTCATCAATACATACTATATATCTTCTTCCTATTTTTTTTGTATATTCCAGTGCCTGTACTGCATGGATTCTAGCCTGCTGTAAATCTGTTCCAAGCCCCACACCAACAATAACTTCCATTCCAATATGTCGTTTTATCCAAAATGCAAGGTCACACATTTTATAGTCCTCTGTCAGATGTTGTACCTGCTCTTTATTCAAATATAGCTCTATGTCCGCCAAGTCATCCTTCATTACAGGTTCTGTTAAATGTTCTCTGCAATAATCTAATAATGCCCCCTTTAGCTTTAAAGTTGTTATCTCTCCATAAGAAATTTTCTCACTTTCACTCCCTGAATAATATGGGCGTATCCTTATTACAGCTGACATGCGCCTCTGCACTTTTTCCAATTGAATTGTCTTCACACAAAAATTTAACACCTGAAGTAAACTTCTTACGCTGGGATAAGAATAGTAACATTCTATTCCTTCTTCTTTCATTGCCTCTACCACGCTATAAAAATAAGTTACTACAAAATCTAATTTTCCTTCTCTTGCCCGCTTTCGGTACTTTTCAACCATAAGATTTTCTGTTGCTTTTAATTCCTTCTGCGTTAATCCTTCCATACGTTTTTCAAAAGCTTGAATCAAATCAAAAAGCTGATCATTTTCTAAAACTTCTTCCAAACACATTCTATCTTCCAAATAATCCATACCAATACGTGTACTATCTGTAGAGTTTCTCTTTAAAACTCTGCTCAATAAGATCCTGTAAGTATTTTCTAAATATCCCCCAAAACATTGACACATAACATATGGTTCTGTATCCACTTCCCGTATAGCTTGCTTAGGAATCGTTCCACTGGTTATAAATCCGTCATACTCATTCTTTATTTTTATAAAAATTTCCTGCAATTCTTCCAATGTCTGATACTCAAAATACTGCACTTTACAAGGCAACTTCTGATTCTCCAATTTTTCCTTGCAATATGCAATATAATGCTTCTGTAAAAGCAACGCAATTTTTTCTTGCATAACTATTTTTCCTTCCTTTTGCGTAGTCTTCAAGTTTTTATCAGTGTAACATAATTTAATTCAGAAAGCAAAAGAGCTATTACATCAAATAATATTTCGAATATATTTAATGTAATAACTCTCTCAATTTTATAAGGATGTTACAAACACCGCTGCAATCAATACCGGCAGTACAAACTTAATCAGCGCAGACCACACCGGAGCAAGTTTAAATTTTACTTTTCCATCATTTGTGATTTCCTTTACCGCGTTATCTGTTTTCCATACCCATCCAATGAAAATACATGCCAGAATACCGCCGATTGGCAGGGAAACATTGGAAACCAGGTAATCTGCCAGGTCAAAGAATCCTTTTCCCGCAATTTTGATATCACTCCATACCCCAAAGCTTAAAGCGCATGGAATTCCCACACAGGTAATTAAAATACTGAAAATCACTGCCGCTTTTGCTCTGGACACTTTAAAGGTATTTACCGCAAAAGATACCACAACCTCCAGGTATGCAATGCTGGTGGAAACTGCCGCAAAAAGAACCAAGACAAAGAAAATCAGGCCAAAAATCTTGCCTCCCGGCATTTCTCCAAAAACAGTGGGCAAAGTCTGGAACATCAGGCTTGGACCACTTTCCGGGTCAAATCCAAAGGCAAAGACTGCCGGCAAAATAGCAAATCCTGCAATCATAGCCACCAGCGTATCAAAAAACGCAATGCTTCCTGCGCTCTTTACAATCTTCTGGTCTTTTCCCAGATAAGCGCCATAAGTAATGGTTGCTCCTGTTCCCAGGGAAAGGGAGAAGAATACCTGTCCCAATGCCTGCAAAAAGGCGTCTGGCGTTAATTTGGAAAAATCAGGTTTCAGAAAAAATTCAATTCCCGCACCTGCCCCCGGCAATGTACAGGAACGCACCACAATCACCAACATACATACTACCAGCAAAGGCATCATAATTTTACAGGAATTTTCGATTCCCTTCTGAACGCCTCTTAATACAATCAGCAGTGTAATGACCATAAAAATCAGATAAAACACAATCTGGCTTCCCGCATCTGCAGTAAAGCTCTGGAAAAACTCTGTTCCCTTATCAGATGCCCCTGTAACAGAAGCAAATATGTAGCGGATTACCCATCCACCCAGGACTGCATAGTAGGATAGCCCGATGAAGCTGGTAATAACCGCCAGGATTCCTACTGCGCCCCACTTTTTATTCAGCGCCTTATAACTGCCAAAGGCATCCTTGCCTCCAGCCCTTCCAATGGTAACCTCTGCAATAATCATGGGAATACCCACCAGAAAAATACAGATGAGATAGACCAGGACAAAGGCTCCTCCTCCGTTTTCTCCTACCAGCATAGGAAATCTCCACAGATTTCCCATTCCCACAGCAGAGCCTGCCGCCGCCATAATAAATCCCAGGCTGCCAGACCATTTTGCCGCATTTTCTTTTGTTTGAGTCTGCTTACTCATGTGCCCCTCCTTTTTGACAATGAAAAAAACTCCCATCCTCATGCTTAAAGCACTAAGGACGAGAGTATATCTACTTCGTGGTACCACCTTATTTCATTTCTGTAAACCAGAAACCTCTGACAGATACGGAAATGCAATGCATTTCTTATATCCTGGCGCTGTAATGGGCGCTCCCATCGCAGCCTGTGCAAATTCTGCAGTCGGTGCGAGGCTCCAAGACCATCTTCCATTCTCTTCTACGCGCTTCTTCTCACCACCCGAAGCTCTCTTTGCCGTCTCTGAAAATGTACTCTTCTTTTCATTGCCGTTTCTTTTTTATTTTATGCTCCCTAGTATAGTCCCCTTTTCTTTTCTTGTCAAAGGATTTTTCAGAAAAATCTAAAACTTTACATTTTCCACAAAAAATGATACCCTTTGTTAGGAAATCTGTAAAACGATATTCTGTATTTTGCACAAAATTTTTTTCAAACTTTGAAAGGACTGCTTATGAAAAAATTCATTATCTATTTATTAAAACCCTTTTCCTTTCTTCCTGCTCTTGCTATGATGTATCTGATTTTTTCCTTTTCCGGACAAACCGGCGTGGAATCTGGAAATTTAAGTCATGAAATCAGCTATAAAATCGTGTCAGTGGCAGACCGGATTTTCGATAAAAATCTTTCTGAAGGGGATAAAAATGCCTATGCGGATAAAATTGAACTTCCTGTACGAAAGCTGGCTCACATGACGGAATACTTTATTCTTGCTATTTGTGTATCCTTTCCCCTTTACGTTTATGGCGTTCGGGGTTTTGCCCTTTTTCTTCTGGCCGGAATCCTCTGTGTGGGATTTGCCTGTACAGACGAATTTCATCAATCCTTTGTGGCAGGGCGTGGCCCGTCCAAAAGAGACGTGTTCATTGACAGCATTGGAGCTTTATTTGGAATTATTTTAGTACAGATTTTCTGTCATACCTTTACGCCGCGAAAAAAGAAGAGAACATAACCTTAAAGCTCAAGAGATACATCTGCCCCTGACAGGAGTTCTTCTTCCCCCTGTTCATTGCAAATCCGCAATCTCCCGTCAGGGAGAATCTCTTTTGCTTTTACCACCCGCCTGCAATTTCCCTGAACAATGCAGATGGTTCTTCCTGGCACCAGATTTCTCCTGATATATTCCTGTGGAATCCCTTTTTTCTCTGTTTCCTTTAACAATTCATTCACAATAGTGGCTGCCAGACGGTTTCTGTCAACTACTTCCTCTCCTGTTAAAACTGCTCCTGCTTTTTCCCTGATTTCTTCTGGGAACCCTCCCTTTGGAAGCTTCAGGTTCAGCCCAATCCCTATGACAGCAAACTCAATATCCCCTGTCTCAAAGTCTGTCACCGCTTCCGTAAGAATCCCGCACACCTTCTTCTCTTCCAGGTATAAATCATTCACCCACTTAATGCCAAGAGAAATCTTGCAGCATTTCTCCACTGCCCGACATACTGCCACTGCTGCCTCTGCTGTAAGTTCCAGACTTTCCTTCACCGTTTTTTTGGGATACAGCAGTACGCTGAGATACAGGCCACTATCTTTCGGGGAATAAAACTTTCGTCCTTTTCTCCCTTTTCCTCTGGTCTGTTCATTCGCTGCCACTACGGAACCATGAGGCAAGCCTCCATCCAGAGCCATCTGTTTCATTGCCAGACTGGTGGATGGAATATCCCTGAAAACCTGTACGGTCACTTCAGGATGTTCCAAACCGCACCGGATTGCTTCCGAAGAAAGGACATCACTTGCCTTATCCAGGGCATATCCTTTGTTTGTGACCGCCTGAATTTCATATCCTTCCTGTCTGAGACTTTGAATTGCCTTCCACACTGCAGTTCTGGAAACCTGCAGTTTTTCTGCCAGCATTTCCCCGGACAGATAGCTGCCCTTTTCCTGTTCTAAAAGCTCCAGAAGCCTGGATTTTGTAGACATCTTCTCCCTCATTTCTTTTCCAGATATGCCACAATATTGGCATATACCTGTATTTTTTCTTTCTCATTTAAAATTTCATGGCGCATACCCGGATAGCGTTTCCCTGTTACCTGTTTGTATCCTGCCTGTTTTAAAAACTGCAGCTCTTTTACAAACTGCCTTCCGTTTCCGGCGCAGGGGTCCTCCTCTCCTGCCAGAAATAGCACCGGTAATCCTGGGTTTTGAAGTTTCCAGCCTTTTTTCTCATAAGCGTGTTTCATAAGCAGGAATAATCCCTCAAACCCGTCTGTTGTAAATGGAAATCCACACAGTTTTGAAGCATCATATGCATCCACCACAGCTTTATCTGCTGCAATCCAGGAGGTTTTATGCTTTTCTTCTGGAAATTTTGCTGCAAAACCGCCAAACGCCAGTGCGTCAATTTCTCTGCTCTTATAAGTACCGCCTTTTATCCTCTTTTGTAGTCTGGCAAAGGCAAGCCCCAGATCTACTGCCGGATTTTTGCAGGGAGGTCCTGTAAGCACCAGCTTATCCAGCTCATAATCATAGGTTTTCAGATACACCCTTGCCGCCAGGGATCCCATACTGTGTCCCAGCATATAAAATTCTTTCTGAGGAAATGTTTCCTTTGCCCATTTTGTTACCTGATGCAGATCTTCGACAACAGCCAGATCCTTCCCTTCATAAAAATATCCCAGATCTTCCGGTTTTCTCACGCTTTCCCCATGTCCCCTGTGATCATGAATCACAGCAGCATATCCATGCTCTGTGAGATATTCCATAAAGGGCAGATACCGTTCCTTATGTTCCGCCATTCCATGGGAAATCTGCACCACACCTTTGCACTCTCCATCAGGTTTTACAGAAAGGACAGATAAGCCAAGACCATCATACTCTGAGCAAAGCACCGTCTTATCCATTCTCATAAAGCCATTCTCCTCTCCTATAGTTTTCTCACAATTTCTATTGCCTTTTCTACCGTAAGTCCTGAATACAGCTTCCCATCCACCAGCATATTAGGAGAGGTTTTACACTGCTTCAGGCAATTTCTGGTAACAACATGAACCTTTTTGTTTGCTGACATTCCATCTTTTCCAATCTTCAATTCCCGTTTTACTGCTTCTATAATTTCGGGACCACCCTTACATCCGCATCTGGCTCCGGAACAAAGCACCATTTCGTGGGCATAATCCGCTCCTTTCAGACTTGGATAACGCTGAATAATACAGGTCAGTACCGTTGTTTTAATGCCGATTTTTTCTGCCGCTATTTCCTGGGCTTCTCTTGGAATATAGCCTTCCACTTCCTGAATTTCCCTTAACATTGCCACCAGGTTTTCCTGTTCTTTTGGATTTCTTTCTCCTGCATAGTATTCAATAATTTCTTCCACTTTTTCTATCTCTTTAATCATAAAACCTCCCTGTCTACTTTTCAAAAATTCCCATTTTTTTGAAAGTCTCTTCAATCATATCCAATATTTCTTCACTTTCCGCACAAATTTTATGACAATGATGTCCTGATGTGAGATTGGTCAGGGGTTTTGACCTGCCACTTTGAATATCTTCCAAAAACTGTTGTACCTGTCTTCTGGAACGAATATTCAAAGGCGCTCTCAGCTCTCCGTACACCTGATGCTGCACTGCCACATCCAGCACCACACCCCCAAGATCCACCACTGCATTCAGTTCCTCTTCTATCTGCTCCCCATTATGGCACACCCAGAAAATCCTCTCCACACTTTTGGGATGATTCATCAGATATCCTCTGTTGGTAGAAAGAATTTCCCAGTCTTTTGCTCTTAACAGGGCAATATCCTGCACAATCACCTGACGGCTCACCTGAAACCGCTTTGCCAGAGCCGCCCCCGAAACAGGGATTTTGCTATTTGCAATATATTCTAAAATCTCTTTTCTTCGCATCTCTCCAAGCATTTTATCCCTCCTTTCTCACAACGTTATGGAAAAAAAGCCGCCACACTAAGCCTAATTTGCTTAATGCCGCAGCCCTTTTTCTAATGCTTCTTAATTATGCTTATGCCTCTACAACTTCCAGAACATCTGCAGGACAGGCTTTTGCACAAATACCACATGCAATACATTTTGTGGAAACCGGTGAGTCTTCTGCCTTTACCATAACACCAAATGGACAGGCTTCCACACATTTACCGCATCCTGTACATTTTTTCTTATTAATCATGTAAACGCCCTTTGCATTCTGTGTAATAGCGCCTTCTGGACAGGCCTGGGCACATTTGCCACACTGAACACAAACCATAGGTTTTGCATCACCCTTTTTTTCAACAATCTGAATACAGGATTTGTCCGGATCAAATTCTTTATAAAAACTTGTAGAACAAGCTCTTACACACTCCAGACATGCCATACATTTTGCGCCTTTAACCACTTTTAATTTTTTCATTACATATCCTCCGCTTTTGTTCATAATCATTTTATGCTTACAGCCCATAAGCATCCTGCTATCACTTGGTAATTTTACCATCTTATACGGAAATTCTCAAGGAATATTTTCCTTCCTGCCGGGAATATCCAAAGACTTTTTTATAATTTCAGGAATTGTTCCACATTTACAATAAATACGGTAGCTCCTCCTACATCAATGGTGACAGGAGGCGCTGCATAGCCAAGAACAGGACCCTTGCTTCCTGCGGAATAGGTAGGATTAATCATAACTTCTTTTCTTCTGGCACATTCTTCTTTAATAATCTGAAGAACCATATCAACCTTCTCATCTTCCGTACCAATCATCAAGGTCGCATTTCCCTTTCGTAGAAATCCGCCTGTACTGGAAAGCTTTGTAACGCTGATTTTTTCTTTGGTCAGTCTCTCAATGACAAATCCCTCATCTTCTTTTCTTACAATGGCAAAAATCATTTTCATAATCTTATTTCCTCCTTTTCTTGCAGGAATTGTTTTGAGTCATTATACCACACATATGGAATTTTTCCAACATTTAAAACAAAACCACGTAAAAAGCCGGTGCAATCTCTTTCTCAAATTGCACCGGTTTCTTTCTGGAAATAAAAAAAGCGCGAGACGGGACTCGAACCCGCGGCCTCGACCTTGGCAAGGTCGCGCTCCACCAACTGAGCCACTCGCGCATATTGTGTTCTCTCAAACACAAGTGATACTATACTATAAACTTTCTTACTTGTCAACACTATTTTTCATTTTTTCAACAATTTTTTTCAGCAAAAAGGGAATTCGCACATGCTCCCTTCCCTTTTTGTCAGGTTCTAAGAATCGCGCTTAATACATACTGGTTATTCGGAAAGTTCTTATGGGTAATATCCTCCAGACGAATCAAATCCACATCCAGCCATAACTCCTCTGCCACCACCATAAGATGGGAAAACATAATACCAAAATTCATTTCTTCATATCGTCCCAGATGATTCATATTGTGTTTCTTTGCAAAAACATGAATACGATTATCATAAACTACAAACCTCCAGGGCTGACTGTTAAAACTGGACGGCGCCAGACGCGCTGCTTCCAAAAGCTGTTTCATCCATTGTCTCGGCACTTCTTTATAGACGCACAAATCCTTCAATTCCATACGTCTTGCCTCCACTGCTTTTCTGGTATAGGAACCCTTTGCCTTTCCAAAGGCCATGGTAATCATAAACTTCAGATTTCCTCTATGAGGATTTCCAAATCTGGGCTTTACATTACCTAAAAAGCAGGTTCCAATGCCCCTGGTACACAAAAACAGTCCCAGTTGTTCCATAATATACCCTGCATTCATCTGAGCTAAATCCTTCTCTTCTGAATAAAACACCAGATAGTATGGCGCCTTTACTCCAAAAAGATGCATCATTTTATTTTTTCCATCTGTATTGTCAATAATCGAAATGTCTGTACGGATTCCCGGATTCAAACCTTCAATCTGAGAATAAAAATCCCGAATTTCCTGAAGGAGCTCACTGCTGACCGGCTCCATCTCATAATTACGCACAGATTTTCTTAAAAAAATCGCTTCATATAAATTCATATTTTCACCTTTTATTCTCTTTGTAATAGTCTGTTAAGAGTCTGGCATACCTGCAGATTGTTCCCCACTTCTGACTCTCACAAGCCTATATTTTAACTTCATTGTAACATAGAATTTTTGAATTGCAATGTTTATTTTCTAAAATTTCTATTGACAAATTTCTCCTTTTATTGTATGTTTGTATTAATCAAGTAGTGCAATAATACAATCATACAGCAGGAGGTGCATGACATGTCATGGAATTTAAATTCTGAGCGTCCTATTTATGCTCAGATTATGGAGCGGATTACACTGGACATTGTTTCCGGAATCTATCCCCCAGGCGCAAGACTCCCTTCTGTACGGGATCTGGCACAGGATGCCGGAGTAAATCCCAACACAATGCAGAAGGCTCTTTCTGAATTGGAACGCACAGGCCTTGTAATCAGCCAGCGGACCAGCGGACGTTTTATTACGGAGGATTTAACTATGGTAGAAAAAGTAAAGCAGAATCTGGCATCTATGCAGATTCGTGAATTTTTAGAAAAAATGGAACATATTGGTTTTACAAAAGAAACTATTATTCAACTTATTGAGCAAATCGAAACAGAGGAGGAAGCATCATGACACCTATTTTAGAATGCCGCAATCTTACCAAACGCTATGGCAACAAGGTTGCTCTGGATCATATTCAGCTTTCCCTGGAGCGGGGAAAAATCATTGGTCTTCTTGGACCAAACGGCAGTGGCAAAACAACACTGATTAAACTTCTCAACGGGCTTCTGGTTCCAACAGAAGGTCATATTCTTGTAAATGGCCTAAAGCCTGGTGTTGAAACAAAAAAAATCGTTTCCTATCTCCCTGAGCGGACCTATTTAAACTCCTGGATGAAGGTAAATGATATGATTGAGTATTTCTCAGACTTTTACGAAGATTTTGACCGAAGTCGTGCCTTTGATATGCTGAAACGTCTGAACATCAATCCTTCAGACCGTCTTCGTACCATGTCCAAGGGTACAAAGGAAAAAGTACAGTTAATTCTGGTTATGAGCCGCAGAGCCAGTCTCTATTGTCTGGACGAACCCATTGCCGGAGTTGACCCGGCAGCCAGAGATTATATTCTCTCAACGATTTTAAACAATTATGATGAAAATGCTACTATCCTTATTTCCACACATCTGATTTCTGATGTAGAAAATATACTGGATGACGTTGTTTTCATTCAAAACGGTCACATCCGCATGGTTGACAGCGTGGAAAACATCCGCTTCAATCAGGGTAAATCCGTTGATACATTATTTAGGGAGGTATTCAAATGTTAAAAAAATTATTGAAATATGACTGGAAATCTGTCTCCTTACTGCTGCTGATTCTCCATGGAATCCTGTTAGTTTATACTTTAATCGGACGCCTGGGTATTGCCTTTGGAATCTCCACCCCTGCTGATACTCTTGTCTCCTCTGTCACCACTGTTTATGGCATTGCAGCAGGGCTTTATATCCTTGTATATGTACTCTTTATTTTTGCCATTGTAGTTGCTACTTATGTATATCTGGCAATCCGTTTTCAAAAAAATCTCTTTTCAGATGAAGGTTACCTCACCCACACCCTGCCAGTTTCACCTGCCAAGCTTATCTGGTCTAAAATGCTGGTTGCCTAGGCCTGGATTGCCATTGATTTGGTGTGTGTTACAGCATCAGTGTTCCTTTTAGTTCTTTTTAAAGAAACTTCCGGACCTATTGGCGACTTATTTCATGAATTTATAGCTATTTTTACCGGAGGCTACGGAACGCAAAATCAGATTTTTACGATAATATTAATTCTGTCCATGCTTGCACAGCTTTTTGGATTTTATACCACCCTTGCGCTGTTTTCCATGTGCCTTGGAAGTTTATTTAAAACTCATAAAATTCTGGGTGCCATTGTTTCATTCTTTGGCATCAATATTGTATTTTCCCTGATTTCCACCATTTTAATGTTCGTAGTACCTGCATGGTCTCCTGTTACTTATGAAACAAGTGCCCTGACTGGCTCTCAACAAAATGGATTATTCCTGTGTTATCTGGTTCTGTATCTGGTATGCTCTGTTATCTTCTTCCTGGGAAGCCGGTACATTTTGTCAAAGAAACTGAATCTGGAATAAAGGATATTGTCAGGCATGAATAAAAAAGTAATCACCTATTTAGGAATCTTGTGTGTGATCTGCCCTGTATTTTACTTTCTCAGTATCAGGGCAGGTGGATTACAGGGAGGATCAGTGTTTGTCATGGGACTCATGTGGGTTCCAGCTCTTGCCGCCATATGCACAAAATTGATATATGATCACTCCCTTAAAGGAATCGGCTGGAGAATAAAGGGATGGAAGCAAATGGGCTTCGCCTATATCCTCCCCCTCCTAAGCTGTATCCTTGTATATGGATGTACATGGCTCACCGGACTGGGCGGCTGCGCTCCTATGGAAATCGGACAGCTTCTTATTATGGCAACCTTAGGGTTATTTTTAGGTATGATAACCGCTATTGGGGAAGAAATCGGCTGGCGTGGTTTTCTGCTTACTGAATTGAGAGCCACTTTATCTTATAAAAAAATCAATTTTGCAATAGGCATCATATGGTACTTATATCATATGCCCTTAATTGTATTTTCCAACTATAATAACGGAAATAAATTTACTTCTGCCCTTTGCTTTTTTGTAATGGTGATGGCAATGACCATAGTTGCAAATACGCTGTGCATGGAAGCAAACAGTATGTGGCCTTCCATTGTACTTCATTCCAGTCATAACCTGTTCGTACAATCTATTTTTGACAAAATGACAATCTATGATTCCTATACACAATACATTACTTCTGAGTTTGGGGTAGGACTGGCGCTGTGTTATACGTTTGTTGCCATATTCATTTTATATAAAAGAAAACATACCCAGAAATCAAAAGACTAAGGGATAAATGAAAAATTGCTGCACGAAATACTCAGGCATGTATCAATGCTCTTGCTATGTATTTCATGCAGCAGTTTGCGCTTATCGCTCAGACTTTTCTAAGATTTTTATCTTCTGGTTTAATTCTGCAATTATCTTTTCTTTTTCTTCCAGTTCTTTCTGTGCTCTTTTCTGCATAATTTCAATTTTCTCTTCCATTTTTTTCTGTGTTGCTTCTGCCTTTTCTTTCTCCGCCTTCACCTCAGCCTCCAACTCTTCAATCATATAGCTAATCGTATTCCGGTCCATTTCTGCCAGTTCTTCTGAAAATAATCCCATAATTCCCTCCACATTTCTGCATATCTCATAGACTTCATCATAAATATTCCTAAACTCAGGGTACTTTTCCAAAAGCTCTATGATTCGCTCCGGCTCGTCGCAGCTAATTAACATAAGCCATGCTTCCAACTTGTTTTCTATAGTCTTATTTTCCATAACTTTTCTGAAAATGTCAAGAGGCACTAAAACCGTTTCCTGTAGAGTTTCTAATTTCAATCCTGTATGAAAAGTCTGTTCTCCATAATGAATATACTGCTTTGGAAATTGATGAAATTCTTTTGTACTCTTTTCAAACAAAATAATCGTATACACATTCTTTAAATCTCTGTAGTTAAATTTTTTATTTTTCTCTCGTTTTTTATCTTTTACCCGTTTATACTGCCGAAGCAATAAATCTGCAGAATAACAGGCCATTCTCTGTCCTGGAAACGCATACCCGATTTTTTGAATTTCCAGATTTGCTATGGTTCCATCTTCCGCTTCTATCACAATATCTGTAATAAGCAGCGTCTGTTCATCTGCCAGACGGACAGAATCATTTGGCAAAATCTGTTTAATTTTTATTTTCTTCCCTAATAAAAGACTTAAAAATTCTTCTAATCGTTCCACATGATACTCCGGACTGAAAACTTCTTTAAAGAAGCCATCATACAGAATTTTTACACCTTTTACCCCTGTACAGAAATCTAAAAATTCCTCCTGATGTTCTTCTTCCCAACTATCAAACTGTTCTGTCAGCCGCTCACTTGCCTGAATAAGGTCCAACACTTCCTTTCTGGTGCGGAGCATTGGAAAATATTCTCTCATTGTGTCATTCATACTGATACCTCCTGTAATCTAATCTTTTTATGGAATTCCGCTTCAGAAACGAAGCAATAGAAAAAAGTTGAATACATCAGACCGATGAAAATGTAGAAAATTTTCAGAATCCGCCTGATTTTTTTCATATTCACATCATATCAATTTCTCTCATAGGGTTCAAGCCTTATATTCTAAAAATAATATAAACACAAAAATCCCCCTTTTGGCAGCACCTTCATGTCGCCAAAAGGGGGATTTACTTTTTTATTTCACAACAACTGTGCCACTTCCCAGATTTTTCACAGAGAAGTTTTCATTTCTGCCTTCTACAGAAACAAAAATTTCCTCTCCATGCCTTTGGGCACAAGCCTTCATAACAATATTTCCCTGTAAATCAGGAATCTCTACCTCTGCCTTTGCTCCTTCTGCAAATTCAGAGAGAACCAGTGTCACACCATCTGAAAAGTCATACGCAGCATCTACTTCATTATTTCCCATAGGAAGAATGGTGTTTGGACGAACCATAAGCGGCAGGGAATGATAATCATGGGTTTCCTTCTGCCATTTCCCACCTTCTACTTTTGCCCCTGTAATCAGATTATACCAGGTTCCTTCCGGCAAATAATACTGCACCTCTCCGTTTTCCTTAAAAACAGGAGCCACTAAAAGACTGTCGCCAAACATATACTGCCTGTCTAAGGTATCACAGGCCTTGTCCTGTGGAAAATCCAGGAACATAGGACGAAGCATTGGCGTACCCTTTACATGTGCCTTCACTGCCTGTCCATAGAGGTATGGCATTAACCGGCATTTCAAATTTACAAACTCTTTTAAAATCACACAGGCTTCTTCATCAAAGAGCCATGGCACGCGGTAAGAAGAAGAACCATGGAGACGGCTGTGAGAGCTTAACAAACCAAACTGACACCAACGTTTATAAATATCTGCCGGCGCTGTACTCTCAAAGCCGCTGATATCATGACTCCAGAATCCAAATCCACTTAAAGCCAGGGATAATCCTCCCCGGAGCGTTTCTGCCATGGAAGGATAGGTCGCAGAGCAGTCGCCGCCCCAGTGTGCCGGGAATTTCTGCCCACCTACCGTTGCAGAACGGGCAAAAAGTACTGCTTCTCCTTTTCCGCGCTCTCTTTCCAACAGTTCAAACACTGCCTTGTTATACAGATAGGTATAATAATTATGCATTTTCACTGGGTCTGAACCATCAAAATACGCAATATCCTTTACTGGAATTCTCTCACCAAAGTCTGTTTTAAAGCAATCTACACCCATATCCAACAAGGTTTTCAATTTCCCCTGATACCAGGTCACTGCCTCTGGATTTGTAAAGTCCACCAGCCCCATTCCTGCCTGCCACAAATCGGTCTGCCATACACTGCCATCTGTTTTCTTAATCAGATAACCTTGCTCCATTCCCTCCTGAAACAGTGGGGATTTCTGTCCAATATATGGATTAATCCAGACACAGATTTTCAGTCCCTTATCATGGTAACGCTTAAGCATTCCTTCTGGGTCAGGGAATGTTTCCGGATCCCAGACAAAATTACACCACTCATAGGCTTCCATCCAATAGCAGTCAAAGTGGAACACATGAAGAGGAATATCCCTGTCTGCCATTCCCTGAATAAAACTGGAGGTGGTCTCTTCATCATAATTCGTAGTAAAAGAAGTGGTGAGCCACAGCCCAAAAGACCATGCCGGAGGAAGCGCTGGTTTTCCCGTAAGCTCTGTATATTTTTCCACAGTTCCCATAGGTGTTTTTCCACTGATAAAATAGTAATCCAGGCGTTCACCTTCCACAGAAAACTGAATACGTTCTACCTTCTCACTGGCAATCTCATAAGAAACATCTCCCTCATGATCCACCAGCACCCCATACCCTTTGTTGGTAATATAAAATGGAATATTCTTGTAGGCAATCTCACTGGCAGTACCGCCATCTTCATTCCACATTTCTACCACCTGACCATTTTTTACAAAAGGTGTAAAACGTTCTCCCAGCCCATAAATATACTCATCCACATCAATGGCAAGCTGCTCCAACATATAGTTCTTTCCAGTTTTCGTATTCTGCATATAAGCAAGATTACGGAAACTGGACTCTGTTAAAAGGGTGTCTCCCTCATAAAAGGCCAGCTTATAAGCCCCGGGAGTTTTATCCAATACTGCTTTTAAAGAACCACTTCTGTATATCAATGCCTCTTCTGTATCCTCAATGACAACCTCTAGATTTTCATTCTGAATTTCTGCAAAAGGCCCCTTATAAAGCGCTCCTGCATGATGTACTGCTGAAACCTTGATCACACCTTCCATGGGACTGGATAGTGTAAGGGTCAGCATAGGCAGATTCAGACAATTTCCCCTGTCTGCAATATGGCTGCTTGGAAGATACACTGTAACTTCCTTACCATTTACTCTGTGGCTGGCATACTCTACTGCATAAACTGCCTTCATTTCATCTTTTAATAACCAATAACCATTTGTAAATTTCATAGATTCCTTCTCCTTTATTTTTTCTTTATGTTTTCATGTATTTATTCACATGTTGTTTTCTTCGTTTTTGGGTTCATGCTTTTTCAAAACACGCTCCAGGAAATCTGACATGACAAATGCTACGGGACCCGGGAGGAAAAACATGAGCATGGGAATTTTAAAAACCAAAATCACTGTACATATTAAAATTAACAGTAATGCCAGAGTTGTCCCAAAATATTTTACTACCATATAGAAAGATAATTTTATAAACCATCCAGCCCCCATATCAAATCTTGAAAGAGCCGGAAATGCATAACAAGCTGCTAAGATAACATAAAGAGCTGCTGCCGCATAAAAACAAATAAAAAACAATCCAAAATATCCGCTGGTTTTTTCCATTAAAATTCCAATATTCAAATGAAGAATACAGGAAGCAGCAACAATAGCTATCCAAATAATCGTTGCAGGTATAAAATTCTCTTTAAATGCATGAAAAAATTCTTTTGATGCATAACCATCTTGGTTCTTTACGCATTTTACTATTGCATAATAAAGAGCAGTAGAAGATGCACCAATAGTAATCATTGGAATGCTACATAAAATCCATAAAAATCCCAATACTAAAACATCAAAAATTTTATCAAATACCTGGATAAAGCTTCCATCAAATCCAAAAACATTCCTTTTTTCTTTTTTCTGTTCCATGGTTTTTCTCCATTCTTTATTAAAATTGGGGGAATATAGCCTAAAGTAAGTACTTACCATAACTATATTCCCAATATCTTTTCTGGATTATAGTTCTTCTAAAGTGCCATTTTTTACAAATACAGGAATCTGATCAATAGGTGCCGCAACCGTTATTCTCTGTTTTCCCTGGTACATCTCACCATTGCAAATATTTCTCCACATACCATCTGGCAGATATACCTTCCGCTCTCTGGCATCCGCATATAAAATTGGGGCAACTAAAAGATCAGGTCCAAACATATACTCATCTTCAATTTCCCATGCTATTTTATCTTCTGGAAAATCATAGAACAATGGTCTCATAATTGGTGTTCCCTTTTCATGTGCTGCTTTCATAAGTTTTCTCACATAAGGACGCATCTTTTCTCTTAAATTCATATATTTCTTACAGATTTCATAAACCTCATCCCCATAGCTCCAAACTTCATTTTCGGCTCCACTGATGTGTTTTCCTCCACCAGTGGTCCCCAAGGGTTCCTTAAATGGTTCCCGAAATCCATGCAAACGCATTACAGGACAAAATGTTCCAAATTCAAACCATCTTATTAATATCTCATGAAACTTGGAATCATAAATATTTCCTCCATGAAAACCTCCAATATCTGTTGTCCACCAGGGTAATCCCGCAATCCCCATATTTAGTCCTGCTGAAAGCTGATTTCTAAGAGAACGGAAAGAGGAATCAATATCTCCAGACCATACTAATGTTCCATATTTCTGACTCCCCGCCCATGCACAGCGAAGAAGATTCACTATATTTTTCTGGCCTTCTGCTTCCATACCTTCATACGCCATTCTTGCGTACTCTTTTGGATACACATTGCCAATTTCCATATCAGCCCCCCTATAGAAACGATAATGTTGATACTCATATCCTGTTAATTCCGGTTCTGCCTCGTCCAGCCAGAATATTTTTATACCTTTTTCGTAATAATTCTCCTTTATTTTATTCCATACATAACTTCTGCCCTCTGGATGAGTAACATCAATAATACAGGCATCTCCCAATTGACCAATGCGTTTACCAAATTCTGAGCGTGTAAGATATCCCAGTTCTTCCATCTCTTCATAATTTTCACTTTCTGCATCTACAGTAGGCCAAATGGAAACCATTAGCTCAATTCCCATTTCTTTTAATTCCTTTACCATTCCTGCCGGGTCAGGCCAATAATCTGAATCAAATTTCCAATCTCCCTGATGTGGCCAATGAAAAAAATCTGCAACAATTACATCTATCGGAAGTCCTCTTTTTTTATATTCTCTCGCTACTTCTAAAATTTCATCCTGTGTCTGATAACGGAGTTTACATTGCCAAAATCCCATTCCATACTCTGGCATCATAGGTACTTTGCCTGTTGCATCAGCATAAGCTTCTTCAATTTCTGCCGGGGTATCTCCTGCTGTAATCCAGTAATCCATTTGTTTTGTAGATTTTGCTGTCCATTCTGTAATATTTTTTCCAAAAGTCACTGTTCCGATTGCCGGATTATTCCACAAAAGTCCATATCCGTTACTGGATAGCACAAAAGGTACACTTGCCTGTGAATTTCTATGAGCTAATTCCAATGTACATCCTTTCACATCCAGATATGGCTGCTGATATTGCCCCATGCCATAAAGTTTTTCCCCATCAACAGGTTCAAAACGTACTGTCAGTTTAAAATTATCTACACTTTGATGCGGCTCAAAAGTTCTCGGGAAAATTTCCAAAGCACTATTAAACTCTTTTCTTCCCTCTTCTGACATTCCTCGAATACGTTCGTATTCCTCCAAAAGAAGTTTCCCTGTTTGATTTAAAAATCTCAATTTTCCAGTTCTTGTAATTTCGCAGATAATCTTCCCATTCTCAATAACGGTATCTGTACCTCTTTCATATACCTTAATTTTACATGGTACTGGTTCTAAAAGTGCTGAAATATCATCTGGCATAAATTCATGCCTCTGGGTTGCCCTGATACGAAAACTATTTTTTCCCCAAGGTTCAATGCAAAGCAATTCTTTGTCAAATCTTCTGTATACCTTGTTCCCCACTTGCTTTATCATAGTCATTTCCTCCCAAACACCTTAATTTCTTTATATATTCAAGGTAAATCCCTCTCTTGTAAACAATGGAATCTGCTCTAACGGTGTATCTACAGTAACTGTCTGTCCACCTTCAAAGTTTTCCTTTGTCCATACATTCGTCCATTTTGCACCTGTTGGTAAATATACTTCTTTTGTTTCTTGTCCCCGTTCCATAACCGGAGCAACTAAGACATCTGGACCAAACATATACTCAGTTTCATTCTCCCAGCATACCTTATCTTCTGGAAAATCATAGAACAGTGGTCGCATAACCGGAGTTCCCTTTTCATGTGCTGCTTCCATCAATGTACGGATATATGGACGCATTACTTCACGAATTTCAATGTACTTCTTGCAAATTTCGTATACCTCATCTCCATAAGACCAGATTTCATTCGGTGCACCAGATACACATTCCGCACCACCGGTTGTTCCATATTGTGGCTGATATGGCATACGGTAGCCATGAAGTCTCATAACCGGACAGAAAGTTCCATACTCAAACCAACGAACAAATACTTCATGGTAATCCTCATCATAAATGTTTGCTCCAAAGAATCCACCGATATCTGTGGTCCACCAGGTAATTCCTGAAAGTCCCATATTTAACCCTGCTGCAAACTGATTTTGCAGACTTTCAAAAGTTGAATGAATATCTCCAGACCATACCAAAGCTCCATATTTCTGAGAGCCTGCCCATGCACACCGAAGAAGATTTACAACTTTTTCCTGTCCTTCTTCTCTCATACCATCAAAGAAGGTTTTCGCATACATAACTGGATATACATTTCCAATTTGTACATTTGGTCCCAAATGATAACGATAGTTTTCAAAATCGTAAACCGTATATTCTGGTTCTGCTTCATCCAGCCAGAAAATTTTAACTCCTTTGTCATAATAATTTTTCTTGGCTTTTTTCCATACATATTCTCTTGCTTCTGGATTTGTAGGGTCATACTGAATGGTATTTCCCATGTATGTATTATCAATGCGGACACCCTTTTCCACTCTGGTTAAAAGACCTTTTGCCTTCATTTCTTCAAAGTTTTCACTTTTATAATCCACCATAGGCCAGATCGATACCATTAATTCAATACCCATTTCTTTTAATTCTGCAATCATTGCATCTGGATCTGGCCAGTAGGTTGGGTCAAATCTCCAGTCTCCCTGTTTTGGCCAGTGGAAGAAATCCACTACGATTACATCTATCGGAATACCACGACGTTTGTACTCTCTTGCTACTTCCAGAAGTTCTTCCTGAGTCTGATAGCGAAGTTTGCACTGCCAGAATCCCATTCCATATTCCGGCATCATAGGAACCTTTCCAGTGGCATCTGCATATGCCTCCTCAATTTCAGATGGAGTATCTCCTGCCGTAATCCAATAGTCCAGCTTCTTGGTAGACGCCACCTGCCAGGTAGTAATGTTTTTGTTAAAACTAACACGTCCGATAGCCGGATTGTTCCACAAGAATCCATACCCTAAAGAAGACAATGCAAAAGGCACACTGGCTTGAGAATTTCTATGAGCAAGTTCTAATTCTGCTCCTTTTACATTCAAAAATTTCTGCTGATATTGTCCCATTCCATAAAGTTTTTCATCTGGATTTGATTCAAAACGCATGGTCAGAGCATAATCTCCTCCAATAATCGGCTTAAATTCTCTGGCTTCTACTTCCAAAGAACTGCAGGTTTCTGCAAACATATCTTCTCTGTTACGGACATATTCTTCCAGAAGAATTTCGCCTTTCTGATTATAAAAGGTCAATTTTCCAATATTATTGATTACTGCTTTTATTTTTCCATTTACGATTTCCGCGGAAAATTCATGAATCGTAATTTCCGCATGGTCATCCTCTGGCTTTCCATCCAAAGCCCATAACTCCTGTGGCATTTCCGGCATTTTAGAGGCACGTACACGAAGACTGTTTGCTCCCCAGGGTTCTACAATCACTCTTTCTGCATCATAACGATAATGCAGCGCTCCATCCTTTTCTTCAAAAAATCCCAATAAAAATTTGTTATCTGAGCGGAAATCGCCTGTTGGTTCTATTTCCTGTTTTATCATTTTTTCCATAATCCGTTTACCTCTTTCCTGTTTTTTATTATAAGACTGTCCATTAAAATCTTCCAGCCATAACACATGGAATATCGGACAAATGTTTACCTTTTGCAAAAAGCACTGAAAGAGTCTCCCTCCATCCAGTGCTTTTCTAATATCCTACTCTTTTACTGCCCCGGCTGTAAGCCCCCCTACAATATATTTCTGCAAGAATATAAATAACAAAATAACTGGTAATACTAAAATTGCTCCATACGCCATAATACAGTTCCACTTCGTTCCATATTTACTCTGGAATTTATAAATGTTAGCTGTTAAAGGACGCATTTCCGGTTTTACATTAAAGGTCATAGAGTATGCCAAATCATTCCATCCATTTAAGAAAGATATAACCAAAACGGTAATAATCCCTGTTTTAATAGCAGGTATCATAATCTTAAAGAAAGAACGATATACACCACATCCATCAATACGCGCCGCATCATCAAGCGAAGTTGGTACACTCTTAAAATAAGGTCTTAAAGTGACTACAATAAATGGTATCGTTCCTGAAGAAATTGCAAGCGCAGGTCCCACGTAAGTCCCCAATAAATGTAACTGATTAAAAATCAGATACATCGGTGTCAACATTAAAGAAGCAGGAAGCATCTGGGTTACAAGAAATGTTAAAAGAAATCCTTTTCCACCAGGCACTTTGTATCGTCCCATTCCATAAGCTGCTGGTACGCCAAAAATCATAGAAAAAGCCATGGAAAGTAATGCAATAAAAATACTGTTCTTTAACGAAGAGAGAAATTCTGCATCTGTAAAGTTTTTAATCCATGGGTCAATCGTAAACTCATGAGGATAATATGTTACAATCTTTCCAAAAGACTCTGCATCTGATTTAAAGGACATTGCCACAATCCAATAAATAGGAAATAAAAATAACACTGCAATAATTACTGAGATAATACAGTATGTAATATTTATCCTTTTTTCTTTGGAACTTAATATTTTTTTCTTCTTTTCTTTTTCCATATCCCTAATCATCCTCCTTT
>CATWQE010000039.1 GCA_958352855.1 uncultured Bacillota bacterium
TGGCACTGGGGGCAGACATATTCATTTTTGAATTACAGTTTGCGGAAACTCAAGAAAATAATTGACGTTTACACGTTAAAATGGTATCTTGTAAGAAGTGAATTGCAAGGTGAAATGGGAGGAATAAGACAATGAAAAATTGCAGGAAGTATAAAAGACAATATTTTCTTCCACCAGTAACGTGTATGGACTGGGCAGAAAAAGACTATGTAGACAAGGCGCCTGTATGGTGCAGCGTGGATTTGCGGGATGGAAACCAGGCTTTGGTGATTCCTATGAATCTAAGCCAGAAAATAGAATTTTTCAAGCTCCTGGTAGAAATCGGGTTTAAGGAAATTGAGGTGGGCTTTCCGGCGGCGTCAGAGACAGAGTATACATTTCTCCGTACACTGATTGAAGAAAATCTGATTCCGGATGACGTCACCATCCAGGTTCTGACCCAGGCAAGACCACATATTATTCAGAAAACCTTTGAGGCGGTAAAAGGCGCTAAAAATGTAATCGTACATGTATACAATTCTACGTCTGTTGCCCAGAGAGAACAGGTATTTAAAAAATCCAAAGAGGAAATTTTACAGATTGCCATAGAGGGGGCAAAACTGCTAAAAGAGCTTACAGAGGAAGCGGGAGCGGATTACCGGTTTGAATACAGTCCGGAAAGCTTTACAGGGACAGAGCCTGAATATGCTTTGGAAGTATGTAACGCAGTGCTGGATATCTGGCAGCCTGCCAGTGACAGAAAGGCAATTATTAACCTTCCGGTTACGGTACAGCATTCCATGCCGCATGTATATGCAAGCCAGGTAGAATACATGTGTAAAAATCTGAAATATCGGGAAAATGTAGTCGTTTCCCTGCATCCACACAATGACAGAGGATGCGGAGTGGCAGATTCTGAAATGGGACTTCTGGCAGGCGCAGACCGTATTGAGGGTACATTGTTTGGAAACGGAGAGCGTACCGGAAATGTGGATATTGTAACCCTGGCCCTTAATATGTACTCCCAGGGTGTGGAGCCAAACCTGGACTTTACCCATATGACCCATATTTGTGAGCAGTATGAGAAGTTTACGGGAATGAAAATTAATGAGCGAAGTCCTTACAGCGGAGCATTGGTTTTTGCCGCTTTTTCCGGTTCTCATCAGGATGCTATTGCCAAAGGCATGCACTGGCTGGAAGAAGAAAAGCCGGAACACTGGACGGTTCCTTATCTGCCTATTGACCCAACGGATTTGGGAAGAAATTACGATGCAGACGTAATCAGGATTAACAGCCAGTCCGGTAAGGGTGGCGTAGGCTACATTCTGGAAACAAAATTCGGCTTAAATCTTCCGCCGAAGATGCGGGAGGCCATGGGATATACAGCAAAGGCAGTTTCTGACCACACCCAGAAAGAGCTTCTGCCAGAGGAGATTTTTGAGTTGTTTAAGAGAACCTTTGAACATGTAGTATCTCCACTGGATGTGACAGAAGTACATTTCCAGCAGAACAAAGGGGGATTTTCCACAGAGGTGACTTCTTCCTTTAAGGGAAAGGTTCTCACTGCCAAAGGGGAAGGAAACGGACGACTGGATGCAGTGAGCAATGCATTGAAAAAGGCATATGGATTCCAGTTTGACCTGGTGACCTATCAGGAACATGCTCTGGAACAAAGTTCCAGTTCAAAAGCCATTGCTTATGTAGGAATTAAGAAGCCAGATGGAAGTCTTGCATGGGGGGCAGGTGTGGATTCAGATATTATCCACGCGTCCATTGATGCCCTGGTAACTGCCATTAATAATCGCTGATAAAGATACGCCAGCTAAAGGGAAGAGATATGAACATTATTTGTGCTATATTAACTGGTCTGCAGTATGTTGTACAGAGTATCAAAGCTTTGGTAAAAAGAATAAAGATATCGAAAAAGGACAGAAGAGAAAAAGCGGTGTTTGTAGTGGGAAGCCTTGCGGTAGCTGCAGTAGCTTTTACTTTTCAGGGCGTCCATGCGCAGGGCAAGAATCAGGTTATGGCGCTTGAGCGGGAAGACGCAGAAGAAGAGGAGCAGGCGGTATATGGTCTGGAATCCATTATTCAGGGAGTCCTTTTAAGCCAGGATACAGAAAGCCAGATAAATAAAATCGGTATGTCCTTTGAACTTGTATTAGTAGGTCAGAGAACAGAAAAGAGAGAGATTCAGTCACAATTCGATTTTCCGGTGCCGGATGAAGAGGAACTGGAGAAAATCAAAAACCAGTCTGTCGCTTATTCTGAAAGCCAGCTTGTTATGTCTGATGAGGATTATAAGAATCTTCTGAGAATTGTAGAAGCTGAGGCAGGAGGAGAGGATTTAAAGGGTAAAATTCTGGTGGCAAATGTGATTTTTAACAGGGTCAAGAGCCCGGAATTTCCTTCGAATGTAACCGATGTTGTGTGGCAGCAGACAGGAGGAAATCCTCAGTTTTCGCCTACCGCAGATGGAAGAATCTATACGGTGACCGTATCGGAGGAGACCAAAGAAGCAGTCAACAGAGCCATAGACGGGGAAGATTATTCCAGGGGCGCTTTGTATTTTGTGGAAGAGACATATGCAGAAGAGAGTAATATGAAATGGTTTAAAGAGGAACTGAAGTTTTTGTTTAGACACGGAGAACATGATTTCTATACAACTCCGTAAAGAGGAGGAAAACACTATGCAGGTATTATATAAAAGTACAAGAGGAACAGGAGAAGAGCTGACTG
This sequence comes from uncultured Bacillota bacterium, assembly GCA_958352855.1. GTDB lineage: Bacteria > Bacillota > Clostridia > Lachnospirales > Lachnospiraceae > Blautia. The sequence continues at coordinate 2,719 of CATWQE010000039.1, forward strand.
CATCCCAGGCAATTTTAAAAGGGCTAGCAGAAGATGGGGGGCTGTTTGTGCCTACATCCATTCCGGTTCTGGAAACTTCCATGGAAGAATTGTCACAGAAGTCTTATCAGGAGGTGGCCTATGAGGTTATGAGCCGCTTTCTTACAGATTTCACAGAAGAAGAGTTAAAAGCATGTATCGCAAAAGCATATGATGAAAAATTTGATACCAGAGAAATTGCGCCTCTGGTTCAAAAGGGAGATGCTTATTACCTGGAACTTTTCCATGGAGCTACCATTGCTTTTAAAGATATGGCATTGTCCATTCTGCCTCATCTTATGACCACTGCGGCAAAGAAGAACCATGCGGAGAAGGAAATCGTGATTCTCACTGCCACTTCAGGAGATACCGGAAAAGCGGCTATGGCTGGATTTGCAGATGTTCCTGGTACCAGAATCATTGTGTTTTATCCGAAAAACGGAGTGAGTCCTATTCAGGAAAAACAGATGCTTACCCAAAAGGGCGCCAATACCTGTGTGGTTGGGATTACCGGAAATTTTGATGACGCGCAGACAGGCGTGAAGAAGATGTTCCATGACAGGGCCCTGGCAGAAAAATTAGATCAGGCCGGTTTTCAATTTTCTTCTGCCAATTCCATTAATATCGGACGTCTGGTACCACAGGTGGTTTATTATGTGTACGCATATGCAAGCCTGTTAAGACAGGGACAGATTCAGGACAAAGAGACAATAAACGTAGTAGTTCCTACCGGAAACTTTGGAAATATTCTGGCGGCTTATTACGCAAAACAGATGGGAGTTCCCATTGGAAAATTTATCTGCGCTTCCAATGAAAATAAGGTATTGTATGACTTTTTCCGTACAGGCTGCTATGACAGAAACCGGGAGTTTATGCTCACCAATTCACCCTCCATGGACATTTTGATTTCCAGTAATCTGGAGCGTCTTATTTACCGTATTGCCGGAAATGATGCAGCAAAGAACCGGGAGCTGATGAATGCTCTGGCTAAAAAAGGTCATTATGAAATTACAGACGATATGAAAGCAGCCCTTGGGGAATTTTACGGAAATTATGCATCAGAGGAAGAAACAGCAGAAGCTATCAAAAACCTGTATAAAAAAACAGGTTATGTGATGGATACCCACACAGCGGTGGCATCTTCTGTATATGAAAAGTACAGAAAAGAGACAGGGGACACAACAAAGACGGTGATTGCATCTACAGCCAGCCCCTTTAAATTTACCAGAAGCGTTATGAATGCTATTGATGGAAAATTTGAAGAAATGGGAGATTTTGAACTGGTGGATGAATTATCCAGGCTGGCGAAAAGAGCTGTGCCAAAAGCCATTGAAGAAATCCGCACAGCCCCCATACTGCATAACCGCATAGCCTCTGTAGAAGAGATGCCGGAAGTGGTACTGGAAATTTTAGGAAATTCAAAATAATTTCATAAACAATTTATTGATTCTTGATTGATTTTCGAGTATAATATAAAAGACGAAAATTCGTTATTGTCGTATTTATATACGGGAATGAAATACTATGGAAGAAAAGAGGTTAAACGTAAAATGGCAAAACTTGATTTAACTCAGTATGGTATTACCGGAACAACAGAAATCGTTCACAATCCTTCTTTTGAAACATTATTTGAAGAAGAAACAAAACCAGGTCTGGAAGGTTTTGAAGTAGGACAGGAAAGTGAACTTGGCGCTGTTAATGTTATGACAGGTATTTACACAGGACGTTCTCCTAAAGATAAATACATTGTTGTAGATGAAAACTCAAAAGACACTGTATGGTGGACTTCTGATGAATACAAGAATGACAATCATCCTACAACAGAAGCAACATGGGCAGAACTGAAAAAAATCGCTCAGTCTGAACTTTCCAATAAGAGACTGTTTGTTGTAGACGCATTCTGCGGTGCAAACAAAGATACCCGTATGGCTATCCGTTTCATCGTTGAAGTTGCATGGCAGGCACACTTTGTAACCAATATGTTCATTCAGCCAACAGCAGAAGAACTGGAAAACTTTGTACCTGACTTTGTTGTTTACAACGCTTCCAAAGCAAAAGTAGAAAACTACAAAGAATTAGGACTGAATTCCGAAACTGCTGTAGTATTCAATATTACAAGCCGCGAACAGGTTATTATTAACACATGGTACGGCGGAGAAATGAAAAAAGGTATGTTCTCTATGATGAACTACTACCTGCCTCTGAAGAATATTGCTTCCATGCACTGCTCTGCAAACACTGATATGAACGGTGAAAACACAGCAATTTTCTTCGGTCTTTCCGGAACAGGTAAAACAACTTTATCTACAGATCCGAAACGTCTCCTGATTGGTGATGACGAACATGGATGGGATGACAACGGCGTATTCAACTTTGAAGGCGGATGCTACGCAAAAGTTATTGACCTGGACAAAGAATCTGAACCAGATATCTACAATGCAATCAAACGTAATGCTCTTCTTGAGAACGTTACACTGGATGCAGAAGGAAAGATTGACTTTACAGATAAGAGCGTAACAGAAAATACACGTGTATCTTATCCAATCAACCACATTGAAAACATTGTACGTCCTGTTTCTTCTGCACCGGCAGCTAAGAACGTAATCTTCCTGTCCGCAGATGCTTTCGGCGTACTGCCTCCAGTATCTGTTCTGACACCAGAACAGACAGAATACTACTTCTTATCTGGATTTACAGCAAAACTTGCCGGAACAGAACGTGGTATTACAGAACCTACACCAACCTTCTCTGCTTGCTTTGGACAGGCTTTCTTAGAGCTACATCCTACAAAATACGCAGAAGAGCTGGTTCGTAAAATGAAACAGAGCGGAGCAAAAGCATACCTGGTAAATACAGGATGGAACGGAACAGGAAAACGTATCTCCATTAAAGATACTCGTGGTATCATTGACGCTATCTTAAACGGAGATATCCTCAATGCGCCTACTAAGACAATTCCTCACTTCAACTTTGAAGTACCAACAGAATTACCAGGTGTAGATGCGAAAATCTTAGACCCAAGAGATACTTATGCAGATGCTTCTGAATGGGAAACAAAAGCTCAGGATTTAGCAGATCGTTTCATTAAGAACTTCAAGAAATATGAAGGAAACGAACTTGGAAAAGCATTAGTAGCTGCTGGTCCACAGAAATAATTTCAGTAAATGTCAGAAAGGGAGGTCCTGATTCTAAGAATCAGGACGTCCTTTCTGTCTCTGCAAAAATGGATAAAATTTCTTATAGAATCTTCGCATTTTTGTTGAAATATTCCATATACTAGAGTATAATAAAGACATGAAAAGTCCTGGGGTGTTCGATGATCCCATTTATTTTGAACCTACATTACTTTAAACGGGATTCCTACATTGCGGTAACTGATGTCAGGCCGTCATTATGCAACGGAAGACAGAGGTGAAGCTGCGGTTGCCCACCTAGCATAAGCTAGGAGTCAGAAGATGGGAAACGGCACTTTGGGACTTAAAAAAGAGCCCTGTAAGAAGGGGCTTTTGTTGTTTCAAGAGAAAATAACAGAGAAACATGTTATAAAGGAGAAGAAAAGTTATGGGAATTACAAAACGTGCATTTGGAAAAAGTATGGATGGCCGGGAGGTTTTTTTATATGAAATTACAAATAAAAATCAGGTTACTTTAACGGTCAGTGACTTTGGAGCTACCTGGGTACATATGCTGGTTCCGGATAAAACAGGGGGAAAAAGAGATGTGGTGTTGGGATATGACAATGCAGAAGGATATCATACCAATCCCAATCATTTTGGCGCTGTAATCGGAAGAAACGGAAACCGAATCGGAAAGGCAAAGTTTACCATTGATGGAAAGGATTATCAACTGGCTGTAAATGACAATCAGAATAATCTTCACAGTGGTCCGAACTGGTATCGCACCAGAGTATGGGATGTAAAAGAAGTAAATCAGGAGAAAAACAGTGTAACCTTTGAAATCTTCAGTCCAGATGGGGATCAGGGATTTCCGGGAAATTTCACAGGTTCTGTGACTTATGAATTAACCGAAGAAAATCAGGTGGTACTGCATTATCAGGGAAGCGCAGACGCAGATACCATTGTAAATATGACCAATCATTCTTATTTTAACCTGGCAGGACAGGAAGCAGGAGCAGAGGCTATGCTGAACCATGTGGTTCAGATTCATGCGCCGGAGTATACTCCTGTTTGTGATGCAGAAGCGATTCCAACAGGAGAACTTGCACCAGTCACAGGAACTCCTATGGATTTTACAGAGCCAAAAACCATTGGACAGGATGTAGAGGCTGATTTTCAGCAGTTGATTTTCGGCGGCGGCTATGACCACAATTATGCTCTTTGCCACGAAAAAGGTGAGGTAAAAGAAGCAGCAAAAGTCGTTTGCAAAGAGTCCGGTATTGTAATGAAGGTATTCACAGACCTTCCTGGCATGCAGTTTTATATTGGAAATTTTATTGACAATGAGCCTGGAAAGGGCGGACATGTCTATGAAAAGAGAAGTGGATTCTGTATGGAGACTCAGTATTATCCAGATGCCTGCAATCAGGCTGCTTTCCAGTCTTCTGTGCTGAAAAAAGGGGAAGCATATGATACGGTAACCATGTATGAATTCTCTGTAGAAGCAGAATAACAATAGAAAATAATTCGGAGCTGTGGCATGAAAGAAGATATCAGGGGGCTTCCTGATGGGGTTTTCGGTTGCAGCTCTGTTTTTGTATTGAATAGAAATGGATTGCATATATTAATATATGGACTGGAAACAAAAAATAAAATGGAAGCTGTTGGTTATACTAATGGCGCTTCTGGGAATTTTGGTGGTTTGGTTTGCAGGAAAGGCGGGAGAGAAAAAAGGAAATGCAGAAAAGGAGATGCTCAGGGAGCAGGCGGTAAAGGAAAATGAATGGGCCAGTCTGCTGTCCGAGACAGAACCCCAGGAGAAGGAAGAGCCAGAGGATTCGTTGGAACAGAAACCAGAGAATCCAGAAAAGCCAGAAGAAGAGGCAGAGGAACAGCAGATTCAGGTGCTGCTTATGACCAATGGATACGACAGCTATTATCATACAGAGGTGACGGTGCAGGCTCAGGGAAATTATGAAATCCAGGGCGCGGGGCAGAGCCGGTTAGAGGACGGGGAAACCTTGCAACTGAAAGGAGACAGCCCGGAGCTTTCCGGAGGCAGTGTGAAGCTGCTTCCGGAAAATCCAGAGAATCGTTTGAAGGTGCTTTCCCTTACCAGAGGCCAGGGAAATCCGGCTTACAGAGGAAGCATCACAATATATAGAGACGAAAAGGGACTTCGCATGGTGAATGAGCTGCCTTTGGAGCAGTATCTTTGTGCAGTAGTTCCCAGTGAGATGCCATCCTCTTATCCGCAGGAAGCCTTAAAAGCCCAGGCTGTTTGCGCCAGAACCTATGCAGTGGTACAGATGCAGGCGGGAAAACGAAAGGAGCTTGGGGCGCAGGTGGACGACAGCGTGGCATTTCAGGTATATGGAAACAGTCAGGAGGCAGACAGCAGCAGAGAAGCTGTGGAAGCTACCAAAGGAGAGATTCTCCTTAATGAGGGAAAGCCTATTACCGCTTATTATTTTTCCACTTCTCATGGAAAAACCAGTACGGATGAGGTCTGGGAGGCGTCGGTACCTTCTGCTTATTTAAAAAGCGTGACCTGTACTTACGATGCCAGGGAACCCTGGTTTCAGTGGAAAACGGAACTGTCTGCAGAACAGCTTCTGGAAAATGCCAGAGTTCTGTTTCCTGAGGTTTCTAAGATACAGGGGCTTGAAATTAAAGAGGTAGGAGAAGGAGAAGCAGTTTTGAATCTGGCGCTTCATACAGACCAGGGAACCAGAGAACTGAGAAGCGAATATGCCATCCGTTCCCTGCTGGCACCTGGGGGAAATTTGATTATCCGCCAGGACGGTTCCAGCGTAAAGGGAGGCAGTCTGCTTCCAAGCGCGTATTTTACACTGGAAGAATCCAGAGGAGAGGACAGCAGCTTGTCAGGGTATCAAATTACAGGGGGAGGATATGGACATGGTGTGGGGATGAGCCAGAATGGTGCAAAAGGTATGGCAGAAAGCGGGAAGACCTACCGGGAAATTTTGTCTTATTTTTATCAGGATGTGGAGCTGGGAAAAGTCCAGGATATTGTCAATCCGTAAAATTCATGATATAATTGGCAAACTATTGGAAAGGGCAGAAGGAGCAGATATGAAAGGACTGAAAAAAGCAGCAGAGACTGTTATGGGATTTATAGATAGTATGGGAAGGCGCCACGCAACTGCATATGCAGCTCAGGCAGCCTATTTTATCATACTGTCTTTTATTCCTTTTATGCTGCTTTTGATGACTTCTATTAAGTACACACCCCTTACCAGGGAAGAGGTTATCCGGGCAATTATGTATGTGTGTCCTGAGCAGTTTCAGGGATTTATTGAGGGAATTGTCTGGGAGGTTTATGAGAAATCTCTGGGTGTGGTTCCGGTTTCTGCTGTATTGGCTCTCTGGTCTGCGGGAAAGGGGATTCAGGCGCTGACCAATGGGTTTAATTCCATTTACCAGATAGAGGAAACCCGTAATTATTTTGCCACCAGAATACGGGCAGTGTTTTACACTCTGGTGTTTATTCTGGCGATTGTCTCTACGCTGGTTCTGCAGGTGTTTGGAAACAGTCTGCAAAGAGAATTAAGCAAGCGGCTACCTTTTATGGATCAGATTGTTGCCATGATTATCAGCATGAGAGTGGTGATTACCATGAGTACCCTGTGTCTGGTGTTTCTTCTGATGTATAAGTTTATTCCCAATAGAAAGGCAACCTTTCGCAGTCAGCTTCCGGGAGCTGTCTTGTGTGCTGTCTGCTGGTCTGCATTTTCTTTTGGCTTTTCTCTCTATGTGGATTCTTACAGTGGCTTTTCCAACATGTACGGAAGTATGACGACCATTGTGCTGGTATTGCTCTGGCTCTATTTTTGTATGATGTTTGTTATGATCGGAGCCCAGGTAAACCACTATTTTGAAGAAAAATTCCGAAGGCTTCATCAGATAGCGGCAGAGGCCATACGTCGGGAGTATCAGCAGCTTTTAAAGAGCGAAGAGGAGGAATCAGAGGAAAAGACAGGGAAAAAAGCAGATTCCAGGTAAAGAACTTCTTGACAGAATCAGGGAAACTGGCTACAATAAGGTACAGACATAGGAAAAAAGCAAAGAAAGTGTTAGTAGATACTTATTTTCTGTCAGAGATGGAGTGCCACCGGCTGAAAGCGCTCCTCAGTTCAGATAAGTATTGAGATTCCCACTGGAGCTGCAGTTCTGAAACAAGGAGTAGGAAGTGACGTGGCTGTGCGTTAAACAGCTTCGAGTGCCTGGAGCATATGCTGCAGGAACAAGGGTGGTACCGCGGGTTATTGACTTCGTCCCTTTTAGGGATGAGGTCTTTTTTGCTTTTCTATAATCAAAATAAAAAGGAGAATACTATGCAGGAATTAAATCATAAACTTGCTGAGATTAAGCAGGAAATTCTGGATGGAATGGAACAGTTGGAAAGTTCCAAAGAAGTATATGAATTTAAAAAATCTTACCTGGATTCTAAAAAGGGAAAAATCGGACAGCTTATGAAAGAGATGCGCAATATTGCGCCGGAAAACAGAGCTGCCTACGGAAAAAGTGTCAATGAGCTGAAAGAGTGGGCTGCCGCATGCTTTGAAGAGCTGGATGTAAAGTTAAAAGCAAAAGAGCTGCAGCAGAGATATGAAAATGAAAAAATTGATATTACCATGCCTGCTGTGAAGAAAACAAAAGGAAATCTTCACCCGATTACCCAGGTGAGAAACCAGTTGATTGATGTATTTTCCTCCATGGGCTTTGAGGTTTTTGAAGGAACTGAGATTGAGACCGATTATTATAACTTTACTGCCCTGAATACACCACAGGATCATCCGGCGCGGGATATGCAGGATACCTTTTATCTGTCACCGGAGTTTCTGCTTCGTACCCAGACCTCTGCCGGACAGATTCATGTTATGGAGAACAGAAAACCTCCCATTAAAATTTTATCACCTGGTAAGGTATTCCGCTCTGATGATGATGCCACCCATTCTCCAATGTTTACCCAGATGGAAGGTCTGGTAGTAGACAAGGGAATCACTCTTTGCGACTTAAAAGGTATGCTGGACGTATTGGTTCAGAAAATCTACGGAGAGGGAACCACCACAAGATTAAGACCATCTTACTTCCCGTTTACAGAGCCATCTGTAGAGGTAGACTGCAGTTGCTTTGCCTGCGGCGGAAAAGGCTGCAAGCTGTGTAAGGGAACTGGATGGATTGAAGTATTAGGCGCCGGAATCGTAAACAAAAAGGTGCTGGAAAACTGTGGTATTGATTCAGAAGAATACAGTGGTCTGGCCTTTGGTATCGGTATTGAACGTACTGCTATGCTGAAATACGGTATCAATAATATTAAACTGTTGTTTGAATCTGACTTACGGGTTTTAGAACAGATTGATGATTAAAAAAGACGGAGGTTTGTTATGTTAGTACCATTAAGCTGGTTGAAGGATTACGTTGATATAAATGTGGACCCAAAAGAATTAGAGAAAAAGCTGTTTTCCTGTGGGTTTGAAGTAGAGGAATTAACGGAAGTAGGAAAAGATATCAGTAAGGTTGTAGTTGGATATGTGGAAGAATGTGAGAAAATTCCAGACACCCATTTAAGCCTTTGCAAAGTCAACGTAGGAGAAGAGGAGCTTTTGCAGATTTGCTGCGGCGCAGATAATGTAAAGGCAGGAGGTAAATATCCGGTGGCGTTGGTTGGAGCAACCGTATATGCCACAGCCAAGGATCATAAGACCATTGAAGGCGTTATGACCATTAAAAAAGGAAAATTAAGAGGCTATGAATCCTTTGGTATGCTGTGTTCAGGGGTAGAACTGGGTGTCAGCGAAAACATGTATCCAGGCGCAGGTTACAATGGACTTCTGGTATTGCCGGAGGATGCTGAAATTGGCGCAGATGTAAAGCCGATTCTGGGACTGGATGACTGGATTTTTGACATTGCCATTACTGCAAACAGACCAGACTGCCAGAGCATTTTTGGTATTGCCAGAGAAGTGGCTGCTGTTCTTGGGACAAAGCTTCATGAGCCTGCCCTTACTTATACAGAGACAGAAGTGAAAAAAGAAGGATTCCAGGTGTCCGTAGATGCACAGGATATCTGCCCGCGTTACATTGCACATTATGTACATGATGTGAAAATCGGGGAATCTCCGGCATGGATGAAAAGAAGACTTGCCCTGGTTGGTATTGACGCCATTTCCAATGTGGTGGATATCACTAATTATGTGTTAAAAGAACTGGGACAGCCTATGCATGCTTTTGACTGTTCTTATCTGGAAGGAAATGAAATCAGGGTAAGAAGAGCAGAAGAAGGGGAGAAAATCGTAACGCTTGACGAAAAGGAATTTACCTTAAATCCGTCCAACTTAGTTATCTGTGACGGTGTGAAATCGGTTGCTCTGGCAGGTATTATGGGAGGATTAAATTCTGAAATTCGCGATACCACCACAGAGGTGATGTTTGAGGCTGCAAAATTTGCCAGGGACAATGTAAGAAAGAGTTCCCGCGCTCTTGGACAGTCTTCTGATTCCAGCGCCCGTTTTGCAAAAGGTGTGGATGAATATACCACAGTCATGGCTATGAAACGTGCTCTTCATCTCATGGAAGAACTGGGATGCGGAAAAGTATCTTCTACACACCTGGATGTGAATACAGGAAATTCTATCCAGCCGGTGGAAATGAAAATCAGCGTGGAAAAAGTAAATCAGGTGCTTGGTATTCAGGTTCCGGACGAAGAAATCATCCGTATTCTTGAAAATCTGCAGTTTGCGCCTGTTATTTCCGGGAATGAGCTGACCATTCAGGTTCCTGCATTTCGTGAGGATGTAGAAGATTATCCTGATATTGCAGAAGAAGTAATTCGTATGTATGGATATGACCATGTGACTTCTACCTTTATGCCAACAGCCAGGGTAACTACCGGAGGCATGAATACCAGACAGAAAACAACCTTAAAAGTAAAGGAAGCTTTGTGTAGCGCCGGAGCTTATGAAGGAATTCATTATTCTTTCTTCTCTCCATCTGATTTAGATTTATTAAATCTTCCGGAAGATGCAAAAGAAAGACATGCCATCCGTATTATGAATCCCATTAATGAGGACTTGTCTCTTATGAGAACCACCCTGGCTCCGGCTATGATTCATGCTATTGCCAGAAATCAGAAAAAGGGAACCTTAGAGGGACGTATTTTTGAAATGGGAAGCATTTTCCTTCCAAAAGAACTTCCACTTACGGAATATCCAGATGAAAGAGAAACTCTTTGCATTGGTGTGTTTGGAAAAGAAGAATCCTTCTATACTTTAAAAGGTCTGGCAGAGACTGTGGCAGAAGCATTGTTTGTAAACTTTACTTATGAACCTGCACAGAAAACCTATCTTCATCCTTACCAGACGGCATCCATTCACTGCAATGGACAGGAAGTGGGATATTTAGGAAAAGTTTCCTACGAAATTCAGGACAATGAAGATATGCGTACTTCTGCCTACATTCTGGAACTGGATATGGAAGCGTTATCTCAGTGGTATGGCATTACCCCAGTATTCACTCCACTGCCAAAATTCCAGGAAGAAAAACGTGACCTGGCTTTGGTTATGGATAAAGCCGTTACCTGCGGACAGATTGAAGATTGTATCAAAGAGTCCTGCAATTATGTGAAATCCGTAGAACTGTTTGATGTATATGAAGGAAAACAGATTCAGGAAAATCAGAAGAGCATGGCATTTACCGTTTTGTTCACTCCAAAAGAGGAAGAATTTACTGCCAATGCTGTGGATGCTTTTGTGAAGAAGATTTTGAAAAATCTGGACAGAAAATTAAATGTAACCTTGCGTTCTTAAGGAGTAGGGATATTATGAAATTATACATTGTCCGTCATGGAGAGACCAGGTGGAATGTAGAACGCAGACTTCAGGGGGCTTCCGATACGGATTTAAATGAAAAGGGAATTGCTCTTGCAAAGGTAACCGGAGAAGCGCTGAAAGAAGTACCTTTTTTCTGCTGCTTTACCAGCCCTTTAAAAAGGGCAAAAGAAACAGCCAGACTGGTGCTTGGGGAAAGAGAAGTGCCTGTTTATCCAGATGAGAGAATCCAGGAGATTTCTTTTGGAACCTGGGAGGGGCGGGATTCTGCCCTTCTTCCAGGAAATATGCTGGATAATTTTTTCCATCATACGGAGCAGTATCAGGCGCCGGAAGGGGGAGAGGAAATCTCTCAGATTTGCGCCAGAACCAAAGCATTTTGGGACGATATTACCTCCAGAGAGGAACTTCAGGATAAGACGATTCTCATTGCGTCCCATGGGTGTGCAGTTCGCGCCCTTTTGCAAAATGTGTATGAGGATGCCGGCATTGAAAATTTCTGGCATGGCTGTGTTCCTCCAAATTGCAGCGTCAACATTGTGGACGTAAGCGGGGATAAGGCGGTACTGCTGGAAGAGGATAGGGTGTATTATAAATAATCTGCTGGAACTCCGTTGGTTTCTTGCTAAAACGGTGCTGAATCTGTGCGAATGTATTGAAATAGCACTGTTTATGTGGTAGGATAAAGAAAAAGAACGGAGGTATAAAAATGGCAAGTACAATTCAAATTCGTGTTGATGATGAATTAAAGACAAAGTCAGATCAACTTTTTAGAGAGCTTGGAACAGATACTACCACAGCAATTCGAATGTTTTTAACTCAGGCTGTGGCGAATAATGGATTTCCATTTGAAATAAAAAGAAGAGTCCGTAATCCGTATGTTGCTATGTCTGAAGAAGATATCTTAGAGAAACTTGAAAACTCCAGAAAATCCGCTGCACAGGGGAAATATAGATCTGCTGAATCCTTTGTTTCAGATATGAGGGAAAAATATGGATTATAATATTGTCATTACCGCAGATGCAGAAGCAGATTTAGATGGATTTATCCAATATCTTTTGTTTGAAAAGAAAAATGAGCAGGCAGCCAAGAATGTTCTTGACGATTTCGAGGCTACCAAAGAGTATTTGAAAAATGTTGCAGGAAGTTTAAATCTTTGTGATAATCCGCGACTTAGAGCTCTGGGATATCGTCGAATTCATTTCCTTAGGCATAGATATTTTATATTATATCGAATTGAAGGAAATTTAGTATTCATAGACAACATTTTTCATGAACTTCAAGATTATGAAAATAAAATCATGTAAAATAGCAACAATGAAATAGTGGCATAAGTGTTCGCACTTGGTTATAAGGTCATTTACCATAAAAAACGTAGATGGCCTTTTTCTTTTATTTACTGATACAAAGTTTATAAGGACAAGTCTATACTTCTGGAAAAAGATGTGGTATATTTTCTTCTGAGGTTTTACAGTGAAAAGCAGGGGGAAAGGAGTTGGTTTAAATGAAAATAGCCATTTGTGGTTACAGTGGTTCCGGCAAATCTACACTGGCAGGAAGAATCAGCGAAAAAGAGCAGATTCCTGTGTTATATCTGGATACAGTGCAGTTTGTAAATAACTGGCAGGAACGGAATAGAGAAGAGGCGAAAGCAATGGTGGAAGCTTTTATGGAACAAAAAAGCTGGGTCATAGATGGGAATTACACCAATTTCTTTTATCAGGAGCGCATGGAGGAAGCAGACAGGATTTTAATCCTGGCCTTTCACCGATGTTCCTGTTTTTATAGAGCCTTGAAGCGTTATATTCGATACCGCAATAAGACCAGGGAAAGTATGGCAGAAGGCTGCAAAGAGAAATTTGACTTGGAGTTTATGCTGTGGATTTTATGGACGGGACGGACAAAAGAGCGCAGAGAAAGATTTACCCAGTTGCAGAATAAGTATCCCGAAAAAGTAATCGTGCTAAAAAATCAAAGACAGCTTGATGCATATTATCAGAGATTTTTATGATAGAGATAGAAAGGAAACAAGTTATGAGAACAGCAGATTTTTATTATGATTTACCGGAAGAACTCATTGCCCAGGACCCGCTTTTGGATCGTTCTTCTTCCAGATTAATGCATTTAGATAAGAAAACAGGAGAAATCCAGCATACGGATTTTAAACACATTGTAAATTACTTAAATCCAGGAGACTGCCTGGTGATTAATGATACCCGGGTAATTCCTGCCCGTCTGTATGGAAGCAAAGTGGGTACAGATGCGGGAATTGAAATTTTGCTTTTAAAGAGAAAAGAAAACAATATCTGGGAAACCCTGGTAAAGCCTGGTAAGAAGGCAAAACCAGGGACAAAAATCAGTTTTGGAGACGGACTTTTGATTGGAGAGGTTCTGGATATTGTAGAAGAGGGCAACCGCCTGATTCAGTTTACTTATGATGGGATTTTTGAGGAAATTTTGGACCAGCTTGGGGAAATGCCTCTGCCGCCTTATATTACTCACAAGCTTCAGGACAAAGAACGCTACCAGACTGTGTATGCCAAAAATGAAGGAAGCGCCGCAGCACCTACTGCAGGGCTTCATTTTACCAAAGAATTGTTGCAGCAGATTCAGGATATGGGAGTAAAGATTGCTCATGTGACCCTCCATGTGGGGCTTGGAACCTTCCGTCCGGTGAAAGTGGATGATGTAGAAAAACATCACATGCATTCTGAATTTTATGTGGTGGAGGAAGACCAGGCAAAACTTATTAATGACACCAAGAAAAATGATGGAAGAGTGATTTCAGTGGGAACTACAAGCTGCAGAACCCTGGAGTCTGCTACGGATGAAAATGGGATCCTTCAGGCAAAAAGCGGATGGACAGAAATCTTTATTTATCCTGGATATAAGTTTAAGATGATTGATGCGCTGATTACAAACTTCCACTTGCCGGAATCCACGCTTCTTATGCTGGTTTCTGCACTGGCAGGGAAGGAGCATATTATGAAGGCTTATGAGGAGGCTGTGAGGGAACGATATCGGTTCTTTAGTTTTGGGGATGCCATGATGATTGAGTGATGGGAGGCAGCTTAGGGGCAGGTGATTAAAGTGCAGATTGAGGAGAAAAACGTATTAGTCTTTGGAGCAAGCGGTTACATTGGTGGATATTTGAAGAAACTTCTGCAAACAAAATGTAGGTATGTGGCAGGAACATTTCGCTCAAAGAACTGCGAGAATATAGCAGATGAAAAAATGTTTTTTTACGATTTGAAAGAAGAAGGGAATTTAGAAACTATATTGGGAAAGAAAGACTGGGATATTTTAATTTCCTGTCTGAGAGGTGATTTTCAACAACAGATAGATGCTCATCAAAGAATGACAGAGTATGTAAAAAGAGATGCTAAGAAAAAGTTGATTTTTTTCTCCACTGCAAATGTGTTTGACGGAGCGCCTGAGTGTGGTCACTACGAAGAAGATACACCAAAATCTGTGAGTACCTATGGAACTTACAAAATTGCCTGTGAAAAAATGATACAAGAAGAACTGGGTACACAGGGAATTATTTTAAGAATACCAGAAGTATGGGGTGAAAATTGTCCCAGAATACTGCAAATGAAGTCAAATATACAAAATCAGGAACCTGTGCCAGTATACAAAAATTATGATTTTAATTATGTTACACCAGGTTGGATTGGAAAATGGATTGTTTACATATTGGAGCATGACTTGTATGGGATTTTCCATGTAGGTACAAAGGATACAGAAGACTATGCAGAGTTTCGGAAAAGGGTAATAAAAGAAAGACAATTAGGGAAAGCTCAATATGCAGTTCAGGAAGAATGTCTAAAAAGGCAGATACAGGCGGTTCTTCCGGGAAGAATGGACATTCCAGCGGAATTACAATTTTCTATAGATGATATACTGAAAGAACTGCAAAACCATATTTCCTTAAAAGAAAGAACCAAAAACCACGTTAAAATCTATTTCCAGAAAACCCAGGATTCTGAAATCAAGCGCATGCTTCCCAGTACAGTTCAAACAGAGGAAGATGCGCTGAATGCTTTTGAAGAAACACAAAAGCCAGGTGCAACCAGCTATGGGCGGACCATTTATTATGACGAAACATATGTGGGAGATATCTGGTGCTACAATATAAACACAGAAGAATCACCAAATGGGATGCTTAGTTACTGTATCTTTGATAAAACACTTTGGAATAAAGGAATCGCTACACAGGCGCTTGCCTTATTTCTGGAAGAATTACAGAAGCATTATCAAGTGAAAGAACTGGGGGCTTTTTTATATGCCGCCAATGCAGCATCCAGAAGAGTTCTGGAAAAGAATGGATTCGTAAAAGCAGAGACCATAGTAGAAGATGGCGTGGAGTCCTTTTACTATGAATGTAAATTATAAAGAATGCTACAAAATTTTTCATTTTCTTTCAACACTTTAGGTTTCTCATACGTTTTATTAGTGTAACAGGAATTCCCGAGACAAAAATAGAACCAGAAGAGAGGAGAAAACGTGATTGAACATTTATATCAGGCATTTTATCAGGAACTTCTTGCCTGGTGCAGAACTATGACTGGCAGGGAGGCTCTGGCAGAGGACCTGGTTCAGGAAGGATATTTGCGGGCTATGAAAAATGAACCTGTGCTTGCAAATTTAAATCAGAAGCAGCAAAGGGCATGGCTATATCGGACCATTCGGAATCTGTATGTGGATTATGTCCGTCATGGCGCTTTTGAGACTGTAGCAGAGACTTTGCCGGAAACCGTTCAGGAAACAGGAGAGTATACGGAAATCGACTGTTCCCAGATGTTGGAGCTTTTGCCGGATGAGGAACGTGTTATCTTTGTCATGCGGTATTTGGAAGGCTACACCTCCATTGAAATCGGAAACTTATTTCAATTATCAGGCAGTACGGTGCGTTCCCGCCTTGCCTCAGCGAGAAAGCGCCTTCGGAAAGCCTGGAGCGAATCTGTGTGAAAGGAAGAAAAAGGATATGAAGAAAAATTTAGTTATTAATACGGAAATTTGTGATGTAAGAAATATAAAAGAAGAAAACTATGCGGGCTATGAGCAGATTATTTTAAATGCAGAAATTCTTGTGGTGGACAATAAAAGCAAGGAAGTTCTCCATAAGCTTCCGGTTACTACCAATGTAGAAATTACTTTAGATTTAGAAAAGGATGCCTGCTTATCCATGATAAACGGGGAATACGAAATCACAGGAAATACTGTGCCTGAGGAACATAGCGTTTTATTTGTAAATGGAACCTTGCGGATTGGGAAGGATGCCCAGGAGGTTTTGAAGCAGTATCAGTGTATTCAGGTCAATGGCAGTGTCAGATGCCCCAGAAGTCTGGCATCCTGCCTTGGAAATATTCAGGTCAATGGAAACACCATGGTGATTCCAGATGACTGTACAGAACTGAAAGATGATTTTGAGATGGATGTATATTTTCCTCTGCGGGCAAAAGAACATGGCAACTATTTTGCTGCCAGGAGAGTAAAAGTGCTGGATGAGAAAATCAATCTGGAAACCTTAAAGGAGAAACACATTCATTTTGTTACCAAGACCTTGCTTACAAGAGAGGAAATGATTCCTGAGGTGATTGGTATGGTGGATGAAAATACAGAATTACAGGTTGTTCCCGCAGGTTATGAGTATATCAGTGGGGATGCAGTGCTGGATGAAATGTTGTTGGAGAAGCATGGAACAAAGTTGTATATTGATGGCTCTCTTACTTTAGAAAAGGACAGCACTCCATGGATTGCCAGGCTGGAAAGCCTCCAGGTCTCCGGCGTTGTTACACTCCTAAGAAGCCAGGTAGAAGCCTTCCGTACCATGGATGCACAATACAAGGATCTGGAAATTGTGAAGGGAAACATTGTGAAAAACCGCTCTTCCCTTACTGTAGATGCCGCCATGCTGGAACAGGCAAAGGATGGGGTGACGGTGAAAAATTGCGCCACCCTGAAAGTAAAGGAAGATGTTTCTCCGGAAGCTATTTTAGAAAGCCTCCAGGTTATAAACTGTGCCTGTATCAAGTGCAGCCCACAACAAAAGTCTGCTCTTGAGATGGTAAGTAAAAATGTTGCCAATATTGAGGATGGAGAGGATTCCGGGGAAAAAACAGGAGTCTTCAGTGTTTTGAAACAACTGGCAGACTCCAAAATAGTAAACGCAGAGAAATATTTAATGTAAACCCTTTGTTCTCTGTAAGAAAAGAAGGGAAACTCCCCCGCACAGCAGCAGAACCAGAAGGCTGCAAAATCTGCCTTCCGGGGAGGTTTCGTAATACCCGGATACGCCGAAGATGGCACTGATGGGATAAAAGGTTTTTAAAACCGGCGACATACTCATGAAAAGTCCTGCAAAAGAATAAAGTTCAGCCAGAACCATTGCCAGCCAGTAGCTTTTCCTCCAGTAGGGCACCAGGGCAATAATCGGAGAAACGGCCAGGAACACCCCAATGCCTTCCAGTAGATACATGTTTAGAAAATGAAAAAACATCGTAAAGGAAACTTCTGAGGTATGAAGAATTATTTCTGCTGAAAACGTAAGAAGAAAAAGCAGGAGGTAAATAAAAATGCCAAACACAAAAGTAACCAGGAGCTTTACTGCTGTTAATTTCCTCTTACTTACAGGAATGAGTAACAGAGACTTCATGGTATCATCCTGCTCTTCCCGGCAGATGAGATAGCTGCCAAACAGTGCAAGCATGGCAGGGAGAACAAATAATGTGGCCCATACCTGTGCTGTGGATAAGTACCAGCCAGTGCGGTTCAGGGCGTATTGCTCTTCTGATACCATGAGAACACCACCGGAAAATACCAGGATAGCAACAAAAAAGACTGCAAAAAGACTAACCAGTAGAATATTGGAACGGCGGAGCTTTTGAAGTTCCGCCCATAATAATGTTTTCATATGTTCACCTTACTTTCTTTTTCGTAATGCCAGGCTGGCAAATGCAATAGAACCCAGACTCCACACAAGAATGCCAAGAAAGGCAGGCAAAAGCTCCGAAGGGAGAGTAAGCCCCGGTATGATTCCATTTCTTGCAATTAAAATAGAGGTACAGGAAATGGGATGAAAATAGGGACAAACAGAGGTCATGAAAAATCCTGCAAAGAGATAAAGCAAAATCATGCAAGCCGGAAAAAGATATCCCTTTTGCGAAGCAGACAGCGCCAGAACAGGAAGCATAGAAATTCCTATGAGAACTGCAATTTCCAGACAACGTTCCACCAAAAGCAGAGTGTCAGTCCAGGAAAAAGGGAAATATCCCGGAAGGATTCCCAAAAGTACGGAGGCAGCCGCGTTCAGGAGCATAAAGCCCATGGAATACAGAAGAATCACAAGAAACTTGCTGAAAAACAATCCCATCTTATTTACCGGTATAATCCAGAGCTGCCTGAACATATCATATCTGGTTTCCTCATGCATGAATATTACACACAGCATCCCAAGTACAAAAGGCAGAAGCATAAACTGGGTAAATCCAAAGGCAGACCATTTGTAAAACATCATAGGATTTACACTGGTTTTTCCTAAATAGTGAAAATATAAAAAAGCAAAAAATGGCATCACAAAGGAGCAGGGCAGCAGGAAATACAAAAGCTTTTTGCGGCGTAATTTCAAAAATTCTACCTGTATCAGTTTAAGCAATTCCCTCACCTCCTGTTATGCTCTTAAAATAATCTTCCAGAGTCTGAGTATAAAGACCAGAGTTCATAAGGGTGATCCCCTCCAGAACCAGAGCTCTGTTCAGTTCTCCCATATTCAAAGAAGTATCATAAACCTGTAAGGTGTGTTCATTCTGGACAGAATACTCCTGTACCTGAAACCTTCGTTCCAGAATTAGCAAGGTTTTGGGAATATCAGACACTTCTAAAAGAATGTATTTGCGATTACGTTTTTCCAATTCCTTCATACTGCTTTCCTCCAGAAGAATCCCATGGTCAAGAATCCCCACATCATCGGCAAGAAGGGCAATTTCGGATAAAATATGACTGGAAATGAAAATCGTCTTTTCCTGCTGGGTACTGAGCTTTTTCATAAAATCCCGCATTTCGGCAATTCCAATGGGGTCCAGTCCATTGGTAGGCTCATCTAAAATTAAAAGTTCCGGGTCATGCAAAATAGCATTGGCAATCCCAAGGCGCTGCTTCATACCAAGGGAATATTTACCAAAGGTTTTTTTGTCCTGATAGGGCAAGCCCACAATCTCCAGGGCATGCTTCACTGCATGGTCGGAGGCAGTACCCCGAAGCCTTGCGAAAATTTCCAGATTCTCTGTTCCCGTTAAATTCGGATAAAAACCAGGGGCTTCAATCATAGCGCCGATTCTGGGATAAAAAAGCTTTTCATTTCCGGAAAGGGTACTGCCAAAAAGCTCCACACTGCCGGAAGTGGCAGACGTAAGCCCCAGAATCATTTTCATAATCGTGGTTTTGCCGGCGCCGTTTCGGCCCAGAAGTCCGTAAATACGTCCTCTTTTTACATGGAGATTTACCTGACTGACTGTGGTCTGGTCTCCATATTTCTTTGTAAGCTGGTTGGTTTGAATCACCATATCTTCCATATTGTAGTCCTCACTTTTCTTTCTTATGTGGTAAGTATACAGGAACAACCTTGCCAAAACCTTGCCGCAATCTTGTTTTTACCTTGCTTTTGGGAAAGTCAGGAGAAATTCAGTTCCCGCCCCTGGGGTGCTGTTTGCCAGAATGGTTCCCTTATGAGCCTGTACCAATTCTCTGGTAATGGCAAGTCCCAGTCCGTTACCTCTGGCATTTCTGGAATGGTCGCATTGATACAAACGGTCAAAAATATGGGGAAGATGCTCCGGCGCTATGCCTTTTCCATTGTCAAAGAGTGTTACCTGTACCTGTTGGTCCAGCTCCTGTATTTTCAGGCTTACTTTTGTTCCCTGACTGTGGACAAGGACATTTTGCATAAGGTTATTCAAAATGCGGGTGTAAGCATGGATATCCATTGATAAAATACAGGAGGTTTCCGGAATTTCGATTTCATAGGTAAATCCATGGCTCTCCAGAAGAGGAATCCAGTCTGCCGCAATATTTCTGGAAAGTTCAAAAAAATCCAGAGAAACAAAGTGAAAGCTCTGTTCCCTGGCATCTAATTTTACCCATTCAAATAAGTGCTCCACAAACTGTTTTAAGTGCTGGGCTTTCTGGGCGGCAACGTGGATATACTGGTCTTTTTCCTCCCCGGCCACAAGATGTTCTTCTACTGCTTCCAGATAGCCCACCAGAGAAGCCAGAGGGGTTTTCACATCATGGGAGAGACTGGTCATGAGCTGTTTGTATGCCTGCTGGGTCTGCTTTTGCTGAATAAGCTGTGCCTGGCTGTTGCTGGCAATTTCATTGATATCAAGACAAATCTGCCTGGTTTCATCCTGGATTTTGGTAAGCGCCCGCCGGTTTAAATTTCCTTCTTTGATATCCTTTAGCACCTGCTGAATCAGGGAAAGCTGTGCCCGAAGTCTGTGGAGGCGGGAATACAAAAACAGAAGCAGCAGGATTGCCAATAGTAAGGCAATGAAAAGTAAAACATTCAGATTCATGCTCACGCCTCCCTGTTAAAACGATATCCCACACCGCGAACGGTTAGAATATAAAAGGGATGTTCCGGGTCAGGTTCGATTTTCTTTCGTAATTTGCTGATAAAAGACATAATATTGCTGTCATCAAAGGCATAGGCATCCTCCCATACCTGGGTATAAATTTGCTTTTTCGTAAAAATTTGTCCTTTGTTGGAGGCAAGGAAGGAGAGAAGGTCAAATTCTTTGCCCGTAAGCTCCACAGGAAGCTGGTGGACGAAAACCATGCGGTTGGTTTTGTCAATGACCATATCTTTTAAAGTAATGCAGTCTGTCTCTTCCGGAAAACCAGGATTTAAGGTGGTATA
>CATWQE010000040.1 GCA_958352855.1 uncultured Bacillota bacterium
CCAGGTACCGGGCGGTATGCTCTCTAACCTGACTTCTCAGTTAAAAGAACAGCATGCAGAAGACAAGTTCTATGATGTTCTGGAAGAAGTTCCAAGAGTTCGTAAAGACCTGGGTGAGCCGCCTCTGGTTACACCATCTTCTCAGATCGTTGGTACACAGGCTGTATTTAACGTAATCATGGGTGAACGTTACAAAATGGTAACAAAAGAGACAAAGGATGTATTAAGCGGAAAATATGGCGCTACTGTAAAACCATTTAACAAAGAAGTACAGGAAAAATGCATTGGTGATACAGAAGTTATCACCTGTCGTCCGGCTGATTTAATCAAACCGGAACTGGATGTACTGAGAAAAGAAATGGAACAGTGGTCTGAACAGGAAGAAGACGTATTGTCCTACGCTCTGTTCCCACAGGTAGCAACAGACTTCTTCAAATACAGAGAAGCTCAGAAAACAAAAGTAGATCCAAAAGAAGCAGATACAGAAAATGGAGCATATCCAGTCTAAAACTGTGCTGTAATTAAAAAGTTGTTGTAGAGACAATTAGAAGGAAGGTTGGTGCTTTTCCGGTACGCAGATTGCGTTGGAAAGACATCAACCTTCTCAATATGTTTCTATGGCAGCTTTTTTTCGTGAAATAGAAATTTAACATTTTTTTCGTGAAACTTTTGTATTTTTGTGCTATGATAATAGAATGCGAAAGAAACTTAGAGAAGAGGAAATAAATCATGGGCAATTCAGAGCATCTGCTCAGTAAAATGAATTCACAGTATCAAAAATTTAGTAAAGGGCAGAAGAAACTGGCAGCGTATATCCAGGAAAATTATGACAAGGCGGCTTTTCTTACCGCAGCCAGGCTTGGAGAAACTGTAGGTGTCAGTGAGTCTACAGTGGTGCGGTTTGCCATTCACCTGGGATATAAAGGATATCCTGAATTTCAGAAGGAGCTGGAGGAGCTGGTTCGGACCAAGCTAAATTCCATCCAGCGCATGGAGGTTACTTATGGAAAAGTGCCCCAGTCGGAAATCCTGGATACAGTGTTACATTCGGATATTGATAAGATTAAGATGACCTTAGAGGCTGTGGACCATGAGGCTTTTGATCTGGCAGTGGAAACCATTTTAAATGCGAAAAATATTTATATTGTGGGAATCAGAAGCTGCGCGCCCCTGGCCAGTTTTCTGGCATTTTATCTGAATCTGATTTTTGATCATGTGCGGCTTTTGAACACCAACAGTTCCAGTGAACTGTTTGAACAGATGATTCGTATCGGGGAGGAGGATGTGATGATTGGAATCAGTTTTCCCCGCTATTCCATGAGAACCTTAAAAGCCCTGGAATTTGCCAATAACCGAAACGCCAAGGTAATTACTCTTACAGACAGCATTCATTCTCCCATGAACCTGTATTCTTCCTGTAATCTTATTGCAAGAAGTGATATGGCGTCTATTGTGGATTCTCTTGTGGCGCCTCTGAGTGTGATTAATGCTCTGGTGGTGGCTCTTTGCATGAGGAAACAAGAGGATGTGGTGGCAACTCTGGAATCTCTGGAAAAAATATGGGATGAATATCAGGTCTATAATAATGATGAAATTAATCTGGCGGATCATCAGGAGATTCAACTGACAGAACCGAATTAAAGGAGAGATTTATGGCAAAAATACTAATTATTGGCGGCGGAGCAGCCGGAATGGCAGCAGCAGCCTTTTTAGGGGAACATGGACACCAGGTTCATGTGTTTGAAAAAAATGAAAAATTAGGGAAAAAGCTGTTTATTACGGGAAAGGGGCGTTGTAATCTCACCAATTCCTGTGATGAGGAAACTTTTTTTCAATCTGTGGTAAGTAATGAGAAGTTTTTGTATAGTGCTTTTCATGGATTTTCCAATGAAGATGCCATTGCTTATTTTGAACAACTGGGGCTGCCCTTAAAGGAAGAACGAGGAGGGAGAATTTTTCCGAAATCAGATCATTCTTCTGATGTAATTAAGGCATTAGAACAGCGGATGAAGGAGCTGGACGTAAAGATTCACCTCAACAGCCTGGTAAAAGAGATTTTATTACAGGAAACAGAGGAAGGTCAGAAAAAAGTCACAGGAGTTCTTCTGGAAAATGGTCAGGAGATTGCCGCAGATAAAGTCATTGTGGCTACAGGGGGGATGTCTTATCAGGCCACCGGCTCTACAGGAGATGGTTATGAGTTTGCAAAACAGGCAGGTCATAAGGTTACAACCCTTCGAAGCGCCCTGGTTCCCATGGAAACAAAGGAAGAATATGTACCAAGAATGCAGGGGCTTTCTTTAAAAAATGTAAGATTTACCGTAAAGGACGGGAAAAAGGTACTGTATCAGGATTTTGGAGAGCTTTTGTTTACTCATTTTGGTATGTCAGGTCCCCTGGTGCTTACTGCCAGTTCCTATCTTGGGAAAAAACTGGAAAAGAAGGAATTGCAGGGTACTATTGACTTGAAAGCAGCCTTAACAGAGGAGCAACTGGATGCCAGACTTTTGCGGGAATTTGAAGCAGGAAAAAATAAACAGTTTAAAAACGTGGTTTCAGGCATGTTTCCTTCCAAAATGTTTCCGGTGATACTGGAGCTTGGGAAAATTCCTCCGGAGAAAAAGGTAAATGAAATTACAAAAGCAGAGCGAATGGAATTTCTTAGGGTGGTGAAAAATTTCCCTGTGACCATTACCGGACTGAGGGGATTTCGGGAAGCGATTATTACACAAGGCGGCGTAAAAACCGGAGAAATCAACCCAAAGACCATGGAGTCCAAGAAAGCGCAGGACTTATACTTTATCGGAGAAGTGCTGGATCTGGATGCAGTGACCGGAGGATTTAATCTGCAGATTGCCTGGTCTACAGCCAGAGCTGCGGCAGATTATATAGAATGAGAGAAGAGCAAGGAGAAAAAAGATGGCAGTGAATATTGCGATTGACGGGCCGGCAGGAGCCGGAAAGAGTACCATAGCCAAGGCTGTGGCAAGAGAACTGGAATTTATTTATGTGGATACAGGAGCCATGTATCGGGCGATGGCATTGTATTTGTTAAAACAGGGAATCTCCCCGGAAGAAACAGAAAAAATGGAAGAAGCCTGTGAGCGCGCAGAGATTTCCATTGTTTATGAAAACGGCGCCCAGCAGGTAATTTTAAATCAGGAGAATGTTACCCCCTATCTGCGTCAGGAAGAGGTGGGAAATATGGCTTCTGTAAGCTCTGCAAATCCCAAAATCCGCGAAAAGCTGGTAGAGCTTCAGAGAGTTCTGGCATCGAAAGAAAACGTGGTTATGGATGGAAGAGACATAGGAACCTGCGTGCTTCCTCATGCAGATGTGAAGGTCTATCTCACCGCCAGCGCCAGAACCAGAGCTTTGCGAAGATGCAAAGAGCTGGAGGAAAAAGGAATTTCCTGTGTTTTGGAGGAAATTGAGGCAGATATTAATGAACGGGATCACCGGGATATGACCAGGGAAATTTCACCTTTGAAACAGGCAGAGGACGCAGTGCTGGTGGATTCTTCGAATCTTACCATTGATGAGGTGAAGGATGCGATTATTTCCCTCTATCGCAAAGGTCAGGGAGAAACAGGAGTATAAGGATGGAAGTAAAAGTAGCAAAAACAGCAGGATTTTGTTTCGGGGTAAAAAGGGCAGTGGAAAAAGCCTATGAAGTGGCAGAATCTGCCAGGGGTCCGGTATATACCTATGGTCCCATTATTCACAATGAGGAAGTGGTTCGGGATTTGGAAGAACGGGGAGTTCATGTTCTGGAATCAGAGGAGGCTTTGAAAAAACTGGAATCTGGTACGGTCATCATTCGTTCCCATGGTGTTCCTGCCAGTATTTACGAATTGCTGGAACAGAAAAACATTGCCTACGTGGATGTAACCTGTCCTTTTGTTTTGAAGATTCACAGAATCGTGGAAAAGGAAAGCCTGGCAGGAAGACATATTGTGATTGTGGGAAATGCGGACCATCCGGAGGTGGCAGGTATCCGGGGCTGGTGCAAAGGACCTTATACGGTGATTAAGAACCAGGACGAAGCCAGGGCGTTTTTGTCAGAATGCCCGGAAAAAGTGTGTATTGTGTCCCAAACGACATTTAATTACAATAATTTTCAAGAAATAGTTGAAATTTTAGCCGAAAAGGGTTATGATAGACTTGTTTTAAATACGATTTGTAATGCAACCCAGGACAGACAGTCTGAGGCTGAGGAAATCGCAAAACAGGCGGATGCCATGATTGTCATAGGCGGAAGGAAGAGTTCCAATACCCAGAAGCTCTATGAGATATGCAAACGCGAATGTGAAAATACTTACTATATACAGACACTTGCTGACTTGGATTTTGATCGATTTCAATCCGTTCAATATGTAGGTATTACAGCTGGGGCTTCAACCCCAAATAAATTAATAGAGGAGGTTTCAAAACATGTCAGAATTAAGTTTTGAACAGATGCTGGATGAAACATTTAAAACAATCAGGAATGGAGAAGTAGTCGAAGGTACAGTCATCGATGTCAAAGAGGATGAAATCATTCTGAATATTGACTATAAAGCAGACGGTATCATTTCAAGAAGCGAGTACTCCAATGACCAGAATTTAGATTTAAGAACCGTTGTACATCCAGGCGACACAATGGAAGCAAAAGTTCTCAAACTCAATGACGGAGATGGCCAGGTATTATTAACATACAAGAGACTGGCTGCAGATAAAGGTAATAAGAGACTGGAAGAAGCATTTGAAAATAAAGAAGTGCTCACAGCAAAAGTAAGCCAGGTATTAGATGGCGGTTTAAGTGTTATTGTAGATGAGGCAAGAGTATTCATTCCTGCAAGTTTAGTATCTGATACTTATGAAAAAGACCTGACAAAATATCAGGATCAGGAAATTGAATTCGTAATCACAGAATTCAACCCAAGACGCCGCCGCGTTATCGGTGACAGAAAACAGCTTTTAGTAGCTAAGAAAGAAGAACTGAAGAAAGAACTCTTTGAAAGAATCCAGGCAGGAGATGTTGTAGAAGGAACCATCAAGAATGTAACAGATTTCGGTGCGTTCATTGATTTAGGCGGAGCTGACGGTCTGCTTCACATTTCTGAAATGTCCTGGGGAAGAGTAGAGAATCCAAAGAAAGTATTTAAAGCAGGAGAAAAAATCACTGTTTTAATCAAAGAAATCAATGGAGATAAAATTGCTCTCAGCTTAAAATTTGAAGATCAGAATCCATGGTTACATGCAGCAGAAAAATATGCTGTAGGAAACGTAGTAGAAGGAAAAATCGCACGTATGACAGATTTCGGTGCTTTCATCGAACTGGAACCAGGTGTAGATGCTCTTCTTCATGTTTCTCAGATTTCCAGAGCTCATGTTGAAAAACCATCTGATGTTCTGAAAGTTGGCCAGGTTGTTTCTGCAAAGGTTGTTGATTTCAACGAAGAAGAAAAGAAAATCAGCCTGAGCATGAAAGTTTTAGAGCCGGCACAGGAAGAAGTTACAGAAACAGAAGAAGCAACAGAAGAATAAATCTATGAAGAAGAAACAGCCGTCACTTTTGCGTGATGGCTGTTTTTAATACTTCGTGAAGATAGGATTTTAAGTCAACGTCAGAGGATGAGGAGAAGGGCCAGGATACATAGCGCTCTTTGGAATGGTATTCTTCCTGCAAAAGGGGAAGGTTCGGAGTTCCGGGAGCATAGAGAAACTGTCCGCTGATTTTTTTGTAGCAGGTGGCTGCTGTTGCTTTTTGCCGGTGGGAAGGATCCAGATAAGCAGCAACACTTTTGTGAATTGCCTCATCTTCAAAAGGAAGGTAATAATAATTTTTATAATCCTTGTAGAAATATCGCAAAGTGCCTTCAAAGAGAGGCATCTTTATTTTTGCCTTTCCTTTTAATACGGTGATGTAACAAAAACCTGCGTTTGCAGATAATGGTACGGGGACTGGCCTTTTTAAAGACAGGGTAAACAGAACCTGTGTCTGCATGGCGCCGGTGATATCAGGCTCCTGAAATTCGGTTGTCTCCAAAATCTGGTAAGACTGATGCAGCAGTTGCTTTAATCTTCCAAGAGGAAGAAGGGCCAGCATTCCCTTTAAATCGTCCAGATTGTGAAGAAATAACTGTTCTCTGGTACTGGAAGCTTTGGAAAGAGCATATTCTTTATAAGCCTTTATCATTTCTTTTCCGGAGAGCTGGTCTTTTCTTGGATATTGCATAAGGAGTTCAAAGGTTTTTTGCTTATGATCTGGCATCTGCCGGAAAAATGCAGGCATGGCCAGGAGTTCCCGGTAAAGATCCAGAGAATGGCAGGAATCCAGAGGATGGAAAAGCTGCAGAGCCTCATATCGGTGGCGCAGATAGGGCAGATCAAAAGAAGTTCCATTAAAGTGAATCAGGAACTTCTTTTCCCTGGCTAATTGGCTGAATGCCTTTAGAAGCTGAAGTTCCTCCCCGGGGTCTGAGCTTTCTGCTAAAAACTGAATGGATTCAAAAGCCTGAAGCTTATCTGAATACTGGACAGCGCCAATAAGAAAAACCTGGCTGGTTTTCGGACTGAGACCAGTGGTTTCAATATCAAAGAAAAGCAGTTCAGACAAAGAAACATGTTCTGGGAAAAAATCAAAATCCAATTCTGGTGATAATGAACAAAGACAACTCTTGTTTGTTATCATTTTAACAAATTCCTTTCTGATTGTATTCAAAATAATACGAAATTTCACTAAAAAATCCTAGTGATTTACTAAAAAAAGTGTTATATTATATAACATAAGATTATATGCAATCATTATACCATAAAACGCAGAGAATAGTCAGAGTTTATCTGATTATCATAGATAAAGGAGGGACATAATATGGCGTTTTTAACCTTCAGAGGCGGAGTACATCCGTATGATGGAAAAGAATTGTCCAAAGAAAAACCTGTGAAAGAATTTCTCCCGGGAAAAGAACTGGTATATCCGTTGTCACAGCATATTGGTGCTCCGGCACAGCCTGTTGTGAAAAAGGGAGACAGGGTGCTTGCAGGACAGAAAATTGCAGAGATGGGAGGTTTTGTTTCTGCTCCTATTCATGCAACAGTATCAGGAATTGTGAAGGATTTAAAAAAAGTCAGAAATAATGTAGGGGCTATGGTAGATGCCATTGTTGTGGAGAATGATGAGCAGTATGAAACCGTAGAATTCCAGCCGGCAAAATCCTTAGAGGAGCTTTCTAAGGAAGACATCATTGCCAGAATCAAAGACGGTGGAGTAGTTGGTATGGGAGGCGCGGGCTTCCCCACACATGTGAAACTTTCTCCAAAGGAACCGGATAAAATTGAGTATGTACTGGTGAATGGCGCGGAGTGTGAGCCTTACCTTACCTCTGATTACCGCCGTATGCTGGAGCAGCCGGAATGGATTATCGGCGGTTTGAAATGTATGCTAAAGCTCTTTGACCATGCCAAAGGCTGCATCTGTATTGAAGATAACAAGCCGGATTGCATTGCGAAGCTGACGGACATGGTAAAGGATGAAACGCGTATAGAAGTCTGTACACTGAAAACAAAATACCCACAGGGTGCAGAGCGCTGTCTTATTGCCGCTGTCAGTGGAAGAGAAATTAATTCTTCCATGCTTCCGGCAGATGCAGGTTGTGTGGTAGATAATATTGATACGGTATGCGCAGTTTACCGGGCTGTTATGTTTGGAGAGCCTGTTATGGATCGTATTGTTACGGTAACTGGTGATGCAGTGGCAGATCCCTGTAACTTTAAGGTGAGACTGGGTTCTTCTTTTGCAGACCTTCTGGAAGCAGCAGGCGGATTAAAGCAGCCGGCAGAGAAAATCATTTCCGGCGGTCCTATGATGGGCTTTGCCATGTTTGATTATCATGTGCCAGTGGTAAAAACCTCTTCTGCAATGCTGTGCATGTCCAGGGATGAAGTTTCCGCCCAGGAGCCAGGCGCCTGCATTAACTGCGGACGCTGTGTGAGTGCCTGTCCGGCAAGACTGATTCCGTCAAGACTTGCAACTTATTCAGAACATGGACAGGAAGACCTGTTTGTGAAATATCATGGTATGGAATGCGTGGAATGTGGATGCTGCAGCTACACCTGTCCGGCAAAACGTCCGTTGACACAATCCGTTCGTTCTATGAGAAAAACCGTACTGGCAAACAGGAAAAAACCAAAATAGGAGGAGAACATCATGAGTGAATTATTACATGTTTCATCTTCCCCCCATGTCAGGGATAAGGTGAATACAGGCAACATTATGCTTACGGTGCTCATAGCATTGCTGCCAAGTGCATTGTTCGGAGTTTATAATTTTGGTCCCCATGCGCTGATGCTGATACTGGTAAGCATTCTCTGCTGTGTTGCCACAGAAGCAGTATATGAGAAAATCGTACATAAAAAACTAACCATCCAGGACTACAGCGCTGCGGTTACCGGTCTTTTGCTGGCATTAAACCTGCCTCCAAGCGCACCATGGTGGATTGCTGTTATTGGAAGCGTTTTTGCAATTCTGGTTGTAAAACAGTTATTTGGAGGTCTGGGACAGAACATTATGAACCCGGCTCTGGCTGCCAGATGCTTTTTGCTTATTTCCTTTACCGGAAGAATGACAGACTTTGCAGTGCCAAAGGGAGCCTGGGGAAACATTGCAGATACGGTTTCCGGTGCGACTCCTCTGGCGGCTTTAAAAGCAGGAGAGACCGTAAACTGGGTAGATTTATTCTTTGGCAATATCCAGGGAACCATTGGTGAGACATCTGCATTGGCTATTCTCATTGGCGCGGTGATTTTGCTGGTAAGAGGAGTGATTGATCTTCGCATTCCGCTGACTTATATTGGAAGCTTTGCAATTTTTGTTCTTCTTTTCGGAGGACATGGATTTGATATGAATTATCTGCTTTGCCATTTGTTCGGCGGCGGCTTGATGTTAGGTGCATGGTTTATGGCAACCGATTATGTGACAACTCCTATTACGAAAAAGGGGCAGTTGGTCTATGGTGTCTGTCTTGGTATTTTTACAGGTTTGTTCCGTATCTTCGGAGGCTCTGCGGAGGGTGTTTCTTATGCCATTATTTTCTGCAACCTGTTAGTACCCATTATTGAGCGCTTCACCATGCCTGTGGCCTTCGGAAAAGGAGGGAAAAAAGCATGAAAAATACCATTATTAAGGATACAATGATTCTTACTTTAATTACCCTGATTGCCGGAGGTGTTCTGGGACTGGTATATGAAATTACCAAGGACCCTATTGCAAAACAACAGGAGCTGGCAAAACAGGAAGCCTATAAGGCTGTTTTTGAGGATGCAGATACTTTTGAGGTATGTGTGGAAGCGGAAGACGCAGATTTGGCTGCTTACTTAGCCGGAGAAGGTTTTGAAGCGCAGACTGTAAACGAAATCATGGAAGCAAAGGATGCTTCCGGGGAAACTTTAGGATATGCCATTAATCTGACTACTTCAGAAGGATATGGCGGAGATATTACATTTTCCATGGGTGTGCAGGCAGATGGTACTTTAAATGGAATCTCCATTCTGACCATCAGTGAAACCGCAGGTCTTGGTATGAATGCCACAAAGGATGAATTTAAAGGTCAGTTTAAGGAAAAACAGGCAGAAGCATTTACAGTGACCAAGACAGGGGCAGCAAAGGAAAATGAGATTAATGCAATCAGCGGCGCCACCATTACATCCAATGCAGTGACACAGGGTGTGAACTGTGGACTGAGTGCATTTGAATACATAAAGGAGGGAAAATAAGATGAGAGAAAATTCACCACTTGAGCGTCTTTATAATGGTATCATCAAAGAGAACCCTACCTTTGTACTGGTTCTTGGTATGTGTCCTACCCTGGCAGTTACCACAGCGGCAATGAACGGTATTGGTATGGGGCTTACTACTACCGTTGTCCTTGCCATGTCAAACCTGTTTATTTCCCTTTTGAGAAATGTAATTCCGGATAAGGTTCGTATGCCGGCCTACATTGTTGTGGTTGCATCTTTTGTAACAGTGGTGCAGTTGCTTTTGCAGGGCTTTATTCCGGCGCTTTACGATGCTCTTGGAATTTATATTCCACTGATTGTTGTAAACTGTATTATCCTGGGAAGAGCAGAATCCTATGCCTCTAAAAATGGTCCGGTTGCTTCGATTTTTGATGGAATCGGCATGGGACTTGGCTTTACTTTGTCCATTACCATTCTGGCTGCTTTTCGTGAATTAATTGGAGCTGGAACACTGTTTGGATTCCAGGTGATGCCTGGGGGATATGAACCGGCTACCATCTTCATTCTGGCGCCTGGAGCCTTCTTTGTCTTAGCATTTCTGGCAGCTTTGCGTGCAAAACTCCAGGATAAGAAACCAAAAGAAGAACAGAAACCAGTACACTGCATGGAAGGCGGATGCGCATCCTGCGGAAATACTTCCTGCAGCGGAAAATTTTATGATAACAGAGTAATCAAGAAGTAAGGAGGGACAGAGCATGAAAGAATTACTCATTATTGCAATAGGAGCAGCAGTGGTAAATAACGTTGTACTCAGCCAGTTCCTGGGTCTGTGTCCTTTCTTCGGTGTTTCCAAGAAAATTGAGACAGCAGCCGGAATGGGCGGCGCGGTTATTTTTGTTATTACCCTGTCTTCTCTGGTAACCAGTCTGATTTACCAGTTTATTCTGGTTCCTCTGGATATGAGTTATATGCAGACCATTGTGTTTATTTTAGTAATTGCAGCCCTGGTTCAGTTTGTGGAGATGTTTTTAAAGAAGGCTATGCCGCCGCTGTACGCAAGCCTTGGTGTTTATCTTCCTTTGATTACAACAAACTGCGCAGTGCTGGGAATTGCCATTACCAATGTTCAGAAGTCCTATAACGTGCTTCAGGGAGTGGTAAACGGTTTTGCAACAGCAGTGGGCTTTACCATTGCCATTGTATTAATGGCAGGACTTCGTGAGAAAATGGAGTACAATGATGTTCCGAAATATTTCCAGGGATTTCCCATTGTACTTCTGACAGCCGGATTAATGGCTATAGCGTTCTTCGGCTTTTCAGGAATCATTTAAGGAGGCATAAGATATGATAACAGGTATTGTCATTGCGGCAGTTCTGGTAGGCGGTGTAGGTCTCTTTATTGGACTGTTTCTGGGAGTCGCCGGAAAGAAATTTGCTGTAGAGGTAGATGAGAAGGAAATTAAGGTAAGAGAAGAGCTTCCGGGAAACAACTGTGGTGGATGTGGTTATCCTGGATGTGACGGTCTTGCAGCGGCAATCGCAAAAGGAGAGGCGCCGGTAAATGCCTGTCCTGTAGGGGGCGCGGCTGTGGCAGCAAAAATCGCTGCTATTATGGGCCAGGAAGCAGGAGAAGCAGTGCGTATGACTGCGTTTGTAAAATGTGCAGGAGACTGTGAAAAAGCGGCTCAGAGCTATGAATATTCAGGGGTAAAGGACTGTAAAATGGCGGCTATGATGCAAAATGGCGGTTCCAAGGCATGTTCTTACGGATGTCTTGGATATGGTTCCTGTGTCAAAGCCTGCAGCTTTGACGCCATTCATATTGTCAATGGCATTGCAGTGGTGGATAAAGAGAAATGTAAAGCCTGCGGGAAATGTGTGGCAGAATGTCCGAAAAAACTTATTGAACTGATTCCCTATGAGCAGAAACAGGCAGTGGCCTGCAGCTCCAAAGACAAGGGAAAAGCAGTGATGGACGCCTGCAAAGTGGGCTGTATCGGATGTAGAAAATGCGTCAAAGAATGTCCCCAGGAAGCCATTACCGTAGTAGACAACGTGGCGCACATAGACCCCGAAAAATGCATCAACTGCGGAAAATGCAAAGAAACCTGCCCAAGAAAAATCATTATGTAAAGAGTTATTGTATGAAGTAACGACATCAAGGATATGGGTGGCGTTTAAGCGAATTTGTCGAGTACCCTTTGAGACTACAGGCTCAAAGGGAACGCAGACTGAGCTTGAACACCATCCATATTCCCTATGTGAATTTCATACGATAACTCTTTTTTACGAACACATATTTGCATTTTCCTCCATCCTGTGATAAGATAAATCACAGTCAACCGGACAATTCATGGAAAGGAGTCTTTTATGAAGAAAAAAGACGTACTGCTCATAGGCAGTGTCGTGATTCTGGCTGCGCTGTTCTGGCTTGTGCCAAGAGTTACCGGTATGCTTCGCGAGGATGGAAAGCTGCAGCTTCGGATTACAGTTGCAGGAGAGGAATATGGAACTTATTCCCTGGAAAAAGAGCAGACCATTAAAATACAGGACACCAATGTGTGCGAAATCAAAGACGGAAAGGTCACTATGATTTCAGCCAGGTGTCCGGATCAATTATGCAAAAAGCAGGGCTCTGTTCACAGGCCGGGGGAGAGTATTGTCTGTCTGCCAAACAAAGTAGTACTGGAAATAAAAGGATCCGGGGAAACGGAAACAAAGCCCCTGGATGCTACTGTAAACTAGAGGGATTTTATGAATCAGAATATAAAAATCAGAAAACTTGCCTGGATGGGACTTCTGGCTTCTCTGGCTATTATTTTTGGATATGTAGAGATGTTATTTCCGGTTTTTGCCGGTATTCCGGGAATCAAATTAGGGCTTGCTAATTTAGTAACCGTATTTCTTTTGTATACTTGTACTTACAAAGAAGCAGCCATTGTTTCGGTTATTCGCATTGTGGTGATTGGATTTTTGTTTGGAAATCTGTTTTCTATTTTATTCAGTCTGGCAGGAGCTGGTCTTAGCCTTGCCTGCATGGTGGCGGCAAAAAAGTATGGTGGATTTTCTGTGGCAGGCGTTAGTATCATAGGAGGCATTACCCATAACCTGGGTCAAATTGTCATAGCGGCTATGGTAGTGGAAAATGTGAATCTCTTTTATTATTTTCCGGCGCTTATGATAGCCGGCTTAGTAACAGGTCTGCTGATTGGTATTGTTACTCAGGAAATTCTGAAGAGAGCTGCCATAAAAATAAGATGAGGAAGGAAAAAGCATGATTGCATATATAAAAGGCAAAGTAGCAGAAATATTGGAAGACAGAGTGATTCTGGAGTCTGGTTTTATAGGATACAATCTTTTTATGCCTATGGCAAGCGCCGAAGGGGTTTTAAGAAGAGGCGATGAAGTAAAGATTTATACCCATTTGCATGTGCGGGAAGACGCCATGCAGCTTTTTGGATTTCTTACAAAGGATGACTTGCATACGTTTCAGTTGCTTTTAGGGGTAAATGGAATCGGGCCTAAAGCGGCTCTTGGAATTTTGTCCGGGCTTACTGCCGATGAACTGCGTTTTGCAGTCTTATCTGAGGATGTGAAAACCATTTCCAAAGCCCCAGGGATTGGTAAGAAAACCGCTCAAAAGCTGATTTTGGAATTAAAGGATAAGATGGATCTGCAGGAAGCCTTTGATTTGAAATCACAGCATGTACAGGAAGCACAGGGAGATATGGCAGATTTGTCGGATGCCAGAAAAGAAGCAGTAGAAGCCTTGACCGCGCTGGGATATTCCGGAGCGGATGCTTTAAGGGCAGTGAAAAAGGTAGAGATGACTCCGGGTATGGATGTGGAGACTCTGCTGAAGGCAGCTTTAAAAAATCTGTTTTAAGACTGTCGGGAAGGATCAAGCATGGAGAGAAGAATTATTACTACAGATGTCATGGAAGAGGATTTGCGTACAGAAGGGAATCTGAGACCACAATATCTGGAAGATTATATTGGGCAGGAAAAGGCAAAGGGAAATCTGAAAATCTACATCGAAGCAGCAAAGCAGCGCGGAGATGCTCTGGATCATGTGCTGTTTTATGGCCCTCCGGGACTTGGAAAAACCACTCTGGCAGGAATTATTGCCAATGAGATGGGGGTACATATGAAGGTGACCAGTGGTCCTGCCATTGAGAAGCCGGGAGAAATGGCGGCTATTTTAAACAGCCTTCAGGAAAACGATGTCCTCTTTGTGGATGAAATTCACCGTCTTAACCGTCAGGTGGAAGAGGTGCTGTACCCTGCTATGGAGGATTATGCCATTGATATTATGATTGGGAAAGGGGCAACCGCCAGGTCTATCCGTTTGGATTTACCCAAATTCACCCTGGTAGGAGCTACTACCAGAGCGGGATTGCTTACTGCCCCTTTGCGGGATCGCTTTGGTGTGGTACATCATTTGGAATTTTATACGGAGCAGGAATTACAGACCATTATCCTTCACTCTGCCAGGGTGCTGGGGGTAGAGGCAGATGAGGCAGGCGCGCTGGAAATGGCAAAGCGCTCCAGAGGAACGCCACGTCTGGCAAACCGGCTTTTAAAGCGGGTAAGGGATTTTGCCCAGGTGAAATACGATGGAAGGATTACAAAAGAAGTAGCAGACTTTGCTATGGACCTGCTGGAGGTGGATAAGTACGGGCTGGATCAGACAGACCGCCTGCTGCTTACTACCATTATAGAAAAGTTCTCCGGAGGACCGGTAGGGCTGGATACTCTGGCAGCAGCTATTGGCGAGGATGCAGGAACCATAGAAGATGTGTATGAACCCTATCTGATTAAGAACGGCTTCCTTTTAAGAACCCCAAGAGGAAGAGCCGTCACAGAGCTGACCTACCATCATCTGGGGATAAAATAATAGTTGTTTTTCCTGAAAATTCGATTATAATAGACAATAGGAACGTAAGAAAAAGGTGGGAGGAACCAGATGGCAGTGAAAAATACAACCCAGGTTTTAATTGGGGGAAAGATTATCACATTAAGCGGTTATGAAAGCGAAGAATATCTGCAAAAGGTTGCAAATTATATGAACAGTAAGCTTACGGAGTTAAGTCAGATACCAGGCTATAGCAGACAGGCCCAGGAGACAAGGCATACGCTGTTAAGTCTGAATATTGCAGACGATTATTTTAAAGCCAAGAGACAGGCAGAGATGTTTGAGGAGGATTTAGAGGCCAAGGACCGCGAAATGTATGATTTAAAGCATGATTTAATCAATGGTCAGGTAGAACTGGATCGAGCCAGAAAAGAAGCAGAAGAACATGCCAGACAGGTACAAACCCTTCAGGATAAGATTACAGAGCTGGAGAAAGAACTGGAAGAATTATTAAATTAAGGAAGAAATAACAAGTGGGGTGGGCAGAGATTGTTACGCCCCATTTCTGTTTTTAAAAGGAAAAGAGTGTATGAAATCAGAATTACTTGCGCCGGCGGGCTCCTATGAAGGACTGCAGGCAGTGATTAAGGCGGGAGCAGATGCGGTCTATATCGGTGGCCGTATGTTTGGCGCCAGAGCCTATGCGAAAAATCCCAAGAAGGATGAGATGCTGGAAGCCATTGACTATGCCCATCTCCATGGAAAGAAGATTTATCTTACGGTGAATACCCTTCTGAAGAACCAGGAGCTTTTTGGAGAATTGTATGATTTCCTGGCTCCTTATTATGAGCAGGGACTGGATGCTGTGATTGTCCAGGATTTGGGCGTGCTGTCTTTTGTAAAAAAAGAATTTCCGGAGCTTCCCATTCATGCCAGCACGCAGATGGCCATTACAGGGCTCCATGGAGCCAGATTCATTCAGGAAGCAGGGGCTTCCAGGATTGTTACAGCAAGAGAGCTGTCTTTAAAGGAGATTGAGAAAATCTATCAGGAGACAGGAGCAGAAATAGAAAGCTTTGTTCATGGAGCGTTGTCTCATTGCCATTCCGGCATGTGTCTGTTCAGCAGTATGCTGGGCGGCAGAAGCGGGAACAGGGGGCGGTGCGCCCAGCCTTGCCGGCTTCCCTACACTGCATATGAAAAGGGAGAACAGATTAGTGGCAGAGATGGAGCATATCTTTTAAGTCCAAAGGATATGTGTACGGTAGAGATTCTGCCAAAGCTTCTGAAGGCAGGGGTGTATTCCCTGAAAATTGAGGGAAGGATGAAGCGCCCGGAGTATGCGGCGGGAGTGACAGCCATTTACCGGAAGTACCTGGACTTATATGAAAAACATCCGGAAGCTTACCAGGTAGAACCGGAAGATTTACAGGAGCTTCTTGATTTATACCAGAGAGATGGCTTTAACAGAGGCTATTATGAGATGCATAATGGAAAATCCATGATGGCAGTTTATAACCAGAAGGAACAGGACCGGAAACAGAAAATCAGAACAAACAGAAATGAAGAATTGTTCCAAAGACTGAAAAAGCAGTATTTAGACACAAAGCTGCAGGAAGGAATTACGGGAACTCTGGTGCTTTGTACAGATGCGCCGGCAGTTCTGGATTTATCTTTTCAGGATGTGCAGGTACAGGTTTTTGGGGATGTGGTAGAGAAAGCCCAAAAGCAGCCCCTTACAAGGGAGCGGGTGCAAAAACAGATGGAAAAGACAGGGCAGACTCCTTTTTCTTTTGCACAGCTTGAGGTGATTACAGATGAGGCGGGATTTCTCCCCATGCAGAGTTTAAATGAATTAAGAAGAACAGGGCTGGAAAAACTGGAGACAGCCTATTTGTCCAGGTACCGGAGAAATTTGTCCCGAACCTCTACAGAAGTGGAAACAGAGAAAAAGAAGAACTGTGAAGTGAGAACGCAGAAGCTATATGCGTCTGTGGAAACCAGGGAGCAGTGGGCGGAAGTGTTGAAAGAACCGGGGATTGACGGTGTTTATGCCGGCATGTCCCTGTTTTCTGAAAAAGCTTTTTCAGAAGAGGTTCTGGAGGCAGTAGAAGAGGCGCATAAAAAAGGAAAGGAATGTTACCTTATGCTGCCCTACATGCTGCGGGAAGGACGCATGGACGGACAGGAAGAAGAAATCCGGAAAATTGCAAAAAAAGCAGATGGATTCCTGGTACGGAATCTGGAGGAGCTGGGCTATCTGAAAGACCTGGGGCTTATTAGAAAAGTAGTGGGAGATTATTCTCTGTATAGCTTTAATGATGAAAGCCAGAGCTTTCTCATGGAGCAGGGAGTGCAAAGGACTACGGTGCCTTTGGAGCTGAATGGGAAAGAGCTTCGAAGGAAAGACTGCAGGGATAGTGAAATGATAATTTACGGATACTATCCCATGATGGTTTCCGCACAATGTGTAAAGAAAACCTGCGGAACCTGTGACCATCAGTCCAGGACCATACAGTTAAAGGACCGCTATGGCAGTTCCTTTGCGGTAAAAAGTGACTGCAGGTTTTGTTATTCTGTAATTTATAACAGTGTTCCCACAGGGCTTTTGGAAGAACTGGAGCAGATTCAGGCCTTAAACGTGGCTGCTGTGAGAATGAGTTTTACCTGTGAAAACAGGGAGGAGACCAGAAAGATTTTAGATCTTTTTGTACAAAAAAAGAAAAAGACGGGAAAGATGCCGGGATTTACCAAAGGGCATTTTAAACGTGGTGTAGAGTAGGTGAAAAAGTGCTTAATATTATTATTGAACTTTCAAAATATTTATTGCTGATTTTAATTCTTTTGTATACCTTTGAAAGTTTTACAGTATTCCGGTATGAGGATGACTATGATAAGAGATACATTTTAAGGAAACAGCTTTTACTTATTGTATTTATTGATTTTACTGCATTTCTGGTTATCTTTTTGAAAAAAGAAGAAGTGGAAATCATTTATTTGTTCGGGGCTTTGCTGCTGTATCTGGTAGCGGTTCAGGTGTTATACCGGTTGTTTTATAAAAAGGCGTCTATTTTGCTTTTAAATCATATGTGTATGCTGCTGTCCATTGGTTTTATTATGCTGACCAGACTGGATCCGGACTCTGCGAAGAGGCAGTTTCTCATTGTAGCGGCAGCAACCATGATTGCCATGGTTATTCCGATTATGATTAAGAAAATGACCTTTTTAAAAAAGTGGACCTGGTTTTATGCTGTGGCGGGACTGGGACTTCTGGCTGTGGTTCTGGTGTTTGGAAAAAATGTCAATGGAGCCAAAATTAACATTAATATCGGTTCCTTTGCATTTCAGCCTTCTGAGTTTGTAAAGATTATTTTTGTGTTTTTTGTAGCCAGCAGGCTGTATAAGAAAAGCGCACAGTTTAAGGATCATGTGATTACTACGGTGATTGCGGCTGCCTATGTGCTGATTCTGGTTCTTTCCAGGGACCTGGGAAGCGCAGTGGTGTTCTTTATTACCTATGTGATTATGCTGTATGTGGCAACGAAAAATCCCTTTTACCTGTTTGCCGGACTTGGAAGCGGCTGCGGGGCTGCAGTGATTGCTTACTTTTTATTTGGACATGTGCGTCAGCGTGTAGTGGCATGGAAAAATCCATTTTCTGTATATCAGAACGAAGGCTATCAGATTGTCCAGGGGCTTTTTGCCATTGGAACAGGCGGCTGGTTTGGCATGGGACTTTGCCAGGGGTCTCCGGAAATGATTCCTTTTGTAAAGCAGGACTATATGTTTGCGGCAATCTGCGAAGAGCTGGGAGGCTTGTTTGCTATTTGTATGATTCTGATTTGTATGAGCATGTTTCTTCTGGTAGTAAACATTTCCCTTAGAATCAAGAAACGGTTCTATAAGCTCATTGCCCTTGGTCTTGGAACAGAGTATGCCTTTCAGGTATTTCTTACCATTGGAGGAGTTACCAAATTTATTCCTATGACGGGAATTACTCTGCCTTTGGTAAGCTATGGAGGAAGCTCTGTACTGAGCACCATTATCATGCTGGCAATTATCCAGGGACTTTATATTTTAAGAGAAGACGAGGATGAGGAAGTTGAAAAGCAAAGATAAAAAACGAAAAAAAAGAAAACGCGCTACCAATAAGGAATATACCATTGTCAGCTACTTTTTTGTATTAATCTTCCTGTCTTTGGCAGGCTATATGGTGTATTTCAATGTGGCAGAGAAAGATGATGTGATTAACAGTCCGTATAATACCAGACAGAATCAGTTTCAGGAGCGGATTTTGCGTGGAAGTATTTTGTCTGCAGACGGTCAGGTTCTGGCGCGGACAGAATCAGATGGGGAAGGAAATGAGACCAGAGTCTATCCTTTTGCAAATATGTATGCCCATGTTGTTGGCTATGATGCAAAGGGAAAAAGCGGCATAGAATCTGTAGCGAATTTTTCCCTGATGACTTCTCATAATGATTATGTGGATCAGGTAAAAAATGAAATTCTGGAGAAGAAGAATCCAGGGGATAATGTGGTGCTGACCCTGAACCATACGCTGCAGCAGGTGGCTTATAATGCCCTTGGTTCTTACCGGGGGGCTGTTGTGGTAATGGATCCTCAGACCGGGGCAGTGCTGGCAGAGGTAAGTAAACCGGATTTTAATCCCAATACCGTAGACAGCGACTGGGATACTCTGGTAAATGATGCGGCAAACAGCAGTCTGTTAAACCGGGCTACCCAGGGAGCGTATCCGCCGGGCTCTATTTTTAAAGTGGTAGATACCCTTGCTTATCTTAGAACTCATGGAACCATTGACGGTTTCCAGTATACCTGTAATGGAAAAATTACTGTGGACGGACATACCATTCCCTGTTTTGCAGGGGAAGTTCATGGAACGGAAGATTTTACTACAGCTTTTGCTGAATCCTGTAATACAGCTTTTACCCAGATGGGGCTGGATTTAGGAAAAGATGCCTTAACTTCTGCAGCGGAAAGTCTGCTGTTTAATTCCAAGCTGCCCATTTCCCTGGACTATAATAAGAGTAAGTTTGACTTGGGTGAAAATTCGGGAAATCCTTTGCTTATGCAGACTGCCATTGGTCAGGGAAATACACTGGTATCCCCTATGCATATGGCTATGATTACCAGCGCCATTGCCAATAAAGGGAAACTAATGGAGCCTTATTACATAGAGCATGTGGAGACCGTAGGCGGAAAAACAGTAGAAACGACAAAACCGAAAGTTTATAAAGAACTGATGACAGAACAGGAAGCAGAGGTACTGAAAAACCTTATGACAGAGGTGGTAAACAGGGGAACAGGAACAAAGCTGTCAGGAGAAAGCTATACCGCGGCAGGAAAAACAGGTTCTGCAGAATATTACGGGGCAGATGGAAGTGTGAAAACCCATTCCTGGTTTATTGGATTTTCTAATGTGGAAGACCCGGATTTAGCCATTGCAGTCATTGCAGAGGGCGCTGGAACCGGAAGTAAGGTAGCAGTTCCCATTGCTCATCAGATTTTTAATGCCTATTATTATGGCGGAATGTAAAAAGTGCCAATTTTTGCCTGCTAAATTTGTCAATTTTGTTGCACCTGCATGAAAAAAGAGGTATACTACCAATAAGGAAACACAACGCAGGCATGGAGACGTGTCTTTAGCAGGAGGATGTGCAATATGATTGAAGCAACAAGCTGTGGCGGGGTGGTAATATATCGAGGAAAAATACTGACTTTGTACAAGTCCTATAAACACAAGTACGAAGGCTGGGTACTTCCAAAAGGAACCGTAGAGGAAGGGGAGGATTACAAGGATACCGCTCTGCGGGAGGTAAAGGAAGAAGCAGGAGTAACCGCAAATATTATCAAATATGTAGGAAAAAGCCAGTATAGTTTTTGCGTACCGGAAGATACTGTAGAAAAGGATGTTTACTGGTATCTGATGTCTGCAAACAGCTATTACAGCAAACCGCAGAGGGAAGAATACTTTGTAGATTCCGGCTTTTACAAATTCCATGAAGCTTACCATCTTTTACGTTTTTCAAATGAAAAGCAGATTTTGGAAAAGGCTTACAATGAATACCTGGATTTGAAAAAAGCAAATCTTTGGGGCAATCGAAAGTACTTTTAGAAGAAGGGGCTGGAGTTTCCGGTCCCTTTCTTGCATGAAAGGAGGAAGAGATATGCTGGAGCAGATTGATTTGACCAAAAAAATGCCGAAAGAAGTATATCAGGAACAGATGGAACAAATGGAAAGTGAACTGGCAGCTTTGCAAAGGGAATGTAAGGCTCTGGGAATTCCTGTGATTCTTGTATTTGAAGGTCTGGATGCGTCGGGAAAAGGGGTACAAATTAATAAACTGATACATCCCTTAGATCCCAGAGGATTTGAAGTACATGCCATTAAGGAAGAAACAGAAGAAGAGCGTATGCATCCTTTTTTGTGGAGATTTTGGACGAAAACACCGGAAAAAGGACGCATGGCTATTTTTGATACCAGTTGGTATCGGAAGGTTTCCATAGAACGGTTTGATCATAAGATGTCCAAAGAGGAACTGGCCTATGTGTATCAGGAAATCACTACCTTTGAACGTGCGCTGGCAGATGACGGGAATGTTTTAATCAAATTCTTTTTGCACATTAGCCAGAAGGAGCAGAGAAAGCGTTTTGATAAGATGCTGCATTCTAAAGAAACTGCCTGGAAGGTAAGCAGGGAGGATGAAAAGCGTAATAAGGAGTATCGCAGGTACAAAGAAATCTGTGAGGAAATGTTAGAGCGCACAGAAAGTGAATATGCTCCATGGATTCTCATTGAGGCAGAAGACAGGAGATTTGCTACAGCCAAAATTTTTGCTCAGGCTATCCGTCAGCTAAAGGAACGGATTTTACAGGAAAAAGCGGTTGGGAAATCAGCTTCCCAAAGCAGTGATATACAGGTGGAAACAACACAGAAACATCTTATGGAATCTTCTGTGTTAAGCAAAGTAGACTTAACACTGGCCTACACAGAGGAAGAGTACAAAAAAAGGCTGAAGGCTCTTCAGGAGAGACTGGAGCTTCTTCACAGTGAACTTTACCGGAAGCGGATTCCCATGGTTCTGGGATTTGAGGGTTGGGACGCAGGAGGAAAAGGAGGAGCCATTAAACGCCTCACAGACGCCATGGATCCCAGAGGTTATCTGGTAAGTCCCACTGCAGCGCCTACGGAAACAGAGAAAAATCATCACTATCTGTGGAGATTCTGGAAAAATATGCCAAAGGACGGACACGTTACTATTTTTGACCGTACCTGGTATGGAAGGGTCATGGTGGAGAGAATAGAGGGGTTCTGTACAAAGGAAGAATGGCAGAGGGCTTATCGGGAAATCAATGATATGGAATCTCATCTGGCTCATTCCGGTGCGATTGTGCTGAAATTCTGGATGCAGATTGACAAGGACGAACAGGAACGCAGATTTAAAGAGCGCATGGAAAACCCGCAGAAGCAGTGGAAGATTACAGACGAGGACTGGAGAAACAGGGAAAAGTGGGATTTTTACGAAGAAGCGGTAAATGAGATGATTATCCGTACCTCCACTTCCTATGCGCCCTGGATTATCGTAGAGGGAAATAATAAATATTATGTCAGGGTAAAGGTCCTGGAGATTTTGGTAGATGCCATGGAAGAAAGGCTGAACTAAATTTTATGTTAAAGTGGTATAAGCAGCT
>CATWQE010000041.1 GCA_958352855.1 uncultured Bacillota bacterium
TCAAGAAGTAAAAGGGCAAGTACGGGGTGTGCAAAGCGAAGTTTTAGAATTAAAAAGGCAAGTGCGGGGCGTCAAAAGCGAAGTTCAAGAAGTAAAAGAGCAAGTACAGGGTGTAGAAGGTGAAGTTCGAGAACTAAAAGAGCAAGTACAGGGCGTAGAAGGTAAAGTTCGAGAGCTAAAAGGGCAAGTACAGGGTGTGCAAAGCGAAGTTCTAGAATTAAAAGAGCAAGTGCAGGGCGTAGAAGGTAAAGCCAGAGAATTAGAAGGGCATGTTCAAGGAATTCGGCTGACACTTGAAAATGAGACGAACAAAAATATTAATATTGTTGCGGAAGGACATCGGGATCTGAGCCGGAAGCTGGATGAAGCTTTAAAAGTGGAGAATGAGAAGGAAATACTTTTAATTCGGGTTAATCGTTTGGAGAACGGGTATAGAACGCTTCAAGAACAGGTTGAGAGCATAGCACAAGGCTAATATTGCATACTTAGAAAAGAACCGTTGAGGAATCCATATAAAATATGAGTTTCTCAGCGGTTTCTGTGTTGTTGTTGGGTGTATCACTACCATATTTCTCTGTACCGCCGTAATTTTTCTGCATACGGAAGCAAGAGATACAATCTTCCTTTCCTGTTTGACAAGAATGATTATCATAGAACGATTGTATTTGTCTCTACTCATAATGATATTCGACACATGTCATACTCTTTTTTCTGGGAGTGCCTAAGCATTTTCTTAAAATCCTTCCTTTAGGAGTAATTTCATATCCCCCCTATTTTTAACATATCTTCCATTCGCTCATCATTTACTTCGATAATTTCCATACTTACTATAAAAACAACATAGCCTTCACACATTACAACGGTAACTATTTTTGCCCATAGTACATCTGGAACAAACCAAAATAGCTTCTTCGATAGAACTCTAATATATGAGTTCGGAATCCTTTTTATAAGAAAAGATTAAGTTTTTCCAAAAATTCATCCAAAATATTAAGAATCTTATTGTCAATCTCTGGTTCTTGTTTTAACAATAAATATGAACTTGGTTTGCATTTCTGCACCAATTCATATCTAGTTATATCTTTTATTGTAGGAAAATCCGGTTCTTGTTTTTCACGCATATTGAAATGAATATTTTTTAAATAAAATTTTCTACACCTATTCCCCAAAATTATTTCATTTTTATTTTCTTGTGTAGAATACATATTTTTTGCAAATTCCATATACAACATTGGTTTGTCATAATTTGAAATGCACTTTTGTATTTTAGAAAAATCAATAGCCGCCAAAGATTGAAAATATCTC
This sequence comes from uncultured Bacillota bacterium, assembly GCA_958352855.1. GTDB lineage: Bacteria > Bacillota > Clostridia > Lachnospirales > Lachnospiraceae > Blautia. Next base: position 1,306 of record CATWQE010000041.1, read on the forward strand.
GAACAATGTTTTTCACAAAAACCATCGCAAAATCTTTCCTTTTCACAGTTACATTTTTTCTTTTGTTCTGTATTTAATTGATATTTATACAAAACATTTTTCATCATTTTAGCTGTCTTTTGGCTAATAAAATAACTTTTTTCGATATTATCTACATAATTTTTTGCTGCTCCAGATAAATCATCATTTGTTACTCCTAAAAGACACATCCCTATATTCTGTACATTTCTACTCAATAATATAGTTTCTAATGTCCCGTACAATCCATGACCACAAAGTATAATTTTTTTTATTCCATAATGGTCTTTCAATTTTTGCAAAATTTCTTGCATTTCTCTTTCAAATTCAATATGAGTGCCTTCTTCACTCGCCTGAGAAAATAAAACCTGTATGCCAGTAATGCCTTTTTTATTCACTAAAGATATAATTTTTTGATAATTCCCATAATTATGTAAATAAAATCCGGATTTTTTATTTTCAACAAAAAAATCTTTTTGAGAAACTTTTTCTTTATATATTTTATCATTTCCTATTATCAAATCTTCGTTTTTCATAAAAGGATATTTTGTTTGTAGTATAGAATAATGTTGACCGCTATTTCTCAAAAATCCTCCATAATTCAATTTATGGTTATGTGGCAACAATAAAAACGCTACTTCTGAAATATTATTTTTATAACTCAGTTCCACTTCTTCAATAATTTTATTTTCCGGACATCTTATTTTATATTTTTGTATATCGACATCATCTTCCCACATGTACTCTTTTTTTAATTCTTTTTCTCTTTTTATAAAATTAAGAAAAATATATACATAACTTGGAACACCGCTTGTAAAAAATAAAATACTATTAAACAATATCAGTAAATTTATCAGGATTGGTCTGACGACAACTGCATATTGTTTATTAAGTAATACCCCCAAAACTGGTTGACATAATAATGAAATCTCTAAGAAGTAACAAAGTATCTCCGTCTTCAATCTCATATATTTTACAAAATACGGACATACCATTAATATTTTTTTGCTTTTTATTCTACGCTCTGTTTTACCATCATACTTTTCCGCTATACATACATTTAAAATAATTATCCATGTAAACGCAAAGCTCACTAAAAACGGAACCATACATAGTTTAATATACTCTATCATTCCGCTTATCTCTCCTTGTACTATCTTCAATTTTATACATCAACTGCCTGCATTGTAAAGCAAAAAGCAAGCCATTTTCAGACATTTAAGGGGCTATCTATTTCCCGACAGCCCCTTAATCTTCACTCACCACAGGCTGATTCACTCCGTCTGTCTAACTAGTAATATAGTATTGTGCAGAAATATCATTTTACTTAGGTACGTCTATCGAATAGCTTAAACAGTCACCTCTTTTGTTACTTTTTAAGTCATTGTAATACCATAGATACATGGCTCTGTCATATACATTGATTTCAATTACACCGTCCGGTTTTTGTCCTTCTACTTCCAATGAATAGATTTCTTTATCATGTGCATAGCCGTAAACAAAACGCTTGCTTGGATAATCGGGGTTTAAGTCTTGTTGGAAATCACTTAATTTCAAAGAAGAGTGAATAAGCTCTGTAATATCATCTAACAAAATTCTATCTGGTTTCGTTGTAACCGGTGTAGCATTTATAAATGCGTATTGTGTATGTCCACTCTGTATTTGCTTTTTACAACGAGCCATTACTAAGCCTTGAATATCATCGTTATCATTTCCAGCCCGATAGAATATCGTATCATAATTTTTGCCTTGCCATATATGTAAGGTTTCATCAACATGATTAAGAAAGTCAGCAGGAACCGAAAGTTCCTCATTTTCGGCATGCAAAGGGGAATTTAAAATAGCTTCTTCAATCGTGTCATAATATACAAGTTCCGCATCACTTTTATCATAGTCATTTATCGTAAATTCCACGTATTCATTATCTTTATTTTCTTCTTCCGGAACATGAGTATAACGACCATTTTTAATATGGTCATCATATTCAACATCAACAAATAACCCAATCCCTATCAGAGCTACAAAAATCAAAGAAATAGCTCCAATTATGATTAACATTATTTTCAAAAATTTTTTCATGGCATACACTTCCTTAATCGCTTCAAGTTTATCCATTATTATTTATCATATTATATCATTAGAAAATTGAGTAGTCATCACTTTTCTACTATCTGTCAGAATATTTTTTATCCATGCCTCATCAAGCGTGCAAGCATTGCTTACGCAACTGGCTCTTGACAATTCATGTTCTAAAAAATGATTGATAATCAAGCAGAAAAAATTATACGACTAAAATTAATAACCCCCATTATCGTTGCAATATTCATCATTATTTTCATTTGAATTATATGCCCTTTTGTGCGAAAAAAAATACTGTATAGAATGAACACGATACCTAATATGAACAGAGTAATTTCAAAAACACCTTTTTCTAAGTAATCATCATATATAGCGCTCATATTCATAAAATATAGGATAATTGTTAAAATTAACTCTAGTATATATGCTACTTTCGACAACTTCTCTTTTTTACACCATATTATGAAAGAACATACAATCAGAAACATAACAAATACTGCAAAAACAATTCCTTCAAGCCATAACGTTTCATACAGCCCCGTAGGTTCAACCATATTCTCACCCCCCTAATAATTCATTTATTTATCACCAATTTATTGCTTTCCTGTAATTTTATCATAGTTTTCCTTGAAAGTTAATAATTTACGCCCCTTTCTATGTAGTAAGCACATTATCATCATACGAAGAGACCGTTTCTGAGACAAGCAACAAGAATTAACATGGCATAGATATAGACCTTAGGAGATTAAATAGGCAAAATACAGCGGTGAACTGACCTTGTATCAACTCGTCGCTGTAGAACTATACATCGCTTCCTTTAATTTCCATCATTTATAAGCTGAACCTTTTCCATAGAAATATGGTATTCCTTGCAGAATCTATTGATTGTCCAATTATTTAAAATAAGAAAACTTTTGGTTACATAAATACTTGCTTCTGAATTATGTAGCAAATTGAAAATACTTTTTGGCTCATAACAATTGAAACTATAGTCGGAAACAATACCTATTGCTTTCGCACTTTTATTGCCTTTATAGCTTTTTAATAAAATATTAGGTTTGGCCAGGCAAATTGTGATATTACATATATATTTTTTCGCTCCATTTTCTTTTATATATAAATAGGGCTCGCTAAGCCCGATGTCATATATTCCTCTGGGGCGGGAGGCTAAGGTAAAAATCAATGAATGGATATTGCGATACAAAATTTCTTTTTCCCTAACCCCAAATACTATTTTCTCATCTAATAGTTTATAACGACGTTGCTTTATAAAGCAATAAAATAGTAACAAGAAAAATACAAGAAGAATAGTGAAAATTAATGCTTTTTGGAAACTCATTTTAAAATCAAAGGAAAACAACATTTCTGTCAAACTAAATGACATTGCTGAACAAACGACACCACCAGTAATAATGTCAAACCAATTAACAAATTTTCCGCTGCCAAAAATATAATCATAACTTTTATTCATTGATAACCTCATATAATTTTTATCTTTAATGGCATTTTCTATATTTCCGTTTAATATATAGCAGTAATCGTTGCATATCTGGTAAATGGTAAATAAGTTATATGAATATTATCACCTGTTTTACACCAATCTACTTTTCCTACTTTGTAATATTTTCCATTTTCCAGATAAATTAACATGCCATTTTTTTTCGTTACTACACCTTGAGCTTCTTTATAGTTTGTTGTTAAAACAAAGGGCAAGTCTAAACAAGAAGGCAAAGTGCCTACTACGCAATAAACAATGCTCATAACCAGAAAAAATCTTTTTACAAGAATGTTTAATTTGTATGCATGCTTTTTTGCCCATTGTTGCTGTTTGGGATAAAAAAATTCCCATCTGACAATTTTGATTTTGGAAATAGCCAAAAAAGCAAAGAATACTGCAAAAATAGTCATTATGAAAAAATATATCCAATATAAAGATAATCTATTAGCGCTCATGGTTTCATACCTGCCTTTCACAGACTCTGTTTGAATAAGTATTACTTTATTTTACAATCACACCAGCTTTTGTATTTGGTAAGTACATGATAGTAACTATATCGCCTTTTTGATATGATAAGGAATCAACTGATAATTCAACCTTCTTTCCAGCAGATAGAAGGTTGACCGTATCTCTCCAGGCGCTCCCATTTTTCACAATTTCATTTGTAATTTCGCCAGTTATGAGCTGATATTCACCGGACACTATATATTTTATATCTTTAAAAACTGGAATTGCCACCCATAATACAAAGAACGCTGTTATTATTGTTAAAATTCTCATGGGGATTTCCAATATCTTCCTTAATTTTAGACAGAGTTCTAATTTCTCCTTAGGCATGTTCATTAAACGATATTCTTCTTCTGTGTGAAAGAATCTTCTCTTAACAAACATAACATATATTGCTGTACTGACTATTCCAAATACAATCATTAAAAAAACTGCATATTGTATAATGATTCCTTTCATAATATTTGTCCTCACAAATTTAATTTCTTTCATTATAGACCACAGACTAAAAATAAACAATGAATGAATACAAAAAAGAGATACTCACTTATATAGTGAAATATCTCTTTCCTGCTATTTTTTTCTAATGCGTTTAAATGGACCTGGCGGGAATCGAACCCGCGTCCGAAAGTCTATCCCTTGGGGCATCTCCCATCACAGTTATTCTTTTGACATTCCCTTACAGCACCGCCGGATAACAGGCTGAACTGCTTAGTAGCTTCATGAAATCTTCCACTTTCTCAAAGCTTTGAAAGCGAAGTGCCCCGCAAAGTCGATGCCAGATTCTCAGACAGCGGGTGGCCTGAGGCTGACAAGCTGCAACTTAGGCAGCTAACGCTACGTTATTATTGTTTGCGTTTATATTTAGGTTCCAGGTTGGTACGCAGTCCCGGAGTCTGCGGATGGCTTCCTCAACTTCAAAACCCCCGTCGAAACCAGTACAAGCCCGCGTGGTTTAAAGCAACTCCTATGATATATGCTTTCTGAAAATTTGTCAAGGCTTCCGTTGCAATTCCTCAGACAGGATGATATATTGGAATTATCGTTCATACAGTGAACAGCCACATAGGGGAGTAAAGTTCACAATTCTGACAAATTTGACTGCTATAGTAGGACAGAGAGACAGGAGGAGCAGATTATGGAAAAACGAAAAATTTTAGTAGTAGATGATGAGAGCAGGATGCGGAAACTGGTACGGGATTTCCTCACAAAACAGGGCTTTGAGGTTTTGGAGGCAGGAGACGGAGAGGCTGCTCTTGATATTTTTTATGCAGATAAAGATATTGCCTTGCTGATTTTAGATGTAATGATGCCCAAGATGGATGGATGGCAGGTGTGCAGGGAAATCCGTTCCCATTCTAAAGTACCGATTATTATGCTGACAGCCAGAGGAGACGAGCGGGATGAGCTTCTGGGATTTGAACTGGGTGTGGATGAATATATTTCCAAGCCTTTCAGCCCCAAGATTTTGGTAGCCAGAGTAGAAGCTATTTTGCGAAGAACCAGCCAGACGGATGCAGATGGTGTGTTAAGAGCAGGTGGTGTGGAGATTAATAAGGTTTCTCATATTGCATCCATTGACGGAAAACCTATGGAATTAAGCTATAAGGAATTTGAACTTCTGGCTTATTTTATGGAAAATCAGGGGATTGCCCTGTCCAGGGAAAAAATTCTGAATTCTGTTTGGAATTATGATTATTTTGGGGATGCAAGAACCATTGACACCCATGTGAAAAAACTGCGGAGCAAAATGGGAGAAAAAGGGGAGTACATTAAGACCATCTGGGGAATGGGATATAAGTTTGAGGTGGAAGGATGAAGAAATCCATAAAAATACGGTTGGCAGTTACCTATATTGGAATTATGTGTCTGTCTCTGGTAGTTATGCTTTTGGTAAATTCTCTTTTTCTGGAAAAGTTCTATTTGCGTAAGAAAACAGAGTCGCTGAAAAAAGTATACAATACCATGAATGATACCTCTGATACCAGGTACTACAGTTCTCTGGCGGAAGACGAAAAATTTAAGCAATATTGTGATGAGAATAATCTTTCCATGATTGTGATAGAGGATGCTACCTCCCAGATTTTGTTTGCCTATGCGAAAAATTCAGAACGTCTGTATTCGGAAATCCAGTTTGGGGTTCTGGATGATTTTGTACGGGGGAAACGGGAAATTCTGGAAGCGACGGATAACTACATTGTGGAGAAGAAAACGGATGATGTGAAGGCAATGGATTCGGTTAATATGGTAGGGGTACTGGATAATGGAAACGGGTTTCTGATTACCACTCCGGCTCAGAGCTTGAAGGACAGCGCTTTGATTTCCAATGTCTTTTATTTGTATATTGGCCTGATTACCATTTTTATCAGTTCTGTGGTCATCTGGTTTATTTCCAGGCATATTACCAGACCTTTGCAGCAGCTTTCCGAATTGTCCAAGGAAATGGCAAATCTGAATTTTGACGCCAAATATACCAGTACCAGTGAGGATGAAATCGGTGTTCTGGGGAATAATTTAAACAGGATGTCAGGAGAACTGGAAAAAACGATTTCAGAGCTTCGGACTGCCAATAATGAACTGCAGAAGGATATTGAGAAAAAAGAGCAGATTGATGAAATGCGAAAAGAATTTCTCTCTAATGTTTCTCATGAGCTGAAAACGCCTATTGCCCTGATTCAGGGATATGCAGAGGGACTTCAGGAATGTATTAATGATGACCAGGAGAGCAGAGAATTTTACTGTGATGTGATTATTGATGAGGCAGCCAAGATGAATAACATGGTGAAAAAACTGCTGAGTCTGAATCAACTGGAGTTTGGAAATGATACGGTGAATATGGAGCGGTTTGACCTTACGGAATTGGTGAAAGGTGTGGTGCAGTCTGCACAGCTTCTGGCATCTCAGAAAGAGGCGGAAATCCGGTTTTTGCAGGATGACCCTATTTATGTATGGGGGGATGAGTTTAAAATCGAAGAAGTGGTAACAAACTATGTGTCGAATGCTCTGAATCATGTGGACTTTGAGAAAAAAATAGAGATTAAGGCAGTGAAACAGGCAGATGTGGTAAGGCTTTCTGTGTTTAATACAGGAGCCAGAATTCCGGAAGAAGATTTGGATAAAATATGGATTAAATTTTATAAGGTGGATAAAGCCAGAACCAGGGAATATGGAGGAAGCGGCATTGGCCTTTCCATTGTAAAAGCAATTATGGAAAGCATGCATCAAAAGTGCGGTGTGATTAACTATGAAAATGGTGTAGAATTTTGGTTTGAACTTGCTTGTGGAGACATATTCTGTTAAACTAAAAAGATGGAATAAAATAGAAAATACAAAGGAGAAACAAACATGCCGCCTTTACAAGGACAATGGCTGGAAGCCTTAAAGCCGGAATTTAAGAAACCATATTATAAAGAATTGTTTGAAAAAGTAGGGCAGGAGTATCAGCAGAGAAAGATTTTTCCTGCTCCGGATGATATTTTTAATGCTTTTCACTTTACCCCGCTGGATGAGGTGAAGGTTGTGATTTTGGGACAGGACCCTTATCATAATGACGGACAGGCTCATGGATTGTGTTTTTCTGTAAAACCAGAGGTGGAAGTACCTCCGTCACTGGTAAATATTTATCAGGAGCTTCATGAGGACTGCGGATGTGAGATTCCCAATAACGGATATCTGGAAAAATGGGCAAAGCAGGGAGTCTTGTTGTTAAATACCGTACTTACAGTGCGGGCGCATCAGGCCAATTCTCACAGGGGAATCGGCTGGGAGGAATTTACAGATGCTGCTATCCGGATACTCAATGAACAGGACAGACCTATAGTGTTTTTGCTCTGGGGAAGACCGGCGCAGATGAAGAAGAGTATGCTGAACAATCCAAAGCATCTGATTCTGGAAGCCCCTCACCCAAGCCCATTATCTGCTTACCGGGGATTTTTCGGATGCGGACATTTTAGTAAAACTAATGAATTTTTGAAAAGTCATGGACTGGAGCCCATTGACTGGCAGATTGAAAATGTGCAGAGGGATTAACATCGATGGGAAAGAAAAATGATAATACATTAGTAAAGAATGCTTCTTTTCTTATGATTGCTGCGTTGATTTCCAAAATTATCGGACTGATTTATAAAAGTCCTCTTTCCAGCACCATGGGAAAAGAGAGCTTTGGATGCTTTCAGTTTGCGCAGAATGTTTATTTTATTTTGCTTATGATTGCATCCTTTAGTATTCCCCAGGCAGTTTCCAAGATTATGGCAGAACGCCTTGCCTTTCACAGATACCGGGATGCTCAGAAGATTTTTAAAGGCGCCTTATTTTATGCTGTGATTATGGGTGGGGCAGTCTCTGTTCTCTGCGTGGTGGGCGCGCCTGTTTTAGTGCCGGATAAAATGGCAAATGCGCGTCTGGCGCTGCAGTTTCTTGCGCCAACGATTTTTATATCCGGTATTCTTGGCGTTTTTCGTGGATACTTTCAGGCATACCGCAATATGCTGCCAACTTCCATTTCTCAGATTGTAGAACAGATTGCAGTAGCGGTGGTAGCACTTCTTATGGCAAATGTTATGGTAAGGCAGTTTGCGGGAGCAGATCCGGATGTACTGAGAAGCTGGAGCGCGGCGGGAGCCACCATGGGAACAGGAGCAGGGGTAACTGCAGCCTTGTTGTTTATGCTGTTTGTCTATCAGGTGAACCGGAAATCCATTCAGAAAAAGATTGCCAGAGACAGGGTTTCTGTTGGAGAAAGCTATGGGGATGTAATGAAAACCATTGTACTCATTGTAGCGCCGATTATTCTCAGCGCCTTTTTGTACAATGTAAACAGTTACATCAACAGTATGATTTATACAGGCGTATCCGGAATCAAAGGTTTAAAAAGCAGTGTGGTAGAAGGGCTGTATGCAGAGTGCGGATATTTCCTTACCATTATCAATATTCCGCTGACCCTTTCCAGTACAGCGCCTACCTCCATGATGCCGGAGGTGTCAGGATATTATGCAAAAGGAGACAAAAAGACAGCCAAGGAGAAAATTAATAAAGCAACCTGGCTGAGTATGTTTATTTCCATTCCCTGCAGCGTAGGACTTTTTGTTCTGGCAGGACCCATTACAAAACTGTTGTTTTCCACCACAGATGGAACCGCAGGACGTTTGATGATGCTGGGGGTTATTACCGTTATTATGAATGGAATGTCTAATATTTCCAATGGTGTTCTTCAGGGCATCGGTAAGGCAAATATTCCTATGATTCATGCTGCCATTGCCCTGGTCTGTGATGTGGTAGTTGTGGTGGTTTTGATGTTCGCCACGAACTGGGGGATTTACAATGTGGTGATTGCCATGATTGTGTATGCGCTGATTATGTGTGTGCTGAACCAGAGAGCTATGTGGAAAGCGTTGAAATATCGAAATCCATGGAAAGAAGCCTATTTGCTTCCTATGGCAGCGGCTGTTCCCATGGGAATCGTTGCATTTGCAGTTTATCATGGTGTTTATGCAGTGATGAAATCAAACTTTCTTGCTCTGATTCCGGCCATTGCACTGGGAGGATGTGTGTATTTCCTGGCCTATGTTATGATAGCTAAACCCAAGGAAGAGGACTTCGCGGGAATTCCGGGAGGAAGGACTTTGGTGAAAATAGCAGGGAAATTGCCTTTTGGAAGGTAAAAAATAAGGAGGGTATCACAAGATTATCTGATTTGATGATTTTGTGATACCCTTTATTACATTATCAGCTAAGAAAACTGGAATTTGATTTATTCTTGTTTTATATCTTGATATAATCCATATCCCAAAAACAAAATTCCAACTATCAATGAAACCAAAGCAGCGATTGTTAAAAAAGGGCCTACATATTCCAAACCGGTTGCAAATAAAATCGCATCCTTAGTCGATATATTTCCCATAAATATTGATGCTGATATATACTTTGCTGAAATTAAAATTGATGACATCAAGCAAAAAATAGCTCCAATTCCCTTATTATTCATTGTTATACACCTCCGAATAAAATGATGATATTACTGGAACTTTGACTACTCTGTTTTAGTTTAACGGGAGTAATTCACTTCCGTCGGTATTTATAAAATCTGATATTTTTCCTGATATATCTACTAATGATTTATCTTCTTCAAGAACAAAAAATGCATAGGTTCCTGGTTTTTTAATTTCATATTCTATATCCTTCCCTTCATACGGAAGTATATCTTTTACTGAGTCATTATAAAAAACTACAATAGCCTGAGGTTTTTCTGCGTTATCTGTTATTATTTCCTTAAAACAAATGACTTTTCCTTCGCCCATATTTGCCCCTATCTGGTACTCTCTATAAAGCAAATCCGAACTGTCACCTATTGTGTTTGAATTATCTATCACATCATCCTGTTTATTCAAGATTTTTATAGAATGTTGGTTATCATTATTAGAAGATTCCAAATTTTCTAAATTGCTATTTTTACAACCTGTCAAACTAAAACTAAGTAATAACAATACCATCAAAACACTTTTTCTTCTCATTTTGTTTCCTCCAATCTTTTGATATTTAATTTCGCAAGAAACATCCGATTTATCACTTTCTTCTTACCCATATTATAGCAGTTTCACATATCTGCCACAATAAAAATCGTCATACTCTTGCCATTTTTTATAACAAAGATGCAAATAAAAAGGAGATGTCGCGCTAATTGTGAAAGCGACACCTCCATAACATAAATAGAAGATTAAATTTTTCTGACACTACTTGCCGAACAGTTCAGAATGTGTTCCAAGTCTATAAAGCATCAAAACAAGCACACCATCGCGAATTTCATATATCAGCAGCCAGTCTGGTTCTATATGGCATTCGCAGGCTCCTTTATACGTCCAGTGCCGCCCTAAGAGAATCCACATCGGAATATCTCGTAGCGGAAGAATCGGTCATAAGATTTCTTCCTTCTTTAATTGCAGCGACAGTTGCTTCATTGGGCACATTCAGTTCTAATGCAAAAGGCATACCATGTTCGCGGATTGTGGTTCGCAAAATATCACTGAAGCTTTTTAAACGCAGTAGAAAGCATCAATTTAATACGGTTTAGCTGATTCACTTCGCTGGCGCCGGGGTCATAGTCCACAGCTACAATGTTAGCCTGAGGATAGTCTTTTCGGATTGCCTTGATAACACCTTTTCCCACAATGTGATTAGGCAGGCAGCCAAAGGGCTGGATGCACACAATGTTTGGTGTATCTGAGTGAAGCAGCTCCATCATTTCTCCGGTGAGGAACCAGCCTTCTCCGGTCTGATTTCCCATGGATACAATAGGCTTTGCCATGTTTGCCAAATCTTCGATTTTAGCAGAAGGTGTGAAGTGTTTGCTCTTTTCAAATTCTTTATTTGCTGCTCTTCGGATAAACTCAATAGCGGCAATTCCCAGATTTCCCTTTTTTGCCAGGGATTTTTTGAAGCCCAGTTGTTCTGCTTTAAAGTTCTGATTATAGAAGCAATAGCACATGAAATCAATTAAATCAGGGCAGACAGCCTCAGCCCCCTCCTGTTCCAGAAGCTCAGCCAGATGGTTATTGGCTGCAGGGAGGAATTTTACCAGAATTTCCCCTACAATTCCCACCCTTGGCTTCTTTTCATTGGTAATGGGAAGGGTATCAAACTCCCGAATTATCTGGCGGCAAATATGGTTAAACTGATTAAAACCAACGCGTTTGCCTGTTAAGAAGGAGATGCAGCGTTTTTCCCATTTCCGGTGCAGAGCATTGGCGGAACCTTTGACTGCTTCATAAGGACGCATCCGGTATAAACATTTCATTAAAATATCCCCGAAAACAGCTCCATAAGCAACCCGGGTAGCAAGCTTTGCTGTGATTTTAAAGCCGGGGTTTTCTTCTAGACCGCTTAAATTCAGAGAAATTACCGGAATGTGAGCTAAATTCGCTTTTTTCAAAGCTCTGCGGATAAAGCCGATATAATTGGAAGCCCGGCAGCCACCGCCTGTCTGTGTCATAATAATGGCAGTTTTGTTCAAATCGTATTTGCCGGAAAGCAGCGCCTGCATAATCTGCCCTACCACAAGAAGAGAAGGATAGCAGGCGTCATTATTTACATACTTTAATCCCACATCCACTGCCGATTTGTTGTCATTTGGCAGTACCTCAAGCTGATAGCCGCTGGCATTAAACGCAGACTGGAGGATGGAAAAATGAATGGGTGACATCTGGGGGCATAAAATCGTATAATGCTTCCGCATTTCCTCAGTAAATACAACCTTTTCAATAGAAGAGGACTGTATTTTTCTTGTTTTTTTCTGCTGTTCCTTTACACGAATGGCAGCTAGGAGAGAACGGACACGTATTCTGGCTGCTCCCAGGTTGTTTACCTCGTCAATTTTCAGGCAGGTGTAGATTTTGCCACTGTTGGATAGGATTTCGTTTACCTGGTCTGTGGTTACAGCATCCAGACCGCAGCCAAAGGAGTTTAGCTGAATTAAATCCAGATTTTCTTTTTCCTTTACAAAGTTGGCGGCAGCATAAAGTCTGGTGTGGTACATCCACTGGTCGTTGACGCGCAGAGGACGTTCAATAGGAGCCAGGTGAGAGACAGAATCCTCAGTAAGCACTGCAATTCCATAGGAAGTAATCAACTCTGGAATTCCATGGTGGATTTCAGGGTCAATGTGGTAGGGGCGTCCAGCCAGGACAATACCCCGGCGTCCTGTTTTTTCCAGATATTCCAGGGTTTCTTCGCCTTTTCGCATAATGTCCTTGCGGCAGCGATCCAGCTCCAGCCAGGCCTCATGAGCAGCAGCCTGTACATCATTTGACGGGATTCCCGGAAATTCTTCGATTAACCTTTCAGTAACTGTTTCCTCACTGGTGAGGGATAAAAACGGATTGTGGAAGCGGATGGAGGCATCCTGAAGCTCATCCACATTGTTTTTGATATTCTCAGCATAAGAGGTTACAATAGGGCAGTTATAGTGATTTACAGAATCTGTAAATTCGGTCCGCTCATAAGGAATGCAGGGATAAAAAATGTAATGAACACCCTGTTTAATCAGCCAGGAAACATGTCCATGAGCCAGTTTTGCGGGATAACACTCTGATTCACTGGGAATGGATTCAATACCCAATTCGTAAATTTTTCTGGTTGAGGTAGGAGAGAGTACCACCTGATATCCCAACTGGGTGAAAAAGGTATACCAGAAGGGATAGTTTTCATACATGTTTAAGACTCTCGGAATTCCTACCTTTCCCCGAAACGCCTTGTCCTTGGTAAGAGGCACATAGGAAAACAGTTTTTTGTATTTATAGTCATAAAGGTTTGGGATATTGTCCTTGTTTTTTTCTTTTCCGATTCCACGCTCGCAGCGGTTGCCGGAAATAAACTGGCGTCCTCCTGAGAATTTATTAATGGTAAGACGACAGTTGTTGGTACAGCCCTTGCAGTTTGCCATGGTGGTGCGGTATTCCAGAGAATTGATTTTCTCAATAGGAAGCATGGTGGAAACCTTGCTTTTATCATAACGCTCTCTGGCAATAAGCGCAGCGCCGAAAGCGCCCATAATACCTGCAATGTCCGGGCGGATGGCTTCGCACTCTGCAATCTTTTCAAAGGCCCGCAGTACCGCGTCATTGTAGAAGGTACCTCCCTGTACTACAATGTGCTGTCCAAGCTCAGAGGCATCGGAAACCTTAATTACTTTATAAAGGGCATTTTTAATAACCGAATAAGCCAGTCCTGCAGAAATGTCAGCCACAGAGGCTCCCTCTTTTTGCGCCTGTTTCACCTTGGAATTCATGAAAACCGTACACCTGGTTCCCAGGTCAATGGGATTTTCAGCGAATAAGGCTGCTTTGGCGAAATCCTGTACACTGTAGTTTAGGGATTTTGCAAAGGTTTCAATAAAAGAGCCGCAGCCGGAGGAGCAGGCTTCGTTTAACTGTACGCTGTCTACGGTCTGGTCTTTGATTTTAATGCATTTCATATCCTGACCGCCAATATCCAGAATACAGTCCACCTTTGGGTCAAAGAAAGCAGCCGCATAGTAATGGGAAACCGTTTCGACTTCTCCCTCATCCAGTAGGAGCGCTGCCTTAATCAGAGCTTCCCCGTAACCGGTAGAGCAGGAGTAGGCAATTTTCGCGCCGGCAGGAAGCTGGTCATAAATTTCCTGAATAGCCCGAATGGAGGTTGCCAGAGGATTTCCATTGTTGTTGCTGTAAAAGGAGTATAAAAGAGCCCCATCTTCCCCTACCAGGGCAGCTTTTGTGGTAGTAGAACCGGCGTCAATACCAAGATAGCAGTTGCCTTTGTATTGAGATAATTCTGCAGTCTTAATATTGTACTGGCTCTGACGCTGGTTAAAAGCAGCGTAATCCTCCTTTGATGCAAACAATGGTTCCATGCGGTCTACTTCAAAATCCATATGAATGGACGCTTTTAAACGGTCCCGCATAGCAAGAATGGATACAGGAGCTGCCTCTGGTTTGGCATTTAAGGCAGAGCCCATAGCTGCAAATAAATGAGAATTTTCCGGCACAATGGTATGCTCCTCATCCAGCTTTAAGGTACGGATAAAGGCAGTCTTTAATTCAGATAAAAAGTGCAGAGGACCGCCTAAAAATGCCACATGTCCCCGGATAGGTTTACCGCAGGCCAGTCCGCTGATGGTCTGGTTTACCACTGCCTGGAAAATAGAGGCAGATAAATCTTCTTTGGTAGCGCCTTCGTTAATGAGGGGCTGAATATCGGTTTTTGCAAACACGCCGCAGCGGGCAGCAATAGGGTACAGCGCCTTGTAGGTTTTGGCATATTCATTTAATCCCGGCGCGTCCGTCTGAAGGAGGGAAGCCATCTGGTCAATAAAGGAGCCGGTACCTCCGGCGCAGATACCGTTCATACGCTGCTCCACATTTCCCCCTTCAAAATAAATAATCTTGGCATCTTCGCCGCCCAGTTCAATGGCTACATCTGTTTTGGGGGCAAATTCCTCCAGAGAGGAAGAAACCGCAATGACTTCCTGTACAAAAGGAACTTCCAGATGATTTGCCAGGGTTAAGCCGCCGGAACCGGTGATAACCGGTATGGTCTGGATAGGACCAAGGGTCTGGCTTGCCTTGTCCAGAAGGTTTGCAAGAGTATTTTGAATATCTGCAAAATGCCTTTCATAGTCCGAAAATAACAATTCATGTTTTTCGTTTAAAACAGCCACCTTTACTGTGGTGGAACCAATATCAATTCCAAGAGCATAAGCAGGCTGCTGTGTGGTTTTATGATCTTCCATAGTCGGAGACCTCCTAGTCATATCTATGTATTTCTACTTATTAATATGTGTCATGATTTCTAAAAAAACCAATGTACATTATACGACAAATTTTTGGAAAAAACAATCGTAAATATTACCAGACCGTTGCGTTTCTAAATAGGGTATGATAGAATGTTTTCTGTTACAAAGGAAAGTAAAGAGAAGAGGAATATAAATTTATGTATACATTGCTGAAACAGGAAGGCAGAGCAAAGCGTGCCAGATTAGAGACTGTTCATGGAACCATTGAGACGCCGGTGTTTATGAATGTGGGAACAGTGGCTGCTATTAAAGGGGCAGTATCTACTACTGATTTACATGAAATCAAGACCCAGGTGGAATTGTCCAATACCTACCATCTTCATGTGCGTCCGGGAGACCATATTATTAAACAACTGGGAGGACTGCACAAATTTATGAACTGGGATCGTCCCATTCTTACGGATTCCGGCGGATTTCAGGTGTTTTCTCTGGCAAAACTGAGAAAGATTAAGGAAGAGGGCGTGTACTTCAATTCCCATATTGACGGCAGAAAAATTTTCATGGGACCGGAGGAGAGTATGCAGATTCAGTCTAATCTGGGCTCTACCATTGCCATGGCTTTTGATGAATGTCCCTCCAGTGTTGCCAGCCGGGAATATGTGCAGGCGTCTGTAGACCGCACTACCAGATGGCTGCAGCGGTGCAAGGATGAAATGGCAAGACTGAATTCCCTGGAGGATACAGTAAATCCTCATCAGTTGTTGTTTGGAATTAATCAGGGAGCTATTTATGATGATATCCGTATTGCTCATGCAGAGACGATTTCCAAAATGAATCTGGACGGCTATGCCATTGGCGGTCTGGCGGTAGGAGAGACCCATGAGGAAATGTACCGGATTCTGGACAGTGTGGTGCCCCATCTGCCTGTGGATAAACCAACCTATCTTATGGGAGTGGGAACGCCTGCAAATATTCTGGAGGCAGTTTCAAGAGGCGTGGATTTCTTTGACTGTGTATACCCAAGCCGGAATGGACGTCATGGACATGTGTATACCAATTCTGGAAAGATTAATCTGTTTAATGCCAAATATGAACTGGATTCCCGTCCCATTGAAGAAGGGTGTCAGTGTCCGGCATGCCGCCACTATAGCAGAGCCTACATCCGCCACTTATTAAAGGCAAAGGAAATGCTGGGAATGCGTCTGTGCGTGCTTCATAATCTGTATTTTTATAATACCATGATGGAAGAAATCAGGGATGCTCTGGATGAGGGCTGCTTTGAGGAATACAAGAACCGTAAGCTGGAAGGCATGCAGGCAAAAAAATAAAGAGAAAAGGCTTGAAGAAACGGAAATAATTGTGTATTATTATAATAATGTCCACCAAGAGATGAGACAAAGATTAAAATGCAGGAGGATGTAACATGTTTTTATCAACAGCAGCGGGCGCAGGAAGTATGATTACCTTGTTTTTGCCATTAGTTGTATTCTTTCTTCTGATGTATTTTATGGTTATGAGACCTCAGAAAAAAGAACAGCAGAGAGTAAAAAGCATGCTGGCAGCTATGGAAGTAGGCGACAGTGTGGTAACTACCAGCGGATTCTATGGAATCATCATTGATATTACAGATGAAGATGTAATTGTAGAGTTTGGAAATAACAGAAACTGCAGAATTCCTATGAGAAAAGCAGCCATTGCAGAAGTAGAAAAAGCAAGCGATGGCGCTGCAGAATAAGGAAGTTGGAAAGAGGATGTCGGTATGTGTAAAGTGCGGCATCCTCTTTTTGGCATCTGCATGTTTTGCTGAATGAAAGGAGAGTATTATGGCGTTTATCAGCTTGTTTGAAGTCATTGGCCCCAACATGGTAGGGCCTTCCAGCTCCCATACTGCAGGGGCGGCATCCATGGCACTTTTGGCCAGAAAATTATTCCCGGGAGAAATTGCAAAGGTGACCTTTACCCTGTATGGTTCTTTTGCCAGAACGTATCGGGGACATGGGACAGACCGGGCGCTTCTGGGAGGTATTATGGGGTTTGAAACCGATGATTTGCGGATTCGTGATTCTCTGGAGCTGGCGAAACAGGAAGGAATCCAATATGATTTTCAATTGGGAGAGGATGAAAATCTCCATCCAAATACAGCAGATATGGATATTCGGGGAACCAAAGATGAGAGGCTTTTTGTGCGTGGCGTTTCCATAGGGGGAGGAAAGGTAAAAATTGTAAAGCTCAATCAGATTGACGTAGACTTCACAGGTGAGTACAGCACCCTGATTGTAAGCCAGACGGATAAGCCGGGGGTTGTGGCTCACATTACGAAGATTTTAAGTGAAGAAAAAGTAAACATTGCCTTTATGCGCCTGTTTCGGGAGGAAAAAGGAGCTGCGGCTTTTACCATTGTGGAATCGGATGAGAAAATTCCGGTGGAGGTATTGGATAAAATCAGAGCCAATCCACTGGTTTCAGATATTATGCTGGTGCAGTTATAGGAGGAAAAAATGGAGTTTAATCATGGAATCGAGTTGCTGAAGCTATGTGAGGAAACAGGACTTCCCATTTCTCAGGTTATGAAAAAGAGAGAGGCGGCATTTTCAGGTATTACGGAAGAAGAAGTAGATGCAAAAATGAGAAAAGCATTGGAAATTATGAAACAGTCAGTAAAGGAGCCCCTGGATGCGCCTACTCCTTCCATTGGCGGCCTTATAGGAGGAGAAGCCCAAAAGCTCCATAAGAGGAGACAGCAGGGAAAATCCATCTGCGGGACCTTGCTTTCCAAGGTGATTACCTATGCCATGGCGGTGCTGGAGGTGAATGCTTCTATGGGGGTCATTGTGGCAGCCCCTACTGCCGGTTCTTCCGGTGTGGTTCCAGGGGTTTTGCTGGCTCTTGGAGAAGAAGAGCATCTCACCGATGAAGAATTGTTAAATGGTTTGTATACTGCCGGAGCTGTGGGGTATCTGCTTATGAGAAATGCCTCTGTTTCCGGTGCAGAAGCCGGATGTCAGGCTGAGGTGGGAGCTGCTTCTGCCATGGCAGCCGCAGCAGTTACGGAAATCATGGGAGGAAGTCCACAGATGTGCCTTCACAGCGGAGCCATGGCATTGTCCAATCTTTTGGGATTAGTCTGTGATCCCATTGCAGGTCTGGTGGAGGCGCCTTGTCAGAGCAGAAATGCCATGGGAGCATCCAATGCCCTGATTTGCGCGGAGCAGGCGCTTGCAGGGATTCCCTGCCCCATTCCTTTTGATGAGATGGCAGAGGCTATGTATCATGTGGGAAGAAGCCTGCCCTTTGAATTAAGAGAAAGTGCTCTTGGAGGATGTGCAGGAACGCCCTCTGCCTGTGAAAAAACCTGTTGTATTTTCGGCGGATGAAACGGCTCTTTCTGTGTCCTGAAAAGAATAGAAGATATAACGAAAAGGCATATCTAAAGGGCGTGTTATTACTTGAAATGTAAGATAAAAAGGATTATCATAGAACTAATTACACCGTAGTAAGGATAACAGAAAGAGGGAGAATCATATGGAGTATAAAATCGCATTGATTCCGGGAGATGGAATCGGACCGGAAATCGTAAGAGAAGCAAAAAAGGTACTGGATCAGGTATGCAAGGTTTATGGACATCATTTTGAATATGAAGAATTGCTGTTAGGAGGAGCTTCCATTGATGCTCATGGAGTGCCTCTTACAGAAGAAACCATTGCGGCAGCAAAGGCTTCTGACGCAGTGCTCATGGGTTCTATTGGAGGAGATGCCAAAACGTCACCCTGGTATCAGTTGGAACCCTCCAAAAGACCGGAGGCAGGGCTTCTGGGAATCCGCAAGGCGCTGAATCTGTTTGCCAATTTAAGGCCGGCGTATTTATATGAAGAGTTAAAAGGAGCCTGTCCGTTAAAGGAAGAAGTTATTGGAGACGGTTTTGATATGATTATTGTCCGGGAGCTTACTGGCGGTCTGTATTTCGGAGAGCGGAAAACCCTGGAGGAAAACGGAGTGAGAAAAGCCATAGACACTCTGACTTATGATGAAAAAGAAATTCGCAGAATTGCAGTGAAGGCTTTTGAGATTGCCAAAAAGAGAAGGAAAAAAGTTACCAGCGTGGATAAGGCAAACGTGCTGGACTCCTCAAGACTTTGGAGAAAAGTGGTGGAAGAGGTAGCTGTCCAGTATCCGGAGGTGACTCTGGAACATATGCTGGTGGATAACTGCGCCATGCAGTTGGTTCACAATCCGGGACAGTTTGATGTGATTCTTACAGAAAACATGTTTGGAGATATTTTATCAGATGAAGCCAGCATGGTGACCGGTTCTATTGGGATGTTATCCTCTGCAAGTCTTAATGAAACAAAATTTGGCCTTTATGAACCAAGTCATGGCTCTGCGCCGGATATTGCAGGAAAAGGCATTGCCAATCCCCTTGCCACTATTTTATCCGCAGCCATGATGCTTCGCTTTTCCCTGGATCTGGACAAAGAAGCAGATGCTGTGGAAACCGCTGTTTCTAAGGTGCTAAAAGAGGGATACCGCACCATAGATATTATGGAAGATGGTATGACACAGGTAGGAACTTCCCAGATGGGAGATTTGATTGCAGAGCAAATTTAAGATACAAAGGAGAAACGCTATGAGAAGTGACGCAGTAAAAACAGGGATGCAGCAGGCGCCCCACCGTTCTTTATTTAATGCCCTTGGTATGACAAAAGAAGAGATGGAAAGACCTCTGGTTGGTATTGTAAGTTCTTATAATGAAATTGTGCCAGGTCATATGAATCTGGATAAAATTGTAGAAGCAGTAAAATTAGGCGTTGCCATGGCAGGAGGAACTCCTGTTGTATTTCCGGCCATTGCTGTGTGCGACGGAATTGCCATGGGACACACAGGAATGAAATATTCTCTGGTAACCAGGGATTTGATTGCCGACTCCACAGAGGCTATGGCTATGGCGCACCAGTTTGACGCTTTGGTTATGGTTCCAAACTGTGACAAAAACGTACCGGGGCTTTTAATGGCAGCAGCCAGAATCAATGTTCCTACGGTATTTGTAAGCGGCGGCCCCATGCTGGCAGGTAAGGTAAAAGGACAAAAGAGAAGCCTTTCCTCCATGTTTGAGGCAGTAGGCTCTTACAGCGCGGGAACCATGACAGCAGAGGAAGTGGAGGAATTTGAAAACAAGGTATGCCCTACCTGTGGCTCCTGCTCCGGTATGTATACAGCCAACAGCATGAACTGCCTTACTGAAGTGCTGGGGATGGGCTTACAGGGAAATGGAACGATTCCCGCTGTATATTCTGAACGAATCAAACTGGCAAAACATGCTGGTATGCAGGTCATGGAAATGTACCGCAGGAATATCCGCCCAAGAGATATTATGACAAAAGACGCCATTATGAATGCGCTGACTGTGGATATGGCTCTTGGATGTTCCACCAACAGTATGCTTCATCTGCCTGCCAT
>CATWQE010000042.1 GCA_958352855.1 uncultured Bacillota bacterium
AAAAGAGAAATGAACATCAGACGAAACAGGGGGAAATCATTACAGATTCCCATCTGCTGATTTTAGACAAAGCATATCACATAGAATGTCAGAGTACCCATGACAGGAAGCTGCTGAGTGTTGAAATGATAATGCCAGATGGCTCTGTAACAGAATACAAGGTTCCGGCAATCTATGTGGGGCATTATACAAAGTATATTATGCGGTATGAAAAGAAAGTATTGGATACAGCCAACCCGGAATTACAGAAAATGCTGGAGGAATACCGGGAAATAGAGAAATGTCAGGAAGAATCCAGGAAAGGATTTGGAGATGTTATAGGCGGAAAGGTGTTAGAGCTGGAATTAGACAAATAGATACAGGAAGGTGTGAAAAATTCTTGACAATATGTCTAATGCGACATATTATGGTTGTAGAGAGAAGGGAACATACTAATGTACGAAATTATTTTATATGATACAGAAGATGGAAGATGCCCTGTGCAGGAACTCTTGGATTCCTTAGATTCTAAGCTGCTGGCAAAAACATTGAGAACGATTGATTTACTGGAAATGAACGGTCCGCTGCTTCGGGAGCCATATTCAAAACCATTGGAGAATGGAATATTTGAGCTTCGTACCAAGCAGGGATCAGATATTACAAGAGTACTATATTTTTTTATTGTAGGTAAGAAGGCTGTGCTAACAAATGGATTTGTAAAAAAATCACAGAAAACACCAAAGGCAGAAAAGGAACTGGCAAAGAAATATAAAGCAGATTATGAACGGAGGTATGGTAATGAGTAGCTATAAAGATTATAAAAAAAGAGCATTGCAGAATCCGGAGGTAAAAGCAGAATATGATGCACTGCAGCCGGAATATGATATTATTCAGGCGATGATTGCTGCAAGAGTGCAGCAGAATATGACGCAGAATGATTTATCAGCTAGAACAGGAATTACGCAGGCGGATATAAGCCGGATTGAGAATGGAACAAGAAATCCCAGCCTGAGTATGGTGAAAAAACTTGCACAGGGATTAGGGATGCAATTAAAACTGGAATTTATTCCAATGCCAACAAAAAAATAAAATATAAACAGCAAGGTTGAGATTACGAATCCTGATACGATTGCGCGTTTGACAAGAGTGATGTCTGATGAAACCAACGTCAAGGAATCCTATTTATCGTCGTCCTTTCTCCAGAGAAGATAATGCGAGATTTCACAGGGGACAGAAAAAGGTATTATCAATGGATTTAACCTTATACTTGGAGATAACGGTGTAGGAAAGACTACAATATTAGAAGCAGCGGCTGTTGCAATATCTGGTTTTTTAGCGGGAATGGAAGATGTACCGACAAGAAATATTTATAAAGATGACGTGTATTATAAGATTGTAAAAGATAGTAATGGAATTCCGAATAGATTATATAGCAGCCAGCCGACAGAAGTTGTTAGTACAATAAGTTATGCGGATAGAGAATATACATGGTCAAGAATGAAGAAGAATGCAATGGGGGCTAGTCGCACAACGATAAATCCTAAAGATATTTTACAGGTATCACAGTTGCTTGTAAATAGCAGAGAAGATAAAGTGTTCCCTTTGATTAGTTACCAGGGAGCTTCTAGACATTGGATTTCGGCTCGGAGTGATGCAAATGAAAAAAGAAGGAAACAGCTTCACGATCGGAGATGTGGATATTTGGGCTGTATGGACAGAACAGTTAATATGTTTATGATATATGACTGGTGTAAGCAGATGGAGTGGAATACTGTAAAATTAAAAAAGGTTCCGAAAAGTTATTTCTAATTTTATGTCCATTATGAATGAAGATCGTTTTAGTGAAGTTATCTTTGATCTGAATGTCGAGAAACTACTTTATGTAGAAGATGGAGAGTTTAAAGAAATTGAAGATTTGAGTGCGGGATATCAATCTATCCTAAATCTTGTGATTGATCTGGCTTATCGTATGGTGGTTCTCAATCCGGATGCACTTACAGGAACATTTCCGAAAGTACAGTTTATAGCGGCAACACATTCACCGATTATTGTTTCATCTTGTAAAAATGCCAGTATTATCAGCATTAATGAAAAGCAGGAGGTGCGTTAATTGAGGATAGTTATGCGCTTTCTGTTAATGAGGTTTTAAAAGACATGTTAGGGTATTATATGCGTCCGGCAAAGATTTAACTTCTGGAAAAGATACCGGAGCTTGCAGTGCCTTTGATTAATGAAGTGTTCGGTACTTCCTACCCGGAAGATATCGAAATCATACAAAAGAGAAATGAACATCAGACGAAACAGGGGGAAATCATTGCAGATTCCCATCTGCTGATTTTAGACAAAGCATACCACATAGAATATCAGAGTACCCATGACGGTAACATGGTGATCCGAATGATAGAATACTATTTTTCCGTCAGTCTGGAATCCATGGAGAAGGTAGAGGAAACGTACCGGATGTATTTTTCTCATTCCTGTATTTTATATCTGATGGGTGATTAGAAGCGGTATTTTGGAAGAACGGTTAAATGGCATTTTCTGTGGGATTTTCAGGGAGAATACAGAAGCAGATATGAGAGAATTGCTGAACTGGTATCAGCGACAGTCTGTATCTTTGGAAATATTTGCAATATTATGCTGGAAATACATATATCTGCGTCCTTTTGAAAAGGGGAATGAGCAGATTCTTCAGATGATTTTGTTTAAAGAGTGTCTGAAACATGAACTGACGCCATTCGTTATAGAGGTGAAGGTAATAGTTGCTTGTAATCCTGTGATGGTGAATCTTGGAGAGGTTGTGACGCTGGATAAATATAGGGTTTTATCTGAGCGATCCTACAGCAATGACTTTGATTAACGAAATGGGAGAAACCCATCCGGTAGTAAATCAGCTCTGTATAAAACCAGATGGTACGATGGAAAGCAAACCGATTTATGCAGCGGAGGAGGCCATGTTCCAGGGAGAATGCCAGTTACAGCCAAAAGAAAAAGTACAAGTCTGGTTTGAGCAGAATATTGAAACAGGTACAATGTTCAGTAAGGCAAGAAGCAAAGCAGTAGAAATAGATTTAACCTTAAAAAATTCAGCTACTGTTTTATATGATAAGAATGGAACTTGGAAATTCGTTTAAAGGCAGGGAGTAGCGGATCACACAAAGACCTTGATTCTTTGGTGGTTGTCCTTTATAATTTAGCCTAGAAACTACACAAAAGGAGAAAACACAATGGTAAATCCAGTTACTGTGATGAAAATGCTCAATGAGAGAAAAAAATTCATGGCCAATCATCCACATTTTTTTGATTTTTTTGTAAATTCTTTTGGAAAAGGTGTGGGAGAGGATACGGAAATAGAGCTTAGTATCAAGAGACCAGGAGAAGAAAGTACATCTTCTAAAATTACGATTCAGGAATCAGATTTAAAGTTGTTTCAGGAATTACAGGAACTGATTAATTAAAAAGAATCAGATATTGGCAGATAAGCAAACAGTATAAGATGAGGCTTTCCCCGAATATGTGTAAGAGCATAATTGGGGAAAGCTTTAGAAGGCAGGTGCAACTCGTATGAGCCACACCTGCCCTCCTGTTTTTTGTGCAGATACTTTTCCAAGATGGAATAAGGAACACCGAAAATATAATGAGAAAAGTCTTCGCACTGCATTGGCGGATAATCAGCCAGAATGATTTGCCTTGTTAGGAGAAGTTGGAAAATATATTTTTTGTGATATGGCAAATCGGAAGTATAAGTACATCTTAGCATTTGCTGAAGATTATTTAAAGGCCTTTTTTATAAGATACCTTGTCGATAGTATTACTGGTTCCTTTTTAAAATAAAATATATAAGCTGGGAGTATCGGCTCTCAGTGTCATTACTTTATCCTTCAAATTGCAACTATGGCAAAGCGGTAAGATATATACGTGCATATTCTTGCTTGCACTTTGACCAGTAATGCAACCAAGTACAATATGAGCGCCATCGGTCGAAGCAGAATTGCAATCCTCATTAGAGCATATTCCTGCAGTGCTTCCAGTATAATATTCCCATAATTTAATCCAGGCTCTTAGATCTCGCTTTCCATTAACATACAGAGTATCACCGCCGGTTCCCCAGACATTGACAAAGGCAGTGTTCTTTGCTAAATCGACAGTTGCAATGAGTGAGGAACTCAGAGGCATTTCCGTTCCGTCTTTTAGTTTGATGGAAGCATTTTGATACTCTTCCGGCAGTGTTCTGCAGCGGCCGACAGAAAAATCCTGATTTTTTAATTCCTGGATAACTTGCTCACAAAAGCTCCACAAGGATGTATTGAAAGCATCCGAAAGCTCTAGCTTATCATTCGGAAGTTCTAAGTATGTTTTATCTATTTTAGAAGACTCCCTGTCGCATACAAGAATAGTATTACTTTCCTTATTGTAGTAATACCAGAAATGAAGAAGTGCAAACGTTTTAGAGTCATTTTCTGCTTCCCCTGAATGAAGAGGTAATACAAGCGAATGTTCTCCTTCCTCAATAGGAATGGAAATTGGAACAACAGATTCTGTACAGATACTAGTTTTTTCATCACGTATAGCCGGTAACGTGAAACGTGTATTGACAGAAAGTGTTCCGGGATAATCAGCAACGCCGCCCAGTACATAGGCTACTGCATTTTGAGATGTCTGTGCAGTGGAAGGCAATGGAGAAGACAAAGTTATGGTTATGGAGTTGGCTTTTATATCTTGTTGTATATCATCAACTTGATATTGGTGATTTGAGGTTGAAATACCAATTCCAAAGAAATCAATGGCCAGAGTACTATTGTGCTGAAAATATGATTCTATTCTGGAGACTTCCACATCAGTAAATGTGATTTCTATAGTAGGCATCTGGCTGATTACATATTCTTTTAAGTAACAGAAGTCTTTGCCTTCACCAAACAAGCTTTCAACTTTAAAAAAGTCATCTACAAGTTTCAAACCGGTCTGGTCAGGGTTTCCGGTTTTCTTTGCAATATCACTGATAATCTGAGAATCATACCAACCGGAAGAATTGCTGATATCTATGTTCATTGGTTTGGGAGAAAACGTAGTAAGTCCTGGAAATATCAGGTTCATCTGCACAGTAGATTCTTTATCAGCAAAGGAATTTAATGTAGTTGTAGTTGTTGATGTTCCGAAAACACAAATGGGAGCTGGGATTATAAAGCCAGCTTCATGTTCAATAGACAAATGGCTGGACTCAGATGTAAAATCAGATAAATACAAACTGATAGCTAACTGATTTTTCTCATTTTGCAGGGTGCGAATCAAATTTGCATACTCGGGCATACGGTATCCTGGATAATAGGATGTAGCATCCGTTTGAAGTCCTCCGTTTTTTTGTGAGGGAGCTACAAGATTTTCTTTGATTTTAGTTAAACAACGATTTGCATTTAAAGCAGATAAGCGCATCTGGTATGCTGCAGCAGCATGATTCTGATAATCCATAAGAAGACTGCGGAGTTTTTCATGAGAAACAGGAATATCTTTAAAATCCCCATATTTTGTCCAGAGATAATCCATAATAGCGGAAAATTTGCCCTGTTCTGGGTCTAAAGTGGCATTTGGAAAATCATTCTCAAATTGTTGAAGGATAGGGGTGATATAGGCCTCGCTTTGTTCCTCTAAATTCATGAGCTTTCTTTGATCATCTGTTGAATAAACATAAGATGAATGTTCTAATACTTTGTAATATAGAGAAGAAAAGGACTGAGTGCTAAAAATAGGCCGCAAAGTATCAGAATCAACAGCAAGCGTGCGGTCAACATCTAAAAGGCTTTCCTTATTATAATAACCGTTTGGACCATAAGTGACTCCATAGTGAAAACCATTTGGTTCTACAATCATTCGGAACTTTCCGCTTAATTGTGTGGATAAAGCTTCTGATATTTTCTCTTCCATAATGGATGAAAAAATATCGTTGGTTTGAGTTGAAAGATTTTTTTTGTTCATAGATATACCTCCATGTGTAATATTTGCTTATGCAAGAATCATAACATAGTACTAAGCGTATATGCTTAGTGGCGATTTATCGCCACTAAGCATATGTCAAGATGTAAATGTATATTTCGACAGCACAGAACCATCTGTACGGAGATTGCCCGGAATACTCATATGCGATTTGCGGTTCTACAAAACTCGTAAGGACACGAAAGGGTATGATGACGGATTTAGCTGCAGAACGCTTCCGACATATTTCAAGGTTTTTGCGGAATGTTGGGTCAAGGCGCTCATTGATAAGGAACTCGGAGAATGGCTGCTAGTGTTGGTTGCGTATCTTACGCTAATTGTATCTGATTCATGTAAATGATGCTATTGCTGAGAACTGTTTTTTTATCACAGAAGTGATTTATATGTAAGATGGACAATCATATTTAAGCAGAAATAGGTTTTCTTAAGTCCAGTTGACCTCTGAACAATAACGAACAGTAACCATTAAGAGGAGAAAGATTGGCAGTGCCTTGATTCTTGAAGTCCGGTTCTTTATAATAGAGATATTATTACAGGGAAGGTGATGCCAGACAGGACAATGTTTTTCTACAGAAGATAAAGGTTGAAGATACAGTCAGAGGACACATTTTAAAATACATGAGACGACATTACATACATAGGAGAGGATTGTATATGAAAGATAATATATTTTGTCTTGCAGGCAAAGTAAATGTTCCGGCAGAAAAACGGAATGAGATGAATAGACATGTCCTTGAAATTCTGGACAAATGTGGCATAAGAAAGACAGTAGAAATGACGGTCGCAGGAAAAAAAGTGACTGCGGTTACTTCTGTACAACCAAATGAAGATGGCATTGTTTTATTTGATTATTCAATTTTTGAAAAGGAAAAGAGAAAAATTTCCCAGTACGATTTGAATACTTGTGAACTGTATGTGGAAGAGCCGGGATATAATGAGTTTAGTATTGTCATGAATATGATAATGGTCTTGCAGGAAGCGTATACGAATGGCGGCTGCTATTTCACAAAATCTGGTAAGCTGTATGATATAGAAATATATCTGTTTTTGATTCAGGGGGTATTAGGAAAAAAGATAACTCTGCCCGGACGGCTTAGAATGTGGGATGTGTATCTTTTTTTTAGAAATTCCGAAGAATATAAGAATGTTACATATAAGGATTTGTTAGAGGGTTATTCAGAGGATTATGGCGAATTGGATACAGAACAGTTGCTGGCTGTTTCAGAAATCGAAAAGCAAAAACGAATTATCCCTGGTGAGAAAAAGATATCTTGTAGAAACGAAATAAATTCTGCAAATTCATGTAGCCGGGCAGAATATGCATATAGAGTTTTTGGAGGAATGAAAGCAACAGGAAAAAATGCAATGAAAAGTTTCCTTGCAGAGCTGCTAAATGCTGATTTCGCCAAAAGGAAAGAATTGTCGGCGCGTCAGGATGAAAAGGGAATGATTGCAGAGCTTTCCTTGTATGTATTACCTGTGCGTCTTGTATTTGCATATACGCAGGCTGTCGGCTTGGATTTTTGGGAAACATGGGATTCCCTGGAAACGAGAGGGTATTCTGATATCATACAGGAAGCTGATTTAAAAGATGACGAAAGTGATTTCCGAAAGTTACCCTTTTACAGAGCAATGCAGAGAAATGATGAGGATGAATTTTTGGAGTTCTGGGACGGCAATAATCTGCTTTTATCACAAAATATGAAGGAATGTATCCGGAATTGGAGAAAGCAAATGAATGATATCAGTGTACCTGCCATTATCTCAGCAGAAAGTTTTTTGGCGAAAATGATAGTTCGATTGGAACGTAGTCATTGCAGGTATGTGGACGAGACGTTTGTGACAGATTTTATGGAACATGGAAATGAAGCAAATTATCAGAAGGCTCTTATACTTCTTCAACAGCTTTTGGACGAGGGACAGGAGTATTTTCCGGAACTGACAGGTGAGCAGGCGGAAGAGTGGATTATTAGAGGTTCCAGGGACAGGTTTGATTATATTGAGATAAGCGCATTGGTGTCTTTGCTGACAAACAAAAAGCAAAGAAATATTATATTTGGATTTTAGGATGGTGTGGTATGGGGACATTTGCAGGATATACAGGAAAAATGGATATACCAGAAGAAAAGCGGGAATGTTTTGGCAGACAGATGATGAGGCTTCTGAACTATGGCGGAATGATGCAGTTTGAAAAGATTTCGTTGTTTGGTTATGAGCTGCTGCTTTTAAGTCCGGTGGAATTATCGAGCGAAGGCAAGGTGGATTTCTGGTACAATTACTTTGAGGAAAGCAGCTGGGAAAATGCGGGATTTTATATGAAAGATTCTATTTTTTATTCCAATAAGATAGGGAGTTGTGAATTTAATGACGTTATTCTTGCAGCATATACGTTATACGAAATGTATGATGAGAGTCCTGGTTTTGCAGAGTGTAATGGAGAAGTAATCAATCCCCGATTTTACGGTGGATGGCTTAATCATATTCTCGGAACAACATTTACTATGAAAAAGCGTTATAATCTTTGGGAGGCAGCAGAACATATTGCTTTCTCCAGAAGTGACTACGATAGTCCGTTTTCGAGAAACGAATTAAGCTGCCTGATTCCCGATAAATTACTTAAAGCTGCCGGAGGAACAGAATTATCAGACCTTTTATATATCATATATGGTACGGAGAGTTTAAAATCAGATAATATAGTACCAGCATCTTATCCGGAAGATATCTACCGGTGCAAAATGGCTTTATTGTCTTTGCAGGAGCGTTATGGGGATAAATTTTATGAACATCTCTTACAATTCCTTCAACTGGACAGAAATAGGAGAGAGAAAAATACAGATGAAAATTTAACTGCACTTGCGGAGTTATCACTGTTTCTTCCGGCAAGGGTATTTGTTTACCTTGCGGCAGAAATAAAACAGGAGTCATTCTGGGAACTGTGGAAAGAGTGGAAAGACAAAGTATATTATGACCAGCAAATGAAACAGTACGCTTCAGAAAAGCTGCAGAAACAGCGGAGAAGGTGGAAAGAACAGATAATTCCAGAAGTAAAAACATCTGAATTTCTTCGTCAGGATAATTTGTTTACATTTTATGATACACCGGAGCAATTAAAAGGGAAAAGTAATTATTATCTGACGGATGATGACCGGCTGTTTTGGTGGGATGGTACGGACGAAGTTGTTATATCAGAGGAAATGACCATTTGGTTAGAAGAACTTGCTGGCAGACACCGTAAACTAATGGAATTACCGGATGCAGGCTGCGGAGATAGATTTAATGGCAGTAATTTTATAAAGAATTTTATGATTCTTCTGAATAAAATGTGCAGCTATTATAAGCGTATTTACCCGTTTAAAACAATGTTTTATGATTTTTTGATGAATTCAGAAAAGAAAGAGTACAGGGCGGCTATAGCGCTGCTTGAAATGCTTTATGAAGAAAATAAAGAGGACGGGAAAATAATCGAATATGTAAGAGGAAGCTGGGATTTGGCCAGTAAAAATGTGACGCAGAATATCGCACGTTTGCGGTTGAAAAGGTATCTGAGCGTTATGGCAAATACAAAAGTGAGAAAGAAATATTTTGGTTTCTAAGAAAATACATTGGCCGGGAGAACAGCAAAAGTCTGACAAGGTTCCCTTGACTTTGAGTATTTGTTGAGTTATTATACTTGTAAGAAAGTAACTTACGAGTTAGTAACTTGCGAGTATAATAAAATGGAGGCGTGGGAATGAGTCAGTTTTATTGTCGTGAGAGTGAGATCAGAAAATTGAACAAGCGATATGAGGGTGATAAGTTTGAATGCATTGTCATCTACGGAAGAAGACGGGTTGGTAAAACAGCCTTAATCAATGAGTTCAGCAAAGGAAAGCCAACAATTTTCTTCTCGGCACTCAATACAACTGGAAAGGAAAATCTGGAAGCTCTTTCTAAATCTATTATGACATTTGAACGACCGGATATGGAATCTGCGCCGGAATTTCGGTCATATGATGCTGCATTGGATGAGCTGACAGCACTCTCGAAGGAAAAAAGACTGGTCTTTGTTATTGATGAGTATCCTTATCTGGCAAAGGCAAAACCGGCCATTTCAGCTATGCTGCAGCATATTATCGACCATAAGTGGACGGAATCCAAAATGTTTCTGATTCTCTGTGGTTCTTCGATGAGCTTTATGGAGAGCCAGGTGCTCGGACAAGAAAGCCCACTGTATGGAAGAAGAACAGCCCAGTTTAAGATTGAACCGCTGGATTATAAGGAAACAGCTGTATTTCATCCGAATCTGTCCAATGAGGACAATTCGCTGATTTATGGCATTACAGGTGGCGTTCCGCATTATATCAACAAGCTGGATGTAAGGGACAGTGTGGATGAAGCATTGATTGACAATCTCTTTGACCGTTCCAGCTATTTGTATGAGGAACCGGCTAACCTGCTCAAGCAGGAACTGAGAGAGCCGGCCATCTACAATGCGATTATCAAGGCAATTGCTGAGGGAGCATCTCGTCTGAATGATATTACGATGAAGGTGGGAGAGAATAATTCGGTTGT
Source organism: uncultured Bacillota bacterium (assembly GCA_958352855.1). Taxonomy (GTDB): domain Bacteria; phylum Bacillota; class Clostridia; order Lachnospirales; family Lachnospiraceae; genus Blautia. The sequence goes on from CATWQE010000042.1 coordinate 10,519, forward strand.
ATCGAAATATCTTAAAACGTTGATTGAACTTGGCATTGCGAAAAAGGAAACTCCAATAACGGAGAAGCCAGGCAAGAAGACAATCTATCTGCTGGCAGATAACTTTTTCCGGTTCTGGTATCGCTTTGTCCCAGTGAATATGAGCGCAATCGCTTCTGGTAGAATTGTGAAGACCTATTTACACGCTGTGAAACAGTATCTTCCCGATTATATGGGATTGATATTCGAGAAGATGTGTCAGGACTATTTGCTGTATTATGATGACCATCTTCCCATTGAACTGAATGAAATCGGTCAATGGTGGGGGAGTGATCCTAAGCAGAAAAAGCAGATACAGATTGATATTGTGGGAACTCCTGTAGAGGGAAAAGACTATATTATCGGTTCCTGCAAATACCGAAATGAGAAGATTGGTCTGGATGAGCTTGAACTGCTCAGAAATTATGCAGTTGTATTCGGAAAAGGAAACAATTATCACTACTATATTTTCTCAAAGGGTGGATTTACAGATGGACTGCTTCAAGCGCAGGAGCGTGGAGAGGTACACCTGATCACTATGGAGCAACTTTACAAGTAAACAATTTGATTCAGCCCTCATTGCATAATAACACCGCCAGGGAAGTGTTTACATATAGTAAAAACATTCCCTGGCGGTGTTGTCAGGTTTCAGGGAAATTTATCTCCTGAAAACGAAGCGCCTAGTGATGATTCTTTTTTCGCTGTGCTCTTACAACCAGTAGAAAGACAACAGCAGCGGATAGAACGAGAACTGCATAAAGGATAATCTGACTTTCATCTCCGGTCTTGGGTATCTGACGTCCATCAATCCGTTCAAAAGATACGAAGATGGTCTGGTCTGATTTAATATTGGAAATAGTATATTTGTTATTTTTGATAGAAACCTGTTTGCCATTTACCAATACTTTGGATACCTTATAATCTTTGTTTGGAGTAAAGGTAAATTCTGTATTACTGCCTTCTTTTACCTCTATGTTTCCGGAAGGGCTGATTTTTCCGTATTTATCAGAGGAGGCTGTTATGGTGTAGACAGGAGTTACAGCTTTAAAGGAAACGCTGGATGTTCTGGTAAGACCAGTACCTTTCCAGGAACCGGACACATACTCTTCCAGTTCGTATCCTACAGTGAGACAATAATCTCCCACTTTATCCAAAACAAAAGTTACATCATAAGGTGCAGATTTCCAACTGCTGTAATTTTTGGTGTCCCAGGTCCAGGTTTTGGGAACCCAGCGGGTATCCCAGGTGCCTGGAGAGGTCTGATTCATGCCGGTACCTACAGCAGTCGCAGTAAGTTTTGTGTCCCGGTAATACGTTCCATCTGCCTTAATTCCATCAATGCTGCCCTGGAAAGCCATATAAGTTTTGAAGGTGGCAACAGGACTTTCTTTACTTGGCATAGCCTTATCAGCATCAAAGACTTCCCTTGAGATAAATTGGTAAGAAGTGTTTGCTTTTAATCCGCTGAAAACATTACTGTTTTGCCATTTCCAGGTAGAGCCATCTGTAGAAATAGCATATTCCAGTGATTTTTGTGCCTGGAGCGTAATGGAAGTTTCGTTTCGTCCGGAGATTTGCGGAGCTTCTGGAGCTTTGGCTGCTGCAAGCTTTGTGGTTACAGCCAAAGGCTTACTGATTTCGCTTGGCATGGCTTCCTCTTCAAGATAGCTTACTCTTGTAACAATCTGATACTCTGTTCCGGGTGACAGATTTTCAAAGATACCATTGGTGTTCCAGGAGGTGGGATTGCCATCCTTTAATAAGGAATATTCCTGTCCTTTTACTGACTTTACCTGAATTCTGGTATCTGTTTTTTCAAAAAGCTGCGCAACATCAGGAGCCTTGGCGGAAGATGCTTTTGTCCGGACCTTTAAAGGCTTGCTGCTTTCGCTGATTTCAGTATCTGTTTTGATTCTGGCAACAAAGCTATAATCTGTAGATGGTTTTAAGTTTTTAAACACACCAGAGACTTGCCATGCAAGATCTTTTCCATCCTGAATCATGGCGTACTCCTGATTAGTTACTGTATTTAGAGTGATTTCCGTATCCGTAACAGAAGCAACAGTAGGAGCAGACGGAGCATCTACCGGCTTTGGAGTGACATCTGCTGGTGGAGTAGTAGTACTGTTTTCCGGTTCCTCTTCGGTGGAAGGAGTGGTCTCCTCTTGAGGTTTGGTGTCCGCTGGAGGAGCAGTTTCCTCCTGAGGTTTGTTGTCAGCGGGAGGAGTGGTTTCCTCCTGAGGCTTGGTGTCGGCTGGAGGAGTGGTCTCCTCCTGAGGTTTGTTGTCAGCGGGAGGGGTAGTTTCCTCCTGAGGCTTGGTGTCGGTCGGAGGAGCAGTCTCCTCCTGAGGCTTGGTGTCATTCTGGGGAGTGGTCTCCTCCTGAGGTTTGGAGTCATTCTGGGGAGTAGTTTCCTCCTGAGGCTTGCTGTCGGCTGGAGGCGTAGTTTCCTCTTGCGGCTTTTCCTCTGCTGGCGGCTGTGTGTCAGGTGCAGGAGTTACGGTCTCCTGCTGATTTTCCTGCTCTTCCTTGGAAGACTCTGACTGTTCAGAGGAATCCTGGTTCTTTTGTACATCTGTGCGAAGAGTAAAAATGGGAAGCTCCTCTTCCTCTTGTGTGCCTTTTGCGCGGCAGGTGAATTTGTAATCTGTGTCTGCTTTTAAATCCTGGAATGTAACGGTCTGTTTTTCCAGGTTGTACTGAGTGCTTTCTGCCCATTTCCAGACAAGCGATTCTGTTTTTTCATCTTTTATCTGCAGGGCATATTCCAGATTTTCCTGGGTTTGCAGTGTGATGCTGGTATCAGTTTTGGAAACAACCTGGGGTTCTTTTACTTCATTGCCTTCTGCGGCAGAAACCTGTAGCGTTTGGAAGCCAAAGGAAGTTCCAATCAGTACCAGAGCCAGCGTAAAAGCCAGCATTTTTTTCATTGCTTTCATCATACGGGTTCACCTCGCTTCTGTATGACATAGAAATAGAGTGACATGTTTTATCATCATCATTATACCAGATATTTACAGTGAATAATAGTGAAAAATAAAAATTGTTAGAAAATTAATGGGTTCTTAAAGAATTATAATAATCTTGCAAAGAGATTAAGGATATGTTACATTTAGTGAGGCAAAAGTATGTTTTACGGTAAAGAAAGAGAACAGAGGATAAAGGATGACTCAGAAAAAAGTAAGGAATAGAAGAACATGGATGGCATTGGTTTTGGGGCTCAGTCTGATTGGAACAGGGAGCCTGGCAGCGCCGGTTTTTGCAGCCAATACATCTGAAAAAAAACAGGAAGAGACTGTTACTTCCATGGATGAAGAAGGAAATATGCAAACAGTGGAAAGTGGCCCTAAACTAATCGAAAATCCTGCGGGACCTGATAAAACCAGAAAAGGGGAGCCTCAGGTAGTAAACTTCCGCACGAAAAATAATGCGGTCACAGAATTTATTGAACAGGAAACAGCGAAACCAGGATATACCAATGGCGCTTATGGGGCAGATGCGGTCTATCTGGGATATGCAAACGGAAAATATAAGTTTATGCTCTCCGGCGTGGTGGGCTGGGTAAAAGAAGATGAAGTGCAGGTAGTAAATCTTTCCCAGGCAAAGGCAGTGAGCTGCTACGAGGTAAAGGATGGGAAATTGTTACATCATATTGTACAGGATATGACAACACCGGGATATGCGACCAGCCTGAACAATGGACCGGCTCCATCCTATCTTGAGCCGGGAGTAACGTACTATAGTTATGACGGGCATTATTTTTACAAGGATTACGGGGTGATGGTGACAGATTACAGAAAAGACGAAAGAAGCCAGTCTGTGAACCCCCAGGAGCCTTATTATAATTATTTCCAGTATCTTCCTATGCGGAGTCAGTCATCTTATACAGGAATGGAAGTCAATAAGATGCTGGATGGGACCCTGAAGGAAGGCTCTAAGATGAAAGACACCGGAGAACTTTTTGTAAGTAATCAGAATACATATGGGGTAAATGCGCTGCTTATGACAGGGATTGCAGCTAATGAAAGTAATTGGGGAAAAAGCAGCATCAGCCAGAAGAAGAATAATTTGTTTGGATTAAATGCTACAGATAAAGCCCCGGGCGCAAATGCCAACCAGTATGAAAGTGTTGCTGCCTGTATCGAAGACTTTGCCAATGGCTGGATGTCAAAAGGCTATCTTTATCCAAAAGACTATCGTTACAATGGGGGATTTCTTGGAAACAAAGCCAGCGGATTAAATGTAAAATATGCTTCGGACCCTTATTGGGGAGAGAAGGCGGCAAACATTGTGTGGAGACTGGATTACACAATGGGAGAAAAAGATGCAGGAAAATATACTCTGGCAGTGAAAGAAATTGTGCCAAAGGAGCATGTTTCTGTGAATGTACGAAAAGAACCCTCCGCTTCTTCCACACTTTTGTATAAAACAGGAAAGGCAGCCAATTATGTAGTGCTGGTACGAAACCAGGAGGCAAAAGATGGATTCTATGAAATCCAAAGTGATGGGGTACTGGATGAAAAGCGGGAAGGTGTAGTAAAAAGCAGCGGGAACTATAGCTTTGAACAGATGTATGGTTATATGTCAGCAGATTATCTTACGATGATAAGTTCCTCCAAACAGGAAGATGGGGGAACTCGGGAACCTGTTGCACCGGAAGAAAACCAGAAGCCAGAGGAAATTACGCTGTTTGTGACGCCGGAAGCAGTAGAAGTTTTGCAAGGTAAAACCCAGCAATTTACAGCTACGGTAAAAAGTGAAACAGGAACCCTTCCAGAACTGGCCTGGACAGTGGTTGGAAATCAGAGCCAGAATACAACCGTAGATAATAATGGAATGCTTACAGTAGGTAAAGATGAAACCGCAGACAAAATTATTGTCAGGGCAGCACTGGCAGCAAACCCGGAAAAGGGAGCAGATGCAGTGGCGGTCATAGCAAAAGAACAGGAGCAGGATAAGGTTCCAGCAGAGCCGCCAAAAGAGGAAGAAACACCAGAACCGCCGGAACAGGAAGGGGAGACAGTAACACCGGAAGAACCTGAGACACCGGAGGGAGAGGTGGAAACACCAGAAGAACCTGAGAAGCCGGAAGGAGAAGGGGAAACACCCCAAGAGCCTGAGAAGCCGGAAGGAGAAGGGGAAACACCCCAAGAGCCTGAGACACCGGAGGGAGAGGTGGAAATACCGAAAGAACCTGAAAAGCAGGATAGTGAAGTGACAGATTCAGAGGTGCCAAAGCAGGAGGCGCCACAAAAGGAAACGGAACAGAATCTTGCCGGACAGGAGGTTCACCAGGAAATGAATACAGAACCGTCAAAATCACAGGATAAGCAGAAACAGGAAAAGCAGCAAGAGAAAAAAGAAAGTGTCAAAACAGGAGATGAAACGCCGATTTTACTCTTTGTCATAACTGGAAGTGTGGCAATCCTATTTTTGTTGTATCTGATAGCAAGAAGAAAAAAATATAATTAAAGAAAAGCAGGAGGAAGGTATCCGTTTCGGGAGAAGCCTTCCTCCTGTTTTTTGCTAAATTTTATGAATTTCCACTACAAAGACCACTGCTACGCAGTTTTCGCTAAATACGTTCTGAATAGTTTTCATAATCTCCTCTACAACTCTTTTGTATGACACGCTTGGTATATCCGCTCAGGAAACCAGAAGCAGGGAAAACTTTAGGGTTTTCCATTGTAATTAAGCGGGGGATGGGATAGAATGAGAGATAAAGAAAAGGAAGTACTGTTATTGCAAGAGAAATAATACAGGAGTATTGAAATTATGGGGAAATTTGTGAATCCGGATAACACAGCCTTTCAGGTTGCGTTGAATTCCGAAATATATGTGGATAAGACAGGGTTAATTGAGTATACCAACCGGGTTATGGATACAAATCAGGCATTGATATGTAACAGCCGGCCACGTCGCTTTGGAAAATCAATTACGGCCAATATGCTGGTAGCATATTATAGCAGAGGCTGTGATTCAGAAAAGATGTTTGAAGGAACTATCATTAGTAAAAATAAATATTTCAGAGAACATCTTAATAAATACGATGTGATACGTTTGGATATACAATGGTTTCTTGCACCATCAAAACCCATAGAGAATATTGTCCAGAGAATTGAAGACAGCGTTGTGAGCGAATTAAAGGAATGCTATCCTACAGAATTGACAGAGCAGGATATTTCACTTGCGGAAGCAATGAGTATTATTAATGAAAAAACAGGTAAAAAGTTTGTAGTAATCATTGATGAATGGGATGTCTTAATTCGTGATGAAGCGGAAGATACAAAAATCCAGGAGGAGTATAATGATTTTCTCAGAACTTTATTTAAAGGAAGTCATCCCACAGAGTTTCTGCATTTGGCTTTCCTGACAGGTATTTTACCGATTAAAAAGGTTAAAACACAATCGGCATTGAATAATTTTGAGGAATTTACGATGCTTGAGCCAGATATGCTTTCTGCTTATATAGGATTTACAGAAGAAGAGGTGAAAGAACTGTGTGTCCGTTACAATCGAAATTTTGAAGAAGTAAAACGCTGGTATGACGGTTATCTTTTGGGAGAATATCAGGTATACAATCCTAAGGCTGTTGTTAGTGTGATGGAACGTGGGGCATTTCGCAGCTATTGGTCAAAGACAGGAACATATGAATCTATTTTACCATTTATTGATATGGACTTTGACGGACTTCGGACAGCAATCATTCAAATGATTTCTGGCGCTTCTGTCGAAGTTGATGTTTCCAGTTTTCAGAATGACATGGTTTCTTTTGAATGTAAGGATGATGTGCTTACATTATTGATTCATCTTGGATATCTGGCATATAAAGAGGGACGTGGAACCTTTATACCGAATGAGGAGATAAGACAGGAATTTTTGGTGGCAACAAGAAAGAAGAAGTGGAGTGAATTGCACGAATTCCAGAAAGAATCAGAGGCGTTGTTGGAGGCTACCCTTGATACGGGAGATGCCAACTGGAAGGGGATTTGCTGATTATGTTTTTCTTCCAAAACCAGAGTATGTAGGAGAAATGCCGGCATTGCTTGTTGAGTTAAAATGGAATAAAAGGGCAATAACAGCTTTACAGCAGATTAAGAGTAAAAAGTATGTGCAGGCAATTACTGGTTATACAGGAAATATTTTGTTAGTTGGTATTTCCTATGATAAAAAGAGTAAAGAGCATGAATGTGTAATTGAAGAGTATACCATCTAATGCTGCAAGAACCAGTGTTTATTATTTTTCAGAAGGAGGAAACCATGGAAAACACAGAAATTTTAGCCATTTATGGCACTGATTATAAAGAAATGACAAAAAAAATTCTGAAAGAAAGTCACCTGGCGGAGAGAATTCCGTCAAAAGAATGCAGAATCGGTATGAAGCCTAATCTGGTATCTCCATCAGAACCTTCCTGGGGAGCCACCACACATCCGGAAATTGTAGCGGGAATTATTGAATACCTGCAGGAACATGACTTTAGGAATCTGGTGATACTGGAAGGCTCCTGGGTAGGAGACAAAACAGCAGAGGCAGCAAAGCTATGCGGTTACTATGACATGGCTGAGAAATATCAGGTGCCTTTCCTGGATTTGCAGAAGGACACTTATGAAACCTATGACTGTGCTGGGGTGGATTTGAAAATCTGTGATGAAGCTATAAAGCTGGATTTTCTAATAAATGTGCCGGTGATGAAAGGCCATTGCCAGACAAAAATCACTTGTGCCTTGAAAAATATGAAGGGATTAATTCCAAATACAGAGAAACGACATTTCCACGCCATGGGACTTCACAAGCCCATTGCTCATCTGTCAACCAGATTGCGCCAGGATTTTATAGTGGTGGACAATATCTGCGGTGACTGGGATTTCGAGGATGGTGGGAATCCGGTAGTTATGAACCGGATTATGGCGGCAGCGGATCCGGTGCTTTGTGATGCATTTGTGTGCCATCTCATGGGCTATGAGACAGAAGAAGTACCCTATATTCAACTGGCAGAAGAGCTGGGAGTTGGACTGGGAGACTGGGAACTGGCAGAATTTCGGGAATTAAACCAGCCGGAAACAAGAATTTCCACACCAAGAGAGCGAAAGGTAGTGGAACTGGCAGATGCAGTAGAAGAGGTAGAATCCTGCAGCGCCTGTTATGGATATCTGTTGCCGGCATTGCAGAAATTAAAAGAAGAAGGAATGTTTGAGAAACTCCAGGACAAAATCTGTATTGGACAGGGATATCGGGGAAAAACAGGAAAGCTGGGAATCGGACAGTGTACCAGAAAGTTTGAACATCATCTTTTGGGGTGTCCGCCTACGGAAGGGGAGATTTATGAATTTTTGAAGGAATATGTGGAAAAAAGGTAGGAAAGCCAGAAAAAGGAATACATAAGGGGTTGGATTTTTCACTGGATATGGTACAATAAGAAAAAATGGATAGGAGTTCAGAGAATATGAAATATGATTATCTGATCGTAGGCGCAGGATTATTCGGCGCTGTTTTTGCGTATGAAGCAAAAAAAAGAGGCAAAAAATGCCTTGTTATTGATAAAAGAGACCATATCGCAGGTAATATTTACTGTGAAGAAATAGAAGGAATCCAGGTTCATAAATATGGCGCCCATATTTTTCATACTTCGGACAAAGAAATCTGGGAGTATATGAACCAGTTTACCCAGTTTAATCACTATATCAATTCCCCAATTGCCATATACAAGGATGAATTATATAATTTACCCTTTAATATGAATACCTTCAGTAAGATGTGGGGAATTAGGACGCCAGGGGAAGCGCAGGAAATCATCCGAAATCAGATAGCGGCTTTGCAGATTACAGAGCCGGAAAACCTGGAAGAGCAGGCACTGATGCTGGCAGGAAGAGATGTCTATGAAAAGCTGATTAAAGGCTACACAGAAAAGCAGTGGGGACGGCCTTGTACAGAGCTTCCTCCATTTATTATCAAGAGACTTCCCTTCCGGTTTACCTATGACAATAATTACTTTAATGACCGCTACCAGGGAATCCCGGAAGGGGGATATACCAAAATCGTAGAAAAAATGCTGGAGGGCATTGAAGTAAAGACCAATACGGATTACTTCCAGTTTAGAAAAGAAAACAAAGACATTGCAGCCAAAACTGTATTTACAGGTATGATTGATGAATATTTCCAATACGCCCTTGGAGTTCTGGAGTATCGTACTGTGCGGTTTGAAACAGAAGTTTTGGACATGGAGAACTACCAGGGAAATGCAGTGGTAAACTATACAGACAGAGAAGTTCCCTATACCAGAATCATAGAACACAAGCACTTTGAATTCGGAAAACAGGAAAAAACTGTGATTTCCAGAGAATATTCTACAGAATGGGAAAAAGGAATGGAACCCTACTACCCGGTCAATGATGACAAGAATACACAGTTGTATAAAAAATACAGGGAACTGGCGCAAAAAGAGCCAGATGTAATCTTTGGCGGGCGACTGGGAAGCTACCAGTATTATGATATGGATAAGGTAGTCAAAGCAGCGCTGGAGACAGTAAAACAAGAGTTTTAGGTAAAATCTTTAGTCCCACTTGCGGAAAATGGCAAATGATAGTATTATATAAATATTTGTGATGAAAAAATTGATAGAAGGACGAAGGAAAAAGATGAACGAACAGAATACAGAACAAAAAAATCTATTAGATTTACAATGGGTGAGAAGAGCTCTTCTTTTAGCTTTGTTTGATGCTGTGATTATAGCGGTATCTTCCATACTTGCCTTGATGGCACGCTTTGACTTATCCTATACAGCAATTGATTCCACATACTTGTCACATTTATATTATTACTTACCAATTAATATTATTGTGACACTGATTATTTTCTATTTTTGTAGAATGTATCATAGCCTTTGGAAATTTGTGGGAGTTCATGAGGTGGGCTACATACTTCTTGCAAATGTAATTTCCTTTTTTGCACAGATTACAGGTATGTATTTGCTGCAATACCCCATGCCAAGAAGTTATTTCTTTTTCCAGATTTTATTGCAGACTGCAATGGTGACGGGACTGCGTTTTTCTTACCGTTTTCTCCGCCATTTAAAAGAGGTGAAGGATCAAACCTTTACAGGACGGAATAAATGGAAAAATGTCATGGTCATCGGTGCAGGCGAAGCCGGTAAAGTCATTATTAAAGAAATAGTAGACAGCAAACTATTGACTATGAGAATCTGCTGCGTGGTAGATGATGACCGCAACAAAGCGGGGCGATATATTGACGGCGTTCCTATTGTGGGAAATCGTTCTACGATTTTGAAAAATGTTGAAAAATACAAAATTGATATGATTATTCTGGCAATTCCTTCTGCACCCTTAGAAGAGAAAAAGGATATTCTGGAAATCTGTAAGATGTCCGGTTGCGAACTGAAAACATTACCGGGTATGTATCAGCTTATTGACGGAGAATTAAACGTGAGCAAACTCCGGGATGTGGAAATTACAGATTTGCTGGGAAGAGAGCCCATCAAGGTAAATCTGGATGAAATCATGGGATATGTCAAAAATAAAGTTGTTATGGTCACAGGCGGCGGTGGCTCCATTGGAAGCGAGCTCTGTCGTCAGATTGCAGCATATGAACCAAAACAGTTGATTATTTTTGATATTTACGAAAATAATGCATACGAAATCCAGCAGGAGCTGAAACGTCATTATCCGGAATTAAATCTGGAAGTACTGATTGGCTCTGTGAGAAATACACATCGTATGGAAACAGTGTTTGCAACGTATCATCCTGACATTGTATATCATGCGGCGGCACATAAACATGTACCCCTGATGGAAGACAGCCCAAATGAAGCAATTAAAAATAATGTCTTCGGTACCTACAAGACAGCAAAAGCAGCCAGTGAAAACGGAGTAAAACGTTTCATACTGATTTCTACAGACAAGGCGGTAAACCCAACCAATATTATGGGGGCATCCAAGCGTTTGTGCGAAATGATTGTTCAGAGCTTTAACAAAATCTCAGATACCGAATTTGTAGCGGTGCGTTTCGGAAATGTGCTGGGAAGCAACGGAAGTGTCATTCCGCTGTT
>CATWQE010000043.1 GCA_958352855.1 uncultured Bacillota bacterium
AGACTATGGCTATATGGTGGGAATCATCAATGTAAAAGTAAAAAAAGTGCCTCTGGGCGAATGTGCAGGCAAGCTGAAAATGGTATCACCTACAGACCAGCTTGTAGAAGATGCAAAACGCATTGGCATTAGCTTTGGAGACTGAGAAAGGGAGAACACACATGAGCTATACAGCTCTTTACAGAAAGTTCCGTCCAAAGGACTTTGAAGACGTAAAAGGACAGGAACATATTGTTACCACATTGAAAAATCAGATAAAAGCTGATAGAATCGGACATGCGTATCTTTTCTGCGGTACCAGAGGTACTGGTAAGACTACCATTGCCAAGATTCTGGCAAGGGCAGTAAACTGTGAACATCCTGTGGATGGCAGTCCCTGTAATACCTGCAAGACCTGCCAGGCGATTCTGGAAGGAACCTCTATGAATGTCATAGAGATTGACGCAGCTTCCAACAACGGTGTGGACAATATCAGGGAAATCAGGGAAGAAGTGGCATACAGACCAACAGAAGGCCGCTATAAGGTTTATATTATTGATGAGGTTCATATGCTGTCTACAGGAGCTTTTAATGCCCTGTTAAAGACGCTGGAAGAACCGCCGTCGTATGTTATCTTTATTTTGGCTACCACAGAAGCACATAAGATTCCCATTACTATTTTATCCAGGTGCCAGCGATATGATTTCAGGAGAATTACTGTAGAGACCATTGCCAATCGTCTGACAGAACTCATGGAAAAAGAGGGAAACGATGTGGAAGAGAAGGCCATCCGCTACATTGCCAAGGCAGCGGACGGTTCTATGCGCGATGCTCTTTCTCTTTTAGACCAGTGTATTGCCTTTTATCTGGGAGAGACACTTACCTATGAAAAGGTATTGGAGAACCTGGGAGCAGTGGACACAGATATTTTCAGCGGTCTTTTGCGGAAGATTTTAAGGCAGGACACAGCAGGCGCAGTGAAAACCCTGGAAGAAATTATCTTACAGGGCAAGGAGATGGGGCAGTTTGTTACAGATTTCATCTGGTACCTGAGGAACTTGTTGTTAATAGGTTCTTCGGAACATCCGGAAGAAGCTGTGGATGTGTCTGCAGAAAATCTGGAGAAGATGAAAGAAGAAAGCGCTATGATGGATGCAGAAACCCTGATGCGCTATATCCGTATTTTTTCTGAATTATCTAATCAGATTAAGTATGCTTCCCAGAAGCGCGTCCTGGTGGAAATTGCCATTATTAAGTTATGTCAACCTGTGATGGAAACAAATCTGGATTCTCTGTATGACAGGGTACGTGTTCTGGAGGAAAAACTGAAAAATGGTGTGGTGGCAGCGCCACCTGTGTCTCAGGGGGTGGCAGATACTTCTGTGAAAACAGCAGAGCATTCAAAAACAGAGCCACAGCCAAAACCGGAAAAGGCAGCCCCGGAGGATTTACAGTATGTGCGCCAGAACTGGAATGCCATTATCCGGGATACCAAAGGGCTTTTACAGCAAATGCTGTTAGAATCTACGCCCAAATATGATGGAAGCACAGGAGAGCCTGTACTCTATGTGGAATTTAGGAACTTTCTGGCAAAAACCTGTATGGATAGCCCCGACAGCATGGAAATGTTGAAAAATGCCATACGGAAAAAAATCGGAAAAGATGTAGAAATCAAGATGATTTTAAAAGACGGGGATGCAGGGGAAACCAGAGGCGGACTGTCTGAAATTACTGTGGATGATTTATTGATGCAGAATATAAACATGGAAATTTCAGTGGAAACAATGGATGATGATGAATAGGAGGAGCCTGACATGGCAAAAAGAGGTGGATTTCCAGGTGGTATGATGCCTGGAAACATGAATAATTTAATGAAACAGGCGCAGAAAATGCAGCGCCAGATGGAAGAAAATCAGAAAGCATTAGAGGAAAAAGAATTTACAGCAGCAGCAGGCGGCGGCGCTGTAGAGGTAACCGTTTCTGGTAAAAAAGAAGTGTTAAAGGTAAAACTGGCAGAGGAAGTAGTAGATCCAGACGATATTGAAATGCTGGAAGATTTGATTGTAGCTGCAACCAATGAAGCGCTGCGAAAAATGGAAGAAGCTTCCGCAGCAGTGATGTCCAAACTGACAGGCGGCCTGGGAGGAATGGGCGGCGGATTCCCATTCTAAATCTAAAGGAGAAAAGAATTGGAATATTACAGCAGTCATATAAACAAACTTATTGAAGAATTTTCCAGATTACCCGGTATCGGAGCAAAATCAGCCCAGCGCCTGGCATTTCACGTTTTAAACATGCCTATGGATCAGGTTCAGAGCCTGTCAAGCGCTATTTTAAATGCCAAGGCAAATGTGCAGTATTGTAAATGCTGTTATACATTAACGGATCAGGAAATTTGCCCTATTTGCAACAATCCTCGCCGGGATCATCAGGTAATCATGGTGGTGGAAAATACCAGAGATTTGGCAGCTTACGAAAAAACAGGCAAGTTTGATGGGGTTTACCACGTGCTTCATGGCGCCATTTCCCCTATGCTTGGAATCGGGCCGGACGATATTAAGTTAAAAGAGCTGATGCAGCGCATTGCAGAACAGGATATCCAGGAGGTAATCATTGCTACAAATTCCAGCCTGGAGGGAGAAACCACAGCAATGTATATCAGTAAGCTGATTAAGCCTGCGGGAATTAAAGTAAGCAGGATTGCCAGCGGAGTGCCGGTAGGCGGAGACCTGGAGTATATTGACGAAGTCACTCTTTTAAGGGCTTTGGAAGGCAGAGTAGAGCTATGAGAAAAAAAGTAACCTCCACAGATATTGCAAAGACGGCGGGCGTTTCTCAAGCTACTGTATCTATGGTGCTGAACAAGAAGTATAATGTTTCTTTTTCCAAAGAAACTATACAAAAAGTAGAGCAGGCGGCCAGAGATATGGGCTACACCATTCCGAAACGCAGAAGCCAGAAGAGCCAGAAAAACAGCCGGCTGATTGTTGTATTTTGCCCTACGCTTACCAATCCTTATTATGTGATGCTTTTGCAGGGAATTGAAACAGTGGCAAAAGAAAAGGGATATGGTGTTTTTGTGTGCAACACTCAGCGGGAGCTGAAAATGGAAGAACAGTACCTGAAAATGATGCACAGTGTATCGCCGGCAGGAATTATCTACACCTGTAACCCAAGTGAAGCCTTTATGGAGCAGGTAGAAGAAATTGCGGGAAAAATCCCACTGGTAGTTATCAGTAACCGGGAACGGGTAAAGGTAGATGCTATTAACCAGGATAATACCAAGGTTGGAAGTCTTATGGCACGTCATTTACTGGATCTGGGGCATCGGGAAGTGGCATTTATTGCACCGCCTCTTACCAAGCGTCAGGAACAGCGCTCCAGAAGGGTGGAAGGTTTTGTACGGGAGTATGAAAAGGAAGGATTGTCTCAATCTGTGATTATTAAAGCCGCAGATGATATCTGGGATGAGGTGCTGCCAAGTGTTGATTCAGAATACCGTATAGGGTATACCCTGACCAAAGAGCTTCTGGCAGAAAAGCGAAAAGTCACAGCTATTGCAGGACTGAATGATATGATTGCCTTTGGAATTATAGACGCTCTTCAGGAAGAAAAATTAAAAGTTCCGGGAGATGTTTCTGTCATAGGCTGCGATAATATTATCTTTGGAAGAATGTCTCAGATGTCTTTGACAACGATTGAACATTTTGTCCCTTTAAAGGGAAGGGACGCCTGTGATATTATTATGAAGAAGATTGAATCCGCACATAATACCTATTCAGATACAGAGCCTACCAGTACGTATCATATTGAGTATGAGCCAAAGCTTATTGTGCGCAAGACAACAGCTTATGTAAATTCTAAGAGGAAAAAGAAAAAGGGCAAGAAAAAAATTAATTAAATGAAATTGCTGAAATAATTAGTAATAAAATAGGGAATCCTGGTAAGAAAATCCCTATTGTATGAAAATAACTATTAATAAAATTGTATTTTATTAATAAATAAAATCGCTAATAATACAGCATCCTCTTGCGGAATATTTGTTTAAGGAGTAAACTATAAGCAACAAACAAATAGAGCCTGCGGGCACCGAATATGGAGGAATAAAGTTATGAAATTTTTTATTGACACAGCGAAAGTGGAAGATATTAAAAAGGCAAATGATATGGGAATTATCTGTGGTGTAACTACCAATCCGTCTCTGATTGCAAAAGAAGGACGCGACTTCAATGAAGTAATCAAAGAGATTGCATCTATTGTAGACGGACCAATCAGCGGTGAAGTAAAAGCAACAACTACAGATGCAGAAGGCATGATTAAAGAAGGCCGCGAAATCGCAGCAATTCACCCGAATATGGTTGTGAAAATTCCAATGACAACAGAAGGTCTGAAAGCTGTAAAAGTATTATCAGCAGAAGGAATCAAAACAAATGTAACCTTAATCTTCTCTGCAAACCAGGCGCTTCTGGCAGCAAGAGCAGGGGCTACTTATGTTTCCCCATTCCTTGGAAGACTGGATGATATTTCTACAAATGGTGTGGAACTTATCAGCACCATTGCTGAAATGTTTGCAGTAGCTGATATCCCTACAGAAATCATTGCAGCAAGTGTCCGTCACCCAATGCATGTGACAGACTGCGCTTTGGCAGGAGCTGATATTGCTACTGTTCCTTACAGTGTTCTGGAACAGATGACAAAACATCCACTTACTGATGCAGGTATTGAGAAATTTCAGAAAGACTATATTGCAGTATTTGGCGAGTAATGACAACCGCAGAAGCGGGAAAACCAAAAAAGGAGAAAATGTAATGAACAAGTTAGAACTTCAGAAAACAGCTAACGAGATTCGTAAGGGTATTGTGACTGCTGTTCATTCTGCAAAAGCCGGCCATCCAGGCGGTTCTCTTTCAGCAACAGAAGTGTTTACTTATTTATATTTTGAAGAAATGAATATTGATCCACAGGAACCGAAAAAAGCTGATCGGGACCGTTTTGTTCTTTCTAAAGGACATACAGCGCCAGGTTTATATTCCACACTGGCACACAGAGGCTATTTCCCTGTAGAAGATTTAAAGACTCTTCGTCATATTGGTTCTTATCTTCAGGGACATCCGGATATGAAACACATCCCAGGGGTTGATATGTCCAGCGGTTCTTTGGGACAGGGTATTTCCGCGGCAGTAGGTATGGCTTTATCTGCAAAAATGAGCCAGGAGTCTTATCGTGTTTATACACTGTTAGGAGATGGTGAAATTCAGGAAGGACAGGTCTGGGAAGCTGCTATGTTTGCAGGACACAGAAAACTGGATAACCTGACTGTGATTGTGGACAACAACGGTCTGCAGATTGATGGAAATATTGAAGATGTATGCTCTCCATACCCAATCGACAAAAAATTTGAAGCATTTAATTTCCATGTGATTAATGTGGAAGACGGAAATGATTTTGACCAGTTAAAGGCTGCTTTTGATGAAGCAAAGGCTACAAAAGGTATGCCAACAGCCATTATTATGAAAACAGTAAAAGGAAAAGACGTGTCCTTTATGGAGAATAATGCAGGATGGCATGGAAAAGCTCCAAACGATGCAGAATATGAAATCGCTATGGCAGATTTGGAAAAGGTAGGTGAAGCATTATGTCAGAAGTAAAGAAAATCGCAACCAGAGATAGTTATGGTAACGCATTAGTAGAGTTAGGCAAAAAATATGAAAACCTGGTAGTTCTGGACGCTGACCTGGCAGGTGCCACCAAAACAGGAACCTTCCAGAAAGCATTTCCGGAACGTCACATTGACTGCGGTATTGCAGAAAGCAACATGATGGGAATTGCAGCAGGACTTTCTACAACAGGAAAAGTTCCATTTGCAAGTACTTTTGCCATGTTTGCAGCAGGACGTGCTTATGAACAGGTTCGTAATTCCATTGGTTATCCTCATTTAAATGTAAAAATCGGTGCAACCCATGCCGGTATTTCTGTAGGTGAAGATGGCGCCACACATCAGTGCAACGAAGATATGGCTCTTATGAGAACCATTCCTGGCATGGTGATTTTGAATCCCTCTGATGATGTAGAAGCAAAAGCAGCAGTAGAAGCCGCTTACTTACATGATGGTCCGGTATATCTTCGTTTTGGAAGACTGGCTGTTCCTGTTATCAATGACAATCCAGATTACAAATTTGAAATTGGTAAAGGAATTGTGTTAAGAGAAGGAAAGGATGTTACTATTTTTGCAACAGGACTTTGTGTGAATGAGACTCTTCTGGCAGCAGAAAAACTGGCAGAAGACGGTATTGATGCAAAAGTTGTCAACATTCATACCATTAAACCTCTGGACGAAGAACTGGTTGTAAAGTCAGCACAGGAAACAGGAAAAGTTGTAACAGTAGAAGAACATTCTGTTATCGGAGGACTTGGCGGCGCAGTAGCAGAAGTACTGTCTGAGAAGGCTCCTACAAAGATGTTGCGTATTGGTATCAATGATGTATTCGGCGAATCAGGCCCTGCAGTAAAATTACTGGAAAAATACGGAATTGATGCAGCAGGTATTTATGAAAAAGTAAAAGCATTCATGTAATTAAAAAAAGAGTTGTCACATGATATAGTATTGTGGAATATTTGTGCAGTTTTGGCGAATTTGCCGAGTACTCTTTGAGACTACAGGCTCAAAGGGAACGCAGGCTGAGCTGGAAATGTGCAAATGTTCCCGGTATGCTTATGTGGCAACTCTTTTTTCTTTACAAAAATTGAGGTTTCGTATAGAATCTAAATAAAAAATGGGGAGTGAGGAATTATGATAGGAAACAGGAAGAGAAGACGCGTTAGAACAGTGAAGGACCCGGGAAATGAAGAGTTTTATGAGTATATCAAGGACCTGGTCCATCACCCGTATGTGCTGAAAATGAAGAAATACCCCCATCACTGCGAAACCAGTTGTTATCAGCATTGTCTTAATGTGGCATATTTTAACTATAGAATCTGTAAATTTTTTAATCTGGATGCCAGAAGTGCGGCAAGGGCGGGAATGCTCCACGATTTATTTTTGTATGACTGGAGAGGGCATCGCAAGGAGACGGGAGATCCGGTTCATGCCATGACCCACCCCCACACAGCTTTGCGAAATGCCAGACGTTATTTTAAGCTGAATCCTCTGGAAGAAGAGATGATTGTAAAACATATGTTTCCGGTTACCCCAATACCGCCTACACACTGGGAAACCTGGATTATTACCCTGACAGATAAGTATTGCGGTACTTGCGAAATTGGAAGATATTACTACAAAGCATGGTTTCCAAGAGGCGCTTATCTTCTCATTAAAAGAATTATCCGCAGGGTATTTGGAGCAAATTATCAGTATAGAGATTATATTCTGCCCTTTGGAGAACAGACAGAGGCCGGCGGTACAGAAGTAAATTTTGCAAAACTAAGAGTGCGCTCAGGCTCAGGCTGGAAAAAAGGAAATACGGGAAAAAGGCGCGGCGCAAAATATTGACGATGGGCCATGCGGATTCCGGACACGATAGAGTCAGCCATATGAACAACTGTGGCAAGGCGTGTGGATTGCAAAAGCAAATGGTCAAAAGCTCCGGAGAAGTTTACAATACCGGTGACAGCAATGTCTCCAACAGCAGGGAGCTTTTTTCGTACACCCAGTCCGGGATTTAAAGGACCTTCGGAAACTGTGAGGCATCCCACATGGTTTTTCGTTCCCAGGGATGCGTCAACTGCTATCGTGAGGCTGTGAGGATGCTGTTCATACAGCATGTTTACAGTCTCATTTAAATTCAGAGCATGAACGGGATGGGACAAGGTTCCGTAAACATGAGTATGACTTAACGAATATCCGGTGAGGCTGTGGCCTACCAGGGGGCCAAGACTGTCCCCGGTAATGCGGTCACTGCCAATGCAGAGAATAACCAAATCTCGAAAACGTTGTTCTCTGGATGATAAAAGATGAAAAAGCAGGGTGCCAAGTTTCACATCTGCGTCTGCAGTTTGGTTTTCTATATAATGAGTAAGGTGGTTTGCCATACATATTCTATCCTTTCCTGATACTACTGTCTTTAGTTTTTCCGTTTTCTTTTTTGTTATCCCGAAAAAATATGGAAATTTTGTCAGTAAAAAAATAGAATGTTACACGAAATTTGATAAAATTCGCATGGAGAGTGTGGTATCCTTTTCTTCAAAAAAAGGGGTGCTGTTAGTATGATAGAAATTGTTTATGAAAAAGAAAAACAAAAACCAGAGGGAAATGAGGGATTTTTCAGGATTCCAAACAATATACGCCAGATAGGAGAAATTGAAGGAACACAAAAAATCTATATAGAAGACTATGCATATACCTACCTTTGTAGAATCTCTTCTGAAAATACAGGTAAGGGAATTGCGGCTATTCTTTTAGGACAGGCAAACTGGAAGGACGGAATTTCATATTTATTTGTAAAAAGTGCGGTAGCCCTTAGTGATATGGAAATCAGTGAGGAGCATGTGGATTTTACACAGGAAACCTGGAATCATGTGTACGAAAAAAATAAAGAATATTTTCCGGAGCAGGAAATTGTAGGATGGTTTCTTTCTGTGCCAGGGTGTTCTATGGAGCTGCATGAGGTAATTTGCCAGACCCACTTAAATCATTTTGGAGGAAATGATAAGGTGTTGTTTGTTATGGAGCCCCTGGAAAAAGAAGAGGCGTTTTACCGATATGAGGATGGGAAAATGTCCAGGCAGGCGGGATTTTATGTGTATTATGAAAAAAATGAGGCCATGCGTAATTTTCTGGTGGCACAAAATGAAAGATTAGAAAAGAAAAGTGAAGAGGTAGATGATGGAGCAGTACATTCTTTTCGGAAAAAAGTAGAGAAAAAAGCAGAGCTGGAAAAAGAAAAGAAAAACTTTCCGCTGTTTAAAACTGCAGGTGTATGTGTAGCAGCGGCAGCTCTTGCAGTAAGTGTGCTATATTTAAACGATTATCAGAAATTAAGGGGAACAGAGAAGGTCATTGCAAGTTTGGATAAACAAGAAACAAAGCAGAAAACAGAAAGTCCAGAAGCGGTAACTCCGGTTAATGCACCTGGAAAAGAGGAAGAGAAGGAAAAGGAAACAGAACCGTTACAGGAAACGTCAGAAACAAAAGTACAGGAAGAGGAGCAAAAAGAGATTCCAAAAGAGACCACACCAGATGCAGAAGCAGAACAGCAGGAAGAAACTGCAGCATCTACTCATACGTCTTATACTATTCAGCCAGGGGATACTATGACCAGGATTAGTATGAAAAACTATGGTACTATTAAGAAAATCAAGGAAATTTGCGAACTAAACCAAATGTCAGAAAATGATACCATTTATCCGGGACAAAAAATTTTACTCCCTTAAAAATTTGTGCTATACTTACCTAAAAATACGTGAAGGAAGAAATTTATGAATATAAAAGAATACATAAAACGGAAATTTCCGGAACATTCCGGAGATGGTGCGGGAGGGCAGGAAAAAATCATACAGCTTTATGAGAACAAAATAAAACCCCTTGCCAAAATTAAGATAAAGCGTTCAGTGTGGATAACCTTAGGAATCGTTCTTCTGGCGATTGCTGTTTTAGTGGGGATTCAGCTTCATGTGTATCGCAATTACCAGGTGTTGTCTTCAGCGGAAAATGAAGATACCCAGTCAGCAGGCTATACCCAGTTAGGAGATAGCTTGCTGAAGTATGGTGATGATGGCGCTTATTTGCTTTCGCAGTCTCAAGAAATTGTGTGGAATCAGACTTATGAAATGAGTAATCCGGATTCAGACGTAAGAGGAGAATATGCGGTTATTTATGACAGAAAAGGAACTCTGATGTATGTGCTGAAAAAGGACAAACCGGTAGGACCTGTTGAAACCAAGTTTCCGATTCTCCAGGCTGAGGTAACAGAAACCGGTGCAGTAGCGGCGGTGCTGGAAGATGGAGAAAAAACATGGATTAATTACTATGCATCAGACGGAAGCATTATTGCTGAAAACCAAACCAGAATAGAAAATCCGGGATATCCTCTGGATATTGCAGTTTCTCCAAAGGGCGATATTATTATGGTCAGTTATCTTTATATTGAAGAGGGGGAGATATCCAGCAGAATTGTATTTTACAGTTTTGGAGACGAAGGACAAAATAAGGTGGATAATATCATTGCAGACTACACCTATAAAAATACCTTAATTCCTCAGGTTGTTTATGTCAATGACCAGACTGCAGTGGCATTTCGTGATGATGGATATACAATCTTTGAAAGTAATGGCACAGTGGAAAAGAAGGCAGAGGAAGAGCTAAAAGAAGAAATTATCAGTACCTTTTATAACGACAAATATTTCGGACTGGTTTTAAAAGGCAATGAAGAGGAAGAACCATACATTCTTCAATTATTTGATCCCTCAGGAAGAAAGAAGTGTTCCAAGGGGTTTGATAAAGAATACCAGGATATTAGTATCAGTGGAGATATGATTATTATGTGTGATTCAGAAAAAGTTATGATGTATAATTTAAAAGGGATTCTTAAATTTGATGGAACCATGGAGGAGGGAGCAGTCAAAAATATTTTCCAGGTAGCCTCCAAACGCTATATTGTGGTTTCAGAAGGTGGAATTAATACCATACGATTGAAATAAAAATTACAAAAGAAAGGTGATTTATGAATTGGTTAAGTGTTGTTATTCTGGCAGTCATAGTGCTTTGTGTTTTTAATGGAATGAAACATGGCATGGTACGTTCTGCATTTTCTTTAATTTCTGTGGTGCTGACGCTGTTTTTGGGAGCAGCGCTAAATCCGTATATGAGCCGGTTTTTGACGGAGAATACGCCTATTTATGAAGTGGTACAGCAAAAGTGTGAAGAGAGCATTTCGGGAGTTTTAGAAGAAAAAATGAACGAACAGGAAAATAAGGAGGAGCAGGCACAGTTTATATCCGGACTTCCTTTGCCAGAGAGCATGAAAAAGATTCTGGCAGAAAATAATACAGCGGAGAATTATCACCATCTGCTGGCAGAGACTTTTGGAGAATATTTATCACATAGTATTGCCAAAATTGCTATTGGAAGTATCAGCCTGATTTTGACTTTTATTCTGGTAAGTATCTTTATGAATCTTTTGGCGGGAATGCTGGACGGTATTTTCTCCCTTCCGGTACTGAGTTTGTTGAACAGGGCAGGAGGAGCAGTTCTTGGAGCTGTACAGGGTATCTTCTTTGTGTGGATTTGTTTTTTGATTATTACACTATTTTGGGATGCTGCCTGGGCAAAAGAGGCATCGGTACTGATTCAGGAGAATGAAATTACGGGTTTTCTGTATGATAATAATATTCTGTTACATTTTTTATCAGGAATTTTAGGATGAGAGAAAAGGAGCAGGGAAATTTGCGGCAATTTGCAAAATTTCCCTGCTTCTTTAGTTTGTCATTAGACCAAGCCAGTTTTGAACCGAATTTTTGATTGCTAGTTTTGCATTTGCAAAATCACGATTTGTTATAGCTGTAAGAATTGCTTCATGGTCGTGGATTGTCATACTGAATTCATTCATTGGCTGACGTGATGTTGTGTAAATCATTTGAGCTTCGAATGATTCTAGAACATAATCGTATACAGTCTGCAAAATTAGATTTCCACAGCCATTTGAAAGAATGTGATGAAAGCGTTGGTCATTTTCGGCCAGTATTTTTGATGAAGCACCAGATTGCATTAATTCTTTGTGATGCTCAATATTTTCTTTTAGGAGAGGTATTACAGCTTCAGTAAGCGTTTCATCTTCTAAAATTAGTTCAACAATATCTCGTTCTAATGCATATCTGGCATCTGTAATAACCTTTTCTGAAGGACTGGATATCAGAAGCGCAAAAACCAGGGGGTTAAAGTTATTTTCTGAAATGGACGTATTTACATAAGTTCCATCTCCGGGGCGTATAGTAATAACTCCCAGTGTTTCTAGGGATTTCATTGCCTGCCGAACAGAACCTCTACTTACACCAAATAATTCAACTAATTCAGATTCTGGTGGAAGTTTGTCGCCAGGCAATATTTTTTTATCTAATAAAGATTGTCGTATCTGGTCAATTACATAGTTAGGTGCTGATTTATTTGCCTGAGGGCGTGGGGTCCATAATATGTTATTCATTATTGTATCCTCCTTATCTTATCATATCATATTATTTGTTTCATTATACATCAGAAACATACAAACATCAAACGTTTAAACTGTAGTATATTTTGCATAAAAATTGGAAATGTTTTTTGTAAAATATAGCAGATTGACAAAAAAGAAAGTAGTTAGTAAAATAGAGTCATGACAAAGGTATAACGTTTAACGATTAACAATTAATGAATAAGGAGTAAAAAAATGAAAAATGAACAAATTCATGAAATGGCACAGAAACTTCGATTAGAAACTATAAGAATGGTGTATGAAGGAAAAGATGGACATCCAGGACCAGCATTATCCATTGCAGATATTGTGGCAACACTATATTTTGATGCAATGAATATTGAACCTAAAAACCCAGAATGGGAAGACAGGGATCGCCTGATTCTTTCCAAAGGACATTCCTGTCCTATTGTGTATGCAGCATTAAATGAGAGAGGATATTTTAATCCCAAAGTAGAGCATTTTAATTTGAGACAGTTACATAGTATTTTTCAGGGTCATCCATCAATGCATAGCACGCCGGGGATTGATATGACATCAGGTTCTCTTGGAAATGGTATTGCAATCGGAGTAGGCATGGCGCTTGCAGGAAAAGCACAGGATAAAGATTATTACACATATGTTATCTGTGGTGATGGAGAATTACAGGAAGGTGTTTGCTGGGAAGGGATTAATACAGCTGTAGGAAGAAAATTGGATAATTTGATTTTGTTTGTAGACAGAAATGGTTGGCAGAGTTATAAAAGCGTAGAGTTTACAGTGGGGCATAACAATGTAGCAGAACGAATCAGGGCTTTTGGCTGGCATGTGCAGGAAATTGATGGTCATGATATTGGAGCAATTAAATCTGCAATTACAATTGCAAAGAGCAATAAAGATGTTCCTTCTTGTATTGTGTGCGATTGTGTAAAAGGGAAAGGCGTAAGTTATATGGAGAATAATAATGCATGGCATAAAGGTGTCCCGACAGATGGTGAATATGCTGTTGCAGTTAAAGAACTGGGAGGTGCAGAATAATGACGAAGTTTAAAGGTACAAGGGAAGCATTTGCAGCGGCTTTAATGGATATGGCAGAAGAAAGAAAAGATATTATGATGGTTTCTCCAGATTCACTGAAAGCAATGAGAGCAGTTCCATTTGGAGAAAAATATCCAGAGCGTTATGTGGAATGCGGAATTGCAGAGCAAGGTGCGGTAGACACTGCAGCTGGACTTGCAAGTGCAGGAATGACACCATTTGTAGGTACATATGCTGGATTTTTAACAATGCGTGCCTGTGAGCAGATGCGCACATTTGTAGGATATACAAATTTAAACGTGAAGTTCTTGGGTGTTAACTCTGGACTTTTAGGTGGTGAGCGCGAAGGTGTCACACATCAATTTTATGAAGACCTTGCAGTGGTATCCAGCCTTCCAAACTATACAATTTTTACACCTGCTGACCCGGCACAGTGCTATCAGGCAGTAAAAAAAGCAGCAGAAATAGATGGTCCGGTTTATATCAGAGCAGGAAGCGGACGTGAAGAAGATGTGTATGATGTAAATGCACCATTTGCAGAAAATGGAATTACTATTTGGAAAGAATATGGAACAGATGCTATACTCTTTTCCAGTGGATTTGTTCTGGACAGAGTGATAAAAGCAGCAGAACTTTTAAAAGAACAGGGAGTAAATGTTACTGTAGCAGATATCAATATTCTTTATGGAAAAAATCCTTCTGATATTTTAAAAGTAATGGAGAAGAGTAATCAGCTGTTTACCGTAGAAGATCATAACATTAATGGTGGCCTTGGTTCTTATATCAGCCGCCTTGCATGCGAATACAGACCTGCTTATGTGACGAGAATTGCTTTGACAACATATGGTGAATCTGGCCCAGCGAAAGAACTTGCAGATGCCTATGGATTTTCGCCAGAATCTATAGCAGAAAAAGTTATGAAAACAATCTAATAAAATATTTTAAGGAAAGACGAGGTAAAGAATGATGAATAAAATCAGTGTAGCAGTAATCGGTGCTGGAGGAAAAATGGGTACACGTACCAGTAGAAATCTTGCAAAATTAACAGATAAATACAATCTGATGCTTGTGGAAAACGCTCCAAAAGGAATTGATAGTATTCACGAGCGGGGGTTGGAAGTGACATCTGTTGAGGAGGCAATTGAAAAAGCAGAAGTGATTGTTTTTGCAGTTCCAGACACATTGATTGAGAAACTTAGTTCCATCTATGTGCCAATGTTAAAACCTGGGACAGGATTTCTTATTCTTGATCCGGCAGCAGCAGTAGCAAAAGAACTATCCCTTCGTGATGATTGTACTTTTGGTGTTGCTCATCCATGCCACCCTTCCTTCCTTCTGGATCAGGATACTCCTGAAGCACGTGCAGATCGCTTTGGAGGAGACGGTGGAAAACAGGATATTGTTATGAGTAAGATTTGTGGGGAGGAGTGTGTGTTTGCAAAAATGCAGGAAACAGCGCGTGATATGTATGCAGCTGAACACGCTTATGTAATGACATCGGAACAGATTGCATTTCTGGAACCTACATTAGTTGAACTGCTGGGAGCTACATGTCTGTATGCCATGGCAGAAACAGTAGATGAAGCAGAACGGCGTGGAATTAACAGAGATGCAGCTGTTTCCTTCCTAGTAGGTCATATTTATAATTTGACTTGTAATTTTCTTGGCTATATTCCTGGGAAACCTCCAGTATCAGATGCATGTAAAGTAGCAATTGGACTTGGAAACCGTCTGGTTATGAGAGATGACTGGAAGAAAATCTGGGATGACGATGTTCTTCATAAAGTAATTAAGACAATGCTTCATCCAGAACAGCCGCAGATTTGAGATTGTGTAGAAAAAGGTTATATTTTAGGAGGTATACAATGAAAATTGTTGTATTAGACGGTTATACAGAAAATCCAGGGGATCTCAGTTGGAGTGAGTTGGAAGCTTATGGAGAATTAACAGTATATGACAGAACTTCTCTTTCCAATGAAAATGAAGCAATTGAGAGAATTGGAGATGCAGAAGTTGTATTTACAAATAAAACACCTATTACAAAAAGGGTAATTGATGCATGTCCCAATATGAAATTTATTTCGTTGTTGGCAACAGGATATAATGTTGTAGATTATGAGTATGCTCAGAAAAAAGGAATCCCAGTTACAAATGTTCCAACATATGGAACTGCATCTGTAAGTCAGTTTGCTATTGCATTGTTGCTAGAAATTTGTCATCATATAGCGCATCATAGCGAGGCAGTACATGAGGGGCGCTGGGAAAATTGTCAGGATTGGTGTTTTTGGGATTATCCTCTCATTGAATTAGCTGAAAAGACCATTGGTATTATCGGATTTGGTCGTATTGGACAACAAACAGGAAAGATTGCAAAAGCGCTTGGAATGAAAGTTTTGGCATATGACAATTACCAAAGTGATAGTGGAAGAGAAATTGCACAGTATGTTGAGTTAGAAGAGCTTCTTGAAAATTCTGATGTTGTGGCATTGCATTGTCCGTTATTTCCATCCACAGAAGGAATTATAAACAAAGAGATTATCGCAAAAATGAAAGATGGGGTAATAATTCTGAATAACAGCAGGGGGCCATTGATTGTAGAACAGGATTTGGCAGATGCGCTTAACAGTGGAAAAGTTATGGCAGCAGGACTTGATGTGGTTTCTACAGAGCCTATTAAGGGGGATAATCCGTTACTGAAAGCTAAAAATTGTATTATAACACCGCATATTTCCTGGGCACCCAAAGAAAGCCGTCAACGCATTATGGATTGTGCTGTTGCAAATGTGAAAGCATATGTGGCTGGAAAACCAATAAATGTTGTAAATGGCTTATAAGCTGGAAGTTAGAGTGTCTCAGCTATGCTGGTTATAGTAAACTGTGATTTGAAAGCAGAAAAGTGACAGCTATGCTGGGACAATTTCTTTATTCATTATGAATATAGTGGAAGGTAACAATGAAAAAGTATAAAGCAGGAGTTTGGTATACACCAGATTTAATTAAAAGAGCAGAAAAAGTGATTAACAATACTTTTTACATTAAAAATAATATAATTCGTATAGCATTGTGTATTGTCTGTATGATAATGGGGATTTATGTTCGGCAACCATTTGGAACAATGTTGATATTTGGGAGTGCTGTGATATTGACTGCTGGGAACATGAATGGCAAAAGACGTGCAGAGCGGACTATAGAGGCATTAGATGGTGAGGAGATTAAGATGTCTTATGAATTTAATGCAGGTGAAACTTTTTCTTGTACAGCGCAGGGAAAAGAGTCGATATATCTATACGATTCTATTATACGTTTATTAGAAGATACGGATTTTTTTTATTTTTTTACTGGTAAGGATCAGATATTTCTTGTTCATAAAAATATGATTTTATCAGAAAAGCCAGAAGAGTTTAAAAAATTTATGATGCAAAAGACAGGGCTGGAGTGGACGAAGCCAGTGACACTTTTTACATTGAATTTAAAACAGCTTTTGTTTAATAAGCAGAATACAAAACCTATGAAAAAGTAATTGATGATTCGTATCGAAAATCATTGAATTGAAAGGAAATAGCAAAATGGGAAATGGTATTGGGGGAAAGAAAAAATTACTACCGATACTTACTGCGGTTGTTTTAATAGGTTCTTTACTAGCAGGCTGCGGTTCGAAAGCAAAGGTGAGTAACGGAAGTAAGTTTATGGGGGTTGCATCTGCAACAGTAAGATTTAAAGTAGGTACTACAACTGCACCTGATGGACACTATGTGAAGGGTTTGCAGGAAATGCAAAAACTTCTTGAAAAGTACAGTGATGGAGAGATGACGCTAGATATTTATCCGAATTCAGAACTTGGGAATGAACGGGACATGATAGAATCAGTTGGATTGGGAATTCAAGAGATGGCTCTTGTTTCAACAGGTCCATTTCCCAATTTTTGTCCGAATTGGTCAGTTCTCGATCTTCCATATCTTTTTGAAGACGCACAGGAAGCATACAGGAAATTGGACGGTGAAAATGGACAGGCACTTTTGGAAGAATTATCAAAAATCAGAATCAAAGGAATTGGATTTTGGGAAAATGGGTTTCGACAATTAACAAATGACAGTGTGGAAGTTCGCAAACCTGAAGATGTAAAAGGACTAAAAGTCCGTACAATGGAAAATATGATTCATATGGCAACTTACCAAGAGTTGGGAGCTAGTCCGACACCCATGGCGTGGTCAGAAATTTTTACAGCTCTGCAGCAGGGGACAGTAGATGGTCAGGAAAATCCCATTGCAATTATTGATTCTGCAAAGGTGTATGAGGTACAGAGCTATTGTTCAATGATTAATTTGTTTTATTCACCGTGTGTATTAATTATAAATGAAAAGTTGTATGATAATTTCACTCCAAAACAGAAAGATGCGTTTGATCGTGCAGCAGAGGAAGCAAAAATCTGGCAAAGAGAGTACAGTCAATTATACAATGAAGAAGGATTGAAGCATATGCAGGAGCAGGGTGTGACTATCACAGAAGTAAATCAGGAGGAATGGATAGAGGCTACGCAAGGTGTTTATGAGGATGTTGAAAAATTTGGGCTTAGTCAGGAACTTGTAGATGCCTGGATAGAAGATTAAAAGGGGGGATAAAATATGGGGACGTTTTTTAATAAACTAAAGAAAGTGCAAGAAATATTTTGTGTAATTCTGTTAATCGTGATGGTCACTATTATTTTTGTGGCAACAGTTGGACGATATACTGGTTTATTTTCCATTGCCTGGTCAGAAGAACTTGCAAGATATTGTATGATTTGGATGGTATTCATAGGGGTAGGAATTGCAGCCTTTGAAGGCTCTAACTTCGTGGTAGATGTCATGACTTTATGGCTATCTAAAAGAGCAATGAAAATATTGCATGTAGTCAGTGCAGCTATTACGCTTGTGTTTGCAGTATTTGCAGGTTTTTACGGATTAGATATGATTAATTATCAGTATGTTAGTGGTCAGCTTTCAGCAACTCTCCATATTCCTATGTGGATTATGTATATATCTATGCCTCTTGGACTAATAAATATGGGGATTCTACAGTGTTGGAGGGTTTATCTGGAGTGTACAGGAAAGTTAGATGAGAAAAATGGGGAGGTGGAAAAAGCATGATGGCAGTATTGCTTTTCGGGATTTTATTTGTACTGTTATTTTTAGGAGTGCCTATAGCAGTTAGTCTGGGAGTGTCAACTGCAGCAGCTATGGTGATTACTGGAAATATAAACTTGCTCCCTGCAATTACTCAACGTATGTTTACTCAGACTGATAATTTTACATTGATGGCTGTTCCTTTTTTTATTCTTGCAGGAAATATTATGGAAAAGGGTGGTATATCAAAACGTTTGATTGATTTTATTGCAACATTAGTCAGAAGACAACCTGGAAAACTTGCAAGTATTGCGGTAGTTGCATCTGCTTTTTTCGGAGCTATTTCAGGTTCTAATCCAGCTACTGTTGCAGCGATTGGTGGAATTACAGTTCCACGCATGAAAGAAAAAGGTTATCCTGCTGATGTGGCAGGCGCAGTAGCTGCTTCGTCAGGTACTTTGGGAGTGGTCATTCCTCCTAGTATTCCAATGGTAACATATGCAGTAACGGCATCTGTATCTGTAGGAACTATGTTTTTGGCAGGTATTTTACCAGGAATTCTTCTGGCAGTGGTTCTGGTAATCACAAATACTGTTCTTTGTAAAAAATATGACCCTGCTGAAAAAGGTAAACTTCCCAAAGGGACGATAGGAAAAGCTTTTGTAAGTGCAATTTGGGCAATTTTGATGCCAGTTATTATTTTAGGTGGAATCTATGGAGGTGTATTCACTCCGACAGAATCTGCAGCAGTTGCTACAATATATTCATTAATTATTTCATTGTTTGTTTATAAAGACTGCGCCCTTAAAGATTTGTATGGTATCTTTAGAGATTCAGCAGTAAGTTCAGCAGTAGTCATGTTTGTTATTGGGCTTTCAGCACCATTTGCATGGTTTATGACACATGAAAATCTTCCGTCTATGATTGCAAATACAATTATTGATACATTTTCAGGAAATAGAATCATACTTCTTTTAATTGTTAATCTGATTCTTTTATTCCTTGGAATGTTTTTGGAAACACAGTCAATTATATTATTAATTACACCGATTTTAGCTCCAATGGCAGCTACATTGTTTCCCCAGTATGGAGCAGAATCCGTATTTCCGTTAGTGGTAATGGGTATTATCATTGTAATCAATACATCAATTGGAATGATTACTCCACCGATGGCAGTGAATTTGTTTATAGCATCAGGTATTTCAAAATCCAGTATCGGAGCAATTTGCAAACGGATTATTCCTTATCTGATTGTTGAGGTATTATTATTGCTGGCCATGGGATTTATTCCACAGATTATCAGTTGGTTACCGGCTTTCACTGGGGTGGTATGAAAAAATGGGAGGAAATGCGCGACAGCAGAAGGTTTTCGCGCATTTTTCTGCATAGATGCAATATATACAAGCACTGTCGTGCTTTTGAAAAATAAAATTTATCAACAGGAATAATGAGGAGATAGGTATGTTTATAAAAAAAGATGCGGAGAAAATTATAAAACAGGCACTACAGTCCTGTTTGCCAGATAAAGCAGTTCGCAAGGCATTAAAGGGAAAAGAATTCGGAAATGGGAAAATTGTACTTGTTGCGATTGGTAAGGCGGCGTGGCAGATGGCAAAATGTGGGGCAGAATGTCTTGGAGACCGTCTCAGCGCTGGTATTGTAATAACAAAATATGGGCACAATAAGGGGAGAATTGAGCATTGTACTATCGTAGAAGCAGGTCATCCTGTCCCAGATGAAAATTCTTTTGTGGGGACACGACAGGCAATAAAATTGGTTGAAAATTTGAATCAGGAGGACACAGTTATTTTTTTGATTTCAGGAGGTGGCTCTGCCCTGTTTGAAAATCCACTAATTTCCCCAGAAGAACTGAGTGATTTAACGAATCAATTATTAAATTGTGGTGCCAATATTGTAGAAATGAATACAATAAGAAAAAGAATTTCTGCAGTAAAAGGTGGTAAATTTGCAAAAATATGTGAGCCTGCAAAAGTATATGCAGTTGTTTTGTCTGATATTTTGGGAGATCCTCTTGATATGATTGCGTCGGGACCAGCCTGTAGTGATTCATCTACCTGCGAACAAGCTTTGGAAATTATTGACAAATATCAGATTCCTATATCTGAAAAGATATTACAGTTGTTAAAGATAGAAACACCCAAATTCTTGAATAATGTTGAAACAGTAGTTACTGGCAGTGTAAAAGAATTATGTAGGGCAGCAGCGAAAACCTGTGAAGAACTTGGCTATAAAACTACAATCCTGACAGACCAGCTAGAATGCCAGGCCAGAGAGGCAGGATCTATGATGGCTTCTATTGCAAGAACATATAAAGATAGCAATAAACCTATAGCTTTTATTGCAGGGGGGGAAACGGTTGTAAAGGTCAAAGGAAATGGAAAGGGTGGGCGTAATCAGGAATTGGCTTTAGCAGCGGCGGAAGGCATTGACGGATTGGAGAATGTAGTGGTTTTCTCTGTTGGTTCTGATGGAACTGATGGACCAACAGATGCAGCTGGAGGCATTGTAGATGGTTTAACTGTTAGAAAATTGCATAATCTTGGGATTGACATTCATAATGTGCTAGAAAGAAATGATGCATATTCTAGTCTGAAACAAGTTGATGGACTGATTTTTACAGGGCCTACGGGAACAAATGTAAACGATATTGCATGCGTTCTTGTATCCACAAGCAAAACATAAGTTATTTGTGGATATATTAGGAGATATTGTAAAAAAATTGTAAAAAACCTTCTTTTTTGTTGACATAGAGAAAGGATAGTGGTATAGTGTAACTCAGTCAACCGCTTTGAGGTTTGAATGTCAAAAAAGAAAATGAAAAAAGTTGTTGACAAGAAAGAAAAGATATGATAAAGTAAACAAGCTGTCGAAAAGACAGAGGAAAACATTCTTTTCAAAGAAGTTAAAAAACTTCAAAAAAGTCCTTGACAGACCTGCTCAGATGTGATAATCTAGACTGGCTGTCGCAAGAGACAGAGGCGAGCGGAAACAGCTCAGAAAAAAGTTTCAAAAAAATAAAAAAGTTCTTGACAAGCTGAAAGCGATATGATAGAATATCAAAGCTGTCAAAACGACAGGAACCTTGATAACTGAACAGTGAAACACAT
>CATWQE010000044.1 GCA_958352855.1 uncultured Bacillota bacterium
CCGGAGTCATTTGGAAGAGACAGACCAATACCGCCTGCGCAAATCGCAATGGCACACAGGATTGGTGACACACCGCTGGTTGCAATGGTGCTGGACATAATCGCTGCAGTT
Source organism: uncultured Bacillota bacterium (assembly GCA_958352855.1). Taxonomy (GTDB): domain Bacteria; phylum Bacillota; class Clostridia; order Lachnospirales; family Lachnospiraceae; genus Blautia. The sequence goes on from CATWQE010000044.1 coordinate 112, forward strand.
GTCATAAGAGCAACGGTTGTGGATCCCTGAGCGCAGCGGATAATCTGTGCGATCAGGAAGCACAGCACCAGAATCGGAATGCTGAACTGGGATAAGGAACCAGCCACATAATCTGCAATACCAGTTGCCTGAAGGATTTTACCAAATGCGCCGCCTGCACCGGTAATCAGAAGAATCAAACCAACCTGGTCTGCTGCCTCTGTCATAATGTCTGTAATAGACTGACGCAGATATTTTCTGGAAATCAGCGCTGCATAAATAACGCCTGCCATCATGGCAAAGTTCTTGTCACCAAGGAATTTTACGATTGGTGTAATAGCTGCATCTTCTCCTACTGCAAGAGGTACAAAGCTTCCAAGAAGAATCAGGATAATTGGTACTAACAGAATAGATAATGCTTTTCCTGCTCCCATTTTCTGACGGTTATCTGCAGTATTTAACGCAGCTTCTTCTACTTCCAAGTCTTCAAAAGTGTAAAAATGATTTCTCTTGTGATCCTGTTTATTCAGAAATGCTCCGTAAACAATACCACCAAAAATCATACCTACAAATGCAGAAATCAAAGCATAAAAGAAGAAAATACCAATTTCGATTCCCAGCTCACCTGCAACAGCCAGAGGTGGCGCAGTAGGCAGTACCAGTGCAAAAGTACAGGTTGTAGCAACAGAAATGGCACAGGCAAAGTTTACCATAGAAATCCCTGTTTTCTTGGATAACACACGAAGCATTGGCGCAAACATAATGTAAACAACATCACCAAATACCGGAATACCTGTAATAAATCCGGAAAGAGAAACCGCAATCGGAGAACGCTTCTCTCCAAATGCCTTTAAAATTTTGTTTGAAATGGATTCAATACCACCGGATTCAAACATAAATTTACCAAGCATAACACCCAGACCAGTTACCATACCGATACTTCCCAGAGTGCTACCAAAACCATCGGATACTGTTTTTGCCACATCCGGCAGGGGCATATTCACTAACACACCTGTACCAAACGCAGTCACCAACAATGCAACAAATGCATTTAACTTAAATTTGATGATCAGAACCAGCAAAACCGCAATGGCTAAAATAAAAATGCCGATTAACAGTGGTCCTGTCACAACACCTCCTGAAAACATACTCGTTTCCTCCTCTTCTTTTCATTTTCGCCCGAAGTCTGGTGATAACACGTATGACCTCTTATTCATGTATCAACTATACCAAATCATACGTCATACGTCAATAGATTTTCTAAAATATGTAAAACTTTTATAAATTTTTCGTTACTTTTTTATTCATTTTCACCAATTAAAAACTTTGATATCTCCATCTATAGCTGAAAATAATCCGGATACTTTTCAAAAATCCTCTGGAAGCCTTTCCGATAGGTTCCTAAATGGGAATCATAAAACCAATCCAGCCTGAAATCAGAAGGAATTCCCAGCATAAGAAGCTGCAGGATTTTCTGGTGTTCTTCATAAATTTTCTTCAGTTCTGTATGATTCATAATCGCGTCCAGATATCGTACCCGATCATAATGGGTGCTGACTTTTTTGACTGCATACCAGGTCATTTCCTTGCCGGACATGGTATAAATCAAATGATGAAATTTGTCATCCAGCTTAAAAAAGGTATCTATCTGTTCATGCGCTGTCCCATCTTCCCAGGCTGCTTTTTGCTGCTCCAGGTTTTCCCGCAGTCCACCAATCTGCTGAGAGGGCAGATTTCCGGCCAGCCTGCGGATAATCTCCGGTTCAATCACAGAACGCAAAAAATATCCCTCCTTTAATATATCAATTTGAATCAAGGATACCTTAGAACCACTCTGTGGGTATACTTCAATCAAAGATTCTTCCTTTAACATCAGCACAGCCTCATGAATGGGTGTTCTGCTGGTGTGAAAGACTTCTGCCAGTTCCCCTTCATTAATAGTAGTACCAGGCAATAGCTGCATTGTCATAATATTATCCCGTAGTACGCGATAAGCATATTCTCTGTTATTTTCCGTTTTTTTCTTCTCTGTCATCATCAGTTCTGCTTCTGATATTTTAATTTTCATCCTTCCGTCCTTTCTTTTAATATATTAGACTGAAATTTAGAATTCCTTTTTCTTTTTATTTAAAAATCATATCATATTGTAATATTTTAGTCAATTCATTCCATTATTCACATCTTTTTTTGTTAATTATATCCAATTTTTACTCCCTGTTCTTGTATTATATTTCTATTGCACTTTTCAATCCTATCTGCTATATTAAAAAGCAAAGAAACTAATATATCAATTATGCACGAGAAGAAAAGGAGTTAAGTTATGAAAGCAATTAAAGTTGTAGAACCCTTTAAAGTGGAAATCGTAGATGTTCCAAACCCAACCATTCAGAACCCGGATGACGTGATTGTCCGTATTACCTCCGGCGGAATCTGTGGTTCTGATATTGGTATTTACAATGGAACTAATTCTCTGGCTACTTATCCCCGTCTCATTGGTCATGAATTTGGCGGTATTGTAACAGAGGTTGGAGAAAATGTAACCTCTGTAAAACCAGGAGATAAGGTTGCTGTAGACCCTGTAAGAAGCTGTGGACATTGCTATGCCTGCCGCATTGGACGCCACAATGTTTGTTCCACTCTGGAGGTTATGGGCGTGCATCGTGACGGTGGTTTTGCAGAGTACGTGGTTGCCCCGGAAGCTAACATTCATGTATTCCATAAAGACTTTGATGAATCCTTCCTTGGTCTCGTGGAGCCTTTTACCATTGGTGTGGAAATCAACCGAAGAGGCCAGATTACCAAAGGAGACAAGGTTTTAATCATGGGTTCCGGTCCTATCGGTATCTGCGCTATGCAGGTTGCTAAGAGAAATGGCGCTCAGGTTATGATGACAGATCTGGTAAAAGAACGTCTGGACAAGGCGCTGTCCATGGGCGCAGATGAGGTTGTTCTGGTATCAGAAGAAAATCTGGAAGAGCGCATTATGAAATTTACCGATAATGAAGGAATTCCTGTTGTTGTGGACACTGTCTGCATTCCTTCTTCCTTTGAACAGGCAGTTCAACTGGCCTGCCCTGCAGGACGTGTGGTTTGTATCGGCCTGAAAAACCAGCCTTCTCAGATTACCATGGCAGACATTACCAAAAAAGAACTTACCATTGTTGGTTCCCGTTTGAACAACAACTGCTTTGATGAAGTGATTGCAGGATTTGAAGACGGTACTCTTCGTCCGGACCAGTTAATGACAAAAGCTTACAACTACAAAGACATTATGGAAGCTCTCACCATGATTCAGGAGCATCCACAGGATGTTTTGAAAATCGTTCTGAAATTTGAGGATTAAGCCTATGAAAGAACTTTATCTTACAAACGAAACCCAGGGTATCTCTGTCCCGGAGGTAGAAGCCTGTATGGATGAACTGCTGGCTCAATACCCTGATTTAAAAAAAGTTTTGATTATCCCCCCTGATTTCACACGCTGCTACTCTTATGCCGGGGAAATCACACAGATTCTTTATAAAAAACTGTCTCCTTCTGTTCAGGTTCATGTGATGCCTGCCCTTGGCACACACATGGCCATGGACGAAGAAGAAAAAGAAAAAATGTTTGCCAAAGTCATTCCCGAAGAGGCTTTTCTGGTGCATCACTGGCAGACAGATACCATTTCCATTGGAACCGTACCAAAAGAAGTCATCGAAGAAATTTCCGAAGGCCTGTATTCCACAGATATTGAAGTGGAGGTAAACGAAAAGCTTATTCATGGCGGTTATGATCTGATTCTCTCTGTTGGTCAGGTGGTTCCTCATGAAGTAGTAGGCATGGCTAATTACAGCAAGAACATTTTCGTAGGCGTTGGCGGACGGCAGATGATTAACAAATCCCATATGTTAAGCGCCATCTGCGGCATGGAAAAAGCCCTTGGCGTGGCAGATTCTCCTGCCCGTAAGGTTTTTGACTATGCGCAGCAGCACTTCCTGGACGGAAAAGTTCCTCTGGTATACATCCAGACTGTAACAACCTTAAAAGATGAACAGGTATGCTTAAACGGTTTGTATGTAGGCTCTTCCAGAAAGCCCTTTGAATATGGCGTGGAATTAGCCAGCAGGCTGAATATCTGCCATGTAGAGCGCAGAGCCAAAAAACTGGTGACTTATCTGGATCCTTATGAATTAAAAACCACCTGGGTTGGAAACAAGGGCGTTTATCGCACCCGCATGGCTGTGGCAGACGGAGGAGACCTGATTATTCTGGCTCCAGGGGTAAAGGCTTTTGGGGAAAACGAAGAAATGGATAACATGACCAGAACCTATGGCTATAAAGGCAGAGATTATGTGCTGGATTTATTTAACAAAGGCGTGTTTGAAAACCGCATTATGGCAGCCGCCCATCTGATTCAGGGCTCTTCTGACGGAAGATTCACCATCACCTACTGCACCAGACCGGAAAACCTCTCAAAAGAAGAGATTCAAAACGTGGGTTATGAGTGGATGGATTACGAAGAAGCCGCTGCCCTTTACAATCCAGATACTTTAAAAGAAGGCTGGAACACTCTGGAAAACGGGGAAGAAATTTACTTTGTAAAAACCCCTGCGCTGGGACTTTGGAAAGTAGACGAAGCGTAAGAAATGACAGCCAAAACAGCCGAAACAGTACTTATGATAAAGATACTATTTCGGCTGTTTTACGCTTTTTTAATGAATCCAGATACCTGGATTTTTCTTCATTAATTCCTGAAGCAGCCCCTCCCTGTCACATACTGCACACATCATCTCCTGCCTCCGTCCTTTAATCACCAGCCTGTCCAGGGATGCCGCTGTAGATGCCAGGGGATTATGCGTCCTGTAAATTTCTCGAATTTCGCTGATTTCCATGGAATCCTTTAAAAAACCAAAAACAATCTGAATCCGGTTCTGTTCTATAAGAACATAATTACGAAACAACATTGGCAGCATAAGAAGGCTCATAAACACAAGAGAAATCCCAAGAAAAATCCTTGCCTCTTTGTCCACAAAAAAGCTGTATATCATAGCGCCCTCTGCCAAAATACAGATTGCCCAGTACCATACTGCAACCTTTCCCTTAAATTTCATAGGCATTCCCTCTTTCTATATTTCCCAAATGCTTTTTCTTCATCCAAGTGAACTTCCCGAAAAAACAACACCACTTGTATTGCCACTATAACATAAATCATTGCTTCGGAAATCAGACAGACCATAAGGGTTCCGGCAGCCCAAAGTCCACTCCAGAAAAAGAAAAGATTTCTCTGGTCTTTACTGATTCTGGCTTTATCATACTGCTCCCACTTATCTTTTGGCATAGTATTAAAACCAGATACCAGCATGGCTCCCTTTTCGCCCAAAGTAGCAAACAAAAGTGCCAGCAGCAGAAACAGTATACATACACCACCCGCAATAAAAAATTCTATTGTCATAGGTATCCCCTCCCCAAAACTTTTCAATCTTACTTAATAAAGAACCCCGCGCACATCATATCCGTATCAAAGGAAATGGTAAACATTGCATTCCCTTCTTCATATTTTGCCAGCACCACTGCTGTGGCATACTGGGTTCCTGTGTTTTTATCTTTCACACCTTTTACCTGCACTTTTTCAAAAGATTGAAATTCTCCCAGTTTATCCAGCACATAATCAACGGTTTCCTGAAGTTCCTCCAGTTCCACGCTGTTTTTTAATACAGGTATAAAGGAATCCTCATAAACTTCAGAAAGTTTCCCCTCATTAATGAGATTTACCATTTCTTCTGCCGCTTCTTTTACTTCTTTTTCCTCAAATTCCTCAGAGAGCTTTCCTCCACAGGCGGTCAGACTGAATATAAGACATACCAACACAACAATTCCTGCTAATTTTTTCATTATTAACACACGCTCCTTTTCTAAAATTCTTTTTTATAGGTTTCTCTATCCTGTTCTTCCACAGCAGAATGAAAAAGCGAAGGTATCATAAGAATTACCCTGTACTGTTTTTCATCCTCTTCTATGGTGCAGGTTCCTTCGTATTTTTCCAGGGCTTCTTTGACATTTTTAAGCCCAAGTCCCTGGTGGTTTCCCTTCTTTTTCTGCCTGGTTCCTTTGGAATTGCAAAGTTCAATCATTAGAAAATCCCGAACACTTCTTACAGAAATTTTCAAAAACTTTTCTTTGTTTTCTTCCTGTACTCCAAGTGCTTCTATGGCATTATCCAATAAATTGGCAAAAATCGTAGTAATATCAATTTCCCTGATACCATCCAGACTATGCTCCTCAACATCCAGGGACAGGGAAACTCCCTCCATCTCTTCTTCTGAAAGCTTTTCATTGAGAATAATATTTAACATCCGGTTTTCTGTATACCACATATGACCAGTCTGATTCAACAGGTGAAACACTTCCAGACCATAGGAATGGGCCTCTTCTGTCTCTCCTTCCTCATACAGCTTCATCATAGCCTGCATGTGGTTTTTCATATCATGAACAATCTTCCTGGAATCCTGATAATTTTTTTCCAGTTTCTGATAATGCTCATATACCAGTTCCTCTCTCTGTTTGTACAAGCGGTATTGTTTTTCTGCTTCATATCCCTTAATCACCAGACGGTAAAAATAAACGGAACATCCATTAATTGCAAAAAGCAAAACAACATTCACCAGAATCAGTCCATATCCGTTCCAGGTCACATAATACTCCCCCATCCAATAAAGGGAAAGCAGTATAAATACAGAAATAACCGGCATTGCCCAAAACAGCCACTTCTGCTTTTTCAAAATTTCTGTATCCTTCTTCTTTTTCAAAAGCCCGGATAAAATCCACACCCACAAAACTTCCAGACCCCATCTGCTTGCAGCGCCAATTTTGGCTGCTTCCGAAAAGGGATCCTGAATGCGAAACCAGAGAAAATTGCTGGCTACAATTTCCGAAAAAACCATATTTTCCATATAAATGGAAAAAGACCAGCTAAGCACAACTCCGGCAAAAAACAAAAGGATGTAAAACACACAGGCACGCTTATCTCTTTGTCTGGTATGCCATATCTCATATCCATACCAGCACCCTGTCAAAATCAGTACCAGGATATCGATTCCATATAGAATCCTCATTTCACACTTCCTTCCTGTCTGCCAGATATTTACTCAAGGTTTCCTTAAATCCCACCGCCTGTTTCTGAGAAAGGGGAATACAGGCTCCATTCATCAGAAAAATCTCATATCCTTTAATATTTTTAATCCGTTCCAGGTTCACCACAAAGCTTTTATGCGGGGCTGCAAATCCATATTTCTCCATTCTGGCCCTGACATCACCGATTTTTCCTTTCATTTCCAAAATGCCTTCTTTTGTACACAATCTGATTTTCCGGTTCCAGAATTCAAAATAATAAATATCCCCCGGCAGCAAAAGCGTTCGGCCTTCTGTGGTCATAAATTCCAAAGGTTCTTCTTCCTGCATCTCCTCCTCCCGGTAGGATTTCGCATCTTCTATCTGGGCAAACAATCTTTCTTTTTTCACAGGCTTCAGTAAATATCCAAAAGCGTGAACGGAAAATGCCTTTCCTGCATATTCTCTGTAAGCTGTCACATAGACAATTTTCAGTTTTTTATCCCTTAAACGGATTTTCCTGGCAGTTTCAATGCCATCCATGCCCTTCATATCAATATCCAGAAACAAAAGGTCATAATTCTCCCCTGATTCCAGAAATTCCTCTCCACTTTCATAGGTATCTAAACAGGAAAAAGCTTCCGGATATTCCCATAACATTTGCAAAAGAATGTCTCTTGCACTTTTTTCATCATCACAAATCGCTATTTTCATACTTATAATCCAATTCGTTTTTCTTTGATTATATTCTATTTTTTTCATCTGCTCAATAGATTTGCATAAGAGACAGAAAACGTGTTGTATTCTACATAGTTTGCAAAATCCAACACGTTTCTTTGACATGTGTATCATTTCCATATATACTGAATTTGACCTTTTATCACATTACATTCAGAAAGGAGTTGCCTATTATGCACACACAACCTGCTCTGTCAAAATATCTTCTGGAAAAAAAGCCTTTATGTCTGCTTTTTCTTTTCAGTACTCTCTTCCTTGCTGTAGCCGCGCCCCTGAAATCTTATATTATGCAGTGGATTATTGACGCGCCGGATAAACAGGCTGCCATCCTCTGTCTTTTCCAGGGAATTGCTATTATTTTGCTCAGCCACATGCTGGAATATGCCAGCAGAATGTCCTTCACCAAAATGGCCTGCAAAAGCTGCGAACAAATCCGAAAAGACATTATGGACAGGCAGAGAAAAAAGAGTATGGAACGTTATTTATCTCAAAACAGTGGCGAACTGCTCTCCTGTCTGACCAATGACCTTCGGCTGATTTATGACGAATACTATATGAGTATATTCCATATGTTCATGTGGGGAAGCATGATGTTTGCTGCTTTGGTAATGATTGCCATGATTTCCCCTTTTCTTCTGGTTATCTCCATGCTTCTTGGCATTGCTCCTCTGGTGATTCCAAGACTCCTTGCCAGAAAAATGGGCGTTTTCCGGAAACAATATTCCAAAACCATGGGAGAATATACCGCAAAAACCGGTGAACTTTTAAAAGGCTTTGAGACCTTAATGGTCACTGGTTCTCTTTCTTATTTTTCAGACATACATGCCAGAAAAGCCCACCAACTGCAGCAGGAAGAATTCCATACTCAGGGAATGCTGAATCTTTCCCTTGTCCTTTCTTCCCTGCTTTCCTGGATTCCCAACATCATGGTACTGCTCTTTGGTGTTTTAATGGTTTATGATGGAAAACTGACTATGGGCTATTTAATTACTGCACAGTCCCTGTCCAACTTCGTCATTTCTCCAGGAAGAATGGTTTCTGACGCTTACGCTAAATTGAAAGCCTCCAAGGCAGTGAAAGAAAAACTGGAAGACATTTTAAGTGAAACTGCAGAGCAGCCTCAGATTTCAGCCCCAGAAGACGCAGACAATATCCTTGTTAAAAATTTGAGCTTTACCTATCCTGGCGCTGCTTTACCTGCATTGAAGCATATCTCTCTTTCCTTTTCAAAGCACCAGAAAATAGCCCTGATAGGCAGTAGTGGAAGCGGAAAATCCACCATTGGAAAACTGTTATGCGGCTACTTTCATGCCTGTGAAGGAAGTATTGAAGCGGATGGACGCGAGCTAAAAAGAATTATGATGATTCCTCAAAGTCCCTATATTTTTTCGGATACGATTTATGAAAATCTCTGTCTTGGTGAAACTTTCTCAGCAGAGGAAATCGAAAATGCCATAGCTAAAGCAGGTTTATCTGATTTTCTTCTGGCACAGCCCCAGGGCTTGCAGACTGTATTATTAGAAAATGGAAAAAATTTATCAGGGGGACAGGCGCAGCGCATTGCCCTTGCCAGAGCTCTGCTTCGTCACTGTCAATATCTGGTTGCAGATGAGGCTACTGCCAGCTTAGATGTGAAAACCACCCACGAAGTCATGGAACATCTCCTGGAAACAGACTGTACCATGATTATCATTACCCATGATATTCTGGGCAGCTATATGCAAAAATTTGACTGTATCTACTACATAGATCAGGGAGAAATCAAAGAACAGGGAACCTTCCTGGAACTCATGAATCGCAAAGCAGAATTCTATACTGCCTACACTCTGTCCACCAATTCCTAACCACAGTACATAATCTTGCACACAAAAACAGCATTCCCGACTATCACTACTGCGCCAGCGAATCTGCGGGGTAGTAATAGTCGGGAATGTGTCAACTTGCTATCAAATCGTTATATGTATCTCTTAATCACATGCTGCTTTGAATTCTGTCCAGTTCTGATTGTAAACTTCTTCTGCCTCCTGGCTTACATTCTGAATAATTTCACCTTTTGTCACAGAATCCGGCACAACCAGATCTGGATTTACCAGTTCATCTGCTGCCTTATTAGTACAGTAATAGCCAAGGAAATTAAAGCATTCTGCCGCTACCTCCGGCTCCAAAATATAGTCTAAAAATTCATAAGCTTCCTCTGTATCCGGCGCATTCTTTGGAATATAGAAGTTCATGATTCCAAATCCCAGCCCTTCTTCCGGATAAACCACCTTCAAATCCGGGTTTTCCGCAAGAGCTGCAATCACCTGGGAGGTATACAGGATTCCCACTGCCGCTTCCCCATTTAACAAAGCATTCTGAGTATTGGTATCCTGAATCATGCGGATATTAGGTGCCAGTTCTTTTAATTTTTCTCCTGCTTCCTTAATCACTGCAGGATCCTCTTCATTCATGCTTTTTCCCATGGTCAGCAGCACCATTCCTTCAATAGCGCGGTAGCTGGCAATGGTGGCGATTTTATCTTCCAGTTCTGGATTCCACAAATCGCTGTAGCCTTTAATTTCAAAGTCCACCTGCTCCGGGTCATATACAATCAGAGGAATACCAGCCCCGTGAGGAATGGTATATTCATTTTCCGGATCATAGAACTGGCTCTGATACAGGGGATTAATGTTCCCATAATTAGACAGCTTGGATTTATCCAGCTTCTGTGCCAGTCCGTTGTTTACCACCTGTTCAATAATATAGTCATCTCCAATGACCAGATCATAATCCTTTCCATCGGACTGCTGCACCTTTTCCAACATGGTTTCGTTGGAGTCAAAGTTGGAACTGATAATTTTAATTCCTTTTTCTTCCTCAAACTGATCCAGCACCTCCTGGGGGAACAGCCCTTCCCAGGTATAGAGTACCAGTTCCCTGTTATCCTCTTCCTTTTTCTCACCACATCCTGTCAGCATGGTTCCAACCATTGCCGCACAAAGTAACATTGCAATTATTTTTTTCTTCATAAACATTCTCCTTATTTTCTTGATTTTTTTCCAATCCACGCGGAAATCCCCAAAACCATGGCAATGACAACCAGAATCACCGTACACAGGGCATTAATTTCCGGTGTAACGCCTGTTTTTAATTGAGCATAAACCTTCACAGGCAGGGTATTCAGCCTTGGACCATTGACAAAAATACTAATCACCACATCATCAAAGGACATGGCAAAGGCCAACAGACAGCCAGACAGCACTGCCGGCATAATCAGCGGCATGGTAATGTCAAAAAAGGTCCTGACAGGGCCTGCGCCTAAATCTCTGGCAGCTTCTTCCAAAGATTTATCAATTCCCACCAGCCTTGCCTTTACCATCATAAAAATATATGGTACACAGAAGGTAGTATGCGCAATTACCAGGGTTGTCATACCAAAAGGTAAGTCCAGCATGGAGAAAAATACTAAAAACACCATACCCAGAATAATCTCCGGTATCATAATGGGAATCGTAGAAAGATATTCCATCATTCCTTTACTTTTGTAATTCACTCTGGCCATTCCCACTGCCCCCAGAGTTCCAATAACAGCCGAAATCCCGCAGCTTAGCAGCCCCAGGCTAATACTGTTTAACAGCGCTTCTTTTAAGTCTCTGTCATGAGCCAGGGTTTCGTACCATTTCAGGGAAAACCCTGTAAAGCTGGCGGATAATTTCGATTCATTAAAGGAAAAAATCACCACCATAGCCAGAGGCAGATACATAACAAGCAGCAGTACAACCAGATACAGGTTCGACCATTTCCACTTTTTTTTCAAAACAATCCCTCCAAATCCTTTACATGGGTCACTTTGCGGTACACCACAATCATCAGGGAAGTAAGCACCATAAGCACCACTGCAAGCGCTGCGGCAAAAGGCCAGTTGCTTCCTCTGGTGAGCTGGTCCTGGATTACACTTCCTACCAGCACAATTTTATTGCCTCCCAAAATATCGGCAATGAAAAACAGCCCCATGGAAGGAATAAACGTGAGAATCACTCCTGTGAGCAATCCAGGAAGGGTAAGCTTTAAAGTAATGGTAAAAAATGCCTGTACCGCTCCGGCTCCCAGATCTCTGGCAGCCTCAACCAGTGACCAGTCCATTTTTTCCACACTGGAATATACGGAAAGTATCATAAAAGGCAGCAGCGCATAAATCATTCCAATGACCACAGCCGGATAAGAATATAGTATTTTCAAAGGTTCCTCAATCAGCCCAATCTTCAAAAGAAAAGTATTCAGCACGCCCTTTGCCTGTAAAATCAAAATCCATCCGTACATCCGGATCAGAGAGCTGGTCCAGAAAGGCACCATAATCAAAAGCATCATCCTGCGCTTTCCCTTTTCTGACAGCTTTGCCATGAAATACCCAAAAGGATATCCCAGCAGAACAATGAGCAGGGTACTGGTAATTGCCAGTTGAAAAGACTGGGCAAAGCTCTGAAGATAAACCGGCTCTGCAATTTTCTTATAATTATCCAGCGTAAAATCCCAAATGGTGGAAGAACCTGCTCCTGGTGTGGCAAAACTCAAGGCAATCATATAAAGCAGCGGTCCTACCACAAAACACAGGGTAAAAGCATAGAGAGGAAGTACCGTTAGAAAAAGTCCTGCTTTTTTCTTTTTCTTCATTCCTGCGCCTCCTGTTTCAAATCCACAAATACCGCCTGCTCCGGCTTCCAGCCCACACACACCTTTTGTCCAGGAACCAGATTGGAATCCATGCCATAGCGGCTTGCAGTAAGCTCCTTTCCTGATTTCAGCCGGACTGTCATATGAAGTTGTCCTGCATTAAAAGACTTGTCCTCCACCACTGCCGCAAGGCCTTTGGTACAGGTTTCACATACAGATAAATTTTCCCTTCTCACTGCCAGCGCCATAGCTTGTCCTTCCATTAATCCCGGTACAGCCAAAGCCTGAAGAAGCTGTCCCTCTATTTCCACCTCTGCCAGTTCTCCTTCTATTTTATGCACCGTTCCTGTAAGAATATTAGCATTCCCAACAAAGTCTGCCACATAACTGGTCCTTGGATGATTGTAAATCTCATCCGGTGTGCCAATCTGTTCAAATCTTCCATTTTTCATAACCACAATCCGGTCAGACATATTAATGGCTTCTTCCTGGTCATGGGTAATATAGAGAAAGGTAATTCCCAATTTTTTCTGCAAACGCTTTAATTCAATCTGCATGGCCCGTCTCAGTTTTAAATCCAAAGCCCCCAGAGGTTCATCCAAAAGCAATAGCTTTGGGCTGTTCACCAAAGCCCTTGCAATGGCAACCCGCTGCTTCTGTCCACCGGAAAGTTCCGAAGGCATTCTCTTTTCATAGCCTTGCAGTTGCACCAGTTCCAGCATCTCATGAACTCTTTTTTTCATTTCTCCCTTGGGAACCTTTTTAATTTTTAATCCATATCCCACATTGGCCTCCACATTCATGTGGGGAAACAAAGCGTAGTTCTGAAAAACTGTATTTACGTCTCGTTCATTGGGTGACAGACCTGTGACCTCTTTTCCATCCAGAAACACGCTGCCACTGTCTGGCTGCTCCAGACCTGCAATAATCCGCAGTGTGGTGGTTTTCCCACAGCCGGAAGCTCCCAGAAAGGTAATGAACTCACCCTTTTCTATGGAAAGAGTGATTCCATTGAGTACATCTGTTTCACCGAAACGCTTCGTTATATTTCTCAATTCCAGTAATTGTTCACTCATGTTTCATCCTTCTTCTTACTCTATTTAAAACGTTACCATGTTACAATAACAGAATCAAAAGATGTCTGACGGATTGTTCCGCACGCTGTGCTCCCACAATCCTGCCCCAAATTCGGATATCGTGGTGCATGCGCCCCACTTTTATCCTCATTTTGGGTCGGGTCATAAAGGCATAAAATCACTTATGTGCAAGCACAACGTGATTCATGACCTTTTGACCCTGACATCATGTTATATAATGGCATAAATCGGGTGTGCTGTCAATTCCTGGTATGGAATTTCAGATGATTTCTATCCAGTTTCCTGTTTCTTTTTTCAGATAATGCTTGCCAAGGGACAGGTTTTAAGGTATGGTAAAAGTACCACAAAGCAAGGAGGACTGCAGATGATAGAGGAAGCAAAGGAACTGGCAAAATGCTTTCTGGATGAGAAAACCTATCTTCATTCCCAGAGAGTTGCCGCATTTACAGAAGAAAATCCCATGATTCCCCCGGCGTTAAAAGAACACTGCATTGCCCTGGCATGGCTTCATGATCTTTGGGAGGATTCTGCCTGTCCGGCAGAGGAAATCCTGTCCCTGGATTCCGGTCAAAAGCTAGCAACTTATATGCATTATATCACGCACCGCATCCAGGAAAAAACCTATGAAGAATATATCCGCTCCATTAAAAATGTTCAGGAGCTTTATCCTGAAGTCTGGTGGGTCAAACTGGCTGATATGAAAGACCATTTAAGCCAGAGAGAAACCCTTACCCAGCGTTTAAAAGATAAATACACCAGAGCTCTTGCAATTCTCCTGTAAGTTTTCCTTGACAGCACATGGAAAATCCAGTAAAATATTGTTTCGTAAGAAACGCTGAAATAGCTCAGTTGGTAGAGCACTTCACTCGTAATGAAGGGGTCGTGGGTTCAAGTCCCATTTTCAGCTTACTCCTAAAAGGCTTGAAACACCAGTATTTACAAGGGTTTCAAGCTTTTTTTATTACTTTTTTGCATCAGAACGTTTGTTTGGAAAATCCTTAAAAAATCTCAAAAACGCCATAAAAAACCAATAAAATTTAGTCAAAAATTTAGTCAAACAAATGCATGAAATCCCCTTATTTTATGCAGGGTTCAGCGATTTCGAAGATGAAAAAAAACTTGTTTTTCCCTCCCAGATTGCCAGTCTGGGAGGATTCTTTCTTTTATTTTACCCTAATTTTCTGCCCAGCATAAATCTTGTTTGGATTTGCAATACCGTTCATCTGTGCAATTTTCTTGTATGTAGTTCCGTATTTAGAGGCAATACCAGATAAGGTATCTCCAGAGCGTACCGTATAATACACAGCACTACCTTTTCCGTTAATCTTGTCCTGGACTTCTTTGTACTTGCCTCCAAGGACAATCTCCCTGGTCTTTCCATTGCCATATTTGCCTTGCATTACTTCTTTTACAAGAGTATCTATGGATGCGCTGGCAATGTGGTTAATAAAATCCTGTACTTCCTGATAACGGGTTCCCAGAGCATCTTTTCTGGCCTGGTCTACGCCATATTTTCCCTGCATAACTGCAACCGCCAGGTCTAAGGTGGAGCCGGATGGGGTAGGTTTTGGGTCTGGGGGTGGGGTTGGCTTCTGCTCTCCTGTTGCTCCTGCATATTTGTCCCAGGCCGCCGCATCCATGTAGGCTTTGTTCATGTCCAGGTTTCCATTATAGCCTGGCAATCTTCCGGTACCGCTGTACTGGTGGATAGCAAGAGACTTAAATGCTCCATAGCCTTTTCCGTCTGTCCATGGTTTGTCCCGATATCCGTTCTGTGGTTTTGCATTTGGGTATTGTGCCATCCACAGTGGATATCCTGCCTGTGCAACTGACGTCCAATTGTATTGTCTTGTAACGGATGCGCTTGTATACAGAAACGCTCTAATACCTGTTTTCTGATATACCCTGTCCAAAAATTCTTTTGCCCAGGTAACACCCAAAGAAAGCTCTTCCTCCCAGTCTAATACCAGGATTGCCTTTCCGATATAGCTTTGTACAGTCTTTACGAAAAAGTCTGCTTCTGCGACAGCGCTTCCTTTGCATCCTTTCTCTCTTGCGTAATGGTATACTCCTACTTTCTTTCCGGCGCTCATGGCCTGGTTCATGGCTCTGGTGTAATCCGGGTTTACATATCCGATTCCTCCGGTGGCTTTTACAATTACAAAATCACAGGGGACTGCATTTAAGTTAATCCCTGTCTGCCAGCTACTAATATCAATTCCGTTCATACTCATACTTTTTCCTTTCTGCCGGTTGCGCCGGCGCAACAAAATAGAGGGCTTTATTTGCCCTCTACATTTCCTTTATAAAATCTTTTCCAAAGTTCGCTTACCTTTTCCCAGCCATACATTGCCACAAAGGCTACTAATAATCCGGCCAGAATAGCAGCTAGAATCATATACCACAAAATTGTTTGCTGTATGTACTGCATGTATGCCACAAAGGCTGTTACCGTAAGTCCGATAGACAGCACAAAGACCAGGATATCCGTAGGAATCTTTTTCAGGAAAGATACCCCTTTAAATACCTGGACAATAATAGATACCGCAAACGCCAGGATTCCAATTACTCCCAGCAAGATAGTCATGTTTGTTAATAAAAGTTCCATAATCACTTCCTCCTACTTATCAATAATATTTTCTAAAAGCTCATCTCTGATTTTCTTCATGTTTTCAATACCATTTCCTGTGATGGTATGATTCAGCATAGCCGCAAGGCACTTGGACTGTTGTTTTTGCATTTCTTCCAGAGACTGCAACCTCTTATAGTCTTTTTCGTTGTACACTTCCAATTGTGTAACTCTCTTTGAAAGTTTAAATGCCGGAGCAACTACTTTTATAATAATCGCACCGGCTCCACCAACAATACTGATTGCCCCACAGATACTAAGTAATGTCTGTACAAATTCCAAATCTCTTTCTCCTTTTATAAATTTCTGCAATAAAATAAGACCTGTTAAGGTCCTGCTCTGGTTTCCATATGTTTCACTAATTTACTCCTATCTGTATTTCATGCTTTAATATTTCCGGTGGAATCTCATATGTAAATTCCAGTGTATACACCGTATTCTTTGCTTTTGGCTGGATCAGTGCGGTAAGCGTTACACGATCTTCTTTCTCCTGAATAATTTCGCACCTTCCGCTTTCTTCGATTTCCATGCCTTTCTTTAGCGCATACTTTGCCTGTGCAATTTCAAATTCCCGTCTGTCACAGCTTTGCACCCGGATTGTCACATTTTTCTTTTCTCCCAGCTTAAAACGGATGTATTCCATTACACCACCGCCTTTCTGCAGCATTGAAGCTCTGACGAATAGATTGGTGGGACACAGCGCACCTTATACGCTTCAACCAGTTCTGTGTAGTACGGAAGAAGTACCAGACGGGCAAAGGTATCTACACCGTAATGTATCTGTACGCTGCATTGTAAATGTCCTCTGGCTCCTCTGTCATTTTCCGCCCAAATCTCGATTTCCTGCAATCCCGGAATCCTGGGAGCCAGCCCTTCCCAGTATCCCTGTTTGTCTTTTACGGGAGTGAACGCTACTTCTGCAGAGTTCACAATCCCCCATACCCGGATAATCATGTCGGATCTGTCACCTTGAACGTAATGCGAATCCGTCCTCCGGCGTCTACGGTAGTGGCTTCTGCAATAATATCCGTAATGACTGGCGCTTTGGTATCAAGAGTAACCTTTCTGGTAACGGTTGTTGTCTTGCCGATATTGTCTTTTGCAATAACGGTAATGGTGTTGTTTCCTTCCACAAGAGAAACTTCCTTGCTGAAGGTACCGCCTTCCCCAACGGTAACTCTTTCCCCATTTACGGTCACTTCGGCCAGTGTAACGTTCTGGGAGCCGGCTGACGCTTTACCGGATACCGTTACTTTGTTCTGGTTTGTAATCAGATTGTTTTCCGGGCTGGTTACATTTAAGGTAGGTGCTGCTGTGGAAATGATAAAGTTTACTACTGCATTTGCAGAGATATTTCCATCGTTATCACTCACTTGCAGTTCCACTTTATTTGCCCCATCGGAAAGTTCTGTTGCCTGATAGGTACAGGTTTTCTTTCCTGCTTCATCTTTCCATGTTAAGCCGCTTGTGATTTTCTTCCCATTAACCTTAAATACCACAGAGGACATATTCAGACCGGAACCTCCGGCATCCTGTAACTCCATAGAAATATTCTGTGTGGATGCGCCAAGGACGGAGCCTTCTGTCGGCGTAGTGATTTTGGCTGTCGGTTTGGTTTTTTCCAATACACGAATTTTTAACTGTTCCCCATATGTCTCATCAGAGCTGTTGATTACCGTTTTATTTCCGGCGCTATCCTCTGCGTGTACCTCAGCTAAAAACACATGGTCTGGTTGTCCCCAGGAGGATTCTGATGGTGCTGTAATTTCCACGCTGTAGGTCTTTGAATCATTATTGTATATAGCAACATATTTTTGGCCTTTAAACATGACATAAGATGTTTTTACTTCCATATTCTTTCCTCACTATTTCTTTATTCTTGCAATTGGGAGGTCGAACTTAAAGTCAAATGGGAAGTCATTTTTATATTCCACCTGAAATCTTATGATAATCTTCTCTTTTGTCTCAACAACCTTTTTCTCTGTTTTTACGTTTGTTATCTTCACAGTTCTTCCCTCCCTGTTCCTTCTAGTTCATTTTTTCCTGTACCTTTTCTCTCCACAATACCGGGACATCCTCAATGGTGATGGTCCCGTCTTTGATTTTCATAACATAGAATGCTACCATTATGCCTGCCCTCCTACTATTCCAGCCAAATCCAGAATTGCTCCGTCCTGGGTCTGCTGCCCCAATTCAAATTTTCTCTGGTTTTCTTCGATTGTATCTAACCTTTTTTCGATCTCTGTTTTCTCCCGGATTCCAAATACCGCAATGACTTTGTTTGTGTCTTCGTAATAGTCCACAGCTTTGAATATTGGTGTTTCCAGCTTCATGTCATGATAAAGTCCTGTAACCTTTTCCCCATTTTGATACTGTACGGTTTTTAAATTCCCTTCTTTTGTAAGGGCAGCGGCCACCGCATCTAGCCCCGCAAAATTTTCGACCATAACTCTGTTTTCCCCCAGACTGCTTCCTGGTCTGATGTCCAGTTCTGTTCTGTCCGCTAAAATCATTTTTTCCATGTCTTTTACCTCTCTTTTCTTTCATTTTTTATGCAAAAGTGCATAATAAAACACACCCGGGAAGGTGTGCATTATTACAAACTTTTGCTTTGTGTTGCGAAACTCCGCTTTGGCATTAAAACATACAGTAAATGAGAACAGCGGAGAGGAATTTGGATATAATTTTCTAAATATTGAAATCAACAACAAAAACTCTACTTATCACAAAACATCTTATTTTTCTGTCGATTCATCAAATGAGAGCAGATGGAACAATAAACCTAGTCAAATGCCAGCAGATGTAGTGATTGGAATGAGAGAAGTTTTTTACAGAAGTAATTTTCACATATTAGTGCGTTTAACAGAATTTTATCCCGTATGCGGAAGACAATATTTTATCTTTTACAACACAGGAATGTGGAGCGGATGGAAAAGTATAACCCCAGAATAATACTATGTTTCCATTGCAATCCAAGATAACTCTACATTAACCATAGCTTCCGAATTATTATAGATTCGCACCTTAAATCCAGTGTTTGTTTTATCGAATACTGATAGATTTATAGAAGCTCTATGCAGTGTATCAGCCTTCCCAGCAAGACAGGCGACTACAACCGGTACGGAACTATGCTTTTTACTAAATGTAAAAGTTACGTCCTGGTAACTATGTGCGGCAACTTCTCCTCCGGCAAAGTTTCGGGCTTCTAAAGCGGAGTTTTGCAGATTTCTGTTATTTTTCACTTCCACTCTGCTTTCCACACGACAAATAAGCCCGATATTTACCGGACTTGTTTTTTATATTCTGCTTTTTATCTTATGCTACTGCTTTATTATAATGGTATTTCACTGTCTCTTGATCTAAGCACACGTAAACTTGTGTTGTCCTTAAATCTGCATGTCCCAAAATGGCCGCAACATCCTGGATTGGGACATTTTTCTTTACCAGGTCTGTTGCCAATGTCCTCCTGAATCTGTGCGGGTGTACGTTATCCACTCCTGCCTTCTTTCCAAGCCTTTTCACCGCTGTTTCTATACCCTCTTTCCCTATACGTCTATACGGTGCTTTAACTCCAACAAAAAGTGCCTGATTGTTATCTGTGCGGCTCTGCAAATATTGCCGGAGGTACTCTATACATACCTCCGACAAATAAAATTTGCGTTCCTTGTTTCCTTTTCCTATCACATATGCTTCCCTGGTAGTAAAATCTATATTTTCTCTATCAAGGCTTACTACTTCTGACACACGTAAGCCGGAAGCATATAAAAATTCCGACAATGCCAGGTCCCTGAGAAAGCTACAGGCATTTTTTAACTTTTCCCGTTCCACACTGGTAAATGGCTTCTTAACCTCTCTAGTGTACTTAATCTGTTTTAGTGCTCTGGCCGGATTTCTCCCTATATGCCCTTCCTCATGCAGCCAGGAAAAGAAACTGCTTATTGTTTTTCTGATATTGTCCAGGGTGCGGTTGCTGATACCTCTATGCTCTTTATAAAGAGCTAGGTACAGGCGTAAATCGTATGTTTCCACCTCATATAGCTTCTTATCCAGGAATCCTACCAGTTTTTCTAATTCTGGCTGGTATTTTCTAAGCGTTTTCTCGCTCTTTCCTTCTAATCTCTTGGTAGCTATAAACTTCCGCACCATTCCCATGCTGCTTCCATCATGGACAATTACCTCTGTTGTCCGTTTCTGCACCTCATACTCCTGTAATTGGATGTGTAGTGCAGCCTCTACCCTTTCCTGCACTTCCTGCCGCAAATCGGAAAGTGCATGTAAGACGTTGTTTATGATTTCTGTCCTTATATCCATATCAGGATACCTCCTTTCCTTCCCAGAATACTATTTGTGTCCCAGGAAGGAAACGGTCTCTTGTGTTGCGAAACTCCGCTTTGGTAAATGAAACATATCAGCCAATTTATGTAGATGATAAAACA
>CATWQE010000045.1 GCA_958352855.1 uncultured Bacillota bacterium
AACCACATTCGCCATCTCTTTGTTGGCAAATTCCATAATTTCGTCATTCAGCAAAACGCCATTGGTGGTCAATGTGAAACGGAATTTCTTATTATATTTCTCTTCCTGTGACCTTCCGTATTCTACCAACTGCTTTACCACATCCCAGTTCATCAGCGGTTCCCCGCCAAAGAAATCCACCTCCAGATTTCTCCTGTTACCGGAATTGGCAATGAGAAAATCCAATGCCTGTTTTCCTACTTCATAGGACATCATGGCTCTTCTTCCATGATATTCTCCTTCTTCTGCAAAGCAGTAGCGGCATGCCAGATTGCAGTCATGAGCAATATGAAGACACAAAGCCTTCACCACTGTCTCTCTCTCTTTAAAATGTTCAATGGCATCCCTGTAAATATCTTCTGTAAAGAGCATCTGTGCATCCGTAAGCTCCTGAATCTCTCCAAGGGCTGTGGAAATCTCTTCTTCCTGGTACTGTCCTGTAAGATGTTCCCGTATAAAAGCCTCATCTTTGCCTTCATCCAGGAGCCCTATAATATCATAGACCAGCTCATCTACAACATGTACCGAACCGCTGTTTACATCCAGTACAATGTTATATCCATTGTTTTTGTAACGATGAATCACCGTATTACCCCTTTCTTTTGCATATTTTTTATCGCAACAAATAAGCAGCGGCTTTGATGCCGCTGCTCCCATTCGTTCCTGCATGCGAAAGCTGTCCGTAGCAGATTTGAACGCCTTACGACAGATTATTTATTTTCGCAGCTCTGGTTTCCTACAGTACAGGAAGTTTTACAAGCTGACTGGCAAGATGTCTGACATTCACCACATCCACCTTTTTTCACTGTGTTCTGTAAGCTTTTTGTATTTAATGTTTTGATATGTTCCATCACATAATCCTCCTTATGTATTTAATGTTCAGATATGATATCTAAGCGGTATTATAGCATAGCTGCCCTTGCCAGGCAAGTATTTCTTTTTCAGGATAACATTCCTCCCAGAGTTCCTCCCATCAAACACAGGAAAAACAAAAGCAGTATTTCCTTCATATCTCCTCTTGCCTGATGTTCCGTCAAAAAAGTCACTGCCAAAAGCAAAAGAGCATAGCTGCCCCCAAGCCCCATTCCCCAGAGAAATCTTCTGGACTCTGCTTTTTTCCCCATATAAAATCCACCTGCCAGGCAGGAGACTATGTAAATCAGTAGAATCCCAAGATTCACCTGGCTCTCGCCCAGTCCCATTTTATACAGCAAAAAAGCAAGGAGCAAAAGCAGCACGCCGGTTACCGCATAAGACAGCAGCAGCGCTTTCATCATTTGTAAGGGCTTTGCATTTTTTGAAATTGTCTGTTCCATATAGAAACCCTCCCATATGTATCTATATGGAAGGGTTTCTGTATTCATGCCTTATTTGTCCTGTTTTTTCTTCTTTTTCCCCAGAAGCACAGCTCCTGTTCCCAGGGCCACAGCTCCTGCGCCTAACAGTACATACTGTAGAATTTCTGTATTATCTCCCGTTTTTACGGTATGGATAATCGTTACGTTGGAGCTTCCTGTATTAGAAGCAGACTGGTTTCCAGGTTTTTTCTGTGCAGCAGATGTTCCATTGGAAGTCTGGGCTGAATTGCTCTGTCCAGAGGAATGACTGCTCTGCTGGGACTGCTGCTGTCCTGACTGTTGCGCAGACTGGCTGCCGGTTCCTGTGCCTGTAGAGGGCTTGTGTCCCGGACTGGTGATTCCCGGCCCTACAATCTGATGTCCGCCTACATTAAAAGGACTGAAGGAAGCTGTCTCAAAAGCCAGATACTCTTCCCCATCTTTTACTTCAATGGTCATGTTTCCTACTTTTCCCTCTTTATCGAAAATGAAATATTCATATTCATTATTTCCCAGATAATGAGCAATGGACAAATCAGAATAACAATCTGCATTCTCCGGCAGAGGTATCAGTACTTTTACCTTCTTGCCTTCTGGTATCTGATACTCTGTATCTTCTTTTAAATCCCACAGCTTTAATTCATAAGCGGAAAGTATTTCCCCAATCCCCGCATCCGGCAACTGGCTGACGCTATCATTGTAGCTTACCTGAAGGTCCACATAAAATGGAAGAAAGTCTGCAGAAACCTGTACGCCAGACTCATCAATCAGACTTCCCACCGGAATGACCTCCGGGGCTTCCTGGGCCACTTCACCCAGCTTTCCAGGCTGCGCGCTGTTTTCAACAGGCGGTTTCTGCTGTTCCTGCTGCTCTTTTTCTGGCACAGCAGGTTCCACCGGAATAATGGTCACATCCTCTTTGGAATCTTCTTCGGGTTCCTCCTTGGAAGGCTCTTTAGACTCTTCTTCGGATTCTTCCTGTGGATTTTCCGGTTTCTGTGGGTCTTTTGGCTTTTCTTCCTCTTCTGTTTCAGGTTCTGTCTCCGATTCTCCGCTTTCCGCTAACTCTTCTACAAACACCTGTATTTTACGCACTACGGTTTTGGAGTCTTCTTCCCAGCCTTCTACCCCTGTATAATCCCATTTTTCCAGATTATCGGGAGTAAAGCGAAGAGTCATCTGACTTTCGTATGCTGTTAAATCTGTATTTCCTTCCCATACAAAAGTCCCTTCTCCTGCAAATCCGGCCTCTTCCTCAAATGCAAAAGCTTCCCACTCTGCTTTTGTCCCAAATACCAGCTTTTGAGGAATCTGCAAAACAGCTTCCTGCTTTTGGGTTTCACCAGGCTGTTCTGTTTCCGGCTGTTCAACCTCTGGCTGCTGTTCCGGGTTTTCTGCTTCCGGAGCTTCTGTCTCCGGCTGCTGTTCCGGAGCCTGCGGCTGCTCAGGCTTCTCCTCCGGTGTTTCAGAGTGTTCTGTCTCCGGCTCTTTTTCCGGTGTTTCCGCCTCTGGCTGTTTTTCCGGTTCTGCTGGTTCTGTTTCCGGCGTCTCTGGATGTTCAGGTTTCTGCTCCTCCTTAGGCACGTCTGGCTGTTCTGTCTCCGGAGTTTCCTGCGGCTCTTTTTGTTCCTCTTCTGTCTTTATCTGAAAAGCAGCTTTTCCGGCTTCTGCTGAATCTGTATCTACATCCTCAGCCTGAATCCCGGTTCCCTGAATTGTCAGTGTTCCTTTTCCTGTTATTTTAATAAGCTTGCCTTCAAATCCCTCTGCTCTTTTAATGGTAACATGAGACGGAATTGCCAGTTCTGTTTTCTCATCTATGGTAACTGTTCCGGAAACCAGAATCACGCCATTTTCCCCTGCGCATTTCAGCGCTTTTGAAAAAGAAGAAACCGCCTTTTCTTCTGTGCTTCCATCGGCTGTATCTGAAGCCTTTGCGCTTCCATTCAAATAAACCGTCTTTTTCACTTCCTGATTCTGTGTCTGGGCAGCCCACACCGGAACCGGCGTCGCAAGCTCTCCCACTGTTCCCGCAGTCATAACAGAAGCCAGTGTCAATCCCAGTACGTTTACTGCTGCTTTATGTAAAGTTTTTTTATTTCTATTCATGAATATTCATCCCTCATTTTCAAACACAATCTTTTTGTTACCGCTCATTATATCACAGTTTTTTTGTTTCTGACACCCCTTAAATCAACTTTTTTCCTGTTGCTTTCTTGCAATCTCAAAGGAAATCATGTATATTATTCTGTATAGCTTAAGGCTATGATTATATTTTTTATAAAGGAGTTGAACATATTGGATTCCAGTGACGCCATACAGTTTCTGGCTCTGATTATACTTATTTGTTTATCAGCATTTTTTTCATCAGCAGAAACTTCTATGACAACCGTAAACAAGATTCGTATCCAGTCTCTGGCCGAACAGGGTGACAAACGGGCCTCCATTCTCTTAACAGTAATCGAGGACTCCGGCAAACTACTGAGTACGATTCTCATTGGCAACAACATTGTAAACATCAGTGCATCTTCCCTTGCCACTACCATCACCATGAGGCTTTTCGGCAATGCGGCAGTAAGTATCAGCACTGGTATTATCACCCTTCTGGTTTTGATTTTCGGTGAAATCACACCTAAGACCATGGCTTCTCTTCATGCGGAAAAAATGGCTCTTTCCTACGCCAGAATCATTCATTTTCTTATGTTTTTGCTGACCCCGGTGATTTTCCTGGTCAACAAAATGGCAAAAGGCGTGCTGACTCTTTTGCGGGTAGATGACAGCGTAAAAGGAAACACCATTACAGAGCATGAGCTTCGCACTCTGGTAAACGTGGGACACAAAGAAGGTGTCATTGAAACAGAAGAACGACAGATGATTTACAATGTATTTGATTTCGGAGATTCCCAGGCACAGGATGTCATGGTTCCCCGAATTGATGTAACTTTTGCTGATGTAAACAGCAGTTATGAAGACCTGATTCAACTGTTTCGTGAAGAAAAGCATACCAGATTCCCTGTGTTTGAAGAGACCACAGACAACATTATTGGTATTGTAAATGTAAAGGATCTTCTGCTTACAGACCAGAAGGATTTTACCCTGCGGAAAATTCTCAGGGATGCGTATTTTACTTATGAATACAAAAAAACTTCTGAACTGTTAATGGAAATGAAGGAACATTCTGTTTCCTTTGCTGTAGTGCTGGACGAATACGGCGCTACATCAGGCATTGTAACCCTGGAAGATTTAGTGGAAGAAATCGTTGGTGATATCCATGACGAGTATGATATAGAAGAAGAGGACGATTTAACGGAAATTCTCCCTGGAAAAGAATACCTGGCTCTTGGTTCTGCCCGCCTGGATGATTTGGACGAGGTTCTGCATCTGGATATTGAATCTGATGATTATGATTCCATTGGCGGTTATATTATTGAACAATTAGACCGGTTTCCGGAAAAAGGCGAATCGGTTACAACCGACTCCGGCATCCGGCTTGTGGTAGATAAGGTAGAACGAAACCGAATCGAATCTGTACACATCTACCTTCCCGAAACCAGGGAATACAATAACAAAGATTCTCATGACAACTAGAAAGGAAATGACTTATGAACGGATTATTTAATCTTGACAGCCCTATTATGCGGTTTCTGTCTAAGGTATGCGACTTAATGATTTTAAATGTAATGTGCATTATCTGCTGTCTTCCTATTGTTACAGCAGGAGCTTCTATCACTGCGTTATACACCATTACCATGAAAATGGTGCGCGGGGAAGAATCTTATATCTTTAAAGGTTTCTTAAAGGCCTTTAAAGAAAATTTCAAGCAATCTACCATTATCTGGCTGATTATGGCAGTGCTTGGTATTTTTGTTTTCATCGATTATCAGGCAGCCTCTCTTCTGCCGGAAAATATGAGCAATCTTTTCCGTATTTTAATCGGCGCCCTGATTATTTTTTACTTGATGATTTTATCCTACATATTTCCATATACAGCACGATTCGCAAACAACATTAAAAACATTTTCAAAAATTCTCTGTTGATTGCAATTTTGAATCTGCCATGGACCATTTTAGTGATTGTACTTCCTATTGCATTAGGCTTCCTTACCTTCCTGACCACTACCACGCTGGTATATGGAAGTATGCTGTGGATGCTTCTTGGATTTGCCCTGGTGGCTTATATTGAATCCATGATTTTCCGCAGAGTATTTGCAAAATACGAACCGGCCCAGGAAGAAGATGCCAGGGATCCGGATCAGTATACTGTACCGGAAGAATTACCGGATTCCTCTAAATCAGATAACGCTTAACATAAAAAATGGGCGCTGCTCCATAGGTGATTCCTTATGAAGCAACGCTCTTTTTTCATTGAAACTTTTCCATAATGCGCTGTAACACTTGTTTCACTTCTTCCCCTCTATCTCCTGATAAATCAATGCTTGAGAAAGGGAGAATCAGACCTTTACCGCCATAATATGTAATCCATATGTTATTCGTATTCCCCATAAACATATATTTGAAATCTGTCATATACTTTTTGGCATAGAGTATCCCATTTATAATTAACCAGTTTCTACTGTTAAACATACGAACTGCTTTTTGCAAGGTAGAATTTTCAAATTGAATGCATTCAAATTTTTCACCTCTAAGCTCACGTTCCAGCTCTTCTTTAGAATAAAACTTTTTTAAAACAATCGCACAATGATACGGTGTTTTAATATATTTCCATATTTTATATGCACTTAGTAAGGTAAATCCAATGAAAAATAATTCAATCCAAATTAACCCCTGATATTTTTCATTCCAAAATACATCTACTCTTCTTATGGAGATATATGCACAAAATAACCATAACAAAGCCAGTAATAATTTTTTAAGTGGGTAGAGCTTAAACCACTCAATCATTTTTAACTGGCCGTTTTCCGTACTATAATCTCCATATACCAATTTACCGGCAAGACTTTTTTGTACAATGGCTGGCAGATTCACCACCAGGATGAGTACCAAAAAGATAAGACAAATAACCATATTCTTCACTTCCTCTGTCACTTGGTAGTTTCATTTTATCATATAGCTCCCTTCTTTTCTATCCCCCTTCAAAAGCGAATTCTTTTTTGTTCCCCATTTTAAACAAAATGCCTCCTTGACAATTTCTGTCCAGTATAATAAAATCCCACTATAACCGAAAAGTTATATTTAACTAACTACTATATATAGGAGGATGAACACATTATGATGACAGAATGGAACTCCTTTTTGGGAGGCATCTGGGAAAAGGAAATCAATGTCAGGGATTTTATTCAGAAAAATTATACGCCCTATGACCAGGATGAAACGTTTCTTTCAGGCCCCACACAAAATACCAAAGATTTATGGGAGCAGGTACTTGCTCTTACAGAACAGGAACGCGCCAAAGGCGGTGTACTGGACATGGATACCAAAATCATTTCCACTATCACTTCCCATGGTCCTGGATACCTGGATAAAGAAAAAGAAACCATTGTAGGTTTTCAGACAGACAAGCCCTTTAAGCGCTCTCTTCAGCCTTACGGAGGAATCCGCATGGCAATGAAAGCCTGCCAGGATAATGGATATGAGGTTGACCCGCAGATTGTAGAGTTCTTTACCAAACACAGAAAGACTCACAATGACGGTGTTTTTGATGCTTATACCCCGGAAATGCGGGCATGCCGCTCCAGCCATATTATTACCGGACTTCCAGATGCTTATGGCAGAGGCCGCATTATTGGAGATTACCGCAGAGTGGCCCTCTATGGTGTAGACCGCTTAATTGAAGACAAACAGCAGCAAAAGGCTTCTACCAGAACCATTATGTACTCTGATGTTACCAGAGAACGGGAAGAGCTTTCTGAGCAGATTCGCGCCTTAAAGGATTTAAAAGAATTGGGGCAGATTTATGGTTTTGATATCTCCCGCCCTGCAAAAAATACTCAGGAAGCCATTCAGTGGCTGTATTTTGGTTATCTGGCAGCCATTAAGGAACAGAACGGAGCAGCCATGTCTCTTGGACGTACTTCTACGTTCTTAGATATTTACGCAGAAAGAGATTTGCGGGAAGGAACCTTTACGGAAGAAGAGATTCAGGAGTTTGTAGACCATTTCATTATGAAACTGCGTCTCGTAAAATTTGCAAGAACACCAGAATATAACGCTCTGTTTTCCGGCGACCCCACCTGGGTAACAGAATCCATTGCAGGAATGGGTATTGATGGACGTCACATGGTAACAAAAATGTCCTATCGTTACCTGCATACCTTGTCCAATCTGGGAACTGCCCCTGAACCAAATCTGACGGTATTATGGTCCACCAAGCTTCCCAGAAACTTCAAACGGTACTGTGCCAAAACCTCCATTGCATCCTCTTCCATTCAGTATGAAAATGATGACTTAATGCGCGTGACCCATGGAGATGATTATGCCATTGCCTGCTGCGTATCTTCCATGCGCGTTGGAAAAGAAATGCAGTTTTTCGGAGCCAGGGCAAATCTTGCCAAGTGCCTTCTGTATGCGATTAACGGCGGTGTGGATGAAGTTTCCAAAAAACAGGTAGGGCCTAAATTCCGCCCTATCACTTCCGAATATCTGGAATATGACGAAGTCATGGAACGTTTCCGGGATATGATGAAATGGCTGGCACAGGTGTATGTAAATACTTTAAATGTCATACACTATATGCATGATAAATACAGCTATGAGCGACTGCAGATGGCCCTTCATGACCAGAAAGTCACCCGCTGGTTTGCTACAGGCATTGCCGGTCTTTCTGTGGTGGCGGATTCCCTGTCTGCCATTAAATATGCCAAAGTAAAAACTATTCGTGATGAAAATGGTATTGTTGTGGATTATGAAACTCAGGGTGATTTCCCAAAATATGGAAATGATGATGACCGGGTAGACGAAATTGCCTATGACATTGTCCACGAATTTATGCAGTATATTAAAGCAAACCACACATACCGGGGCGGTATTCCTACTACTTCCATCCTTACCATTACCTCTAATGTGGTCTATGGAAAAGCTACCGGCTCCACCCCAGACGGACGAAAAGCCGGAGAAGCCTTTGCTCCCGGCGCAAATCCCATGCATCACAGAGACAGCAAAGGCGCGGTTGCATCTTTGAACTCTGTTTCCAAGCTGCCTTTCCTGGACGCACAGGATGGAATTTCCAATACCTTCTCCATTATTCCGGGAGCCCTTGGAAAAGAGGATACCATTTTCTTCAATGACATTACCTTTGAACTGGAACCGGATTGCGCCTGCTGCGAACCAAATGTAGAACTGGAATCAAATAACTAACAGAAAAAGGAGATTATCTATGAATATCAGTGACGCTCAGATTGACAACTTAGTTGGATTATTAGATGGCTATGCCGAAAAAGGCGGACATCACTTAAATGTAAATGTATTTACAAAAGAAACCCTTCTGGATGCTCAGAAACATCCTGAAAAATATCCACAGCTTACTGTACGTGTGTCCGGATATGCAGTAAACTTCCACAAACTCACAAAGGAACAGCAGGATGAAGTCATCTCCAGAACCTTCCACAGTGGAATCTAAAAACATTGGGTATGTGCATTCCGTTGAAACCTTTGGCACTGTAGACGGTCCTGGAATCCGCCTGGTGATTTTTCTTCAGGGCTGTCCCATGCGCTGCCTTTACTGCCACAATCCGGACACCTGGAATCCCAGGGGCGGTCATCCCATGACGGTTTCCGAAATTCTGAAGATTTACGAAGAGAATAAAACCTATTATGTAAATGGGGGTGTTACGGTTACAGGCGGAGAGCCTTTGCTACAGCTTCCTTTTCTCACAGAACTTTTTGAGGCAGCGAAAGCAAAGAACATTCACACCTGTCTGGACACCTCAGGAATTTTATTTCGCTCTACAAAGGAAGGCGACTATGCCCGCCTTCTTGCTTCTACGGATTTAATTCTTCTGGATTTAAAGCACAGCGATCCACAGGGTCATAAGCAACTGACAGGACATAGCCAGAGTCCTGTCTTGGATTTCCTTGCATTTACAGAAAAGCAAAAAACTTCTGTAGTTATCCGCCATGTAATTGTGTCAGGCATCACAGACAGCCCCCAGGAGCTGGATGATTTGGGAAAGCTCATTGCTTCACACAAAAATATAAAAGGGCTTGAGGTTCTCCCTTATCACAATATGGGAGAACAGAAATATCAGGAGATTGGGATGCCTTATCCTCTAAAGGGTATGGAAAACCTGCCAAAAGAACAGGCTTTTAAAGCCAGACAACGCATTTTACAAAGTATTGCTGCACACAGACACTGACAAAAACAGCGGTATACACCTTCTTGAAAGATGTATGCCGCCTGTTTTTTATCTTATATACTTTACATATAATGTTCCATCAATAAAAATTTTCTGATATTCATATGTTTGATTCCGTTACGCCCCCTGTTTATCTCATCCATGGATACAACATATTTGGGATAGTTATCTGGAATTTGTTCCAAAACAGAAAATTCTCTTTCCACCGTTTCCTCATTTGCCAATAAGTAGGTTACTTGTACATAACATTTATCTGCCCCTGATCGTGCCACAAAATCTACTTCTTTCTGCCCTACCTTCCCAATATAGACATCATATCCTCTTCGGAGCAGCTCCATATACACAATATTCTCCAAAATCTGCTGAATGTCGCGCATGTTATTTCCATAGATTGCCTCGCGAATTCCATGGTCTGTAAGATAGGATTTTTCTTGAAATTTAAGCAATTTCTTTCCTATTACATCTTCTCTTGCAGCCATATGAATCAAACATGCAGTTTTACAATAATCAATATAATTATAAAGTGTCTCTGAAGAAACCGTCCGCTTCTCGCTTTTCATATATTTCATTATATTGTCCGCAGAAAACGTATGCCCGATTTCTGCAATAAAATATAGAAGAACTCTCTTAAATTGTTCTATGTCACGAATCTTATTCCTCTGCACAATATCTTTCAATACAATGGAATCATAAATATCGCATAAATATTGCTTACTGCTTATCTCATCAAAAGGAAACTGATACAGAAAGGGCATGCCTCCTTTCGTTAAATAGGTCTGAAAAACCTCTGCTTCCGGTTTGTCCGGTAACATCTGTAATACTTCTGCGAAAGAGAATGGATAGATTTTAAACTCTACATATCGTCCGCCCAGATACGTTGCCAATTCACCGGAGAGCATTTTTGCATTGGAACCTGTAATATAAATATCCGCATCAAAATCTATCATAATGGAATTGATTAAATTTTCCCAATGTGGAAGTTCCTGAATTTCGTCAAAAAATAAATAGATTTTTTCTTTTCTTTTTGCAGCAAACTCTTTTACAACCTCATAGGTTTCTTCCAGGGATTTCACATAAGAAACCGCACCTGTTTCAAAATTTACTGAGAAAAAATTTTCTTTCTTTATTCCCTGTAAAACCAAATCTTCTTTAATCAGCTCCAACATAACCGATTTCCCGCATCGTCTTATCCCTGTCAGAACCTTAACGATTTCTTTACTCATAAACGGACGTATTTTTTTCAGGTACTTTTCTCTTTTAATCATTACGATATACCTCCTTTGTACAAGTATATGCAGCTTTTTATCCAAGTATACCGTAATCTCTTCTTATTTTCAACAACAGTTTTCGATATATCGAAAACTGTTGTTGAATTATTCCTCTGTACTTCCAATGGATTCTCTCATTTCCCGCATAATCTCATGAAACTGGGTTCCAATCCGCTCTATCTCCCCCAAAACCAGATTGGTTCCCTGTTCTGTGAGAAACCAGTTCTCTCTGCGAACAGGACTTTCTGTAATGGGATGTACCAAAAACTCTGTGTCTGGATACAAAAGCTGATAATACAAAAGGCATCTTCTGGCATGGTAGGGCTTGCAGCAGAGAATTGCCCGTTTTACTTCCAACCCCATCTGATCTGTCACCTTTCTGGAGTAAATGGCATTTTCATAGGTATAGGTGGCCTGATTCTCTTTCAGGATTGCTTCTTTGGGAACCTTGTTTTGCATTAACACCTGCGCCAGAAACTCCCATTCCGTTTCAAAATCTCCAGGATAGCGTTCCTGCTTTTCCTGTACTCCCATAAACTTCCCCCTGGTGATGCTATACCTCCCGGAGGGCAAAATCCATGGCGCAAGCCCCTGCTTATATAAATGCGCTGCTTCCTCTGCAAGCTGTGGATGACCGCTTCCCGGTATAAAAATAATATCTGCCTTTTGAAGCTTATGTTCTACAAAAATAAACTCTGTCATCTGATTTAAAAATGCCAGATTCATACCTTTGATTCCTCTTGTTTCTCTTCCGATGTTTCTTCCAGCTCTTTGTCATGTGTTTTTCGTTTTTTCTTCGTTACTTTTTTATATACCACCCAGGAAATCACAAAAAGCAGTCCCAGCAGAATCCAATAAGGCATTGCCCCAAGAAACCACAGGGAAAAGGACCGAAGTCCTGTTAAAATCCCATGGAAATTTCCAGACAGCTTCTCCAAAAGTTCTCCTCCATAAGTATCTGCATTCCGGCTCTCCCGTTCTACCTCCTGAACATATACATAGACGGTGCTGTAATTTATGTCATTGTCATACGTTCTCTTTTGGGACTCATAGCTCTCCAGTTGATACCGCACCTGGGTGAGCTGATTCTGGATAGCCAGAATGGTTTCTATGGTATCTGCCTGCTCCAGCATTTTTAAGAGGCTTTCCTGTTCTGTTTTTAAGGCTGTAATGTGGCTTTCTACATCTGCATAATTCAAAGTCACATCCTCCACGCGCTCTGATTGCCTTGTAATTGTCCCCTTTTCCTGCAATTCCTGTTTAAAAGCTTCAAGCCCCTCTGCCGGAATCCGCAATGTGTAGGAAGCATACCTTTTTCCCTGTGCATGGCTTTGGGTTTCATTTTGGGAAACTTCGGACTGTTCCACATAGCCTTTGGCAGCGCTGACTAATTTCCCCAGCTCCTGAACAAAGGTATCGAACTCTTTTGTTTCCATGGTATAGTCCAGATACCGTATTAACTTCTGACTGGTATTTGGAGCTTTTACCTGCTCCTCATTCTCCTGCGCTCCTTCTGCAGTGTCTGCAACTGCTTCTGCTGACCCCTTCTCCTGTTCAAAGGAAGCTGCACTGGTATAGCCAGCCTCCTTTGTGGCAACATCCATGGCTGTTTCCTCCTTCTCCCCGCAGGCGCACAATCCCAATGTCAAAAGTACCAAAATACCCATCACATAAATTTTTTTACCTTTTCTCATAAATACCTCCTTTTCTGTCCGCTCTGTATTATCTGATACTTTATTCTACCATAAGAAAAATGCCATGACTACCTTTTCAAAGGAACTTGACAGATTCCTTTGTGCATACTTATAATTCTTACAAGACCCAAAGGGAGGTACAGGAAATATGACGGAACATGAAATTCAAATACTTGTGAAAAAACAACGCCACTTTTTTTATTCAGGTGTAACTCTGGATGTCAACTACAGAATCCATGCATTAAAAAAGCTGAAAGCATGCATACAAAAACAGGAAACTGCCATTATCCATGCTTTAAAACAAGATTTAGGAAAAAGCCGATTTGAAGGCTATATGTGTGAAGTGGGTCTGGTGCTCAGTGAAATCGACTATATGCTGAAGCATATCCGCTCCTATGCAAAAGAAAAAACAGTCCACACACCTCTGGCTCAGTTTCACTCCAGAAGCTACAAGAAACCATCCCCTTATGGTGTGGTTCTGGTTATGAGCCCCTGGAATTATCCCTTTCTTCTTACCATAGACCCTCTGGTAGACGCCATTGCCGCTGGAAATACCGTTATTCTCAAGCCAAGCGCCTATTCTCCCAATACCGGCAAAATTATGGAGGAAATCATACAGGAATGTTTCCAGGAAGAATTCGTTACTCTGGTAACAGGGGGCAGAGCAGAAAACACCTGTCTTCTGGAGCAACATTTTGATTATATTTTCTTCACCGGAAGCCAGAATGTAGGACGTGAGGTTATGAAAAGCGCTTCCCGCTACCTTACCCCTGTCACCCTGGAATTAGGTGGGAAAAGTCCCTGTATTGTGGAAAAGTCTGCCAACCTGAAGCTGGCAGCCAAACGGATTGTATTCGGTAAATTT
Source organism: uncultured Bacillota bacterium (assembly GCA_958352855.1). Classification (GTDB taxonomy): domain Bacteria; phylum Bacillota; class Clostridia; order Lachnospirales; family Lachnospiraceae; genus Blautia. The sequence goes on from CATWQE010000045.1 coordinate 13,516, forward strand.
TTAAACTGCGGCCAGACCTGTGTAGCGCCTGATTACATTTACTGCGATGCTTCTATTCAAGATGCCCTTGTAGCAGAAATCAAAAAACAAATTTTCCTGCAGTTTACAGACCATCCTCTTTCCAATGAGGCTTACGGAAAGATCATCAACGAAAAACATTTTTCCAGAATTTCAGGGCTTATTCAGCCGGAAAAGGTAGTTCATGGAGGAAAATCTGCAAAAGATTTATTAAAAATTGAACCGACTCTTATGAATTCTGTGACCTTTGAGGATCCTGTTATGCAGGAAGAAATCTTCGGTCCTGTACTTCCGGTTCTTACCTATGACTCTCTGGACAGCGCTATTGCGAAAATAAATTCCATGGCTCATCCCCTTGCCCTGTATCTCTTTACTTCGAACAGACAAATTGCAAAAAAAGTAACTTCTCAGTGTAGCTTTGGAGGCGGGTGCATCAACGATACCATTATTCATCTGGCTACCAGTGAGATGGGCTTTGGAGGCTTTGGCGAAAGCGGTATGGGTTCTTATCATGGAAAAGATGGCTTCCAGACCTTCTCTCATTATAAAAGTATTGTGGATAAGAAAACCTGGATAGACCTGCCTATGCGGTATCAGCCCTATGAACGGATTCACGAAAAACTGCTGCGGATGTTTTTAAAATAAGCATCCCCAGCAGTTTTCTTTCCTTTTTATTTCACTACCAGAATATTTCCAAAGGCTTTATAGGCTTCTTCCGGCTGTTTATTGGTAATAATTTGCGCCTGCCCCATCTCTCCAAAGCTAACCGGCCCTGTTTTGTGAAACTTGCTGCTGTCACAGAGAACATATGGCTTCTGAGTATGTTCCATGGCACAGGTTTTAATCATAGCCTCATTAATATCCGGTGTGGTAAATCCCGAAACCAGATTTACCCCGTTTGTTCCAAGAAAGCTCTTTGTGAAATTATATTTTTTTAAATTCACATAGGCCTCGTTTCCTACAATTGCTTCTGTAGCTGCCTTTAGTTCTCCTCCTATTAATGTTACGCGAAATCCGTTTTCCGCCAGCTTCAACGCATGAGAAACAGCATTGGTAACAAAAGAGGCTGAACGCTGGGTTAAATACGGTATCATATACCCTGTGGTTGTCCCTGCATCCAGATATATAAAATCCTCAGGTTCTACAAGAGCTGCCGCATATCTGGCAATCTTCAGCTTTTCTTCCCGGTTCTGATCCATACGCAGGGCAACTTCTTCTTCCCGGATATTGATTCTGCTCTCTGCCTGAACCGCCCCGCCAAAAACCTTGACCAGCACCCCTTTTTTATGAAGCACATTCAAATCTCTTCGGATGGTAGATTCAGATGCCTGAAACGTTTCTTTTAATTCCTGTACAGTAACACTTCCCCGACTTTCCAACATCCGCAAAATTTCTTCCTGTCTTTTTTCTGTTAACATTTACTCGCCCTCCTCTCTGCCTGTCTTCTTGCCATTGTACACGAAATGCTTCCACAGAACAACCGCTTACAGCCAGTTTGCCAATAATTTTTCTCTTTCCTCTTCCACATTGGTTTCCCGTATGATTTTTCTAAGAGGTAAAATCCTTCCCGGTGATACAGAAAGCTCATCAATACCCATAGCCAGAAACAGCTTCGTAAGTTTTGTATCTGCGCCTAATTCCCCACAGATTCCGCACCAGATATTTTCCCTGTGTGCATTCTGTACGGTCTGATAAATCATTCGCAGCACCGCTGTATGGTGCGCATCATAAAAAGCGTCCAGCGCTTCATTCTGGCGATCAACTGCCAAAAGATACTGTGTCAGGTCATTGGTTCCAATACTAAAGAAATCCACCTCTTTTGCCAGAAGGTCACTGATTACAGCCGCAGCCGGAGTTTCAATCATAATCCCCTGCTCTACTTCTCCATAAGCCAGGTTTTCTCTGGTTAATTCCTGCTTTACTTCCTCCACAATTTCCTTAATTTTCCGTACTTCCTGTACCGATGTAATCATGGGGTACATCACAGCCAGCTTTCCATAGGCGCTGGCCCGAAATAATGCCCGAAGCTGTGTTTTAAACACTTCCGGTCTGGTCAGACAGATACGAATTGCACGCAGTCCCATTGCCGGATTTTCTTCTTTGGCAAGCTGGAAATAATCTGCCTGTTTATCCGCACCAATATCCAGGGTTCTGATAATCACTCTTTTTCCGGCCATGGTTTCCGCAACCGTTTTATATACCTTAAACTGCTCTTCCTCTGTGGGGTAAGTTTCACTCTCCAAATACAAAAATTCGCTTCGGAATAATCCAATTCCTTCTCCCCCATTTTGCATTACCATAGCCAGATCCTTGCTGTTCCCGATATTAGCATAAGTCAGAACTCTTTGTCCATCCAGGGTTATACTTTCTTTTCCTTTTAAGGTGAGCAAAAGTTCTTTTTTCTCCTGTTCCTCTGCCTGTTTCTTTCGCAAGCTTTCCAGTGTCTCTTCATCCGGGTCAATATAAATACAGCCCTGATTTCCGTCAACAGCGCCGATTTTTCCATCTATACTGGTATCCAGTGGCAGTTCTGTGCCAACCAGCGCCGGTATACTCATTGTCCTGGCTAAAATAGCAGTATGAGAATTCAAAGAACCATGCACTGTAACAAAAGATAAAATATTCTCTTTGTCCAACTGCACCGTTTCACTTGGCGCCAGATCATCTGCTACCAGAATCACCGGTTCCTTTGTCATGACAACGCCTTTGTCCGTTCCACTAAGAACAGCAAGCACACGCTCTGAAATATCCCGCACATCTGCGCTGCGCTCTTTCATATAGTCATCGTCCATGGCTGCAAACATAGCGGCAAAATTATCACTGGTGGTTCCCACTGCATATTCAGCATTTACTCCCTGGGTTCTGATAATATTTTCAATAGATTCCAGGTAATCCTCATCTTCTAACATCATCTGATGGATTTCAAAAATAGCTGCATTTGTTTCTCCCACTTCTTTTACCGCTTTTTCGTACAATGCTCCCAACTGGCTGATAGCAATCTCCTTAGCCTTCTGAAACCGCCGGATTTCTCCTTCTATATCTTGAACTTTGCAACGCACCACCTGCTGCTGATCTCTTTTATATAAACAAATTTTTCCTATGGCAATGCCATTCAAAACGCTTTTTCCCTGATATACCTTCATCATCCTGTTTCCTCCTGCTTTCTTTATCCATGCAAAAAGGGCCATGCACAGGGAACAATTTCTGTTTCTGTGCACAGCCCCTGGCTCATTCCGCGACATATAGCACTGGATTTCTGTCTGAATCCTATAAATTTTCTTTCAAAAAGTTTTCTAATACTGCTGCTGCCTCTTCCTCATCGGCACCTTCTACCTGAATCTGTATTTCTTCTCCCTGTTTCACAGCAAGTCCCATTAATCCAAAAATTTTCTTTGCATCTGCTGCCTTTCCGTTTTTCACGATTTTTACAGTAGAAGCGAATACTTTTGCCGCTTTTACAAACTCACCTGCCGGACGTGCATGGATTCCTTCCTGATCTGTAATAACATAAGAAAATGTTTTCATACTATTTTTCCTCCTAAATTCATACTTTCTTTTTTAATAATCCTAAAAGCAGTGCTCCTGCCACAGTTCCTACTACCAATGCCAGCAGATACATCAATGCATGCTCTACCACTGGAAAGACAAAAATTCCACCATGAGGCGCCATCAGGGTACATCCAAAAGCCATGGACAGCGCGCCGGAAATTGCTGCGCCTGCCACACAGGATGGCAAAACACGAATTGGATCCGAAGCCGCAAAAGGAATTGCGCCTTCTGTGATAAATGCAAGGCCCATAATAAAGTTTACCGGACCAGATTCTCTTTCTTCTTTTGTAAATTTATGTTTAAACAATAAAGTTGCCAGAGCAATGGCACAGGGAGGAACCATACCTCCAATCATTACTGCTGCCATAATATCATAGTTTCCTGCTGCAATAGAAGCAGTTCCGAAAACATAAGCTGCCTTGTTAAAAGGGCCTCCCATATCCAGGGACATCATTCCTGCAACAATCATTCCCAATACTATTTTACTGGAACCGCCCATATTGGTCAATGCTGTATTCAGAGATGTATTTAATGCTCCTATCGGTGGTTCTATCACAAAATTCATGATAAGTCCCATCAGGAGAATTCCCACAAAGGGATAAAGTAATACCGGAGCAATTTTCTCAAGCGCCTGTGGAAGTTTGCTGAATATCTTCTGTAAAAGCAGAATCAAATATCCTGCCAGAAATCCTGCTGCCAGCGCGCCCAGAAATCCTGATTTTCCATTTGCCGCCATCATACCCCCTACAAATCCAAGAGCCAGGCCCGGTCTGTCACCAATACTCATGGCAATAAAGCCCGCCAGAACAGGCAGCATAAAACCAAATGCCACATTTCCTATCTCTTTCAAAGTAGCTGCCGCAGGTGTGATACTTCCGAAGTTTCCTCTGGCCTCTGCTGAAAGTGTATTAATATCTACGCTTAAACCGTCAATAAGAAATGCCAGCGCTATTAAAATTCCCCCTCCCACAACAAAGGGAAGCATATGAGACACTCCGTTCATAAGCTGCATGTAAATCTTATGTCCTGTGCCTCCTGATGTCTTTGCAGAAGCTGCTTCACTGGGTTTTCCAGACTGGTAGACCGGTACTTCTCCACTCATAGCACGTTCTATTAACTGTTCTGCTTTGCTGATTCCGTCAGATACCGGACATTCAATCAATTTCTTTCCATGAAAGCGATCCATTGGAACCTTTGCATCTGCCGCTACAATGATGCAGTCCGCTTCTCGGATTTCTTCCTCTGTAAGCACATTTTTAGCGCCGCCAGATCCTCTGGTCTCAACCTTTATAAAGCAATTTTTCGCTTTTGCCGCCTTTTCCAGTCCTTCTGCCGCCATATATGTATGGGCAATACCGGTAGGACAGGAGGTGACTGCAAGAATTTTACAGGCATCTGCCGCTGTTTCTGTGTAAGCTTCAAGCTGTTCCTCTAAAGCCGGCTTTTCTTCATCTGTTTCATCAATGATTTTCAGAAATTCTTCTACGTCGGATGCCTGTTTTAATCTTTCTACAAATTCTTCATCCATAAGAAGAACTGATAACTTGCTTAATACATCCAGATGAACATTATCTTTTGTATTCGGGGCTGCAATCAAAAAAATCAAATGCACCGGTTCCCCATCCAGGGAATCAAAATCCACACCATCTTTCACTACCATTGCAGCTAAGCCCGGCTTCATTACAGCATCACATTTTCCATGGGGAATGGCAATGCCTTCTCCTATTCCTGTGGTACTCTCTTCTTCTCTTAAATATACCTGTCTGCGGTAAGCTTCCTCATCACTGATTTTTCCACTTCTGACCATTAATTCTACTGCCTGATCCAACGCTTCCTGTTTGGATGTGGGAGCTGCGTGTAAGGAAATACTTCTTTTATCAAGTAATTCTGTAATCCTCATATTTTTCTCCTTTTATTGTCTCAACTGCTGATAAACAGCCTGAACCTCTTCCCTTGTTGCCAGATATTTTGAAAAAGCACTGGCGCTTCCTGCCGCTACGCCCATGCAAAATGCATGTTCATAGTCTCTTTGTTCCAGCCATCCTGCAAGAAATCCCGCCACCATGGAATCTCCTGCTCCTACTGCATTCACAAGGGTTCCCTGGGGAGCCGGTTTTCCATAGACTTCTCCGTTTTCTGCCACCAGTACAGCTCCTTCTCCTGCCATAGATACCAGCACATTTCTGGCGCCTTTTTCCTGAAGCTTTCTCGCATATGGAATCACAGCTTCTCTGGTCTGTAATTCTACTCCAAAGATTTCCCCCAGCTCATGGTTATTCGGTTTAATCAAAAACGGCTGATATTTCAGTACGTTCAAAAGCAGGTCCCTGGTGGCATCTACCACACAAAGAATCTCTTTTCCTGAAAGCCGGTCCAGAATATCCCTGTATAAACAATCTGGAAGGCTTTCCGGAATGCTTCCGGCTAAAACCAGTACATCTCCCTTTTGCAGCCGTTCCAGTTTTCTGAAAAGTTCTTCGACTTCCTTTTTCTGAATAGCCGGCCCCATTCCATTGATTTCAGTTCCGTCAAAATCCTTCAATTTTACATTGATTCTGGAAAATCCATTTGGAATCCTGATAAAGTCACAGCGAAAGCCTATGTCTTCTATCATCCGCTCAATTTCAATTCCGGTAAAGCCTGCTGTAAATCCCAGGGCTGTGTTTTCAACTCCCAGATTCTGAAGTACTGTGGAAACATTAATTCCTTTTCCTCCCGGAAGCATCTGCTCTTCCCTGGTTCTGTTGGTCATTCCCATTTCAAATCCGTTTAGAGAAACAATGTAGTCCAAAGAAGGATTAAAGGTAACTGTATAGACCATGTTTTTTACCTCCTGTCCTTTTCTTTTATGACTACATTATACAATCATATTCATTCATTTTCAATCATATTAATTCACAATATTTTCCTTTTATTTTTATATATTTTTCACAATCATTTAAACTCATTCACAATCAGTCATTTCCATTGCAATTCGTCACATAAATATAAGCATCCTCCAAAGTAGCCGGAACGGACACACATTCCAGTTTCGGCTGCGTTTCTGCAATCACTCTTAACTGCAGTCCCTCCTCCACGTATTGTTTTGACGTAATACGATACTTGCCTTCTACTTCTCTTGCCTTTGCCTCATCCGGCACCTGGCAAACCCAGATTTTCCCCTGTGCCTCTTCCGCCAGATTCTTCACAGAACCGGCATAGAGAAAACTGCCTTTGTGCATAATAGCAAGTTGGTTGCACGTAGCCGCTAAATCTTCTACCACATGGGTGGAAAACAAAACCGTTCTGTTTTCAGAAAAATCCACCAACAGGTTGCGGATACGAATCCGTTCCTCCGGGTCTAAACCTGTAGTCGGTTCATCCACAATCAGAAATTCCGGCTCATTTAAAAGCGCCTGCACTAACCCCACCCGCCTTTTCATACCACCGGATAATTGTTTCATTTTCTTTTTTCTGTGTTCTGTAAGACTGGTTTTTTCCAGATAATATTGAATCCGTCTCTTACATTCCACCTTGGGAACTCCTGCTAAATCCCCCATGTATTCCAGACATTCCTGGACTGTCAAATTGGGATAAAGGTCAATTTCCTG
>CATWQE010000046.1 GCA_958352855.1 uncultured Bacillota bacterium
GCCATGGCTGCTGTACGAAATCCCAGTATCCTTAAAGCTGCCAGGCCTTCCCCTGGCCAGGAAAGGTTTTTTGGAACTTTTGTCCATGGTATCTGAAATACGGTTCCCATACTCACTCTGGCCGCCCTGCGATAGAGAGGGTCACTACAGCCTCTGGTAAGAAGCACTGCGTCCATATGAAGAGCTGCTGCAGAACGAAAAATAGCCCCCACGTTCGTAGGGTTGACTACCTCTTCCAAAACCGCAATCCGCTTTGCTCCCCTGCAAATTTCTTCAATAGAAGGAAGAACAGGGCGACGCATAGCGCAGAGCATTCCTCTGGTAAGGGGAAATCCTGTAAGGTTAGACAAAAGCGAAAAAGACCCTGTATAAACAGGAATCTGTTCGCATCGTTCCAACACTTCCTTTGCTTCTCCTTCTATCTGCTTCTCCTCCACCAAAGCAGAAATCGGTACACATCCCGCATCCAGCGCCCGGGCAATCACCTTTGGACTTTCTGCAATAAAAATCCCTTCTTTTGGCTCATAATATCTCAAAAGCTGAACCTCTGAAAGCCTGGCATAGCAATCTAATTGGGGTATTCCTAAATCCTGTATTCTTATGATATTTGGCATATCAAATTCCTTCCTTTGTTTTTTTGTTATTATACCATACCCCTAAAATTCATTCTATTATTTTTTAGAATAATCAAAAAAAATTGAATATTTCTGTTCATTTTCTATTTTGTTTATGCTCTTTTAGTGCTATAATATTCTTATCAAACAACGTTAGGAGGGTGTGTTACTATGTTGACAGCAAAGCAAAACATGATTGAATGTATGAAAGGAAGCAAAGGCAATCCGGACCGGTACGTGAACCAGTATGAAGCAGTAAAACTGCTGTTTCATCCTTTTATGTTCGCAAGTCCTTTACTTCAGGAGGGTATGGAAAATGTCAAAAATGCCTGGGGTGTTACAAACTCTTTCCCTAAAGGAGTTCCCGGTGCATTTCCTGTACATACTCCGGATAAAATTGTGGTAAAAGACATTGAACACTGGAGAGATTATGTAAAAGCGCCATCCCTGGATTTCTCCCAGGAGCAATGGGATCAGTGCAAAGCCATGTATGATGCAGTAGACGGAGAAAAAGCCTTTAAAGCAGCTTTTGTGGCTCCCGGACTTTTTGAACAAAGCCACCACCTCTGTGAATTGGTGAATGCTCTTACTTATTATATTGAATACGAAGATGAGATGCATGACCTGATTAAATATCTTACAGAATGGGAATTGAAGCTGGCAGAAGGCATCTGTTCCAATCTCCATCCGGATATGCTTTTCCATCATGATGACTGGGGCAGCTACACCAGCACCTTTATCAGTGTTCCCATGTTTGAAGACTTCTTTATAGAGCCGTATAAAGAAATTTATGGCTACTACAAGAGCCATGGGGTAGATTACATTGTTCATCACTCAGACAGCTATGCCGCTACTCTGGTTCCATCTATGATTGAAATGGGCATTGATGTTTTCCAGGGATGTATGGAAACCAATAAGGTGGATGAACTGCTTCCGAAATATGGAGATCAGATTTCTTTCATGGGATGTATTGAAAATATTATCTGTGACAAAGAAGACTGGACAGACGAAAGTGTGGAAGCTTATGTCCGCCAGGTATGTGATAAATATGGCTATAAGAGCTTTATTCCCTGTATCTGCCAGGGTGGTCCAGGGTCTGTATATAAAGGTGTATATGCTTCTATCACCAATACCATTGATAAGATTAATAAGGAAAAATTCGGCATAAAGCGCCCTGAAGAACAGCGTGTACCTATTGATATTATGTTCTGATTTTTCTTTATCATATAAAAAAATAGTTCTATATTTCTTGTTGTTTCTACACTCTCAACCTCTGAAATATAGAACTATTTTTAATTATTTTTTCTCTTTTTTGCGATAGGTTTCCATATCCATAAGCTGTGCATGGATACATTTTTCCATTAACAGATTCAGGTTTTCCTGGGAATACCGTACTGTAAAAAGACAGTTTTTCTGTGCATCCAGGACATTTATGTAATTGCCAAATTTTCTGTGATACCATGGGCCAAGATTTGGGCGTGGCGTTACAAAAGGCTCTGCCTCTCCTGTCAAAATATAGGCGGCTTCGTCATAGGAAATCCTTTTTTTCTGTTTTAGCTGTCCATAAAATCCATGGCGCAACACCTCTTCTTTTTTTAATATAACCCAGTAAGCCTTCACCAATCTGTGTGAAATCCATAAAACTCCCGGAAATATAAGCACCCAGCCCAGGACAAAAAAGAAAATTGCGGTTGTTCTGTCTGTTGCCATGGGTATCAGAACCGCAAAAATAATAGCCATAAGCACTGCATTTATGGACCAGCAAACGAGAAAAATTTTTTCTGCCAGCATGCTGGTTTTCCAAAATGCTGCCAGGGATTGTTTTTCATAAAATAGATACTGTTTTTCCTGCATGTTGATTACTCCCATCCTGAACATTTCATTCTTTTATTAGCACTGTACTATTTTACCTTATTTTTTTCTTCTTGTATAGGAAAATTATTCGGGGTATAATGACCCTGTTTAGAAAAATACGAGGAGCAGCCAAAAATGAAACATATTTTAATTGTAGACGATGATATTCATATTAATAACATGCTGGACGAAGTTCTATCACAGGAAGGCTATTATGTTTCTCATGCATACTCCGGCACAGAAGCCCTTTTATTTCTCTCAGGCAAAAGACCAGATTTAATTCTTCTGGATTTAATGCTGCCAGGACTATCCGGCGAAGAATTACTGCCAAAAATAAAAGAATTACCTGTTATCATTATGAGCGCCAAAGCATCTGTTGAGGACAAGGTCTCTCTCTTACTTGGCGGAGCTGCAGACTATATCACAAAACCCTTTCATACAAAAGAACTGCTGGCAAGAATCACAGTCGCTCTGCGCATAGCTCCCACCTCAGCGATAGCTACGCTCACCTTCTCAGATATTGAACTTAACACTGCTTCCTGCGAAGTTTCTGTAGCAAATCATCCGGTCAAACTGACCAGGACTGAATATGCGCTTTTAAAATTATTGATGCAGCATCCAACGCAAGTGATGGTAAAATCCCTTCTTTTAGAAGGAATCAGCGAAGATACTCCTGACTGCACAGAAAGTTCTCTGAAAATGCATATGAGCAATTTAAGGAAAAAGCTTCGTGAAATAAATGGAAAAGATTACATTGAAGCTGTATGGGGAATTGGTTTTAAAATGAAAGAAGAATAAATCTTTACGATTTCTTTACTGTTTTCTTTGCCGTTTTTTTATTATTTCTGTTTATCATGAAAACATCAGAAATAAGGAGGCCAGATTTTCTATGGACTATGTTCTAAAAACCAATGCGCTATGCAAAACTTATAAGAATTATCCTGCATTAAATGAATGTTCTATGAATGTTCCAAAAGGCTCTATCTATGGATTTATAGGAAAAAACGGAGCCGGTAAAACTACCCTGATTCGTCTGATTTGCGGTCTGCAAAAACCCACTTCCGGCGAATATGAACTGTATGGCAAAAGAAATACAGACAAAGATATTTTACAATCCCGCAGAAGGATGGGCGCAGTTGTAGAGACCCCTTCTATTTATCTGGATATGACTGCCAGAGACAATCTGAAGACCCAATACCGCGTTCTTGGTCTGCCATCCTTTGAGGGCTTAGAAGAACTCTTAAAGCTGGTTGGGCTGGAAGATACGCAGAAAAAGAAAGTAAAAAATTTCTCCCTTGGTATGCGACAGCGTTTAGGCATTGCCATTGCATTAGTGGGCGATCCGGACTTCTTAGTGTTGGATGAACCTATCAATGGTCTTGATCCACAGGGAATTATAGAAATGAGAGAATTAATTTTAAAGCTGAACCAGGAGCATCAGATTACGGTTTTAATTTCCAGCCATATCCTGGATGAGTTGTCCCGACTGGCAACCCATTATGGTTTTATCCACAAAGGGCGAATGGTAAAAGAGCTTACTGCAAAGGAATTAGAATCGTCTTGCCGGAAATGTGTTCGTGTTGAAGTAACAAATATCCAGGCTCTGTCGCGAATTTTAGACGAAAAAGGTCTGGAATATCACATTGTTTCTGATGGAATTGCCGATATTTTTGCCCAAATTCATGTTTCTGATTGTGTGATGGCCCTGTCAAAGGAGAATTGCCAGGTTCTTACCATGACAGAACGAGAGGAAAGTTTGGAAAGCTATTATGTGAATCTGGTAGGAGGTAGGGATTATGAATAAACTTCTGACTGCAAATTTTTTCCGTATGTTTAAAAGTAAACTCTTTTGGGCCGGTATACTATTTATGGCTGCTGTTGGAATTGGGTTTCCTCTTGTAAATTATAATGCTATGATAAAAAACGATTATCCCTTATACCTGGACAGTACTTTTTTCATGGGAGCTGCATTTATTGGCGTTATCCTTTCTATTTTTTGCAGTCTCTTTCTTGGTACAGAATATAGTGACGGAACGATTCGCAATAAAATAATTGCCGGTCAAAAAAGAACGGTGATTTATCTTGCTAATTTATTGACCTGCATCTTAGCCGGTATTTTGATGTGCGGCGTTTGTCTGGTTGTCGGCCTTTGTGTAGGACTTCCGCTGCTTGGCTCTTTTCAGAATGAATGGAATGTTCTTCTCCCATTTATTCTTTGCATATTTTTCTTGTCCATGGCGTTTTCTTCCCTGTTTACTTTCATTGCCATGACCTGCAAAAGCAAAGCATCTTCCGCCGTTATCTGCATTTTAACTGCTTTTATACTAATTTTTGCAGCCACTTATATTCAGGCACAATTAAGTGAACCGGAAATATATGATAGCTATATTTATATGGATGAAACCGGAAATATCGTGACAGAGGAAGCAGAACCAAATCCTAATTATATCCGCGGAACCAAACGGGAAATCTACAAATTTCTGAACGATTTTCTCCCCGGTGGACAATCCTTTCAAATTGCTCAGATGTCCACAAAACATCCATATTTATTATTATTGTATTCGGGAATCCTGATTACAGCAACTACCGGAACAGGCATTCTGATTTTCCGGCAAAAAGATTTAAACTAAAGGAGACTATATCATGCTATGGTTATGCATTATTTTCATGTTGCTCATAAAAATTCATTTGTTACAAAAATCTGCAAGGGAAATTGAAAGAGCTTTTTCAGAAAAACTCATAACCCATAGCAATACTCTGATTGATATCTCAAGTAATGATAAGTATATGCGTCGCCTGGCAAACACCGTAAACAATCAGTTGCGGATACTTCGCAGAGAACGTCAAAAATTCCAGCAAGGTGATTTGGAACTGAAAAACGCAGTCACAAATATTTCCCATGATTTGCGAACCCCTTTAACTGCCATATGCGGATACTTAGATTTACTTGAGAAAGAAGAAAAAACAGAGGCAGCCAGCCGCTATATTCACATTATCAGAAACCGTACAGAGCTGCTTAGCCAATTAACCGGAGAGCTCTTTCGTTACTCTGTAATTTTAACATCTGAGGAACCCCTGAAAACAGAGCCCGTAGTTCTCAACCATTTACTGGAAGAAAGTATCGGCTCCTTTTATACTGTACTAAAAGCAAGTAATATCACACCCTATATTACGATGCCGGACGAAAAAATCATTCGCTGTCTGGATTCTGCTGCATTGGCAAGAGTTTTTTCCAATCTGTTAAACAATGCAGTCAAATACAGTGAAGGAAATCTGTATATCACTTTAACGAAAACGGGGGAAATCTACTTTAAAAACCCTACTACAAAACTCACAGAAACCCAGGTGGGAAAATTATTTGACCGATTCTATACTGTAAGCGATGCAAGAAATTCCACTGGATTAGGACTGTCCATTGCTAAAAATCTGGTAGAAAAAATGGGCGGAAAAATTTCCGCCAGCTACAGGCAAAATGTACTTTCTATTTGTATTTCCTTTGGAGAATAGAAATTCTTTACCGTACTTCTGTAGTTTGTATGATTCTCTCCTTGATAACTTCTCCATCCTTTTCCGGAAAATAAGGAAGATTCTGAATCCGATTCCTTGCAGAAGCCAGAAGATGGATTTCTCCTTTTTGCAGTCTGACCAGTTTTGCCGGAAAGTTCTGTTTTAGCTCCACATATTGGATTTTTCTATAGGGAAGAAAGCAATAGGTTTTTCTAAAATATCCTTGTACCAAAATCAGCTCTTCTTTCCCCAACCTGCTTCCCGCAGTATGATAATGAGCAATCACTAAAAGCAACGCCCAGACACTTACAAGAACCACTCCAGCCAACATCCATTTGCTATACTTTGGCATATAAATAGCTCCTGCGACTGTTGCAAAAACTGCAAAAAGAAGATAAAGAAAAACAGGCCACAACCAGGCAATCCAGGTCTCTTTGGGCTGTTTTTCATATTCCATTTGCACCGTATGCTCAAACTCCGGAAGAAGTTGTTTCAATCTTACCTTCACTGACTCTTTTTTACAATAGGGAAAGAGAAATGCTTCTGCTTCCGCCGCATCGTCTCCCATACCAATATTAATGATTTCTGCCATATATTTTCCTGTGATTCTGGCAGCAAAAGACTGGCGAAAAATCACCCCGTTAATTTTCTCAATGGGAATAGTATAGTCCACTTTCTTTAAAAGGCCATAACAAATATGCAATTTATCTTCTTTTCTTGCAATTTTAAACCCATAATACCGGATAAACCCTTTGACAATATCCCAGATTGCGGAAATACACATGCCGGCAGCCATCATGACGCTCAAAAGTATACCAATCAGGCTTTCTCCTGCGCTGATTTTGCTGGCTGCAGCCATAAAGATTCCCACTACTCCCACAAAGCTTCCCAGCGCAACGAATACAGAAAAAATGTTAATTGACAAAAATCCATGCATAACCATATCCTTTGTCTGCGCTTCTAAATCCCAAACCATAGCCTCTTGTGTTTCTGCTGATTCTTCCTCACCTTTACACTGACGCATCAGCTTCATGATATAGCTTTTTAATTGTTCCGCATCTGTCTTTTTCAGCACAATCTTCACATCCGTCTGGTCTGCAGTGGACATACTGTTAGTGTCCAGCTTCACCTTACAGGTTCCCAGAACCATTTCAAAAAGGTTCTGTTCTGTATTAACATTGGAAATATTTTTAATACCGATAGTATTTTTCTTCTTATGAAGCGTGTTTTTCTCAATCACAATGCTGTTGTCGCAGATAGAAATATAAGTTTTCGACCAGAGAAGCAGTTGATATATACACGCTAAAACAAGAATTCCAAATAAAACAGCGCCGACTATCAAAGCTGTCATATTGATTTCTTCTGAAGTTCCATTTTCAAAAAACTCCACTACATCATCTACATTCGTCAGCAACAGTACAAAAACAACCCAGGAAGCTGCTCCCAACTGTTCCAACACAACAGAAATATGATTGCGGAATCTAATCTTCTTCATCTTCTTTCCTCTGCTCTTTCACAATTTCATTAATACGCTTTCTGAGATTCTCAGCAATCTGTTCTGCTTTTTCCTCCTCCAGAAAACGAAGGGTCACATCTCCCCCTGCTGTTGTAACCTTTACTTTTGCAACATGAAACAACTGGTCAATCGGGCCTTTGGATGTCTCCAACTTATGCAATCTCTCAATGGGAACAATGTTTCTCTTTACAAACAGATAACCTTCCCGTATATCAATGCATTCCTCATTAATGCTGTAACGATATCGGTTGTAGCGAAAATAAGGCTCTATAAGCATAGCTCCAACGGTATACGCAGCCAATATCAGAGAAATAATTTTTCCCATTTCAATCTCTTTTGGAATCAGCCAAAAATAATTTACAGCCCCGATTATCACAAGAAAAATAATATCTCCCAGGATTTCTGCTGTGTACATACATCTCAAAGCCTGTTTTGAAAGTTTCTCATATGTCATGTTGTTTCTCCTTACGCAAATGCAGATATATTATAAATCAGCCAGTTTTACTTTACACCGTTTCATGTAACAGGCAATTCCGTATTTTAAAATTTTATCCACTCCATTTTCCCGAAGCTCTTCGTCATATTTTCTGTCTTCTACCTGTTTCAAAGCCCTTTCACAGGCCTGGTCAAGATTTCCGTCATTGGCATATTTCACTTCTATTAAAATTGCCATATCACCATCTTCTGTTTCTATGAGAATATCGCTATACCCTTCTCCGGCTTCCTGATTGGAAAATACGCCCCATTCTTCTTTTACCCCCAGAATACCAAGCAGAATCCCATGATAAAAGTTTTCTTTCGTTGCTTTTCTTACAAACGTATCCCTGATGCTGATGGTCTTTTTCAGATAGCCTGTAAAAATATCCTCTACCTTCTTTTCCTCTCCACTTTTTAACGCTTTACAGAACTGGCCTAAAGTAGTTCCGTCTTTTTTCACATTCTCTTTAAAACATTCCATAATCTGTGTCTGAAAAATATCCCGGATTTCCAGATTTGGTATGGCAAGCTGATACCGCCTGGCATCAACCCTTCCACGCTGGGTTAAATACCCTGTCATAAACAAAAGGCTCCAGACATTCTCTAAAGACTGATACATTTCAGGATAGGTAAGTTCCTGATGAAGCTCTTTGGTAATCTTCTCACCGGCAAGCAGCTTTTCAATCTCTCGTTTAGTCTTTATATTATCAGACATTTGAAGAAATTTTTTAACCGCATCGTTGCTGCTGGTATTAATCCAGTAATTTTCCGGAAAAGAATCTCCATGGTCTTTGATTTTATCACAGTAGTTCAATACATCCCATGGACAATATACTTCCGTATTACCAAAACGATATCCATCATACCAGCTTTTAATTTCTTCATAATAGCCTTCGATTCCATAGTATTTCAGCATTTCTTTTACTTCTGCATCTGTAAAACCAAAGTATTCATCATAACGTTCATCTGTGATAGACAATACTTTCAGGTTGTTCAAACCAGTAAAGATACTTTCTTTTGAAATACGCATACACCCGGTCATCACTGCAAATTTCAGGCTGTTATTAGTCTTTAATGCCTGTTCTAACAGACTACGGATGAGAAATATCATTTGATTATAATATCCATTTTCAAAGGCTTTCGCCAACGGAACATCATACTCATCAATTAGAAGAATTACTTTTTTTCCATAATGCTTTTCTAACAATCCTGACAATCGTTTCAAACTTCCACATAATACAACTTCACTCATCTTACTATCTAAAAGTTTTTTATATATGGATTTATCATGTTCACTCAGTTGTTCGCTATCCAGAAGAAATTGAAATGACTCTGCTACTCCTTGTATAATATCCGCCGCAAAATCAAAAGCGCTATCATAAGTAGCTGCATTGATACCTTTTAATGATACAAAAATAACAGGATACCTTCCCATATATTCTTCAGTCAGCTCTGTTTCCTTTGAAATTTTCAAGCCTTCAAAAATGCTTCTATCCCCTTCTATGGAAAAAAAGTGTTCCAACATACTCATATTTAATGTTTTTCCAAAGCGCCTTGGTCTGGTAAAAAGATTTACCATCCCGCCGTTACGGAGCAGTTCTGAAATCAATCCTGTTTTGTCCACATAATAATAGTTCTCTTTTATAATCTGCTCAAAATTTTCCAATCCTATGGGAAGGCGTTTCTTTTCTTTGCTCACATTATCACACTCCTTCTCTGTTGGCTATATTATAGCAGATAGCTTTATAAAAGCCTACACCTAACTTTTCTGAGATTCAAAATCGCAATAAAAAAAGAGCAGACAGTCACATCAAAAACTGTCTGCAAGTTGTTACAGTGCACCTTCCAGGTCAGAAAGCATGATGTCCAGGGCTGTAATCCCGCCTTCTGCTGTGTACCACACAGCCGGATGCTCCAGATATACTATATGACCGTTCTGGTATGCAGTTGTTCCCATAACAAGCTCATTTTCCATGATTTCTTTCGCTGTCTGAGCCCCATCTGCTCCGATTGCGCTGTCC
The DNA here is from genome assembly GCA_958352855.1 of uncultured Bacillota bacterium. Lineage (GTDB taxonomy): Bacteria > Bacillota > Clostridia > Lachnospirales > Lachnospiraceae > Blautia. The sequence continues at coordinate 9,990 of CATWQE010000046.1, forward strand.
CTGTCCATGACAAAAATATAGTCCGGATTCTTCTGGACTACCGTCTCAAAAGAAGCTTCATTTCCATGTGTGGACGTACTTTCTGCGGCAGTGAGATTATCAAATCCAATCTCTACACCAATGATGGAGCAGCGTCCGTCATTTCCCATTAGGTTAAAGCTTCCACTGGTTGTCATTCCAACCAGCGCAGTTTTTCCTTCTGCCTTTTCCTTCAGTGCTGCAATACGTTCCTCAAAACCTTTTGTTTTCTCGGATACCTGATCTTCCAGACCAAACATGGAAGCAAGGGTATTTGCATTCTTTGTCACGCTTTTCACCACGCCCAGCTCACTGTCTGTAGAAAGGAAAACCACAGGTGCGATTTCACTGAGTGCATCATAGGAAGACGCCAGACGTCCACCGATGAAAATCACATCCGGACTGCATTCCATAACAGCTTCCAGGTCTGCTTCTTTGATGGTCCCCAGATTTGCAACCTCTTCATTTTCCCCATATTTTGTAAGATATTCCAGTGATGTGGATGCCGAACCCACTACCCGGTCTCCCAGGCCCAGATTATCCAGAATATCCAGCGCAGCCATATCAAGCACTGCAATACGCTCCGGATCATAAGGCACTTCCAAGTCTATCTCTTCTTTATTTGCATTCAGAGACTTGATGGTGACATTTTCAGGTGTCTTTTCCTTTGTCTGCTCTGCTTCCTCCTTTTGGGATGCACTGCTGGTTATATCTGCCTGTCCACACGCTGCCAGACTCACTGCCATGGCTCCTGCAAGTAATACTCCTATTAATTTTCTCATAATAATCTCCTTTTCTGTTAGTAATAAATACACAGCGGTTTTCCCTGGATTTCCAAAATTTCAAAATCCACCTGGTAAATCTTTGAGAGAACCTCTTTGGTAACAACTTCTTCAACAGTCCCGTACTTTGCTATTTTTCCATTTTTAAACGCACAGATGTAATCTGAATAAAAAGATGCATAGTTAATCTCATGAAGCACCAGTATCACCGTTTTCCCCAGTTCATCACTTAATTTCCGCACCATTTTCATCATGTTGGTCGCATGATAAATGTCAAGATTATTTGTAGGTTCATCCAGAAGCACATACTCTGTATCTTGTGCAATGACCATAGCGATATAAGCCCTCTGCCGCTGTCCTCCTGACAATTCATCCAGAAACCGGTCCTCAAATTCCTTCAGTTCCATATAGGCAATTGCCTGATCTATAATCTTCTCATCATGTTCTGTCAGTCTTCCACCCGTATGAGGGAAGCGGCCAAATGCCACCAGCTCCCTGACCGTCAGCTTCATCTGTATGTGATTGCTCTGGGTCAGAATCGCCAGGTATTTCGATAATTCCTTATCTTTCCACTTCTCAATGCCCTTTCCCTCTACTTCCACAAGTCCTTCATCTTTTGCAATCAGACGGGAAATCATACTCATAACCGTAGATTTTCCTGCACCATTGGGTCCAATGAACGCAGTTACCTTCCCTTTCTGTATCTCAAAGGAAACCGAATCTACAACAACTTTTCCGTCATACTGCTTTTTCAATTCCTGAATTTTCAAATATGCGCCCTCCTTCTTCCAATCAGAAGATAAAGGAAATAAATTCCTCCTCCCACTGTAATAAACGTACTGACCGGAACAGCATAAACAAAGATCTGCTCCACAATCATCTGTCCTCCTGTGAGAACCAGCATCCCAAACAAGGCCGAACCTGCAATCAACTGAGAATGCCGATATGTTTTCATAAGCTGTCTGGACAGATTTGCAATAATCAGCCCAAGGAAAGAGATGGGTCCCACCATGGCCGTTGCTACTGCAATACACAGCGCCACACCAAGCAGAAGTCTGCGGATTGCCCGGTCATAGTCCACCCCAAGATTAATGGCCTGATCTCTCCCCAGTGTCAGAACATCCAACAGAGCAAGCTCCCGGCGCAAGGCGAAGATCAGAACTGCCAGCACCAGCAGGGCAAACAGGATGATTTCCGAATTGATATTGCTGAAACTTGCCACCAGAGAAGTCAGAAGACTATCATATTCATTTGGGTCCATCACCCGTACAAGGGTGCTCTGGATACTTCCAAAGAAGGAGGTCAGCACCGTACCAATCAGCAGCACATACAAAATATTGTGATTCGTCTTCTGGAACAGATAGCTGTAAATCACCGTTGCCGCTATTCCCATAAGAACGAGATCCACCACAAAGGCTACATTAACATTTACAGCAAGTAAACTACCTGTTCCTGCAACAAATACCACCACCGTATGGATCAGCGTGTATAAAGAATTCATTCCCAGAAGGCAGGGCGTCACAATGGTATTGTTGATCACAGATTGAAACACAATAGATGCCCCGCCTATGGCACCCGCAGTCATAAGCATGGCTGCCAGTTTTGGAATCCGTATCTTCATTGCATATCGGAAAAGCCGTTGGTTAGTAAAGGATACGTCCACAAACAGATACGCTGCAGCCGCAAGAAGCACAAGAACAACCAGCACACCCAGTTTCCATCTGTTTCTCTTATACACCGCACTGCCCATTTGATATTCCTCCTTTCCCAAACCGTATTGCTTTTCTTCCATGTTTCAAGCGATACAGCAGCATAACAACGAACAGAATACTTCCCAGTGTTCCTATAATCAGCTCAATAGGAAGCTCATAAGGCATGATCACAACTCTGCCAATCATGTCGCATACAAGAACAAACAAGGCGCCAAAAAGCGCTGTATCCACTAAAGTTCCCCGTATCTTATCACCTTTGAACATTGCCACAAGATTAGGTACAATCAGTCCGATATAAGAAATAGAGCCTACCACAACAATCACCGAAGCGGTAATCATGGCAGAGATGGTAATTCCCAGAAACAGAACAAGCTTATAAGGGACTCCCAAATTCTTAGAAAAATCTCTTCCCATGCCCACAATATTAAAATGATTGGCAAATACAAACGCAAGAATAACCAGGGGCACTGTCAGATACACAATCTCATACCTTCCTCTGAGCACCATGGAAAAATGTCCCACCAGCCAGGTAGAAAGTGCCTGGGTCATCTCATATTTATATGCAATAAAATTAGTAATGCCGCCAATAACATTTCCCAGCATAATTCCCACAAGGGGAACCAGAACCACATCTTTAAACTGAATCCTCTGTATGAACCATACGAAAATCCACGTCCCCAGTATGGCTGCTGCAAATGCAAAAATTGCCCTTCCCCACAAGGAAGAATTAGGAAGAAATACAAGAGCCAGAAGAATTCCAAGCTGTGCAGAGGAAATCGTTGCCCCTGTGGACGGGGAGACGAATTTATTCATGCAGAGCTGCTGCATAATCAGCCCGGCTGTACTCAAGCTAATCCCTGTGCATAAAATCGCCAGCAGCCGGGGCACTCTTGAAACCAGAAACAACTTCACCACTTCCCGGTCTCCTGTAAGAAGCGCTGCCAGGTCTGTATCAATCACACCGACAAAAAGCGAGAACATGGATAATAAAACAAGCATGGCTGCTAAAACTATGGTAACCTTGTATTTTCTTATAACATCACCTCCAATTAGTTTTGTTTTATTATTGTTAGTCTAAACTAACTGTTGATTAAAAAAATTTGCTCTTGCAAGCCCTAATTACGAATCAACTATACACGCTCTTTCCTTTTTCTGCAATACCTTACTTTTTTGTAAGTCCCCGCAATGTCTGATTCCGTTTTTTCTGGCATACTTTTCAGCAAAACTGTGGGCTGCGCCTAGCATTACTTTGATTTCTGCATATTCCTCTGACAGATAATACCGGATAATGGAGGGTTTCTCTTCTTTTTCTACCTCCTTTTCCAGTATTCCACTCATTTCCAGTTCCCTTAAACTTGTGTAGAGAACTTTCTCCGAAATTTCAGGCATAGCCTTTTTTAATTCCGAAAACCGGTTTTCTCCATGCATGATGTGCCAGAGAATACGCATCTTCCATTTGCCGCCCAACATATGGTGAGTAAAAATTAGCGGGCAGCTACATGTTCTTCTGATGTCTGACATAGCTGTCTCCTTCCCAAAACATTTTCTTAGAAAATCACTTTTGCATTTTATAGCATTTTTTCTGATTTTGCAAGAACTAAATAAGCCATGTCGGCTCCGCCTTGTTCCTTGACCTCACTCCATTTCTCTTTACTTCCATATATTTTAATGAAATGCTCACATGCCTTTTCATCTTTAAAACTTTCCGCAACAGATTCTTTAAACTTTTCAATATCTCCATAATGCTCAACAATTTTCTATTTGTATTTCCTTTGGAGAATAGATTTTTCCAATCCTATGGGAAGGCGTTTCTTTTCTTTGCTCACATTATCACACTCCTTCTCTGTTGGCTATATTATAGCAGATAGCTTTATAAAAGCCTACACCCAACTTCTCTTTTGCTTAGAATTGCAAAAAAAAAGCAGACAGTCACCAAAAACTGCCTGCTACAAACTAAATTTTATTTTGTTTCTTTTAGTAATTCATCAGCCTCTACTCCATAAAGATTTGCCAATTCAATCAAATTCGTTGTACTTGGGTCAGTAATACCATTTTCCCACTTAGAAACAGCCTGCCTACTGACGCCTATTGTTTCTGCTACAAATTCCTGTGTCATTTTACAATCCACTCTGTGTTTCTTTATAACCTCCCCAAGTGTCTTTTTTCTTTCTGCTTTTTCTTTTCTTACCGGTTCTGATTTGATGTACTTTTTTAGTGCCTTTATAAGCAAATACAACACGTAAATAAATAGTATAATAATTGCAAGAAAAATGATAAGACTAACAAGCAAAGTTAAAGTTGCTATATACATATTGTACCCTCCTTCCTTGCTCTTATTATAGAAGTATATTAAAAGTTGCGCTACCAACTATATGTCAACTTTTAGGTTGCGTTTCTATTTTGGTAACATCTGTTTACATCATGCTCTCCACACCATAATACCGATATATTGCTGAACCAATGTATTTGGTAATCCCTTTTCCATACTGTTTTTCTGTGGCTTCTTCCAGCCTAGAATGATTCAAATAATCTTTTGCCATTTCTAATAATAAAACTCTTGCATTATCCATTTTGAAAAGTTTCTTACAGCTTTCCCCTAATCTTTTTACTGCTTCCATTGACATCTCTTCATCCGCATACTCCATTGCACAGGCAAATTGTTTATAAATTAAATCTATCTCATTTTTCTGCTCTGTAAGTTCTTCTCTGTTTCCTGTTGACCTCAGACTTGCCTCTACTGCTTTTTCTTTACTTCCGTATATTTTAATCAAATGTTCACATGCTCTTTCATTTTTGAAGCTTTCTGCAACAGATTCTTTAAACTTCTCAACATCTCCATAATGCTGAATAATTATTTTCTTATCCTCTTCACTCATGATTTCCAACGAATGCTGTGTTATTTTTTGAATATCCTTATCATTAAATGCTTCAAAACTCATCTTGTCCTCTCCTTTCAATACATCAGAAATCAATTCGATAATACCGTTCAAATGATTGCGTTTCATTTCTAACATCCGTTTCTGTGCTTCAAGAATCTTACGGTTGTCACTTTCCGTATCCTTCATAATTGCTTTTATTTCCAATAAAGGAACTTCCAGTTCGCGAAAAAACATAATCTGACGTAATTTTTCCAATGAATTTTTATCATATAATCGGTATCCTGCGTCTGTTACTTTGGCAGGTTTTAGCAAATCAATTTCATCATAATATCGTAATGTTCTAATGCTGATTCCGGTCAATTCTGATACTTCTTTTACTGTTTTCATGGCTCCTCCTTTCCCTTTCATCCTAAACCATTACGTTACTGGAGAGTCAAGATATTTATTAAAAAAGAACAGACAGTCACATCAAAAACTGTCTGTCATAACCTGAAAATTATCAAATACGATGTCTTAGCCAATCATCCAAAAATTCCATTTGTTCCTTTGTATGAAACCAGTGTTCTCCATTCTCCATCATAGTAAGAACCGCACCGATTTTATCTACAAACCTGGACATGGTATCATAAGAAGTTAAATTATCCTTTGTTCCAAACAAAATATTTGTGGAAATCTTCCACTCAACAGGATTTTCCCTCACATAGCATAAATACTCCCAAGATAATGTTTCCCCGAACTCTGTTGCTATTTCTTTTCTGTCACAAAGCTGGGCTTCTGTAACGCCTGCCCATCCCATCATATTGCCAATCAATTTTTCCATATTTACAATGGGAGAGATGAACAATGCTTTTTCTATCTTTTTATTCTGTAAAGCGTTCATTGCAAAGAATGCGCCAATGCTATTTGCGATAACCGTCACAGAGTCATATTTTCCACATAAAGCATCAAAGAGAACAGGAAACTCCTCTTTCGCTTCCCATGGCGTTTTCGAATGATAGTCCATACCAAATACATCGTATCCACTACAAATTGCTTTATAATGTTCTGCTTCCTTGGCATTTCCATTTTTCCCATGTATATATAAAATTGCTTTTTTCAAACATATCACCTCTATAAGTTCAATCCGTTTTATTGCTTACTATACAAACAGAACTTTACTTTCTAAAACATTAAATTTCAACACTTTCACCACAATACAGATAGTGTAGATTACTCATTTGACGTGATAAATAGTCAAATGCTTTTTTGCCTGTACAATGACAAGTATAAAACGTAGTATCTTTATATTTCTGAAGTTCTGTTATCATTTCATTTAACAATTCTTTTGACACTGTTTTCTTTGTGAATGGATTGAACAAATGAAAACCTCCAATGCAAAAATCAGGTTTATACTTTTCTGCTTCTTCCATTATATTGACAACACCAGTGTGTCCACATCCCATAATAAGTACTACTTTATTTTCTGAAATAATCAAATTTTGCTCATGTCTAAAATTATCTTTTCCATTTTCACCGTAAAGAGCATCATTCGCAGAAGAATAGCATTTATTTGTTTTACTCACTGTAAACAGCGATAATTCATCATCTATTTTATAATTGCCATCCAACAGTATCACCTGTCTGTTTGACTTAAGTTTACTATCAATTCCAACGGGGGTTTTAAAAAATAAAGTTTTGCTGTAATGTGGTTCAAAAGCCTCTTTTTGTACATAAATCTTAGCGAAAGAATTGACCTCTAAAAACTTTTTCAAAGCGCCTCCATGATCAAAGTGCCCATGTGAAATAATAACCGTATCCACCTTTGAAACATCAATATTTCTTCTAACAGCATTGTCAAATAATGTATCGTCGGAGCCTAAATCAAATAAAATTTTATGTGTCTTTGTTTCGATATAAAGTGATAGCCCATGTTTTGCCTTACAATCTGACTTCGTTCTATTTTCTACCAATGATATAATTTTCATAAACTAACCTCTAGGCACAGTAATCATTTCTTCTTTTTCGGTTTTGGATTTGGCAGCTCATCATACATAGCGTTAAATAATTCTGCTAAAAATTCCTTATTATCAACTTCATCTACCAGCAACATTTTTTTTGCTCCCTCATAAGGTAATTCATACGAAGCTGTCGGCATGTAACTAATTGCAGATTTCACTGGTTTGACAAGCAATCTGTCATCATAGACACCACCTATAATCTTCCCATGATAGTAAATAATAAATTCCCCCATCATAGCGCGATAAGTAATTTCTTCTAACTCAGATAACTGCCCTAAAATAAACTCTAAGTATTCCTTGCTTGATGCCATATTTCCTCCCCCAGTTTAAAGTCTACGCCTTTCTAATCGGATGTCTAATAACAGTTTTCCATTTTTCCGGAGCAACCTTTCTTGCATCGGACATATAGATTTCGTGATGCAATCTTTCCTTGTTCATATCATTAACATATCCATTCTGCTCCAAATAAGTGTCCATAAGTGCAACAGTCCCAGGCTCATTATCAAATGACCCTAAATGCATAATCTGAACACACAACCCTTCATCAATCGTAAGATATTCTGCTGGCGAACAATCAAGTTTCTTCTTTTTCGTTGCTGTTTCTACTGCCCACTCAAAGTCCTCTTTGGAAACAAAATCTGGCAAACGAATAACAGAAATCCAGTTAAAGGCAGCTTTATTTGCATAATCCACACCCTCAACATCCTCTTGCCACCAAAACCCTTCAAGCGGCGGAACAACATATTCAAAGAATCCTTCAATTTTATAATCCGTCTTATAGCTCATCTTTAATGTGTATGCAACAGCATATAATACACTGATTGCCTGCTGATAGGCACCGCCTTCTTCGTTGGGATTGCCCTTGCCTCTGACAGCAATATAATTCGCCTTCGGGACATTTACAATCTCAGGTTTGTTCTTCGGCATATAAAATTCCATTTTATATAGAATATCCCATATCATAAGCCTTTCTGAAAACACTTTGATCCTTGACCAGTCCGGCCTCCATAACATTTGCAGCATATATTTTTCCTGCAATCTTGTATTCTTCCAGATGCTCCACAAAACCTTCTAAATCCCCCAGAGACCTTTCGATAATGTCTGAACCAAGACCTGCTGAAATAATGTAATAAACATCTTTTTTGCCCAAGTGCTGCCAAATAGGATAGGTACGGTCAATAAATGTCTTCATCTGGGCACTGATTCCATAAAAATATACCGGAGTTGCCAGGACAAGCACATCTGCTTTTTGAAACATTCTGAGTATTTCAGCCATATCATCCTTTAATACACAGGTTCCTCCATTTTTCATACAGCAGTCACAAGCTCTGCAAAAACCTATATTTTGTTCCATAATACGTATAAGTTTTACCTGATGTCCCTTTTCCTCTGCCCCTTTTTTAAACTGTTCACACAAAATTTGTGAATTTCCATTTTTTCTGGGAGAGCTTGAAATAATCAATACATTTTTCATTGGTTTCCCTTTCTTAACTTCCAATCTGTTTATTTCTCATAATATCATACTTTGTAATTATTTACACCCTTATAATCACAAAAATGGCGCAGATAATGTTTCCACTATCTACGCCATTTCTACAATCTCTTCTTGAACTATTTACTCCATTTCAATACTCCCAAGCACTTTTTAATGGAACATTAGCAGTTCCATTAGAATGATACCTTCACCATTGCCATTCAAAGTTTCCTGACTCCACTGCACACCTTATTTTATTTTCTCATCTATCAGTTCTCCATTTTCGATCACAACTATTCTGTCTTTAAATTCTAGTATCCACTGATGTGGTTCTCCACTTCTATTGCTCTCTCCTTCTAAACGAACTATATTTTTATCATTTTCCCATATATTTCGCGCGTACATAACCTTCAAACTAGATTTGTTTTTATCTGTTGTCCCCGAAAAATTTAGCTCATATCCTGGTTTCCCTTGCATTGTAAGATAAGCTGTATCCCCTTGAACCCCATAGTTTAAAATAACATTTTCATACATTGCTACGCCATGTGTCAAGTGAAAACCAACTCCCATAAGAACTCCCGACAAAATAAACGTTCCAACGAATATACCTAATGCTTTTCTTCTGTTTTTTTTCTTGATTTTCTTAATCAAACTTACATCTTCAATTTCTTCCTTTGTTATCACTGAAAAATTGTCAGTCCCATCTGTCATTTCTTGATAGTACTTTTGACATTCTTCACAATTTTTCAAGTGTTTTTCAATTTCTTGATTACTCTCTTGGCTTGTCAATCCATCAATATACAGAGGTAACAAATCTCTAATCATTTCACATTTCATGGTTACTCTCCTTTCTTATTCTTTGCTTTCCACGATAAAAAGTCACTCTTGCCCAATTTTCATCTTTACCCATAATTTCTCCGATTTCTTTAAATGTAAAATCGGCATTTAATCTCAAATACATAACTTCTCTCACCGGCTCTTCCAACAAATGAAGTTTTTTATACAACTCTATTACTTCCATTTTCTGTATTGCCGAATTTTCTGTAATTTTCTGATAAGTAGTTTCTTCTACATATTCTGCCACTACTTCTCTATCTTTCTTTTTTAGTTCTTTATACCATAAATGCTTTGCAATGGAACATAACCATACATAGATCTTACAATCACCACGAAAACTATCAATAGATTTTAGGGCTTGAAAAAAAGTTTCTTGTGTGAGTTCTTCGCTTAAATGTGCATCATGGCAAAGACTAAATAAATATTTATATACTTGTGGCATATATTTTCGATAGATTTCTATCATCTCTTCCATACTCTACCCTCCTTTCCTATATGTACTTTACAAATATCTTTCGTTACAAATTTTTTTAATTTTTAAAATGGCGCAGATAATGTTTCCACTACCTACGCCATTTCTCATTACTTCTTTAAAATCATATATTCTATTGTGAGATTTTCTCTCAAATTATTTCTGCACAATATTTATATCTACTCGAAAATGTTGATTTTACGCTGTTTTTCGCTATCTATCTTCTGATTTACTCCATTTTTACTCCAATTTTAAGCCAATATTTTCAGTTCAGCTACTTCTTCTTTTTTCTTTTCTTCTGAAACATGCGTGTATAAATCAGTTGTCATTGCCAACGTGGAATGACCTAAAAGTTTCTGCACTACCTGTTGGTCTACTCCATTTTCATAACACCTTGTAGCATATGTATGTCGCAGGGTATGACAGGTAAACAGTTCAAATATCTTCGGCTCTCTCTTTTCTT
>CATWQE010000047.1 GCA_958352855.1 uncultured Bacillota bacterium
TAAAGAATCGTTTTCATACTCATTATGTAGATTTGAATTTATTAGAGCGGTTTTGCTCGTATATTCGTAAGCCATATAAAGAAGGAGAATTATTTTATAGATGTAGAATTTCAACGGAAGACGGAATTCCTATCGAGGAAATGGGGGCACCGCCAATTGATAAGACAACAGATGGTAGAGCTAATGCAAAAGGAATTAGGTGTTTATATTTGGGTGATACTGCTGAGACTACAATATATGAGGCAAGAGCTGGTGCATATGATTTTGTGACGGTAGGGAAATTTAAATTGAAAAAGGACATTATTGTTGTTGATTTAAAACGAATTAATCAAATCAGTCCATTTATAGAAGGATTGAATTGTTTGGAATATGCAATTAATAAAGAGCATTTGAATAAGATAAATGATGAAATGAGTAAAATTATGAGAAGGAGCGACAGTGCTTTGGATTATGTTCCAACTCAATATATTACAGATTTTGTGAAAAGTATTATACATGATGATGTTGCAGAGTATGCTGGTATAGAGTATAAAAGTGTAATGCATAGTGAAGGGTATAATTTAGCATTGTTTGACCCTGATTTATGTGAATGTGTAGATACACAGGTTTATGGAATTGACACGATTGATTATCGAAAGCATCTTATATAACGTTGTTCATTGATGAATAGTATTCTTTCTAGATATTCTAAGCAAAACTGCTTATAATTTGAGTTGGAACATATTGCTATTATCCACAGTTACAGAGCGTGTGTTATCAATGCCGATAACAAAATGATAACATTAGCCCGTATAGGTAGGATAATATGGATAAATCAAATAATCAAAAGAAATAGAAATAAGAGAACAAATAATCTCTAAACAAAATTGATTAGTAATTGTCGAATTCGAATGATATTGCGAGAAAAAGAGGAAGACACACATTTGTTACATTTAGTCATCTCCCTCTTTGATAGTTTAGAGGTGTGGTGAGGAGTAATGAGAACTCCGGCGTTTGTAACGTGTTTGCAACACCATATTCCAAGAATCCAGTAAAATCAAGCGTTCCCAGTTACGCAAACGTTAATTTCAGTTACGCAAGAGATAATCTCTCTGTTGCAGGACAGACAATTTCAAACAGCATTTTACAACCCTCCCGGGAAATTTTCCGGGAGGGTTTTTGTATTTGTTTAGAAATAATGGTATAATCTATATAAGTCGATTTTCCTAACATCAGGAAAATCGTTTAATGGACAATAGGAATTTGTGTCACCGGTGTTGTCACAAATAGAATCAGATGAAAATGGGGGATGAGTATGGAAAATAAAATAACACTTTATGATTCTGTGATTTCCGACATAAAAGATATTATTTTTGCGGGGAGAGAAAGTGTTTATAATGTTGCGAATAAGGCAATGATCTTGACTTATTGGAATGTGGGAAAAAGAATTGTTGAGGAAGAACAACATGGAGAACATAGAGCAGAGTATGGCAAGAAACTTCTTTCGTATTTGTCTGACAGGTTAATTGAAGAATTTGGAAATGGATTTTCGGAAAGAAATTTGAGGAATTTTAGAAAATTTTATTTACAATTTCCAGATATTCAAATTTGGAACACATGTGTTCCGAATTTGAATTGGTCACACTTTCGTTCGCTACTGCGTGTTGAAGATGAAACTGCACGCCTATGGTATATGAAAGAGGCTGCGAGCGAAGGGTGGAGTGTAAGAACTTTAGATAGAAATATCGGTACACAATATTATCATAGACTTTTACATTCTCCTAAAAAGGAAGAGGTAATTGAAGAAATGAAGCAAAAGATGGATACCTTTCAAAAAAGTAAATTTGAACTTTTAAAGAGCCCGATTGTTGCTGAATTCTTGGGATTTAAAAATGAGGATAGTTTTCTTGAAAGTGATCTTGAATCAGCGATTTTATCACATATCCGTGATTTCCTTATGGAGATGGGAAAAGGATTTGCTTTCGTTGGAAGGCAACAACATATTGTTACGGATACACAAGACTATTATATTGATTTAGTTTTTTATAATATTGAATTGAAGTGTTATGTATTGGTTGACTTGAAAATGGGGACAATAACACATCAGGATGTAGGGCAGATTGATATGTATGTTCGTATGTATGACGAGTTGAAATGTAAAGAAGGGGATAATCCAACGATTGGTATTCTGCTTTGTAGTGAAACAAGTGAGGATATTGCGCGATATTCCGTACTGCACGAAAATGAAAGATTGTTTATGTCAAAGTATCTGACATATCTTCCTACAAAAGAACAACTTGCAAAAGAAATTGAAAGACAGAAAGAAATATTTTATATGCAGCATCCAAGACTTATGGATAACGAAGAGGTGTGGTGAGGAGTAACAAGAAGCCCTGTGTTTGTAACGTGTTTGCAACACCACATTCCAAAAATCTAGTAAAATCAAGCCTTCTCAGTTACCTAAACGTTAATTTCAGTTACGCAAGAGATAATATCTCTGTTGCAGGACAGACAATTTCAAACAGCATTTTACAACCCTCCCGGGAATTTTTCTGGGAGGGTTTTTGTGTTTGTTTGCTTTTTTGAAAAATGACGATATACAAACAAATTTTTGCATAAAAAGCATAAAGCTGTATTGTGCAAAAGGTACAAAGTGATATCGGTAATTCGTACAAGTTTCAGTAAAATACATATCGACCATACAACTTTGTAAAAAAAAGACTTAAACTTGTTGAAAATAAAATTGGGAAATGTTATAGTGACTGTACAAAGTGATACGACACAAAATAAAAAATGAGAAAAGGAGATTCGTTATGAAAAAGAGAGTGTTGGGTCTTGTATTAGCAGCAGTTACTCTGGCAAGTGCATTAGTGGGTTGTGGTGGTTCAGATGCAGCAAAAGGAGATGAAGGTTCCGCAGATAAAGGTGGAAAGAAAGAAACATGGACAGTTACATGTCCTTGGGCACCATCAGGTGTAGCGGCTATGGTAAGCCAGAAGGCTGCCGCACTTTCCACTACATATTCAGATAATACCATCCTGGTAGCAGAAGCAATCAAAGGTGACGCTGCAACAGTAAATACATGGGTAGCAGATACCGCAAAGGATGATCCGAAATTAGTATTTGTTGGCGAAGGCTTATTATCCATTACTTCTACTTTGGATCCTGCTAAATTACAGTTTTCAAAAGACGATTTCGCTTTTGTTGAAAATCTGTATTCTTCCATTTTTGTGTTATCAGCAGATGCAAAACTGGAAATCCAGAATATTGAGGACTTAAAAGCTCATGTGGAAAAAGGTGAAGAAATCAGCGTGGCAGTAAATGGTGCAACAAGCTCAGAAGCATTCCTGGCAGCATCATTATTTGGTTCCATGGATGCAGGAGAACAGTTGAAATTAGTTCCTTATACTTCAGCAGCAGAAGCAGCTCAGGCAGTAGCAAAAGGAGAGACACAGTTTGCAGTTTCTCATCAGTCACAGATTACAGAAACTTTTGAACAGGGTGGCGTAACTGTTGTTTGTGCATTCGATGAAAAAGCAATTGAGAATGGACCATTTGCAGGCGTAGAAGGTGTAGGACAGTACGGTTATCCATACTTCAGAAACCGTTGCTTTATCATGGCTCCTGCAGGATGTGCAGAAGATAAAGTGACAGGATTAAAAACCTTATATGATGATATCTTAAAAGACGAAGAAGTTGAAAAATGGCTTCATGAAACAATGTTGCTGGAAGTAGATCCAATGACAGAAGAAGATATGAACGCGCATCTGGAAAACGTTCAGAAAATCGTAGATGAATATAAGGACATTGTTGCAGGCTGATAAAAAGATAGGAAATGCTTTGCAAAGCACATATAGGTTCATAAGAGAATGGAGATGGAAGATTTCCACTCCATTCTTTTTTTAACCGTAAGAAAGGAGAAGCGATTATGAAAGGTATGATTGCTGGATTAGACGAGCGTCTGGATAAGATGGGAGAAAAGCTGGCAAAAAAAGAATTTAAAATACCAGTAGATTTAGCTGGAGGAATTATTTTCCTTCTGTTTTCTATTGTGATTTTATTTCTAATTCCAAAACAGGTTACGATTTCAGACAAAGACGTTATAAATGGACGCTTATTTCCAACATTGCTGATGGTTGTAATGATGATTTGCTGCGTTGCTTTGATTGTGAAAGAGCTTTACAAAATGAAAAAGAAACTGCCGCTTACTTACAAGACAGTTAATGCGTTAGTAGAGGTCAAAGCATTGATTATTATGGGAATTTTGATTCTTACCTATGTAATCAGTAGGGTTACAAATCAATTTTTGATAGGCGCTATTTTTTGTTGTCTTGGTTTTTTACTTTATTTCCGTTGTAAAAACTGGAAATATTATGTGATAACAGTGGGAATGGCATGTATTATTTGGGCAGCATTCCGATACGGATTAAAAGTGAATTTTTAAGGGGGGATTTTCATGTTAGAATTTATTGTACCAGCATCAGCCCTGCTCTTTACACTTCAGAATATTTTGTGGATTAATCTTGGTGTTTTTATAGGGGCTGTTTTTGCTGCTATTCCTGGACTCAGTGTTATCTTATGCGTAATACTGTTCCTTCCTTTAACGTATCAGCTCTCTGCAATTCCTGGTATGATGTTTTTGCTTGGAATTTACTGTGCGGGCGGATATGGAGGAAGTGTATCTGCAATATTAATTAATACACCTGGTACACCTCATGCTGCTGCTACCATGCTAGATGGCCATCCGCTATCTCAGAAAGGACGTACAAAAGCAGCACTGAAAATAGCTTTATATGCATCTACATTTGGTGGTGTATTTTCTGCACTGATGTTGTTATTCTTAGGACCACAGGTGGCTAAGGTTGCTGCACAGTTAGGTACAGCAGAATATTTTATGGTTTGTCTGTTTGGTTTGACCATTATTGCCGGTGTGTCTGGAAAAAGTATGCTTCGTGGTCTGGTAGCTGCCTGTCTTGGACTTTTAATCTCCTGTATTGGGGCGGATCCAATGACCAGTTACGACCGTTTTACCTTTGGTATCCCAAGATTGTATCTTGGTTTAGATTTGGCAATCTGCCTGATCGGTTTGTTTGCATTGGTAGAGATTTTAGCAAAATCAGAAAAAACAAAGGGTATGCATTTGGATGCCCGTAAGGTGAAGGATAATGGAGAGATTACAAAGGATGAAAGGAAACGAATGGCAAGGCCGACGATTCTTTCTTCTTTGATTGGTGTTATGGTTGGTATCATCCCTGGAACCGGTGCATCAGAAGCATCCTGGTTTAGCTACAATACAGCAAAGAATATGTCAAAACATCCGGAAGAATTTGGACATGGTTCTGTAGAGGGTATTGCAGCAGCAGAGGCTGCCAACAATGCTGTTACTGGTGCTACCTTGATTCCATTGCTTACCCTTGGTATTCCAGGAGATGGAACCGTTGCGATTATGTTATCTGCATTGATGATTAATGGTTTAAACCCAGGTCTTAGCTTGTTTACAACAGATGGTGACATCATGTATGCAATTATGCTGGGCTTGATTCTGGTCAACTTATTCATGCTCATTCAGGGAAAATTACTTACCAGATTGTTTGCAAAAGTTGTTTCCATTCCACAGGAAATTTTGACACCGATTATTGTTATTTTCTGTTTTGCAGGAGCGTATTCTGTAAATAAAAACTACTTCGATGTAGGTGTTACATTGGTGTTTGCAGCAATTGCATGGTTACTTCGTAAGTTAGAATTGCCGGCTGTTCCTATCTTGCTTGGAATGGTTCTTGGAAATATGACAGAAACAAACTTCCGCCGTGCATTACAGATTTCAAATGGAAATCCATCTGTATTTCTCGGAAGTATTTACTGTATCATTTTCCTCTTATTGATTTGTGTTGCAGTGGGTACGATTATTCATGGAAAAATAAAAGAAAGAAAAGCACAGAAATAAGAATACGTGAAGACAGGAGAATAAAACATGGCATATAATATTATTTTTTATTTTACAGACCAGCAGCGCTGGGATACATGTGGTTGTTTTGGACAGCCTTTAGATATCACTCCGAATTTAGATCGTCTGGCACAGGAGGGAGTAAAGTTTGACAATGCATTTTCTCCTCAGCCAGTGTGCGGGCCTTGCAGGGCACTGTTTCAGACCGGAAAATATCCTACTGAGACAGGATGCTTCAGAAACAATGTTATGCTTCCTGGGAATGTAAAAACTCTGGCAAATTATATAGAAGAAGCGGGATATGAAACTGCTTATATTGGTAAATGGCATCTGGCAAGTGATGGAGAACTGGAACAGAAGCCTACCATTGACCATACGATTACAGCGATTCCAAAAGAATTGCGCGGAGGTTATACTGGTTTCTGGCGTACCGCAGATGTCCTGGAATTTACTTCTCATGGATATGATGGATATGTGTTTGATGAAAATAATCAGAAAAGAGAATTCAAAGGTTACCGTCCGGACTGCTTGACTGATATGGCTATGGAATTTTTCGATGTGAGAGATACAGAAAAACCATTTTTCATGACGATTTCTCAGATTGAGCCACATCATCAGAATGACCGCAATCATTATGAAGGACCAATCGGATCAAAAGAAAAGTATAAAAACTTTATTCTTCCAAAAGACTTAGAGGTTCTGAAAGGAAATGCAGCAGAAGAGTATCCAGATTACCTGGGACAGTGTGCAAGCCTGGATGAAAACCTTGGCCGTCTGGTAGATAAATTAAAAGAAAAAGGACTGTATGATAATACAGTAATTATATTTGCATCTGACCATGGTTCTCATTTCAAGACAAGAAACACAGACAGTCACTTAAACGGCTATGATGATTACAAACGTTCCTGTCATGATGGAGCTCTCCATGTTCCGCTGGTGATTGCCGGTGGCCCATATAAGGGCGGAGTTGCAGTGGAAGAACTGGTAAGCACAGAGAGCCTTCCAAAGACCATTTTAGCTTTAGCTGGAGTGGATGTGGGAGATGCCATGATTGGGGAAAATCTTCTTGACGTAGTTGAGAAAAAAGATGATAATAGACCTAATCAGGTGTTTGCCCAGATTTCAGAGAGCAGAGTCGGCCGCTGTATCCGTACACCGGAGTATTTATACTCTGTATATGCACCTGGAATCAACGGAGGTGCTGCACCGGCCAGTGATGTTTACGCAGATGATTTCCTGTATGATCTGAAGAAAGACCCATGGCAGTTCAATAATGTAGTCCATGAGGAAGAATATACAGAGATTAAAAAGGATTTACGTGCCAGACTGCTTCAGTGGCTGGAAAAAGCAGAGGGAGCTCATCCTGACATTGTAGATTAGGAGTTGAATGTATGGGCAGTTCTATGAAAAAAACAGAGCAGGTATATAGGTGGGTAATGGCCTATATTGATAAGAATAAATTTTCTAACAATCAAAAAATACCTTCTGAGAATGCCATTTGCAGGCGGCTGAATGTCAGCCGAGAAACAGTTAGGGCTGCTCTTGATTGTATGGCAGAGGAGGGCCTTATTTATAAGGTGCGCGGAAGTGGGACTTTCTTTAACAAGGAAGTCTCACTTTCCTACAATATGAACCTTGGTACACAATCAAAAAAGATTGGCCTGGTTCTCCAGGGGCAGGATCGGAGTGCGAATTCGGCATTGATTGACGGGATTCACAGCGTACTGCCAAAAGATAAGATTGCTCTTAGGACTTTTTTTACCGACAATAAATTTTCCAATGAAAGAAGATGCCTTCAGACCATTATGCAGGAGGATTTTGATGGCTTTATTATAGATGGTGTAAAGGCAAGTATTCTAAATCCCAATTTAGATTGTTATGAGGAATTAGGCAGAAGAAAAATGCCGGTTGTTTTTTATAATAATTATTACAGCAATCTTAGGTGTCCTCACATTATTGTAAATGACTTTGCATGTGCAGAGCAGTTAGTGGGAAAACTGATTGAAGCAGGACACAGGAATATAGCCGGTATTTTCGTATATGATAATTATCAGAGTGTGGCGAAATTCCAGGGAATGGTGCATACCATGCAGCAAAAGGGCATAGAATTCCAGGACGATTATATCAAATGGTGTATTTCTAATGAGGCTCATGACGAGAAATTTGTCCGGGTGATACAGAAGTTTTTGAAAAGCCTGCCAAAGTGTACGGCCATTGTCTGCTGTAACTGTATGATTTACCGTTTGGTGCGCAAGGCACTTCAGGAAATGGGGAAACAGGTTCCCAAGGATTATTCTCTAGTCTGCTTCGACTATTCCCAGAATGACTGGGAGGAGGAAGGGATTGTCTGCTCCATACATCCAGGATATGAAATGGGGGTTCAGGCAGCAAAATGCCTGATAAAAATGCTTTCTGATAAAGATTGCGGAGATTCAGGGAAATCAAGGACTGTGTCTTCTGAGATTTATCTTGGAAATTCTATCAGGCAAATAGAACCATGATTCCAGGAGTAGGAAACTTCAGGAACATATACTATTCCTAAATTTGATATTGACGAAGCTAAAATATTAAAACAAAATTCAGTTAAAGAAGCTTTTGGTGTAGACATTCTGGTTACGAATTCAATGGAAGAAAACGGATATAAGGAACTTTTACCGTTTATTTCAGAAGGAAAAACGATTGCATTTATTGGATCTTCAGGTGTGGGAAAATCCACCCTTATTAATCGTCTGTTGGGTCAGGAATATCTGAAAACAAACGGGCTTCGCAATGACGACAAAGGCAGACACACCACTACCCGCAGAGAATTATTCTTTCTCCCTTCGGGCGGTATGGTAATCGACACACCGGGTATGCGTGAATTTGGAATGTGGGATAATGATACAGGAATTGAGAGAACTTTTGCGGATATTGAAGAACTTGCTGTTCAATGTAAATTCCGCAATTGTACGCACACAAGTGAGCCGGGGTGTGCCATTAGGAAAGCACTGGAATTGGGAGAATTACAGATAGACCGCTGGCAATCCTATCAGAAGTTAAAGGCTGAAAACGACTACATGGAAGATAAGGAAAGTTACTTGATTGCAAAAGGAAAACGGGAAAAAGAGATTTCAAAACTGATTAAGAAAATGCCAATCAAAGGGCAATAGAATGGAGGATGTTTATGGAACAGAACGTTATTATCAGAAGAGAAGAACAAAAGGACTGGGAAATCGTGGAGAATATCACAAGAGAAGCCTTCTATAATCTTTATGTACCAGGATGCGTGGAACATTATTTAGTCCATATTATGCGGGAACATGAAGACTTTATCCCAGAGTTAGATTTTGTTTTGGAACGAAACGGTCAAGTGATTGGTAATATCATGTATACAAAAGCAAGATTAATTGACGAAAATGGGACTGAAAAAGAAATTTTAACCTTCGGTCCGGTTAGCGTTCTGCCGGCTTATCAGAGAATGGGCTATGGGAAAATGCTTATGGAACATTCTTTTCAGACAGCAATGCAGTTAGGGTATGACGTTATTGTTATCTTTGGAAGCCCCAGCAATTATGTCAGTCGTGGCTTTAAAAGCTGTAAAAAATATAATGTTTCTATGGAAAATGGGAGATACCCTGCTGCCATGATGGTAAAAGAACTGTCTCCTCATGCGCTGGACGGTCATAAGTGGATTTATCATGATAGTCCGGTTATGGCAATCAGTGAGGAAGAAGCAGAACGCTATGACAATACACTGGAACCTCTGGAAAAGAAGTATCTTCCAAGCCAGGAGGAGTTTTATATTATGAGCCATTCTCTTGTGGAGGAATAGGACAACAAGAATTGACAGGAGATGATGGTAATGAAAACTATTTGTGGAATTGATTGCAGAGAATGTACTCACAAAGATAAGTGTAAAGGCTGTGTGGAAACAAATGGACATTCTCTGGGCGGCGAATGTGTTGCTGCCAGGTGTTATCGGTCGGGTGGAGAAAAGTGTTTTTTACAATATAAGAAGGAACTGCTAGATGAAGTGAATTCTTTGCAAATTAAGGATATGCCGCCTGTAACAACACTTTTTCAGTTAAGCGGGGCTTATGTGAATTTGGAATATACACTTCCAAATGGGGATAAAATCAAATTGCTGGATGACAGAAAAATATATCTGGGCTGTCAGGTGGAAAAAATAAACAGTGACAGATGTTATGGATTTGTTGCAGACAATGATTATTTGCTCATATGTGAGTATGGATGTAATGGTGCAGAATCTGAGATTGTAATGTACAAAAAAAGATAAGCAGGCAGATGGACGATAGTGGTATCATTTATAAGTGCTCTGGGGACAAATGTAGGTATGATGGCAGTAAATAAGATGCTGGAAGAAAACAATGCTTTTCAGGCATGAAAGAGAATACGATATAAGTATTGGACATAATATGTTTATGAAGTGTAAAATAGACGGATAATTATGAAAAAAGATTAGTAGCATATTTTAGTGCAAGCGGAACAACGAAAAAAAGTAGCAGAAATGATTGCAGATTGTGCAAAAGCAGATTTGTATGAGATTACACCAAAGGTTTTCTATACAAAGGCGGATCTTGACTGGATGGATAAAAAATCCAGAAGCAGTATAGAGATGAATGACAAAAAATTCAGAGCGGAGGTAGTGGATAAAGAGATAGATAGCAATGCCTATGATGAGATTATTTTAGGTTTTCCAATCTGGTGGTATGTAGCACCGACAATTATAAATTCCTTTTTAGAACAATATAATTTCTCAGGTAAAAAAATCATTTTGTTTGCGACTTCCGGTGGAAGCGGATTCGGAAATGCAGTAAGAGAACTGCAGCCTTCTGTACCGGACAGCATGATTACAGAAGGAAAGATATTTAATAATGTAACGAAGCAGGAAGTCGCTGAGTGGGTGGATACATTATAGAATTGGAGAGATATAATATGAAAAAAATGATACAGACAGCAGGTAGAAAATCATTAGGGGAATTTGTACCGCAATTTGCTCATTTTAATGATGACGTCCTCTTTGGAGAGAACTGGAATAATCAGGATATTGATATAAAGACAAGAAGCATTATTACGGTAGTGGTATTGATGGCTTCCGGTATTACAGATTCTTCCTTGAAATTTCATTTACAGAATGCAAAAACGCATGGTGTGACGCAGAAAGAAATTGCGGCAATTATTACTCATGTGGCATTTTATGCAGGCTGGCCGAAAGGCTGGGCAGTATTTAATCTGGCAAAAGAGGTCTGGAATGTAGAGGAAGGTGATTTACCTTATGATGGTGAAGAAAGCAAGCCTTCCCAGTTCGCTAAACGTTAATTTCAGTTATACAAGAGATAATCTCTCAGTTGTAGGAAAGACCATTTCAAACAGCATTTTTACAACTCATCAGGACTTCAGTTTTTGGGAATGTCATCCAGAAAGATACTATGAAGGAGCCTCTTTTGGTATGTGCGGATAGGAGGGCAGTGATAGTTATCCAGATCAATTTGAGCCTGATAAACAAATGCACTCATATGAATAGATATTAAAAAAATAGAGCCTCCTGAAGCCCTCTCATGGCAACAGGAGGTTTTTTCTATTTTGGGTAGGTATATCTTGGAAGGCCTTTACTGTGTTTTGCGTATTCAATCGCTTCTTTTGGGCAGCGGCAGATACAGGCCATGCAGTGAGTACAGTTTTTTCCACAGACCGGTTTTCCGGCATTACAAGTTCATAACAACCAAGGTAATTCAATTTCATTTTTGAAGAAAGCGATTTGAGATATTTGCCTGCGTTTCCGATACTGCCGTCGCAGGTCATTATAAAATAAATATCTTTGCTTCCTATAAGGTGTGTCTGTTCCAGCCACCTTTCCAAAATGTGTGGGATTCTCCAGGCATAGGTTGGGGCAACCACGATCCATGGCGTTTCGGAATGCAACGGTGAATGATCGTTATCCCGTATTCTCTGAAGGAGATTAAGGACTTCCTCTCGGTATATCCAATATTTTTCCTTTTAAAATCCTTTCGTTAAAATTCCTTAACCATTATACAGAAAATCAGGGTTCATAACAACATGGGTAAAGAAATCTGTTACCATTTAATATTGACTAGATGGTCAATTAGTGCTAAGATTCTATTATAGACTGAATAGTCTATAATAGAATCTGGTTGTTGCTGCGTTGCAGTTCTTTTTTAAACGGTAGGTGAGAAGTATGAAGAAGGATAAGAACGTTGAGAAAGAATCATTGTTAGCTCTGATGACACCGTCAAAGGCAATTATAGAATTGGCGGTTCCGGCAACCCTGGCATTGCTGGCAAAGGCTGTTTATAACATTGTGGATACTGCATATATAGGAATGTTAAACAGTGATATTGCCCTTGCGGCAGTGGGAGTTACGCTGCCCCTGCTGCTTATTATGGTTTCCATAGAAAACATTTTTGCGGCAGGAGCAGGGGTACTGGCGGGCAGACAATTAGGAGAAAATCATAAAGAACAGGCAAACCGCACAGTTACAACCATTGTAGGCTTTTCTATGATAGTAGGGCTGGGATTATGTGTTGCAGGTCTGATTTTTATGGAGCCTTTGTTAAAAATATTTGGCGCGTCTGACGCAGTTTTGCCACAGGCAGGGGATTATGCTTTCTGGATGTTTATTGCTGCCTTATTCAATTTGCCTGCGCAGAGTCTGAACTGTGCGGCAAGAGCAGAGTCATCCGTAAAGATTTCTTCTGTAGCCGTTATAACAGGTGCTGTTCTGAATGTTATATTGGACCCGGTTTTCATGTTTTCCTGGGGACTGAATATGGGAGTGGAAGGAGCATCTTTGGCAACAACGGTTTCTCAATGTGTGACGTTTCTGATCCTGATAGTTTTTTATCTGGGAGGTTTTTCTGTTATTAAGATAAAGCTGAGATACTTTAAACTTTCCGGGAAATTTATCTGGGAAGTGGTATCCATTGGAATCCCTACAGCAGTGATTCAGATATGTCTTGCAGTAGCTACTTCTCTGACGAATATTGTGGCTAAAACGCTTCCAGATTCGGATTTGATTATTGCAGCCTATGGAGTTGTGCAGCGGTTGATTTTAATTGGATGCTATGTGGTTATGGGATTTATGCAGGGATATCAGCCGGTAGCAGCTTATGCTTTTGGCGCAAAAAACAAAGAACGTTTTGCAAAATCTGCAAAATTTGCGTTGGAAGGTTCTTTGCTTTTAACAGTTCTTGTGGCCGGACTTTATATTGTGCTGGCAGAACCGTTGATATTGCTTTTTAACAGGAATCCATTGGTAGTAGAGTATGGAAAATGGCTTTTGATTTCACAGGTGATTCTGTATCCTGCCTTTGGACTATGTTACATGATGACCATTACATTTCAGACCATAGGGGATTCTAAAATGGGCCTGTTATTGTCCATGGTTCGCCAATGCCTGTTTTACATTCCTGTTATTCTCACTTTGCCAGGAATAATGGGAGTGCGGGGAATCTATTTTTCACAGCCCATTGCAGATATTTTAACACTTGTGGTTTGCATTCTTTTGATAAAACCTATGAAACGTAAAATTTTGAAAAATGAGGTATAGAATTATGCGAAAAGAAGAAAAAACAAAGCGTACTTATGAACGGATTCTCCTGGCCGCCATGGCGGAATTTGGAACGAAGAATTATGATACGGCTTCTCTGACAACGCTTTGCAATGAGAATCAAATCTCGAAAGGTTTGATTTATCACAATTTTAAGAATAAAGATGAGCTATATTTAAAATGCGTAGAAAAATGTTTTGAAGAAATGGTTGCTGATTTTGAAAAAAGAGAATACAAAGCAGAAAGCATACAGGAAAGTTTACATAATCTGTTTCAAATGAGAGAACAGTTTTTTGAGGAACATCCCTATTGCTGCCACATTTTTTTTAATGCTGTTTTACAGCCACCCAGACATTTGCAGAATGAAATTCACAATCTAAGACAAAAGTATGATGTTTTTTATGTGAAATGTTTTTGGGAGCTGCTGCAGAAAACACAGCTACGTGAGGGAATAACCGTAGAAACAGCCACAGAATATTTTTTGATTTTTGTGGAAATGTATAATGGATATTTTCAGAATAAATTTTTTGAAGAAGAGGATTTCCAGGATTTAATGAAAAATCATGAAGTGAATCTCTCTAAAATTTTAGATATTATGCTGTATGGTGTGGCAAAACAAGAGGAGAAATAAAGTGGAAACAGTGACATTTAATGAATTAATTACATCAAATAAGCCAGAGACATTTTTGGAATCAGCCCAGCCATTTATTAAACTCATGATGCAGTATCAGTGCGCCATGCTGGAGGTTCAGACGAAATTTCAGGTTTTAAATGCAGAGTTATCACTGGGAGATGACCAGAATCCCATTGAATCTATTTCCTGCAGACTGAAGAAAACCATTAGTATTATAGAAAAACTCAGACGAAAGAATCTGGAAGTAAATGTGGAGAATATTGAGAAATATTTGCAGGATGTGGCAGGTATCAGGGTGATATGCTCTTTTCAAAAGGATGTGTATCGTCTGGCAGAGAAAATATGTTCTCAGGATGATATTCGTCTGATTGAAAAAAAGGATTATATTAAAAATCCCAAAAAGAACGGATACAGGAGTTTGCATTTGATTTTAGAAGTGCCCGTATTTTTTTTAGATGAAACAAAACCCATGAAAGTGGAAGTGCAACTGCGCACCATTGCTATGGATTTCTGGGCAAGTATTGAACACAAAATACGTTATAAAAAAGATGTTCAGGATAATGTTTTACTCATTGAACAGGAATTGTGCCGGTGTGCAGAAGAATTACATGCAGTGGATTTGAAGATGCAATATATTGGGGAAAAGGTAGAAAAGGAAAAAAATAAGGAACTTGGAGGAAATGAAAGGTGATACTTTTAATTTTGAAACTATTTGCGGCAATTATACTTGCCTTTGGAGCAGGAAAATTAATCTCAAAACTGAAACTGCCTTCCATCTTAGGGTGGCTGATTGCAGGAATGATTTTAGGTCCCCATGCAGTTTCTTTGGTAAATGAAGAAATTTTGAATGCACAGTGGTATCAGGTTATGATACATATTTTAGAATGTACAGTAGGTTTGATGATTGGAACAGAACTTGTATGGAATAAAATCAAGCGTTCCGGAAAGTCTATTGTGATTACAACCTTAACACAATCCATCGGAACATTTTTGCTTGTTTCACTTGTTTTTGGGATTGTTTTTTACTTCCAGGATATTCCTTTATATTTAGCGTTTTTATTTGGTGGTATTGCACTGGCAACTGCACCGGCTCCTGCCTTATCCATTGTAAGGGAATTTAAAACAAAGGGACCGGTTACGGATACTTTGATTCCAATGGCTGCTCTTGATGATATTGTGGGCTGTGTTATTTTCTTTACTACCATTGCCATTGTGGCAGGAAATCTTTCCGCGGGGGAATTACCGGCTTATATGATTGCTCTGGTTGTGATTCTTCCGCTGGTAATTGGAGCTTTAACTGGAATTTTGGCTGGATTTACGTTGAAAAAAGAGAGAAGTTCTTCTGTAACTCTGCTTCTTGTAATTGGAAATATTTTACTTGCGTCCGGAGTCGGATTTTTCTTTAACAATCTGGTAATGCCAAAACCGGTTTTAAACTTTATGTTAATTGGAATGGCTTTTTCTGCAGCTTTTGCAAATATGGTTACAGAAAAGAGGCTGGAGCAGATTATGCATGTATTCAATCCAGTACTTGGAATTGCAATGATTTTTGTGATTTTTAATCTGGGAGCGCCTCTGGATTATCACTTGATTATGGGAGCAGGAGTGTTTACTGCTATTTACATTGCTGCCAGGGCCTTTGGTAAATATTTTGGTGCATATTTTGGAGCAAGTATTACAAAATCACCGGAAACAGTCAAAAAGTTTCTTGGTTTTACATTGCTGCCCCATTCAGGCGTCTCTCTGGTTTTTACCGGAATTGCAGTTTCTGTATTGAGTACGCCTGCACCGGAATGTGCCAGAATTATTCAGGGAACTATTGCAGCGGCAGCAGTAATCAATGAAATTATAGCAGTCGTAGTTGCGAAAAAAGGATTTGAATGGGCTGGTGAGTTTGAAAGTCAGCCAGAAGAAATTGCTGTTCAGGAAAACAAAATGCCGGTTATTATTACCATCAGCAGACAGCATGGCAGTGGCGGAAGAGAAATTGGAAAGAAGCTGT
This sequence comes from uncultured Bacillota bacterium, assembly GCA_958352855.1. GTDB lineage: Bacteria > Bacillota > Clostridia > Lachnospirales > Lachnospiraceae > Blautia. Next base: position 16,127 of record CATWQE010000047.1, read on the forward strand.
CCGAAAATCTTGGGATTCCATTTTACGACCAGGATTTGATTGAAATGGCAGCAAAATCCTCTTCTATTGATAAAAATTTCCTGGAACATGCTGATACCAAAGGTGCGGGAGGTTTTTGGCAGAGCCTGGGAGAAGGAATACAGCATGATTTGTCCCTGAGTGATAAAGCATTTTTACATCAGGCATCTGTTATCCGGGAAATTGCCGGAAAGGGGAGCTGTGTCATCGTTGGAAGATGCGGGGATTATATATTAAAGGACTATAAAAATGTTCTGAAAGTATTTGTCTATGCAGATTTGGACAGCCGCAAAGACAGAATAGAACATGTTTATAAAGAAGATGATAAGAAGGCGCTTGATAAGATTGAAAAAACAGATAAGAAAAGAGCATCCTATTACAAATATTATACAGGTCAAAACTTTGGAGAAGCAAAGAATTATGACATTTGTTTAAACAGTGGGCTTTTGGGAATTGCAAAATGTGTAGAGACCATTCAGAAGGTTTGCAAGAACACCAAAGAGGAGTAATTAGATAAAGTAATTGTACGAAATCCTATGAAAGGCAGTAAAAAAACTTGCATTTTCTTGTACCCTATGATATAATCTAGAAGCTGTTTGAATTTGAAAACGCAATAAAACATATAAATAATCAAAATATAGAAGAGGTGAAAATCATGAAAGAAGGAATCCATCCAAATTACCAGGAATGTACAGTAACATGCAACTGTGGAAATACATTTAAGACAGGATCTACAAAGTCTGAACTCCGCGTAGAAGTTTGCTCTAAATGTCATCCTTTCTATACAGGACAGCAGAAAGCTGCACAGGCTCGTGGACGTATTGATAAATTTAATAAGAAATACGGCATGAAATAATTATGAGGTAGGAAGAGGTTGAGGTTTTAGGACTTCAACCTCTTATTGCGTTTAAAGGAAATTCCAGGAGGAAACATGAAATCATCAAATATTGGTGGACAAGCTGTCATGGAAGGAATCATGATGCGCCATAAAGATGTGTATTCCATTGCAGTGAGAAAACCGGATAAAGAGATAGAAATAAAGGTTGAAGACTATAAGAGTATTATGAAATGGAAGTCTCTTTTAAAGATTCCTATTCTAAGAGGTGTCTTTAACTTTATAGATTCCTTAGTGGTAGGTACGAAATGTCTTATGTATTCTGCCACGTTTTTTGAGGAAGAGGAAGATCTGGAGAAGAGAAAGGCTCTGGAAGGAGAAGAAAGAGAACGGGAAGAGGCAAAGAAAGAAAAACAGGATAAATTGCTTATGACGGGAACTGTGATCTTTTCCATTATTTTTTCTGTAGCGTTATTCATGGTATTACCGTATCTCATTGCCAGTCTTTTGCAGAAGGTAGGGGCAACAGAAACCATGATTACCATAGCAGAGGCAGCAGTGCGGATTTGTCTGTTTCTTGGGTATCTGCTTTTGATTTCCAAAATGGAAGATATCCAGAGGGTATTTATGTATCATGGCGCTGAACATAAATGTATTAACTGTGTAGAGCATGGAATGCCCCTTACTGTGGAGAATGTCATGAAAAGTTCCAGGTTGCATAAGCGCTGTGGAACCAGCTTTTTGTTTTTTGTTATTATTATCAGTATTGTGTTCTTTATGGGATTTTTTGCAGTAGTGCCCATTCAGACTTTGTGGTTGAGGGTAATTGTAAGAATTCTTTTAGTACCTGTGATTGCAGGTGTTTCCTATGAGATTATTAAGCTGGCAGGAAACAGTGACCATTGTGTTATATCTCTTTTGTCAAAGCCAGGCATGGCGTTGCAGAAGCTGACAACGAAAGAGCCCACACCAGATATGGCAGAAGTGGCTATTGCGGCAGTGGAGGCTGTGTTTGACTGGAAAGCATATTTAGAAGAAAACTTTCCCAAAGAGACAGGAAACGGAGAACCCTGATGGCAGTAAGAAGCTATAAAGAACTTTTAGAATACGGAAAAGCCCAGTTAAAACAAGGAGAAATTCAGGAGTATCAGTTGGATGCCTGGCTTCTTTTGGAGCATGTGTTTCAGATTTCCAGAACCTGGTATTTTGTGCATGAGACAGAACCGGCAGAGGAAAAGAAAGCAGAAGAATATGAGAAGCTTATCCAAAGAAGAAAAAGTCATGTGCCCCTCCAGCAGTTGACAAAAGAAGGCTATTTCTATGGAATGAAGTTTTATGTGAACGAACATGTATTGATTCCAAGACAGGATACGGAAATTCTGGTAGAAGAAGTGCTGAAACTATGCGAAAGTCTGTGGGGGCGGGAAGAGAGGAAAATTGAAATTCTTGACTTGTGTACTGGCAGCGGATGTATTTTATTAAGCCTTCTTGCAAATCTGAAGGAGGCGGCAGGTACAGGGGCAGATTTATCCCCTAAAGCCCTGGAGGTTGCCGGACGAAACTCCGAAGAGCTGGAGATTCCGGCAAAGTGGCTGCACAGCAATTTATTTGAAAAGATAGAAGGTAAGTATGATATCATCGTGTCAAATCCTCCTTATATTAAAACTTCCGTAATTGAAGATTTGATGGAGGAAGTACGGCTTTATGAGCCGAGAATGGCTTTAGATGGCAGAGAAGACGGACTGTATTTTTACAGGGAAATTATTAGAGAAGCCCAAAAGTATCTGAAGTCTGGGGGTATTCTGGCCTTTGAGATTGGATATGACCAGGGAGAAGCAGTCAGCAGCCTTATGAAAGAACAGGGATATGAACATATCCGGGTTGTGAAGGATTTGGCAGGACTTGACAGGTGTGTAATAGGAATCAGAAATCAGGAGGAAATATAATGTTTGATAAATTAGAGGACATTTTAGTCCGCCTTGCAGAAATTTTAAACGAGCTGAATGAACCTACGGTAGCAAACGATACGGCAAGATTTCAAAAGCTCATGAAAGAGCAGAGTGAATTACAGCCCATTGCAGATGCGTATAATGAGTATAAGAGCTGCAAAGAGACTGTAGAGGACAGCTTAATGATGCTGGATGAGGAATCGGATGAAGAAATGCGGGAAATGCTCAAAGAGGAGCTTTCAGACGCAAAGAAGAGGATTGAGGAACTGGAACAGGAATTGAAGATTCTTCTGCTTCCAAAAGACCCAAATGATGAGAAAAATGTTATTGTAGAAATCCGCGCCGGCGCAGGTGGTGATGAGGCAGCGCTTTTTGCAGCAGAAATTTACAGAATGTATGTAAAATATGCGGAATCTCAAAACTGGAGATGCGAGATGATGAGTCTCAATGAAAATGGTATTGGGGGCTTTAAAGAAGTTACCTTTATGATTAACGGACAGGGGGCTTATTCAAAGCTGAAATACGAAAGCGGTGTTCACCGGGTACAGCGTGTGCCGGAGACAGAAAGCGGTGGAAGAATCCATACCTCTACGATCACAGTGGCACTTATGCCGGAGGCAGAGGAAATTGACTTCCAGTTAGATTTGAATGATTGTAAATTTGATGTATTTCGTGCTTCTGGAAATGGTGGGCAATGTGTAAACACCACAGATTCCGCAGTGCGTCTGACCCATATTCCTACGGGTATCGTAATTTCCTGTCAGGATGAGAAAGCACAGTTAAAAAACAAGGATAAGGCGTTAAAGGTTCTGCGTTCCCGTCTGTATGACATGGAGCTGCAAAAGCGTCATGACGCGGAGGCAGAAGCCAGAAGAAGTCAGGTTGGAACAGGGGATCGTTCTGAGAAAATCAGAACTTATAACTTCCCCCAGGGGCGTGTGACCGATCACAGAATCAAGCTGACTTTGCACCGGCTGGACAGCATTTTA
>CATWQE010000048.1 GCA_958352855.1 uncultured Bacillota bacterium
CCCAGTTTATTTCCATTGGTATTGTTCTGCTGGCGCTGATTTTATTTTTCAAAGACAAACTGTTCTGTAAAAAAACAGAAAACACACCAGAAGCGTAGGAGGTATGATACATATGAAAAAAATTCCCTGGGGTTTGCTTATTCTGGTTTTCATCCTGATTTATATCGGTGCCTTAACCATTCCTTATGTAGCCCACAAAAAGGTTTCCCCCTCTTTTCAGGAAAGCTTTGCGAAACGTACTTTTACCAATGATTCTGCCGGAGTGGAACGCACAGCTTATATTGATGATAACGTAGAAGCTCTGCAATACCGCCTGCGTATGGTAGAAGAGGCAGAAAAAGAAATCATTCTCTCTACCTTTGATTTCAATGCGGACCAGGCCGGAAAGGATATGATGGCAGCTCTTTCAAGCGCTTCCAAAAGAGGGGTAAAGGTCCGGGTCATTGTAGATGGTTTCAGTGGATTTCTAGACTTAAACGGACTAAAGGGAAAACCCTGGTTTCAGGCTTTTGCCGCCCAGGAAAATGTCAGCATTAAAATTTATAACCCTGTAAATTTGTTAAAACCCTGGAACCTTCAGGCAAGACTCCATGATAAGTATTTCATTATTGATGAAAAAATGTATCTGCTGGGAGGACGAAACACCACGAATCTGTTTCTTGGAGACTATTCCTCCTCCAAAAACATTGACCGGGAACTCTTTGTCTATGAAACTGCCGCAGCAGAGGATTCTTCTCTTTTGCAGGTACGGGATTATTTTGAAGCTGTATGGAAAAGCCCGGACAGCAAGGCTTATACCTGCTCTAAGGTAACTGATAAAATCAGTGCCTGTGCAGTGGAATTAGAAAACCGTTATGAAAAGCTGCAGGATTTATATCCCGAATCTTATAAAACCTGGGATTGGGAAAGTCTTACCATGGAGACCAACCGGATTTCCCTGCTTTCTAATCCAATTACCTCAGATAACAAAGAGCCATGGATGTGGTACGCCTTAACTCAGCTTATGAAACAGGGAAAACAGGTAACTGTATACACACCTTATATTATCTGTGGAAAAGAAATGTATCAGGATCTAACAGACCTTACTGCCAATGGCACAGACATTGAAATCATAACCAATGCTGTTTCCAGCGGGGCCAATCCATGGGGTTGTACGGATTATCTGAATCAGAAGAAAAACATTTGGAATACAGGGGTAAAAGTTCATGAGTTTATGGGAAAACACTCCTGTCACACAAAAGCCCTGCTCATTGATGAGCGTATGACTATCCTGGGTTCCTATAACATGGACATGCGAAGTACCTACCAGGATACAGAACTCATGCTGGCTGTGGATTCCAGAGAATTAAATGCAAAGATGGCCAAAGAAATGGAACATGACAAAACCTACAGCAGAACCATGGGGGACGACGGTACTTATGTCTATGGGGAATACTACAAAGAAAAAGAAATGAGTACAGGAAAAAAAGTGTTCTATGGACTTCTGCGGGTTCTTACCGTTCCTATCCGACGTTTCTTATAAATCCTGTTTCATTCGTCATTGTATGAAATGTATTGTTGTAAAATATGAGGTGGAATTTTGAATACTCTTGGTGAAAAATTAAAAGCTGCCAGAATAGAAAAGAAACTATCACAAAACGAAGTATCAGAAAAATTATTGGTGTCAAGACAGACCATTTCTAAGTGGGAAAATAATGTGTGCTTACCCGACCTAGATAATTTTCAAAAAATCTGTGATTTATATGGATTGCGCTCAGATGACCTCTTGAACAGTAAATCTGAAGCAACGAACACACAAAAGGAAAGACCAGAAATGGATTCCTTATTATTTCTGATTCCTTTTTTCTTTCTCTTTGTTGTAATACAGAAAGAAAAAGCAGTGTTTCAACTAAACTCCAGGGAAAAAATATTGTTATTATTTAATGTTCTTTTTACACTTTTCCTTGCCTATTTCATATTTTGTGCTATTCCAAAAACAACTATCATCCGTTTTTGATATGCATTTAAGGAGATACTTCCGCGACGAAGATATCTCCTTTTTTCGTATGTAAAAGCTATGTAAACAAGTATTTACATTAAAAATACCCATGTAAACTTTTATATTCTTCCTTTTTCACTCTCATTTTAGGATAATCATTTCAAAAGAAACCAATGAGCAGGAGGTATTCATCATTATGAAAAAAAGAAAGAAAAAGTGGTTTTGGTATTTTTCAGTAACAGCACTTCTGATATTGCTTATCATGGCCATACTATTTTTCTTTGATTTTTACGAAAAGTCAAAGGAAAAAGAAATCCCAGCAGAAGAATGGCATATGATAGGAGATGGAGTGTATTTTGACATTTATACAGAGAGTACGAAAGAACAAGTAAGAGATGGAATATTTGAAAATGTAACAGCAGATACCGTCTTCTATGCATCCATTCAAAATTCAGGTCAAGAAAGATACGTCAAATTAGCATGCTATTTGAATTATGAACGGATCTCCGTTGAAATGCTAAATGACAATTATGATAGTGATCAGATTTTACTGAAGGATAAGGACAATATTACGATACCATTTAAACTAAAAGGTGAGATAAATCCAAATGAAAACTATAAGCTATTAATTTCTTTATTTTTAGGAACAGACTTACATGAGAGTGACACCAAATATGAAACCACTCAGCATACATTATCGTATGATTATTATCTGAAAAATCGTAATGACTCCATAATTAATTTAGGCTTGCCACAAGATTCTTCTACTGAATTTATTGATTATGATTTTCCTGGCTTTGTATTAAACACAGACTATTCCTCTACTTCTGACGGTATAGAGCTGCCACCATCAGAAATCCAAACCGCACCTGGGGAATCTTTTGAACTTGCATACAGAATTGGTCAGATTGCCGATGCACATCAGCAACTGATGATTGTTACCATTGATTATCAACAAGTGAATATGAACGGGAAAAGTTCTTTGATAATCGAAACGAAAGAAGGGCACACATCCTTTGGAAAAATTACGCTGAAAGCCCCTGAAGCCAAAGGAAAATATGAAATTTGTGCATTGCTTGTTCCTAATCCAGAAAGTACCAATGAATTTACTTTTCTAGAAAATGCATATCGTTTTACGCTTATGGTAGAATAAACCATTCTGTACCCGACAAAATAGAGCGAATGTCCTTATATCATTCGCTCCATCTTGTCTAATAGATATTTTATTCAGGCAAAAAACTTCTCCGCTTTTTCCAGCCGTTCCTGAAACTGAGAATAAAAATCCTGGCTTTCATCATAAGGCATAAGATAAAAGGTTTTCAGCAGATACATGGTAATGTTTTTCAAAGATGCTTCATCCTCAAAGTGTTTCAAAATTTCTTCTACCTTCTTCAAAAAATAATGCCAGTCTGTGACAAACGTTTCATATCTTCGAATGTCCGGTATGCCAATCCATTTATTGATTTTCACTTTGCTTTTAGGTTCCATGGCACATTCATGAACCTGTAGAAAATATTGAAAGCTGTGGTTTTCATAAATTCTCCCAAGAGGAAACATCCTGCAAAATCCAGGCCGAAAGCTGTGAATACCGCATCTTCCCTGTTCATTTAAAAAAGCGCAGGCATCTGTTTTGTCTGTCATTTTCAAATTTGGCAGAATAATCCCATCTACCACCTGAAGCTCTATGGCATAAGATAAGAGAGTTTCAAAACGTTCTCCCAGATTTTTGCACAACATAAAGCAATCATAAGGGTCCAGCACAATAGAGCTGCCCATACCTCTGCAACAGTCTGAACAGCCTTTACAATCATTACACCCTACTTTTGCCATGTCGCTTTGTCTGTATAATCTACCATCTGAAACAGCCTTTAAATCAATTTCACGAAGCATACTCTTCTCCTTTTTCTCTAAATGTTCTCTGCTAAATATTTTCTATTTGTCTTCTGATTCCCAGCATAGTCCGATCCAGATATTCTACAATTTCCGCACATTTTTTTAATTCCTGGTCAATAGCCGCCGCATAGGTTCTGCTGTCCTCTTTTTTGTAGCGAAGCTGATGGTCCAGATTAGCCCAGTAATCCATGGCCGCAGTGCGAAGCTGAAGTTCTGCTTTCACCCACTGGGTCTCTCCCTGAAATACCAGGGGAATTTCCAAAATCATATGGAGGCTTTGATATCCGGAGTCTTTTGGATTTTTAATATAATCTTTGATTTTCAGAATGTTCATATCCATCTGTTCCTCCAGCATCCGCTGTACCAGATAAATGTCATCCACATAGGAACAGACTGCCCGCACCCCTATCAAATCATGAATATTTTCCAAAGCAGTGGAAAAGTTTTTCTCCAGCCCTTTTTTACTCAATTTTTTGCAGGTGCTCCGGTATGTTTTTAATCTTCCTGTTTTCGTCTGAATCACATCCCGCTTTAATTTTACAGACAATTCCACATTAATCATCTCCAGCTTTGTCATCAAAAGCCGCATGACACACTGCCCTTTTGCAATAAAATCCTTCTGATTCAGATTCTCCTTTAATTTGTTTCCTGTTTTTTTCATATGGCACTTCAATTCTTTCTAAAATATTTGCAACACTGTATAACTATATGCTCCTATTTTAGAAAATATGCCTGTTTTTTCCTATCATGGTAAGATTATTTCTCTGTAAAATTCAGGTGAAAACCCGCTGCTTACTCTATACTGGCAAAAAACAATTCATAAAAATCATCAGACCCTTCCAGCACCGGGGAATTTTCCCCGCCTCCGTTGGTGCTGCGTTTCATTTCCGCATAGAAAGTTTCCCCTGCATCCACCAGTTCCATCTCATAAAGCTCATAGCCCAGGGCTCTTGCCTTCTGGCAAAAAGCCCGCAGAGGATCTTTTTCCTCTCTGGTAAGCAGCAGCTCTTTTCTGATTTCTTCGTCAGTCATGGCTTTTTTCTGCAGTTCATCTAATAATTCCAAGGTATTCATAGCATTCCCTCCTGCTATTTTACTGTATACATATACAATTCGTGAAGGGCTCTGGTAGCACAGATATATTCTGCCTGTTTTAAAAGAGGTGTTTTTTCCTTCCTGCACAGGGCAAACACCTGGTCAAATTCCAGACCCTTTGCCAGATAAAAGGTAGTAACCGTCAGACCCTTTCGAAAGGTGCTGCTGTTCCTGTCCAAATAAGAAATCTCTGGCATTCTTTCTTTTAAATAAGTAAAAGCCCTCAAAGCTTCTTCCTCAGTCATGGTAATCAAAGCCCCAGTCTCATACCCATCTTCATCCAGATGCAAGTTTTTCAAAACCTGTTCCAAAGCCTTCTCAAACTCTGCAAAGCCTTGTTCCTCCACCGGCTTTCCATGGCGCTCAAAAAGCCTCACATCTGTGATTCCAGTAAGCTGATTTGCATAAGAGGCAATCTCCACTGTGTTTCGGTAACTCTTGTCCATAATAATTTTCCTCATCTGTTTTCCCAGAATCTGAGGCAAAAAGGTAAGCACATCCTGGGTTTTGGCCTCCATGGTCTGCGCCCTGTCTCCCAGAATCGTCATCTTACAGGGGAACAATTCTTTTAAAATTTCATACTGCAAATAAGAATAGTCCTGCATTTCATCAATAACCAGATGCTTGATACTCTTTTGCTTTTCTCTTCCCAAAAGGCGATATTTCAGATACATCATAGGATACACATCTTCATACGCCAGAATTCTTTTTTCATAAGATACTTTTGGTAAAACCATATAATCATTTTCCTCCAAAAATTCATTATACAGTACATACAAATCCCTGGTGCGGTACATCTTATAAAATTTTTCTCTCAAAGCATCCGTATCTTCTTCCGGAAGTGTACAACTATGAAGGGTCTCATATTCATCCACAAAATACTCCAGCAAGGCATCCATTCTGGCAAGAAGCGGAATGTCCTGGAATTTAAAATAAAATAAATCCACCAGTTCTGCCTCTGTTTTTACTAAGCCTCGAAACTCCACGTCCCGAAATTCCATAAGGCTGTCCTCCAGCCCCAATAAAAAGCCCTCTGCCTGGGATAAAAACTCCTGAGACTGTTTCCGCTCATATTCTTCCTGCTCTCTTACCCCAAAGCTTCCCTGCAGTTCCTTCTCAATCTGGTCATAACGGTCTTCACAGTCAAAAACCGTATCTTTTAATTCTTTATAAGCAAACAAATCAAAGCTCATTTCCTGAATATTTTCCTCACCAAGCTCCGGCAAAATATGAGAAATATAATCTGAGAATACACTGTTTGGAGATAAAATCAAAATGTTGGAGGATTTCATCTGTTTCCGGTCATGATACAACAGATAGGCAATTCGGTGAAGGGCAACTGAGGTTTTCCCACTTCCCGCCGCCCCCTGAATCACCAGAATACGGTCACTGGTATTGCGGATAATGGCATTTTGCTCCTTCTGAATGGTACGCACAATATTTTTCAACTGTACATCCCCATTGCTCCCAAGCTCTGCTTTTAAGATTTCATCATCAATCTTTACATCACTTTCAAACTCATACACCATTTTCTGATTACGGATTTTATACTGCCATTTGGAGGTTACTTCCCCCTCCATAAGTCCTCCCGGCGCCTCATAGCTGGCAGGTCCTTTATCAAAATCATAGAATAATCCACTGACCGGCGCTCTCCAGTCATAAATCAAAGGCACATGGCCTGCCTGTTCTCCAAAATTTCCAATGCCAATATAAAAATGCTCCGGCTCTTCTTCCCCGTCATAACAGAAATCCACCCTTCCAAAAAAAGGTGCATCCAACATGGTTTTCAACCTGTGTTTCAATGCCAGTTGCTCCTGATTCGCATTGACCTGGTGAAGCAAAGCCTGCTGGTTATCAAAATTTTCATAGCCATACTGGTCCATCTCTGTATAATTTTCCCAGTAATATTCATGCATTCCTTCAATTTCCTTCTGCCCTTCCTGGATGGAATGCTGAACCTCCTCCAGACGATTTTCAAGCTTCTCTATTACAAAGTTTAAATAGTTCTTTCCGTCACTCATTGATAGTCTCCTTTTTGCAAAAGCAAGAATGTAGTTTATTATTGTATCACAAATGGGGAGACAAGTATATATCTTAAATATTTATCCAATCACATATTTTATTTTTAAACTGTTCAGTGTTGTCTGATTCGTTAAATAGCCATCATGCTGCAATCTTCCCACAACAATGCCTGGTAACACATTTATCTTGGCCGCAAAACCTCTAATTGCTTCTGCTGTAAAATTTCTGTTACACATCATGACAAAATCATCATATTCTACTTTTGGAATTAATGTATTCTGCGAAAAAGTATCCGCTTCTGCTTCAAGCCTTTGAATAAGTTCATCTGTTTCCAATCCTGCTTTTTTATTTTCACTCACTAATAGAACCTTTATTCTCTGTTGAAGTACATGCCCCAACTCATGGAATAACGCAAACCAAAATGTATCTGCATATTTTCTTCTATCATTTAGGGCCAAAACAACTTTTTCCTTTCCCAGCCATTTTACAGCACCATTTACACCACAATTTTTAAGATTTGGAAGTAATACAAGTGCCACACCACAATTCGCCAATAGTTCTTTTAATCTAGGATAAAAATCTTTAGGATTCTGCACAGTCATATTCCGAATTTCTGGAATAGCCTCTAAAAGTTTTTTCTTATTGAAAGGTTCTACATTTCTTTGTGTACCTAAATTAATAGCTGTTTGTACCCAGGCATTTGCATTAATTACATTTACGTCTGTCACCTCCGAAATGCTGGTTCTATACTGGACAAGAAAATCTCTTTGGCTAAGTACACTAAGTGAAGATACTTTAAAGTATCTTTGAAGTTCCTGTACTTTTTCTGCTGTAATTCTTGTTGTTTTCACTAATCCCAACTCAACCCAAAATTTATAATCAAGTTTTTTCGCAAGTTCACATTCTTGGTCTATTCGAATTCGTTTCTCAATTTCTAATTTCTTTTCAATATATTTTTGATTTAAATTCAGCCACAATTTTGTTGATGTTCCAAATACAATAGAAAGTTTTAATACCATCTCGTCAGTCAAATTAATTCTGCCATTCACCAAATCACTGATATACTTTGGAGTCGTTTGAAGACGCTTTGCCAATTCTTCCTGTGTAATGCCCTGCTCATCAATATAATCCTTTACATAATAGCCAGGATGGAATGCAATCAACTCTTGATATTCAATTTTATTCATAGTGATTAGACACCTCCCACGCAATAATTACTTCTGTTGATTTATAAACAATATTTACATTTTTTTCTTTCCATTCATCTCCATTGGCATCCAGCGGAATAATGACTAAACGATATCCTGCTCTTCTTCCAGCTACATCTAAAGCATACTGACCTTCTCGTTTGGCCTGTAAAGGATGTAAATGATATATCTGTAATTCATCTATATCTTTTAAATTCTCCGCACTTTCAATTAAATTTATAAGTGCATGAAGCTTTTCTGCGACATTAGCAGGCAAATCTTTCTTAGCCTTTTTTAAGTCTGTACAAAGTTTTTCAACTTTTTTATCTTTATATTGAATTTCTATATCATACGCCTCCCCTGCTTTAAATTTAAATTACCAAAATAGTAATTTTTCTTTATTATACACCCTGTTTCTGCTTTTATCAACTATTTCTCAATCTCAAAGCAGCAATGAGAAACACCACCAAATTCAAGACAAAACCTGGCGCTATCTCAATGATAGAAATCCCAGAAGAAAATCCCCATTGTAACATTCCCACTATCACAAAATTCATCAAAAAACCACTTCCAGACAAGAGCATAGCGCTTTTGCAGCCTTTGGGAGCAGCCTGTTTTCCATAAAGAAGCAGCAAATATGCCCCGATACATCCTAAACATAGCCCAATCCCGGATATCCAACATCCCATATTCCTTCCTCCAAAAGCCTCTTTCACATATACAGAAGTCGGTCCATCCGCGCCGCCAATCATGGAAATTTCCTCCTGGCTCAAAGGAAGAAAATGATTCATACCTCCTGCAACAGTACCTATTACTACAAGAACTGCCAGCGTCAAAAACAAAAACCTCAACGGATGCTTTCTCAGGGTCTGCTCTTTCAGTTCTGTGTTAAACCGCTGCGCCACCTCTTTGGGCGTCCCCATTTCTGCTATGACCTCATCTATGGTTTTGCCGGCTTCCAGGCGCAGATGAATCTCCGTCCCGATATCACTGTTAATTCTGGCCTTCATCTCAAGTGGCACCTTTAAATGCCACTCAATAGCATTAACATATCTCTTAATTTTCTTCTGCTCTTCTGTCATCATACTTCCCTCCCGCATAATTTTTCTACACATGCCTGAAAGTCTTTCCAGATACTTTCATATGCCTGATACACTTGCTTTCCTTTTTCTGTAATCTGATAATACTTCTTAGGCGCTGTTCTGCCTTCACTCATTTTCCAGGATGCCTCAATAAATCCGCTGTCCTCCAGGCGGTACAATACGGGATAAAGAGTTCCTTCTTTAAGCTGAAAGAAGCCTTCTCCCTGCTGCTCCAGTTCCTGCAAAAGCTCATATCCATAGGTCTGCTTCCTGGAAATCAGCCTCAACACAACCATGTCCAGCACCCCTTTTTTTAACTGCTGCGCAAATTTTTCTTCCATATGTTATCCTCTTTTTATAATATTTAGCATTACTAAGTATTATTATATAGAAAAAATAAAAAATGTCAAGAAAAAACACCTTGAGTCCCAACGCTCAAAGTGTTTTTTGTAAAATCCGTAGTTTACAACGGTATAATGTGTATTTCGTGCTTTTCCTTTCTGTTTTAACAAGTTTCCTTTCACCATTTTTCGGATAACTCTGGCGGCAGTAGATGACTCACTTTCAGTAATCCAACTACCTCATTTCTATGGAAAATTTTTATTTTAAGAGTCAGAGCTTAAATTTTTTAAAGAAACGTCTTATAATCCTCATAATTCTTCGCCAGTAACTCTGGAGTATTCAACCCATATGGACATTTCTTCATGCAGGCATTACAATGGAGGCATTCTTCGATTTTCGCCATCTTTTCCTGCCATTCTTTTGACAGCCAGTCAGCCTGTGGCGCTCTGCGAAGCATCAGACTCATTCTGGCACAGTTATTGATTTCAATACCGGCAGGGCAAGGCATACAGTAGCCGCACCCCCTGCAAAAGTCCCCGGATAACTGCTGGATATCCTTCTGAATTTGCGCTTCTAATTCTTCATCCAGAACCGGTGGACAGGCTGCATGAGCCAAAAACTCATCCAATTCCTTTTCTTTCTGGATTCCCCAGATAGGCGCCACATGGGCAAACTGAGGCTGGTTCATAAAAGCATAGGCACAGGCAGAATTATGAATCAAACCGCCGGACAGTGCCTTCATGGCAATAAATCCCATATCCGCTTCCTTACAGGTTTCTACCAACTGAAACTCCTCTTTTGATGCCAGGTAAGAAAAAGGAAATTGCAAGGTTTCATACAAGCCGGATTCAATAGCCTCCTTTGCCACTGCAAGCCTGTGGTTGGTAATACCAATATGACGGATTTTCCCCTCTTCTTTTGCTTTTAAAGCAGCATCATATAAGCCGCTCTCATCTCCTGGTTTCGGACAAAAAGCCGGATTGTGAAATTGGTAAATATCAATATAATCTGTTCCTAACTTTCTCAGACTTTCTTCCAAATCAGACCAGAATCCCCTGGCATCCTGCGCTGCTGTTTTGGTACTGATAATCAATTTCTCTCTCACATAAGGGAACGCTGCTCCCAGTTTTTCCTCACTGTCAGAATAAGCCCTTGCAGTATCAAAATAGTTCATACCATGATAAAAAGCCTTTTGAAGCAGATACACTGCTTCTGCTTTAGTGATTCTCTGGATAGGAAGGGCTCCAAACCCATTTTTACTTACCTGTAGTTCCGTTTTTCCAAGTCTTACCATGTTCATAAGACACTCTCCTGTTCTTTCTTAAATTCTCGTTTCATTGACAAACATGCCCTGAAGATGCTCTGCCTGAAACCGCTGCACAAACCAGTCGCATTTACACAAAAATAAATAATAAATGTTCAATCCACAGGTATGTAAGGTTTCAAAATTCCCCTGGCCTTTGGAAAGAATCAAATCTGCCTGCTTAAGTTTCCCTCTTGCCTCTTCACTGATATGGCTAAGTTCTGTTCCTGCAATCCCGCTTCCATTGCCAAAAACAGGTACTATCTCTGTTAAGCCCACATATCTGGCATCTTCCAAAGTTGCATCGTTGGTCACAGCAATGCCCCGGACCAGCACTTCTATGGAAAGCTTTGGATACTGCTCCTTTAACAACTTTATAAGTATTTTATCCAGCACAATTTCTCCACAGTTATCTGTAAGATATACCAGACGTTTTCCATTTTCCAGGTCTTTGCGAAAACCCCCATATTCTTCTACCTCCAAAGTTTCCTGCTCTGCCTGCTCAAGTAATTCCAGCAGTTTCTCCGCAGAAACTTCACTTAAAGCAGAAAAATCAATGTAATTCCCCAGTCGCGCCAGACACAGGGCGGTTTCCAAAGGGTCTTTGCTGCTGCGGATTTTTTCTTCCAGGGTGTCTTCCATGGAAAGAAGCAAATCATTAAAAATTCTCTTCTCTCTCTTTAAATCTCCCTGCGCACCCCAATAGGTTTCATAAAGTTTAGAAATAGGCTCCAAAAGTGCAGGCGCAGACCACGTAGGATTACTGTCTGCTATGAGCCCAAGAACCTCCCGCATGTAACAGGCCTTTTTCTCTTCGTCTTCAAATTTCTGTATACGTCTTGCCTGGGACTGCACCAGGCAAGACATACAAAAAGCATTAATTTTCATAATCCAGACAAGCTCTCTCTGTAACAAAAGGACGCACATAAGTATCTGCCACTTTCACATGCTCTGGATGCGCCCCGTAAATTGCAACATCCTCCGCTTTTTCCAGTGTGGTAACCAGCGCAACGTCATGGGTGCTGGAAGAAAGTGGTTGCTCTACAAATTCCACTGTCAGAAGTCCAGGCACTTTGCCTACCAGGCTTTTTAAATGCTCTGCCATTGCCTTCTTTAACTCCGGCTTTCTTTCCTCTTCGATTTCAGGTTTAAATTTCCACATAACAATATGATGTACCATAAGAATTCTCCTTTTTCTGTTTTCTTTTTATTGTAATATAGACTTTTCTGTATTGTCAATCGCAGTAGCTGCTTTTTTCACCATCCTGTATTATCCCTCACAAGAAACTGGCACAAATTTTCCACACTTGAACATACTCTCCCTGGATTTTCCTTTTCCAGTAAAACAACATCCGAAGAATCCTGCCATGCAGCAGAAAAACAAGTAATGCCTGCTTCCCCACACGCCCTAATATCCGAAACAGCGTCTCCGACATAGCAAACCTGGTCTCTGGAAACATCGTATTTTTTAAATAGGAAATCTATATTCTCCTTTTTATTTGGAGTTTTCTCTGAACCATAGCATATCGCATCAAACATATGCTCTAATCCCAGTTCTTTTAAAGAAATCTGGCAGCTTTTTTCTCCTTTTCCTGTGACCAACGCCAGTATGATATTTTGTGTTTTTAACCATGTCAAAAGTTCCCTAATACCTGGAAATGTTTTTGTAACTTGCCTGTGCAGAAGGGTATATTCACAGTAAAAATCCTGCAAGGCTGCCTCCCATTTTTGAGGTACGAAGACTTTTATCATTCCAATTTCATTTAATCCAAAGGTCTGTACAATTTCCTGCTCACTTAATTCATGACCTGCATAGGGAGAAACACTCCTGCGAAAGGCTTCCACACACAAGGGTATGGTATCCGCAATGGTTCCGTCCATATCAAATGCAACCATTTTAAACATCTTGCTCATCTCCATTGATTTTTCGTATTACCCGGCAGGGATTTCCCACTGCCACAGAATTTGCCGGAATATCCTTTGTCACAACACTGCCAGCGCCTATGACGCACCCCTCTCCAATGGTGACGCCGGGAAGCACAATCACGCCGCCACCTAACCAACAGCCATTTCCTATGGTAACAGGCAAGGCATAGGTCTGACAAAAATGCTTTCCGCATCCCTGCGTCCATTCCTCTGTCAGACGCTCTTTTAATTCCACCGGATGGGTTGCTGTATAAATCTGTACATTGGATGCAATCATAACATAGTCCCCAATTCGGATTTCATTGCAGTCTACAAAGGTACAGTTCATGTTAATAGAAACATTGTTTCCCAGGTAAATATTCCTTCCATAATCACAAATAAAAGGAGTGCCAACAGACACATTGCTCCCTATTTTTCCAAACAACTGCTTCAGAATCTCTGTTTTCTCCTCTTTCTGTTCATACGCCAGACTATGATACTCCTTTAAAAAAGCTCTTGCTCTGGCTTTAAATTCTAAAAAAATTTCATCATGACAATTATAACATTCACCTGCCATACATTTTTCTAACTCAGTCATGGTTTTTTCCTCCTGTGGGTTCATTGTACAAAAAAACCTGTTACAGAACAAGTAACAGGCTGTTTCTTTAAATTCTTTTTGCCAATGCCTCCAGAACAAACAAAGCCGGAACCTGAGTGGTTCCATTATAGCCTCCATTTAGCCGCTGGGGCTTTAAATGATAGGAAAAATTCCAATCCGATAATTTTGCCAGTGTAGAAAAAGAAGAATTGGTGATACTTAATATTTTACAATTTTTTTGTTTGAATTGATGAATTGCTTCCATTAAGCGGCTGGTTTCCCCGCTTTCTGAAATTGCAAGAACCACTGTATTCTTCCATTGAAAAAAGTCAATGGGATAAAGGGCATCTTCCAGCCCTACTGCAAAATGACCCAGGTTGGAAAAATATCTTGCCCCGTATTTTGCCAGCGTTCCGGAAGACCCCATGCCTATGAAAATAGTCATATCTGCATTTCTAAGCATTTGAACTGCAGCAGACAACTTCTCCTCAAAAGCATTCGAATTGGCTCTTTCAAAAAAATCCGATAATTCCTGTAAATCTTCTGAGGGCGGAATAGATTTTCGTAAAAGGAGTTCCTTTTTCAACGCTTCCTTAAACTCCCCATATCCGGTAAACTCATTTTTATTGCAAAAGCGCAAAATCGTTGAAGTGGATACTTGCAATTCTTCTGCAAGTTCCCGGATTGTCATGTATTGGATTTTCTCAAAATTTGAAACGATATATTTGTAGATACGGATATCCGTTTCATTATATTTCTGCAATTCATCATAAGAAAACATAAAAGTTCCTCCGGCTATAGCAGCGCATCCAATTCTCTCTGCAATTTTTCCTTTAATTCTTCCAGTTCTTCCTCTGTAGGACGTTTTCTATCATCATACATTTTTTCCATGGGATACCACCAGACCGGACCTTTTCCATGATTCCCATAATTTTCCAAATCCCCCGCTACCCTTGGAAACAAATGCCAGTGCAGATGCGTGTCGCCATTTCCAAGTAACTCATAATTCATTTTCTCTGCATGAAAAGCCCTGGAAACCGCCTCCGCCACCAAAGACATTTCCTCCAGAAACTTTATTTTTACATCTTTATCAAGCTGAAATAACTCCGTCTTATGTTCCTTACACAAAAACAAGGTATAACCTTTGAAATGCTGATGGTCACCCAGAACCACATAACCAGTTTCCAGTTCTTTTACAAAATACGGGTTTTTATGTTCTTTTATCATCTGAATTCTTTCACATATAAGGCACATGGTAAGCCCCTCCTTTAAAACAAGTCACTATGTGACCCTGTTCTGGTAAGAAATTTTGTGGTTGGCCTTATATTATACATCTGTAAGCAGTTCCTCCATCATCTCATCGACATTGGAATAGGTCTTACCAATACCTGGATTTGCCTTCATTTTTTTTACTTCCTGGATTGCTTCCACAGTTTCCGCGTTAGGCACATCTCCACTGATTTCAAAAGGTATTCGATACTCCCGCACTGCCTTGCGCGCAAAAATATTGAAAGCTGCAGACATTGTCATTCCCATATCAGCACAGAACGCTTCAAACTGCCGCTTCAAATCTGCATCCATACGAATATTAATACTTGTATTTGCCATAATAACAACCCCTTTCTATTCTTAGAATCTATTTCTTATATTCATTGTATGTCTTTTTGTTTACAGTGTCAATACAAACAATCCCTCAAGATTCCACACAACCACCCATCCACCTAAGAGAGTCAACAAAGCTCAAAAGAAAAAAAGAGACCATCTCCACGACAGCCTCTTCCTCTCTACTCCTGTATGGTAATACTCTCTATCACCGGTTGATTTTCCGCAGGCAATACGCCGTTTCTGTCCTGTCCGGTTGCTTCCGTACAGATTTTATCTACCACATCCATGCCCTCTGTTACATAGCCAAAGGCTGCGTACTGTCCGTCCAGATGAGGACTGTCTTCGTGAACAATGAAAAACTGGGAGCTGGCGCTGTCCGGCATCTGGGAACGTGCCATGGAAATTGCCCCTCTGGTGTGGGAAAGTGGATTGTCCACTCCATTTTCAGAAAATTCGCCTTTAATGGTTTCTTCCGCGCCTCCGGTTCCATCTCCATTAGGGTCTCCCCCCTGCATCATAAACCCTTCCATAATGCGATGAAAGGTAAGTCCGTCATAAAACCCGTCTTTTGCCAAATTTACAAAGTTTTCTACGGTAATTGGCGCATATTCCGGCTCCAGGGCTACCGTAATGGTTCCATAATCCTTTACCTTAATTTCCGCCATGATTTTTTCTTCTGTTTCTGTATCCCCGGTCTCCTGCTTCTCAGTCTGGGGTTTCTGCTCCTTTGTGTCCTCTTCCTTACTGCTTCCGCAGCCTGCCAGAAGTGACAATGACAACATACCAACAGCAAACATGCCAATGATTTTTCTCATACCCATAGTGATTCTCCTTTTCTCTGGAAATTCTCCGCCCATGCTGTAAAAGGCATAAAACGCATAGATTTTATTATAATCCATTCCATGGAAAATCTCAAGAACTATAAAAAACTGTGGCCTAGAAAGCGCTTCTGTCTTTCCAGCCACAGTCTTAATCGTCTGCAAAAATCCTATAAGCAAGCTAAACAAGCTCACCAATTCCACTGTTTACTGCATCCAGCACAGATTTCAGTGCTTCTTTCTCATCATCCCCAGTACAGGATATTTCAATAATCTGCCCCTGGCGCACTTCTGCTGCAAGAATGTTCAAAATACTCTTCATATTTGCAACACCTTTTACGTCATTGGCTTCATAGGCAAACTGCACTGAAGCTTGATACTTTAAAACACTGTTTGACAAAACTGCCGCATTTTTCAAATGCAATCCTGATGGATTTGATATTATTACCTTCTGACTTACCATAAATAAAAACCCCCAATACCTTATATTTAACCCCTGATGCCAAGGGCCGCTTTTGCAAGCTGATCTACCGCCTCGTTCAGCTCTACGCCGCTATGTCCCTTTACTTTGTGAAAATACACTTTTACCTTTTGAAGATGGTCATAGAATTCCTTATACCGGATGGTGCCTGGTTTGTTCCGTTTCCACTCTCCGGTTGCCCAGGATTCAATCCCCTGATAATCATAATACAAATGCAGGTTATGGATTTCATGAGCCTCACAATAAGCCATGGCAGCCATAGCGCCCTCCAGCTCTCCTGCTACATTTCTCATACTCACATCTTCTGTACCGGAAAAAGCCTGGCTCATTTCCTTCCGCTCATCCCCATGCAGCAAAATGCAGCCATAAGAATATGCGCTCCGGCTGGCATCAAAGCTTCCATCCACATAAGCAATACACACATCCGGATTCTTCTCATCCGGCGCCGCATCCCCTGCTTGTCCCCCTGCCAGATACTCCTGGGCTTCCTGCAAAGTAGGAAAACTCTTATACTGCGCCCCGGGAAATCCATGCACTTGCTTCTTACATTCGTCCCATGTATTGAAAATCCCTGTTGTAATTCCCTTTTTTACTGCATAAACCTTTTTTGCCATACCTACTCCTAAAATTAAATTCTTGCTACTCCTGTATCCCTTGCAGCCTTGGCTACTGCCTCTGCTACCGCCTTTGCCACACGCTTGTCAAATGGATTTGGAATAATATAATCCGGATTTAATTCATCCTCCTGAATTAAGCCTGCAATGGCATAAGCAGCAGCTACTTTCATTTCATCGTTAATATCCTTTGCTCTTACGTCCAGAGCGCCTCTGAAGATACCCGGGAATGCCAGTACATTGTTAATCTGGTTCGGGAAGTCACTGCGTCCGGTACCAACTACAGCAGCTCCTGCCTTCTTTGCCAGATCTGGCATGATTTCCGGCACTGGATTTGCCATTGGGAACAAAATCGGGTCTTTTGCCATGTTCTGAACCATTTCTTCTGTTACAGTTCCCGGAGCAGATACACCAATAAATACGTCTGCGCCTTTTAACACTTCTTCCAGTGTACCTTTTTCCATGTTCTGGTTGCAGATTTCAGCCATTTCCTGTTTCTCAGAATTTAAGTTTTCCCGGCCTTTATAAATAGCGCCCTGACGGTCACACATTACCACATTTTTCAGTCCCAGGCTTACCAGCAGCTTAATAATGGCAATACCTGCTGCTCCTGCGCCGGAAGTAACTACTTTTACCTCATCCAGTTTTTTGCCCACTAATTTCAAAGCATTAATAAGCGCCGCTGCTGTTACCACTGCGGTACCATGCTGGTCATCATGGAAAATTGGAATATCGCAGCACTCTTTTAATTTTCTTTCAATTTCAAAACATCTTGGAGCAGAAATATCTTCCAGGTTTACCCCGCCAAAGCTTCCTGCCAGAAGGCTTACGGTTTTTACAATGTCGTCTACCTCTTTAGAACGAACGCACAGCGGAAATGCATCCACATCTCCAAAGGTTTTAAACAGGGCGCATTTTCCTTCCATAACCGGCATACCAGCCTCTGGTCCAATGTCTCCAAGGCCAAGGACTGCGGTACCGTCAGTCACAACTGCTACCATATTTCCTCTTCTTGTATATTTATAGGATAAATCCACATCCTCTGAAATTTTCAGACAAGGCTCTGCAACGCCTGGAGTATAGGCTACAGACAGCTCTTCCGGCGTCTCAATGTTTGCTCTGCTGATAACTTCGATTTTACCCTTCCATTCTTCATGCTGTTTTAATGCAAATTCTTTCTTATCCATTACGCTAATCTCCTTTTCTTACTGTTGTTTTACCTGTTCCCATAATTCCTGCAGGACTTTTACCGAAGCATCCATTGCCTTTTGTTCCTCTTCATTCATAGGAATCCGCAGGCAGGCTTCAATTCCTTCCCATCCAATGCGGCATGGGAGGGAAACCGCCATACCGGCCCAGCTTCCGAAGCTTTCATCCAACACATGAGCAACAGGAAGAATCGCACTATCATCCTTCATGATTGCCTCTACAATGGTAGAAACAGCCATGGCAATGCCATAAAATGTTGCGCCTTTAAGCCCGATAATTTCTGCACCGCCATTCTTAGTATGTTCTGCAATCTCCTTTTTGTCAAGAGAAACTCCCACCTGTCTGGCATAATCCTCCAGCGGGAATCCGCCTACCATGGCAGAGCTCCAGACAGCCACCTGGCTGTCCCCATGTTCCCCTACAATATAAGCCTGAATATCCTCCACATTGACATGAAGCTTTGTGCTTAAATTATAGCGAAATCTTGCAGTATCCAGAGAAGTTCCGCTGCCGATTACCCTGCTTGCAGGAAGTCCGGAAGTCTCCAAAACCGCTGCAGTAGTCAAATCCGCAGGGTTTGATACCACAAGAATCAACGGATTCCTGGCATATTTCATAATGTTCTCTGTAATACTTTTCACAATAGAAACATTGGTCTTAGCCAGATCCAGACGGGTTTGTCCCGGTTTTCTTGCAACGCCTGCCGTAATAATAATAATCTGGGCGTCTTCACACTCTTCGTATCCTCCCTGTCTTACCCACACCTGTTTATGAAAACTGGTTCCATGGGCAATATCAACGGCAGCTCCCTTTGCTCTGTCTGCATTTACATCAACAAGTACAATGTCATTGGCCTGAACCCGTACCATCAGGGTGTAGGCAATGGCCTCTCCCACATTTCCGGCTCCAACCACAACAATCTTATCTCTATGCTTATTTTTCATTTTCTCTTCTCCTATGCTGTATGTTTTTGTTTTTCTTTCCATTCAGCAAACGGAGGCGCTCTGCGGTTTTTCATCCCCAAAGCTATACTACATTTCTTCGGTTTTGTTTCCTGCCACCTGGCAAAGGTTTTCCCACTGCATATCTGCTGTTTGCCCGGCACTTCCTCAAAAGGTAGTCTGAGTTTTCCTATGGTCCGTCTGATTCCTGATTCTTTTAACAAAACCGGCTGTTTTACCAAACGTTCTTCTTCAAGCTCCTGGCTTTTGGACGTTTCCCGGCTTTCTGCAGTTTTTACCAGATCATCTGGTATCTCTGTCAAAGACGTCTGAAAAAGGAAAAACAAAATCAGGAAAAAAACCATGCTTTTTCGCTTCATAAACCTGCTCCTATGCTCCAGTCTCTTCTCTGTTGTCTAAATCCCGCTGAATCCCTTCCAGAAAAGGCACCAGCACATTTCCGGATGGCTTTAAAAACCACAGAGGATTCAATTCGCTGTATTTAAAATGCTTCCTTCCTCCGTTTTGTCCCCGTTCCCAGAAAGCTTCCATCTGCCGAAAAGGCATATAATACATTTCGTCTCTGTGAGAAAAGTACAAAATCAGAAAGGCAATGCCCTGCTGTCTCTCAAAATCCTTCATAAACGCTACCTGGTGTCCATGAATATTCTGCAGGGGAAAATTGTCGGTGGCACACTCCTTTGCATCAAAGCATACAGGGATTCCCTGAACCGCTCCAATGTAGTCCACCGTACTTTTCTGGTCAAAATATGCTAAAGTGATCTGCCGGGTGGTC
>CATWQE010000049.1 GCA_958352855.1 uncultured Bacillota bacterium
GTCAAGCGGTTAAGACATCGCCCTTTCACGGCGGTAACACGGGTTCGATTCCCGTAGGAGTCACTAAAAATACTTACATATTTATAAAATATGTGAGTATAATATATTATATGGCGCCATAGCCAAGTGGTAAGGCAAAGGTCTGCAACACCTCTATCACCAGTTCAAATCTGGTTGGCGCCTCTTTATTATTCCTCCTTAGCTCAGTCGGTAGAGCATGCGGCTGTTAACCGCAGTGTCGTTGGTTCGAGTCCAACAGGGGGAGCTTTTTTAATTAAGTCATTATTGAGAAATTAAATTCTCTCTAATGGCTTTTTTGTTTTATTCAATAAATGTTTAGCAAAATATCCATCCAGGAACAAAAAATGTCAATTTAAGCAAAAAAACTTTTCAGCAACCATGAAATATGATATTTCTAAATATATTAGAACGTTATTGAAGGAAAGAATTATTTTTACGAAATGTAAAGGAGATATCATGGAAAGAAATCTGAAGGTTTATCAGAAAATGAAAAAAATCTGGAATATAAAAGTTAGTGGAAACCAGGAAAAATTGAAGGCTTATCAAATGGCCTATACGATACCCTATGGAATTAGTGAAAATTTTTTTCTTGGATTTTGGGGATTTTGTGGAAGCTTTTCAAAATCATATATGTGTATAGTAATTTTTTCAGTAAGCTTTTTTTATTTTATCTACAAGGAAAAGAAGAGACAAAGAGTGTGTTTTGTTCTGAAAGAAATTGAGAAAGAAATCTTAAAAGAAAAATAAAGAAGGATTTATCCTGTTTTTTTAGCATTTCTATAGTTATTTCACTATTTTTTTCGCCTTCTGTCTGTTAAAATAGCAACAGAAGCAGGGCTTTGTAATGGCTTTGAGAATTGAGAAGATAGTAGAAACGGAGGAGAGCTATGAGTATACAGGAGACAATGGACAACTTTTTAAATACCCTGAGAGAGCAGGCGGCAGAGATTCCGGAATTGATGGATGTATTTGTGAATTGTTACACAAATACATTGAATACTACGGTTAAAAGAATGGAAAACAACATGACTCACGTAATTACTGGAGATATTCCGGCTATGTGGCTGAGGGATTCTGCAGCGCAGTTAAGACCGTATATTTTTCTGGCAAAGGAGAACGAAGAAATTCGGGAACTGATTGCAGGGCTGGTAAGACGGCAGTTTATGTGCATCACCATTGATGAGTATGCCAATGCGTTTAACGAAGCGCCAAATGGAGCCTGCTGGGAAAAGGATGACCCAAATCAGAATCCATGGGTTTGGGAGAGGAAGTTTGAAGTGGATTCTTTGTGTTATCCTCTTCAACTGGCATATCTGCTTTGGAAGAATACAGGATGTACTACGCAGTTTGAGGGAGAGTTCCAGGAAGGTGTGGAGAAAATCCTGGAAGTGTTTACAACGGAGCAGTATCATGAAGAAAAATCTAATTACCGTTTTAACAGAAATAATGGCTATTATCGGGACACATTATCCAGAGATGGAAAGGGAGCATTGGTGAAATCAGGAACAGGGCTTATCTGGTCTGGTTTCCGTCCAAGCGATGACGCCTGCACCTATGGATATCTGATTCCTTCTAATATGTTTGCAGTGGTTGCTCTTGGTTATCTGGAAGAGATGGAGCGGGAGATTTTCCATAATGAGGAACTGGCAGAGAGAGCAAAAGTGCTGAAAGAAGAAATTCAGAGGGCTATTGAAATCATAGGAAAGACTTTTACAGAAGAGTTTGGTATGGTTTATGCTTATGAGACAGATGGCTATGGTATGTATAATCTTATGGATGATGCCAATGTGCCAAGTCTTCTGGCTATGAGCTACCTGGGCTATGAGGGTGAGCCGGAGGTGAGCAGCAATACAAGACGTTTTCTGTTAAGTGAGGCCAATCCCTTCTATTTTAAGGGAGATAAGGCGGCTGGAATCGGAAGTCCTCATACACCTTCCAATTATATCTGGCATATTGCCATGGCAATTCAGGGACTTACCAGTGAAACAAGGGAAGAAAAACTGGAAATTCTTCAGACTATGGCGGCTACTACCGGTGGAAAAGGTGTGATGCATGAGGGATTTTGCTGTGAAGATGACAGTAAATTTACAAGAGCATGGTTTTCCTGGGCAAATGCCATGTATGCGGAATTATTTCTGGATTATATGGGATATCAACTGGAAAAATAGGAAATTTTACAGAGCATAGAATTTGTACACTAAACATAGAAAAAGGAAAATTGAGATAAAATCAGAGATTAGGTACAATGTAAGGGAAAACAGACGAAAGCGAGAACAGGAGGTTCAAAAGTCCATATGTTTTTAACAGATAGAAAATTAGACAGACGAATCAGCGAAGTAAAAAACTACAGATACCGCAATGCCATGAACATGAAGGAATTTGTAGTGTGTGAAGATGAGCAGGGTGTTGTAAATCCTGAAGTTCCTGTAAATTTTGATAACTGGGAAACCATTCAGGTAGGTGATTGCTGGTCAGGACGTGACCGTTATCTGTGGATGCACAAGGAAGTGCATATTCCAGAAGAATGGAAAGGTCAGAGAGTTGTAGGTGTATTTGATTTTGGTAATACAGGAGCAGGTAATAACTCTGGCTTTGAAGCAATGTGCTATATTAACGAAAAACCATACCAGGGTGTAGACGTAAACCACAAGGAAGTATTCTTCCCGGAAGAATTGTATGGAAAGACTTTCAGCCTTACTTTCCGTCTCTGGTCCGGTTTGGAGGGCGGCGGTGTTCCAAGACCACAGGAACACAAGATTGCACAGGCAGATTTAGCTTGCCTGGATGAAAAAGCAGATGATTTTTATTACATGGGTACTTTGATTCTGGATACCATTAAAAATCTGGAAGATGGAAATCCTGTAAAATATGATTTGAGAATTGCCCTGGATACAGCGTGCCATTGCATCGACTGGTCTTATCCTGGAAGCGAGACTTTCTATGAAACACTGCATCAGGCAGATGATGTACTGAATACAAAGATTGACGGTATGGAGAAAAACTCTCTGGTAAGCGTACACTGCGTAGGTCACACTCACATTGATATGGCATGGCTGTGGAGATTAAAACATACTCATGAGAAAGCATCCCGTTCCTTCTCAACTGTACTGCGTATGATGGAAATGTTCCCAGAATATATTTTCCTGCAGACACAGCCACAGTTGTATGAATACATCAAAGAAGATTTCCCGGAAATCTACGAAGAGATTAAGAAACGTGTTGCAGAAGGACGCTGGGAAGTAGACGGCGGTATGTGGGTAGAAGCTGACTGTAACTTAACAAGCGGCGAATCTCTCACACGTCAGATTTTAATTGGAAGCAAGTTTATCAAAGATGAATTTGGAAAAGATGTGGAATACTTATGGCTGCCAGACGTATTCGGATATTCCTGGGCGCTGCCTCAGATTCTGAAAAAATCCGGTATCGATATGTTTATGACAACTAAAATCAGTTGGAACCAGTTCAACCGTATGCCACACGATACTTTCCACTGGAAAGGTATGGACGGAAGCGAAGTGCTGACACACTTTATCACCACTCCAGAACCATGGAATGAGCCAGGCTCCTGGTTCTATACCTATAACGGACTTCTTACTGCAAAAACAGTAAAAGGCGTATGGGATGCATACAGTGAAAAAGAAATGAACAAAGACCTGCTGATTTCCTTTGGATACGGAGATGGCGGCGGCGGTGTAAACCGCGATCTTCTGGAAGCAAGAAGACGTATTGATAAGATTCCGGGACTTCCTACACTGAAAACTTCTACAGCGGGAGAATATTTCAGAAACCTGAAAGAAACTGTAAAAGAAACAGACCAGTACGTTCATACCTGGGACGGAGAATTATATCTGGAATACCACAGAGGTACTTACACCAGCCAGGGCTATAACAAACGTATGAACCGTAAAATGGAACTGCTCTACAGAAAAGCAGAGTGGATGACAGCCATGAATGCAGTTCTTGAGCAGAACATGGACAAGGCAGAACAGGAGAAGCTGACACAGGGATGGAAGATGATTCTGACCAATCAGTTCCACGATATTATTCCTGGTTCTTCTATCCATGAAGTTTACGAAGATTCCAGAAGAGATTACGAAAAAGTAAAACATATTGCTGAAGAAGTAGTAGCTGATTACAAAGCGGCAGAACTGGAAGAAAAAGATGGCGCTTATACCGTATACAATGCTTCCGGTTGGAATCTGGATGAACTGGTTGTTGTTCCGGCAGAGGAAACAGCTATTTATACAGATGCAGAGGGAAATGTCCTTCCATCACAGCAGGCTGATGGCGTTACTTATGTACAGGTAAGCAATGTTCCTGCTATGGGACACAAAGTTATCTATGCCAAGAAGGGTGAAAACCAGGCAGAAAGCAGCGCATTTACTGTAAACGGAAGAAATATTGAAACACCGTTCTATTCCATTTCTCTCAACAGCTATGGACAGATTACACGCCTCTTTGATAAAACTGAGGGCAGAGAAGTTCTGGCAGCAGGAGAAAGAGGAAACGTACTGCAGATGTTTGAAGATAAACCACTGGATAACGATGCCTGGGATATTGATATCTTCTATCAGCAGAAAATGAGAGAAGTAACTGATTTAACAAGCTTTGAAGTAACACAGTGCGGACCTCTTCGTCTGGTAATTCATATGGAATGGAAATATATGAATACTACCATTGCACAGGATATGATTCTGTACAGCGAAGACAGAAGAATTGACTTTAAGACAGACGTAGATTTCCAGGAAAGACAGCAGCTCTTAAAAGCAGCCTTCACCGTAGATATCAGAAGCACCTTTGCTACTTATGATATCCAGTATGGTAATGTACGTCGTGCAAATCACTGGAATACAAGCTGGGATCAGGCAAGATTTGAATCTGTAGGACACAGATTTGCAGATATGTCTGAGAGAAATTATGGTGTTGCTTTAATGAATGACTGCAAATACGGATATGACATTAAAGACAATGTAATGCGTATTTCCCTCCTTCGTTCCGGACGGCAGCCAGACCACATTCAGGATGTAGGAAGACATGAATTTACTTATGCGCTGCTTCCACATACAGGTGATTTTGTAGACGGACAGGTAGTAAAAGAAGCTTATGCTCTGAACAATCCTATGGATGTATTCAAAGGCGCAGACAAAGCTCCTTATGACAGCTTCTTCACTGTAGATAATACACAGGTAGAAATTGACGCAGTGAAGAAATCTGAAGATGGAAAATATCTGATTGTCCGTTTCCATGATTTTGCAGGTGCAAAACAGAAGGTAACTGTAAAACCATCCTTTGCATTCAAAGCATGGGCAGAAAGCGATTTAAGAGAACGTCCAATGGAAGACTTCCGCACAGATGATATTGTGATGGAATTACACCCTTATGAAATTAAGACTATTATGTTTGAAATCTAAAAACAAACATAGACGAAAAGAGAGCAGAAAAAGCTCTCTTTTTGTGCTGTATTTAAAAACGCAGTATGATACACTGTAGACAGAATATAAAAGGAGAAATCATCATGGAG
This sequence comes from uncultured Bacillota bacterium, assembly GCA_958352855.1. Classification (GTDB taxonomy): domain Bacteria; phylum Bacillota; class Clostridia; order Lachnospirales; family Lachnospiraceae; genus Blautia. The sequence goes on from CATWQE010000049.1 coordinate 5,543, forward strand.
AGGAAAAAGCCCAGGCAGCTTTATTTGAAATTGTTCTGGACCTATACAGTGATTGTACTTTGCATTGTATTGGCGCTTACCATTTATTTTATTTCTGTGTCCAGAAAGCATGTGCTGGAAGCAAATATAGAAGAAATGGAACGCGTGAACCAGGCGTGCATTACTTATATTGACGAGACAGAAGGAATTGCAGATTATATTTATAAAGATTTATACCGCTCAAAATCAAAGCTGGAGGATTTGCTGCAGTATTTAAAGCTGGAGCCGGACGCTTATGAGGAATATTATCTGAACCGTTATGCAGCTACCAGTGATCTGGTGTATGAGGGAATCATTAATTTTCTTACAGAGGCTTTTGATGCTTATCCGGAGCTGGAACAGGTAGAGCTTATCAGTTACGAAAACTTTCAGATGACCCAGTGTCTGCCGGATCAGATTTTTTATCCCGGAAAGGATGGGAAGACCAGACTGGCGAAACTGCAGAGCAGCAGCTATAAGCAGGAGGGAAAGCTGATTTATGTCAAAGAAATACGAAGCACAGATACCATGGAAAACGTGGGCTGTATGATTTTTACCTTCAAAGGTGAGGCGGAGTTTGCCAAGATCCAGAAGGATAGTGATATCATACAGACCGTTATCTGTTCGGAATATGATCAGCCGGTGTTTCAGAATGTCTGCGTGGAAAATTGGGGAACCCTTTTAAACCAGGAGAAATATTACCAGGAAAAATCCATGACGGATCAGTATACGGTTTATTCCTTTCAAAGTAAAGATGAGGCAGAGAGGATTGAACTCAGGTCTTTTCTGACCATTGCAGGAGCCGGTGTTGTAGCGGTGATTCTGGGGATTTTATGTATTGGCTATTATGTGCGACGTCTCACTACAAGAGTGGGCAGCATCTTAGACGCCATGAATGAGGTAACCACAGGAGATCTCCAGGTACGTCTCCCGGTGAATAACAGCAAGGATGAACTGGATATGATTGCATGTAACTTTAATGACATGTGTGAGAAGCTGGAGCTTTATATTCAGAAAAGCTATCTGGCAGAAATCGAGCAGAAAAACGCACAAATGCAGGCATTGCAAAGTCAGATTAATCCGCATTTTTTGTACAATACCCTGGAAGCTATCCGTATGAAAGCAATCTGTAACGGTGACAGGGAAGTTGGAAAAATGCTTTACAGTATGGTAGGATTGTTCCGCAGCCAGTTAAAAGAGGCAGATGTGATTACCCTTGGTCAGGAGCTGGACTACTGTAAACAGTATTTGGAACTGTTTATGTACCGCTACCCCGGGATTTTTCAGTACCATGTGGAGTGCCGCCCGGAACTTTTGTCCCTGCCTATTATTAAGTTTGTGCTGCAGCCCATTGCGGAAAACTATTTTATTCATGGAATTGACAGGGAGCGGCAGGATAATGAGGTCTGGGTCCGGGCAGAGAAAAAAGGAGAAAAGCTTTTCTTATACGTTGAGGACAACGGATATGGAATGAACGAAGAAGAGATAGAGAAAAAGAACCGGGAATTAAGGGAAAATCTGCCGGATCAGGGAGAGAAAAAATCAATTGGAATTACCAATGTAAACAGAAGAATCAAAGCAGTTTACGGGGATGCCTGTGGAATATTCATGGAATCAGGAAATCCCAAAGGACTGCGGGTTACTATTACAATTAAGGTAGAGGAAACGCAATGAAAAAAGTCATGTTAGTGGAAGATGAAGATTTTATTCTTCAGGGAATCAAATATATTATTGATTGGGAGGCGCTTTCCATGGAGATTGTGGCCACAGCTCATAATGGCAAAGAAGCCCTGGAAATATTTCAGGAAAACCCTACAGACATTGTGGTGACAGATGTGGAAATGCCCCGTATGAATGGATTGGAGCTTTTAAGAGAAATCCGCAAATTAAATTCCAGGACAAGAGGGATTATTTTGTCAGGATATGACGAGTTTGAGTATGCCAGAACAGCCCTTCGCCTGGATGTAGAAGAGTATATTTTAAAGCCTATTAATGAGGACCAGCTAAGAGACGCCCTGATTCGCGCCGGAAAACATTTGGACGAACTGGATCGGAAAAAAGCGGGAAACATGGAAGATAAGATTGGATGGATTCGGTTTCTGAAAGGAAAGCTTGCCAGAGAGGAAGAGGCAAAGTTTTACCAGATGCTTCCTGAGATAGAAGAAGGGGAGAAAGTCTATGCAGCGATTATGAAAATTGATACAGATACCATAGAAAACACCGGTGGAATGATGAATATTCTGGCAGAGCTGCAGAAACTGGGACAAAAGCTGAAACCCATTTATCTGGCGCCAGACACCTTGTTTTTGCTCATGTATATGCCACAGGAGGCGCAGGACCAGGAAATACTGGACTGTTACGGGGATGTTCAGGATCATTTGGAGAGCAGCTTTGGAATTATGAGCTTTTTTACTGTAAGCAATGCAATTACAGAATATGAACAGCTTCCAACATGCTATAAGACAGCGCAGAAGCTTCAGAAATACAAAATGCTGGAAGGGTATGGAAGCTGTATTAATGAAGCTCATATTCAGGACAGAAAGTCTCAGGATGTGGTCATTGATGAGACCATGCTCCGTAAAATGATTCTGAAAAAGGATAAAGAAGGCGCTCTCAATTATATTGAAGATTTGTTTATTAACAACCTGGAATCTGAGGTTAATGTGGAAGTGCTGTATCAGATGAGCTTAAAAATTGCCATGCTCCTTCAGGATATTAAGATGGAATATAAGCTGGCGCAATCCACAAACCTGAGAGATTTGTCAGAAATTATTGAGAAAATCTATCAGGCAGATGACCTTTTGGGGTTAAAGGCTATTTTTATTTCAGAAATTGTGGAAATCATCAATTATCTTCATACAGAGGATTCCCAGTATACCCCAGTGGTGAAACAGATTATGGCAGAGGTTCAGAAAAATTATAAAGAAGATATGAATTTGAAAACCCTTTCTTATAAGTATCACATGAATGCTTCTTATCTGGGGCAGATTTTTCAGAAGGAGGCAGGCTGCTCCTTTGCACAGTATCTCAGTAATACGAAAAATGGAATTGCAAAAGACCTGATTTTGAATACAAATATGAAAATTAATGATATTGCCAAAGAAGTGGGATATCCAGATACCAGCTATTTTTACAGGAAGTTCAAGCAATGCTATGGCGTATCACCCGCTTCCCTGCGGACAATGAAAAAATATTGAGCAGAAGCAAAGAGGAATTTCGCATGAAATGGAGACATAGGAAAAGGGCGGCAGCAATGGGTATGATTACCTGTCTGGCAGCGGGGATGCTGTCTGGGTGTAAGGAACAGGCAGAAATCAATGAGAATGGAGAAGAGGTGGTCTGGCTTACCTGGTATCAGGTTGGAGATGAGCAGAAGGATGACCAGATGGTTCTGGATGAGGTGAACCGTTATACCTTTGAAAAAATCGGTGTAAAAGTCAGGATAGAGAAGATTGGATGGAGCGATTACAGCCAGAAAATGCAGATTATGATTAATACGGATGATTCCTGGGATTTGTGTTTTACCAGCTCCTGGACCAATGATTATCTGCAAAACGCCCAGAAAGGCGCATATCTGGAATTGGATGAGTACCTGGAAGAAGAAGGCAGGGAGATGTACGAGGGAATCGATTCCAGGTTTTGGGAGGCTGCCAAAGTAGGAGGAAAAATCTACGGGATTCCCAGTGAGAAAGAGATTGGAAGCTGTCCCATGTGGGTTTTTACCAGGGAGTATGTGGATAAGTATGAGATTCCCTATGAAGAAATCCATACGCTGGAGGATCTGGAACCATGGCTGAAGCTGATTCAGGAAAAGGAACCAGACGTAGTGCCCATGTATCTGACAAAAGATTATTCCGCCCCTGCTTATATGGATAAGATTGTGGATCCCATTGGGATTGAGTATGCAGACCATACGCTGACAGTTCAGAACCTGTTTGAAACGGAAAAAATGATGTCGACCCTGAGAACCATGAGGAAATACTATGAGGCGGGATATATTAACAAGGATGCCCCTCTGGCATCAGATAACAAAGCTGTGAAGCGGTTTGTGACAAAAGGAGACGGACATCCCTTTGCAGAGATTTCCTGGGGAAAAGATTTAGGATATGAGGTCGTGGCATCTCCGATTATGGAGACGCAGATTACCAATGAATCAGCCAGAGGCGCATTAACCGCAATTAATAAAAATTCCAGGCATCCCAAAGAAGCGGTAGAGTTTCTGAATCTGGTAAATACAGACGAATATTTGAGAAATCTTCTGAATTACGGAATTGAGGGTGTGCATTGGAGCCGGATTTTGGTTGAGGAGGAAGAGGCCGAGAAAGCCCAGGGAAAACCTTATGTGTATGATACAAAGGTACATTTAAATCAGGAAAAGCAGCAGGACTATTCTGTGCCCTACTGGGTGCAGGGAGGGCTGTTTGGGACTTATGTACTGGAAAATGAGCCTGTTGATAAGTGGGCAGTGTTTAAGGAATTTAATGACGCGTCCAGGGCTGCTCCGTCTCTGGGATTTGATTTTAATATTGAACCGGTAAAGGCTGAGGTGGCAGATTTTCGCAGTATTTTAGATGAATTTGGGAAGGCCCTTTATACGGGAAGCGTGGATCCAGATGTTTATGTACCTAAATTGCTGAAAAAATTAGAGGACGCAGGAGCTGACCGGGTTATAGATGAGATGCAGAGACAGGTGGATGCATGGAAACAGACAAAAGAGTAGCAGATAGAGAGGAAGAATAAGGTATGAAACGCGAGGATATTTTACGAAGAGTTGGTCATATGAGCCAGGTTGCGGAAGTGAGAAAAATTTCTTTTGGTGAGGGAAGAGCAGCAGGAATGAAGGGATGGCAGGTAAAGAATGGTCCCCTGGAGTTTACAGTGATGGAAGACAAATGTCTGGATCTGGCCCAGGTAAGTTATAAGGGCATCCAAATGAATTTTCTGTCAAAACCAGGACTTCAGGGACGTAATCACTATGATACCAATGGAGGGGAAGCTCAGAGAAGCATAATGGGCGGTATGATGTTTACCTGTGGTCTGGAAAACATCTGTGCGCCATATGAAAGTGATAAAGCTTATCCTATGCATGGAAGAATCCGTACAACACCGGCAGAACATGCAGGAGCAAAAGCCCAGTGGAAAGAGGATGCTTATGAAATGTCCATTCATGGAGAGATGCGGGAAGCAGAGCTGTTTGGAGAAAATCTCCTGTTAAAAAGAGAGATTACCACAGCTTATCCGGGAAAACAGATTTTTGTAGAAGATACCATAGAAAATCAGGGATTTCGGGAAGAGCCGGCTATGCTGCTGTATCATTTCAATGTAGGCTATCCCCTGTTAGACGAAGGTGCCAGAATCATTCTTCCTACGAAAAAAGTACATCCAAGAGATGCGGCGGCAGCGCCTTATGTGAAACAGTATGACAGGATGGAAGCGCCAAAGGACAATGAACCGGAATATGTGTTCCTTCATGAACTGGCAGCAGATGAGGAAGGGAATACCTTTGCAGCAGTGATTAACGAGAAGCTGGGACTTGGCATCCGGCTGGAATTTAACCAGAGAGAGCTGCCTTATTTCATGGAATGGAAGTCACTGGCAAGCGGGGACTATGTTGTGGGACTGGAACCGGCAAATTCCAGTGTATATGGAAGAGCTTATCATGAAGAAAAAGGAGACCTTCACAAGATTCAGCCATTTGCCACAGAGAAAAAACAACTGACCATTACCATCCTGGAAGGAGAAGAATTGCAGGAAACAGTCAAAATGGCAGAAAAACTGGTAAAATAACAGAAAAATAAGGAAAATACAGAGATTTGAAGCAGCCTTACGGGGCTGCTTCTTTTTTGTGGAGAAAAAACTTGGTGGAACCAACCAAGAGTGGAAAAATCACATTACTAGAATTTGTACAGGAAATCTAAAAATTTTCAAATTTTATAAAGCTTTCACAAATGTTATAGTTATTTTACACAAAGAAAACAAAAGGGAGGTCATGAAAAATGCGAGCAAAAAAAACATCGGAAAAACCGATGAAAGTACGCAAGAGAAGATGGACAAAGGATGATACAGAACTGACCTTATTATCCGTGCCTACATTGATTTGGTATCTTATCTTTTCCTATCTTCCTATGTTCGGTATTATTATTGCGTTTAAGCAGTATAAGCTGGCACCGGGCGGACATGGATTTATTTATAATCTGTTTCACAGCGCCTGGGCGGGATTTGGTAACTTTGAATACTTCTTTTCCTCGAATGCTTTCACCATGCTGCTCCGCAACACCATTCTCTACAACATAGCATTTATTATTATCAGTGCTTCTGTTGCAGTGGGCGGTGCTTTGATGCTGAGCAATATGATTAATAAGAAAGCGTCCAAAGTTTATCAGACTATGATGTTCTTACCTTACTTCATGTCATGGGTAGTGATCAGCTATTTTGTATATGCGCTGCTCACACCGGAGAAAGGTTTACTAAACGGTCTGATTACTGCACTGGGAGGGGACCCAGTTATGTGGTATCAGGAAGCAAAATATTGGCCCTTCATCCTGGTTATCCTGAATACCTGGAAAGGTATGGGATATGGTATGGTTATGTATCTGGCAAGTATTACTGGTATTGACCCGTCCTTGTATGAAGCGGCAGTTATGGATGGAGCCACAAAGGCCCAGCAGATGCGTCACATTACACTTCCGGGAATCAAGCCAGTATTTGTTATGATGCTGATTCTTGACTGCGGTAAAATCTTTAACTCTGATTTCGGTCTTTTTTACCAGGTTACAGGTCAGATTCCTGCATCCCTGTACGAAACAGTATCTACCTTTGATACCTTTATTTACAAAGCTATGCAGTCTACAGCGCCAATTGGACAGACAGCAGCAGCCTCTTTCTTCCAGGCAATCTGCAGCTGTGCTACCATCCTGTTTGCAAACTGGGTAGTAAGTAAGATTGATAATGAGAACCGAATCATTTAAGGAAGGGAGAGGACAAAAGTGAGTAAAGATAAGAATAAAACAGTGTCATCCCTGAATCAGATTAAAAAATCCACAAACGTGGTGTTTAACATTATTTTCCTGATCCTTGGATGTATGTGTATATTTCCCCTGTTGTTTGCCTTCTCTATTTCCATTACCAGTGAGTCGGCGCTTCAGGCAGGAGGCTACCATTTGATTCCACAGGAATTTTCAAATGCAGCTTATATGTTTCTCTGGAACGAGAGAGGGATGATTATTCGTGCATTTGTTATGTCTGTACTTGTAACATGCATTGGTACCGTGATTACAGTATGTCTTACTACCTCTATGGGTTATGTGGCATCCAGAAGTACCTTCAAATTGAAAAAACTGTATACCTGGATTATTTTCATCCCTATGGTATTTAATGGCGGTATGTTCGCATCTTATGTTGTAATCAATAACATTTTAAATTTGCGAGATACCATTTGGGCGTTGATTCTGCCGTTGGCTTGTTCCTCTTTCAGCGTTACCATTTGTCGTACTTTCTTCCGTACCACAGTTCCAGATGCGCTGATTGAGGCAGCAAAGATTGACGGTGCAGGACAATTTCGTATCTGGTCAGGAATCGTACTTCCGATTTCCAAGCCGGTTATGGCAACAATCGGAATGTTTGCAGCATTTGGTTACTGGAATGACTGGTTTCAGGCATCTCTGTATATTTCAGACAGCAAACTGTACACTCTTCAGGCATTGCTGAATAGTATTCAGAACAACATTGAATACCTGGCAAATAACCCTTATGGCGGACTTTCTATGCAGCAGTATAAGATGAGTATGCCAACAGAATCTGTGCGAATGGCCATTGCAATGGTTATCATTATTCCAATTGCCCTGACCTATCCATTCTTCCAGAAATACTTTATTTCCGGATTAACCATTGGTTCAGTAAAAGAATAATTATATAAATTTTTAGGAGGACATTATGAAGTTGAGAAAATTAGCGGCACTTGGCATGGCAGCTGTTATGGCGGCGGGAACCCTTGCAGGATGCGGCGGAAATGACAAAAAAGAAACAGCCAAAAATGCAAGCGGCGATGACATCGTAAACCTGAAATGGGTTATCATTGGTAATGGTATGCCGGAAAACTACGATTCATGGCTTGGAAAAGTAAATGATTACATTGGTGATAAAATCGGCGTAAACCTGGAAATGGAAGTAATTCCATGGGGTGACTGGGATGATAGAAGAAATATTATTATCAGCACCAATGAACCATATGATATTATCTTTGGTACTGGTAATAACTATACAGCTGATATTAAGCTGGGAGCATATGTAGATCTTACAGATATGATTCCAGAACAGATGAAAGAGTTCAACGAACTGATGCCTGAGAAATACTGGGAAGCAGTAAAAGTTGATGGAAGAATCTACGGAGTACCTGCTTACAAAGATAGTTCTATTTCCAACTATGCAGTTTGGGATAAGGAGTTGGTAGATCAGTACAAGATTGATTATCAGAATCTGACTACCATTGAATCTCTTACACCAACTTTTGAGATGTTGAAAAAAGAGAAAAACGATTATCCAGTATATGTTAAGAATGACGGAGTTTACTCTATCTTTGATGTATATGATCAGATTGGTGCTGGTACACAGATTCTCGGTGTAAGATATGATGATGAAAAAGGCAAGGTATGTTTCACTTTGGAAGAACCGGACATTTATGCTGCTCTGGAAACCTTCCATGATTGGTACAAAAAAGGTATTATTAACCCAGATGCTGCCACTTTGACAGATGCCCGCGTATATAATATGTGGCGTATTGCCCAGGGCTGGGAATCTGCCGGTGAAACAGCATGGGGACCAGATATGGGGAAAGAAGTTGTTGTTCAGAAATGGGGAGATACCATTCTTTCTAATGAAACGGTACGTAGTTCTATGAACATGATTTCGGTAAACAGCAAATATCCGGAAAAATGTCTGGAGCTGCTGAACCTGGTTAATACAGATACTACTCTGCGTGATATGTTCTACTACGGAGAAGAAGGCGTGAACTTTGAATACGTAGATAAGGACGGACAGAAAAAAGCACATAAAATCAACACAGACTGGAGTATGGCAGGTTATACACAGGGTACATTCTTCACTGTTACACCAGAAGACACTACAAGCAATGATCAGTGGAGCGAAATCAAAGCTCTGAACGAAGCTGCTGTTCCATCTGTAATGCTTGGATTTAACTTTGATACAACAGAAGTTGACTCCCAGCTGGCTAACTGTCGTGAAATATGGCTGCGTTATAAGAGCGAGGTTATGGCTGGTGTCAATGACCCTGCAGAAGTAGTTCCACAGATTAAGAAAGAACTGATGGCAGCAGGTTTCCAGGATATTATGGATGCTGCTCAGGAGCAGGTAGATGAGTTCCTGGCATCTAAATAAAAAACAAGAGTTACCTTCATAAAATAATTTTGACATAAAAGCAAAAAGGGGCTGTCGCATATCAAAAGTGGTGTGACAGCCCTTTTCTGCTAAATAGGAGACAATAGGAGGCATATTGCTGGATGAAGTTAAGAAATAAGACGGATAACCAACCGTACATGAATGTGATTTTCGGGAACTTTTACAGTCCTGCATTTGACGATGAAAATTTTGTAGATGAGACCATGGGGTTAATCAAGGAGTTAGGATTTAACAGCGTGATGTTTGACACAAAAGCCTGGGAAGATTTCAAAGAGAGATATGAGACAGGCGCTTTAAGCCAATATGTAAAAATGCAGGAATATATGGGAGAGTCAGCCCACAGACATGGACTTTTCTATAATTTTCTTTTGTTGTACTTAAACGGGGATAATCTGTACCCTCACATCCGTTTTAGTCCACCGATTTTTGGAGAGGAAATTACTTATTTGGATGGAACACCAGGGCGGTGGTATAAATATTGGTCCCCCAAAGCTCAGGAATCCATGAAAGATCACGTAAACCGGATTATGGAAAGCTATGGCAAGGGATGTCAGCACTGTATTACAGAAGAGGGAGAAGAGGTAATTCCAGTGTGCAGTATGTGGGATCCCGTGGTGGCAGTGAGCTTTGACGAAGAAGGGCAGAATCGTTACCGTTCCTATTTGAAGGAATTTTATCACAATGATATTCAGGCATTAAACAAAAATTATGGAAGCAGCGCCAAAGATTTTGAAAGCCTTTCCCCAGAGGAATACTGGTATGGCGTGAGATATCCGGAAGGCGGATTTTATACAGAAGAGGATGTAAAAAACCGCACGCCTAAGTTTTATGTGTGGAGAGATAATGCTCTCTGGAAAATTCATGAAATGACAGAGTATTTCAAGACCATTGGCCCGAAGTTGAAAGAGAGGAATCCCGATTTATTCCTCTGCCCGGATTTGAGCCAGTGGGGTTATTTCCTCAACATTTTTGGCAGGGAGCAGCAGGATTTGGACAACGAGTTCAGTGATTTGTGGGACACTGCAATCAGGGGAATTGATATGTACGCTTTATCTCCGTACCTGGATTCCTGTCACTTTATTACGGTTCCTGTTACACCGGATGGCATTGCAGACGCCTATGTGGTTTCCTGCCAGCACAGCATGATGCGGGTAATGAATCAGGACAAACCCATGACAGGTGGTATTTACTGGGGACGTTATATTTATAATGACATTTACGCCCAGCTTACACCGGCAGAAATCATTGGCTCCATGACAGCCTGCGGCATGGATGGCTACACCTGTTACGGAATGAACGGTCTGGATGACGGGGGTGTCATGAACCGCATGGATGAAGATTTCCAGGAATCCTTAAGACGGGGAAATGACTGGTTTGCAAAGGTGCTGCCTCTTCGGGGCAATAAAAAGAAAAAAGAAATTGCTATTTTATTCCCTTCAGAAATGGCTCATCTGGAACCTTTTGAGGTGGGAAATAATAAAATCCGCCGTCTTGATTTGCTGGGATGGTATAAGATTTGCTGTGACCTGGGCTATCAGGTAGATGTTATCAGCCATCACGAAATTGAGGCAGGAGCCCTCCAGGATTATAAGGTATTGGTAGTTCCTGCAAATGACTGTTATTTTGCAGTAGAGCATGAGACAATGGAAGAAAAACTGAAAAACTGGGTAGCAGAAGGGGGAGTAGTGCTTCATGGACCGGAGAATATGCTGGCGCAGAACTGTTTTGGCATTACAGGGGAAACCTGTGAGAAAACACCTTATGTTTACGGAAAAGTGATTATTGCCCAGGGTGAGGCATTCTGCCGCTACCAGGGAGGAGAAGAGATTGCGCCTTATGTAGACGGTGTTGGCTCCTGTGTGGTAAAATATGCAGGAGAAGAACTTGGCCGGAAAATGCAGCTTTCTGCTGGAAATCCAGGGGCAGTCTATTCCTTTGGTGTGGAGATTGGAGCCTCTTATGCTGCTAAAAATATTCCTCATGTGCCTTATGCTCAGGGAAATAAAGAAATGTATCCCATTATCCAGTCCAGAACCACTCTGGTAAAGGATATTTTAGCCCGGCATGTAACACCTGCAAGCGGCATCTGCCAGAGAGGAATTGAGACGGCAGTATATGAAAAGGGTATGATTCTGGTGAATCACCGTTCTACTCCTTTTGTGCTGCCACAGAAGTATCGGGAAGAAATTTATCAATACCCCTGGCATGGAGAACAGGAGGGAAAAGGCGTGCTAAACGGTCATGAAGCTGTGTGGGTAAGCTTGTAAAAGGTAGAAAGTGTCAGAGTTTTAGGAGGTTTTATGGAAACAAGAGAATTACATGAAAATTGGAAAATGCGCTGTACAGAAGCATCAGACTGGCAGGAGGCTGTGGTTCCAGGAACAGTGTATACAGACCTGCTTCGAAATGGAAACATGGAAAATCCTTATTGGAAGGATAATGAAGACAGCATTTGCGCTTTGATGGAAAAGGATTATGAGTGTATCTGTACCTTTGAAGGAGGAAATATAGAAGACTTTTCCAGTATTTTCCTTCGGTTTGAAGGTCTGGATACCGTTGCAGATGTGTATTTAAACGGAGAACTTCTGGGACAGCCCTTGAATATGCACAGAGTCTGGGAATATGAAGTGCAGTCACTTCTTAAAGAAGGAGAGAATACCTTGCGGGTGGTTTTTCATTCCCCGCTGAATTATATTGCAGAGGCTTATAAGAAATATGGAAATATTGGAAACGAAGATACATACGAAGGCTTTATGCATTTGCGGAAAGCCCATTACATGTTTGGATGGGACTGGGGAGCACATTTGCCGGATGCAGGTATTTTCCGCCCTGTGAAGCTGTGCAAGGTGAAATGCGGAAGATTTGACAGCGTGTATATTCGCCAGAATCATGAAGAGGGAAGATGTACACTGAATTTTGATGCTGCATATCTTGTGGAAGAAGCAGGAAATTATGAAGTATATGTGACAGTGACGTCACCAAAAGGAGAGACCTTTAAGACGGTGCTTTCAGAAGAAGGATGTGGCAGCCTTACCATTGAAAATCCAGAGCTTTGGTGGGTAAATGGACTGGGAGAACAGCCTCTTTATGAGGTGGAAGCTGTTCTGTTCTGCAATGGAGCGGCAGTGGACACATGGAAGAGAAGAATCGGTCTTCGCACCATGACTATGCAGAGAAACAAAGATGAATGGGGCGAAAGCTTTGCCCATGAAATCAATGGAAAGGCCTTTTTCGCCATGGGAGCGGATTATATTCCAGAAGAACATCTTCTTGGCAAGAGAAGCAAAGAACGCACCAGACAGCTTCTCATGGACTGTAAACTGGCAAATTATAATGTAATCCGCGTGTGGGGCGGTGGTTTTTATCCCGATGACTGGTTCTTTGATATCTGTGATGAGCTGGGGCTGGCTGTATGGCAGGACTTTATGTTTGCCTGCTCTGTATATGAGCTGACACCGGAGTTTGAGGCAAACATCCGCCAGGAATTTATTGATAATATTAAACGTCTCCGCCATCATGCGTCTCTGGGCCTGTGGTGTGGAAATAATGAGATGGAAATGTTTGTGGATGAGCGCTGCTGGGTAACAAAACCTTCTGAGGTAAGGGATTACCTCTTTATGTATGAGCGGATTATTCCGGAAGTGTTGCGGGAATATGACCCACAGACCTTCTACTGGCCTGCAAGTCCGTCCTCAGGCGGCTCCTTTGATAATCCAAATGATCCAAACAGAGGAGATGTGCATTACTGGCAGGTATGGCATGGAAACAAGCCATTTTCTGAATACAGGAAACATTTCTTCCGCTATGCCTCTGAGTTTGGATTCCAGTCTTTTCCATGTAAAAAGACGGTGGAAACTATCTCTGATGATCCGGCAGACTGGAATATTTTCTCTTATATTATGGAGAAGCACCAGAGAAACTATGGGGCAAACGGAAAGATTATGAATTATCTTCAGCAGACCTACCGCTATCCGGGAGAATTTGATACGGTACTCTATGCTTCCCAGCTTTTACAGGCAGATGCCATCCGCTATGGGGTAGAGCATTTCAGACGGAACCGGGGCCGTTGCATGGGGGCTGTGTACTGGCAGTTAAATGACTGTTGGCCGGTGATTTCCTGGTCCTCTATTGACTACTGGGGCAGATGGAAAGCCCTGCATTATTATGCAAAGAGATTCTTCGCGCCAGTGATGATTTCCTGCCAGGAAGAAAGCTGGCTGACCCAGGAAGCAAATATGAACCGCCAGCATTTTGAATTTGAGAAATCCATCTGGCTGAACGTGACTAACGAAACCTTACAGGACAGAGAAATTCAGGTAAAATGGTATCTGCGAAATGCAAAAGCAGAAATTTTAAGAGAAGAAACAGAAACTGTTTCCGTTCCTGCTCTTACCAGTGTGTGGCTGGATAAAGTGGAATTACCGGAAGTAGACGTATTTACTGAATATGTCAGCTTTGAGGCATGGGAAAAAGGTGAAAAGATTTCTGAAGGAACGGTTATCTTCTCTTATCCGAAATACTTCAAATATGAAGAGCCAAATCTGAAATGGAAAGTAGAAGGAAACACCATCACCGTAAGCGCTGATACTTACGCTAAGAGTGTGGAAATCTTAAACGAAAACGAAGATCTGGTGCTGTCTGATAATTACTTTGATTTAAACGGAGACAGCAAGACTGTGGAGATTTTAAGAGGAAAACCAGAGAATATCAGGGTGCGGAGCGTGTTTGATATTCGGTAGAGACGGATTGTAAAAAAGGGGCTGTGAAATAACACTCTCTACGGAAAAAGAGGACTTTTCGTTCAAAATG
>CATWQE010000050.1 GCA_958352855.1 uncultured Bacillota bacterium
AAATCTTCTGGCAATTAACCGGTAGAAAATACCGGAATATGCCACCACCACAGGAACAAAAAGTAAAACCACCAGTGACAATTTCAGGTTCATGGAAACCATCATGGAAAAAGAAACCACGACTAAAAACACTGTACGGAATACCTCCAGAAGCTGAGTTACCACAAAGTTCCGAATAACCTCCACGTCAGAAGTACAGCGCTGGATAATATCCCCTGTCTGATGCTTATCATGCCATTTCATAGGCATTTTCTGCACATGAGTAAACAAGGCATCCCTCATGTTTTTCGCAAAATTCTCTCCCGCCATGGCAGTATTGATTCTGCTCACAAACAGGGCTGCCCCGGACAACAGGGCTACTCCTACCAGAATCAGCGCCATAATCCACAAATTTTCTTCCAGATACGGATATCCATTTCCTTCCAGCACCGAATCCACTGTGAAGCGAAATATCTGAGGTGTCAGAGAATTTAAAACCGTAGTCACCAAAGATGCCAGAATTGCAAAAAAGAAATATTTCTTTGCACCTTTAAAATAACGCAAAATTAATTGAAGCTTTCGTTTCATATTTTCTTCTGTTCATCCCCCTCTTTTATTTTCATGTAGTCTATTATACAATACAATCCTCCATATGGAAACATTTTCTGTGACCAGTCATTATATTTCATATGGAAAGTAATGACACGCTTATTATGGAATGCTATAATAGAAGCAAACTATCATCAAAAGAAAGGACCCTATGTTTATGCAATATAAAATCGGTATTGTAGAAGATGATATAAAAATAGCAGAATTATTGAGCGAACATTTAAAAAAATATGGATTTGAAATATGGGTATGCAGTGACTTTACCAATGTTGCCCAACAAGTTTTAAAGAATCAATTACAACTGGTTTTACTGGATATTAATTTACCTTGTTATGACGGCTTCTTTTGGTGTAAAAAAATTCGTCAGCATAGCATGATTCCGATTATTTTTCTGTCAGCGCGCAGCATGGATTTAGACCAGATTTATGCAATGGAGTGTGGCGGTGATGATTATTTGACAAAGCCCTTTTCTTATGATGTAGTGACTGCCAAAATCAACGCCCATTTAAGAAGAATTTATGGAGAATATGCCTTGCAGGAAAGAAAAACCGTAGAATTAGACCATGTAATCCTGAATACAGAAACGCTGAAATTAGAATATTCGGAGCATACCATACCATTAACCAAAAACGAAAAAGATATTCTGGAACGTTTATTTCGGGCATATCCAACCCCTGTAACGCGAAATGAATTATTACAGCTTTTGTGGGACACCGATGTTTTTGTGGAAGAAAATACCTTAAATGTCAATATAGGAAGAGCAAGAAAAAGACTTCGGGAATTAAAATGCTCCTTTGAAATAAAGGCAATACGAAATGTAGGGTATGTTTTGGAGAAAATAAAAGATGAAGAGCTTGATTAAACTATATTTGAAAGAACATCTTTCCATCCTTGTTTCTGTATTTCTTTCTTCTTTCGTAATCAGCGGAAGTCTTGCATGGCTGGAAAGAGATTTTGACTATTTTTATTTAGGTATTTTGTACTTCTTTCTTTTTACGATTGGTATGGGATGCCATTTTTATAAAAGCATTCCGCTGTATAGGAGTATATGCTCAGCAGTGGATTCAGAAGAGGACTTTTTCGTATTGGGAAATTCTCCTTTGGCAAAGGCTGAACAAAATCGAATGAAAATGGTTCGGAATGTTTATAGCAAAGAGATAAACAGCTTAAAACAAGAAAATGAACATTATAAAATCGTCATGGGCAAATGGGTTCATCAAATGAAAACGCCCCTTTCTGTTTTAAATCTCATAACACAGGAAAAACAGCTTATCCCCTCAGCAGATTTAAGGGAAGAGATTGAGCGAATGGAATATTTACTAAATCAGATTCTTCACCTGATAAGAATGGAAAATGTAAAAAATGATTTTATGGTGGAACGCTGCCAGCTTGCGGCGTTAGTAAAAGCTGCTGTAAACGAGCAAAAAAATTATTTTATTCAAAAGGAAGTTTTTCCAAAACTGGATATTAGGGATTCCATTTATGTTTATACAGATAAAAAATGGTTTGCTTTTGCAATGCAACAATTTTTAAATAATGCGGTAAAATACAGCGCTTCCGGTCAAAGCGTGAAACTTGCGGCAGATTGCGAAAACGAGAACGCTGTATTGACGATACAGGATTTTGGTTCCGGTATATCTTTAGAAGAACAGCCGCGGATTTTTGATTTTTGTTTTACCGGCAGTAACGGAAGAGAAAAGCAAAAAGAATCATCAGGTCTGGGTCTGTATATTGCAAAAAATATATTGGATTATCTGGGACACGAGATTGCGATGACTTCAGAACAGGGAAAAGGAACCACATTCCAAATTTATATACAGACTGACCATAGAAAAAGGTGACAGAAATGTCATCTTTTTGTCACTTATATAACTGGTACATCACTGTAAAATCCACTATATTAAGGACAGAAACAGGAGGTAATCACAATGAACAAAATCTTATCCGTAAAAAATCTACAAAAAATTTATGAAGGAAAAATGTCCCATACAGCTCTTAGCAATGTAAGCTTTGATATGGAAAAGGGAGAATTTACCGCAATCATGGGACCCAGCGGAAGTGGAAAATCAACCTTGCTGCAAGTCATCTCTACCATAGATTCTCCCACAAGTGGCAGTGTGTTAATTAACGGAAAAAATCCACACACCCTATCCCTGGAAGAATTGGCTTCTTTTCGCAGAAGTGAATTGGGATTTATTTTTCAGGATTTTAATCTGATTCACACATTGACGGTTGCGGAAAATATTATGCTTCCGTTATCCCTGGAAAACATACCTACAAAAGAAATCAGAAAACGGACAAAAAATATTGCAGAGTATCTTGGGATCTCCAAATTGCTTCCCAAAAGAACCTTTGAGATTTCAGGCGGGCAGGCTCAGCGTGTAGCAGTTGCCCGCGCACTGGTACACAATCCCTCTCTTATTCTGGCAGATGAGCCTACCGGTAATCTGGATTCAAAAGCAACGAATGATGTTATGGAACTGCTGAAAGACTTAAACAGAAAGAAAAACAGCACAATCCTTATGGTTACGCATGACGCATATGTTGCAAGTATGTGTGACAGGGTTTTATTTATCAAAGATGGTCAGCTCTATCAGGAGATGATTGCAGGGGACAGTCAGACACAATTTTATCAGAAAATCTTAGATATGCTGACATTTCTGGGAGGTGGACAGAATGACATTACTGCAAATCGCATTTAAAAATATCAGCAGAGATAAGCACACTTATTTCTCCTATTTTATCAGCAGTACCGTCACGATTTTATTGTTTTATCTTTTTACAGCGGCTGCTATGCACCCTGATCTGAATGAGATACAGGACGGTTCTACATTAGCCCTTGCTCTTGGAGCCGGAAATTTTATCATCTATGTTTTTGCGTTTCTTTTTATCGGATATTCTTCCTGGGCTTTTCTTGGTTCAAGAGGAAAACAGTTAGGGATTTATACCATTTTAGGAATGTCACCGAAACAGATGAAAAAGATGCTATTCGGGGAAAATATGCTGATTGGAATCAGTTCACTTATTGCAGGCGTAATAAGCGGCGTGCTTTTTTCAGGTTTGTTTTTTAAATTGATTCGTAATATATTTGTTACGATTTCTTTTGACATGTATGTTCCTGTTCTTCCGCTGCTGATTACCATTGGCTTATTTTTCGTCATGTTCCTTGTCATTAGTTTTATAACGCCTTATTTTATTTCCCATAAAAAAGTTTTATGGTTTTTAAAAAGCGATAAATTCTATGCCGGAAACATAAAAGTATCCCCAGTCAAAATTTTCTTATCGATTGTATTGCTGGTGATAACGTTATTCATCATGACCCCACAAGTAGGGAATAAACTGGGAGATTTATGGACACCCTTAGTATTCCTTTTCGGAATGATGGTTATCTTCCTCATTACACCGCAAATAGGAGCTGTTTACGTTAAGGTGAAAAAAAGCTCCAAAAATCATTTGAGCGGAATCAACCTTTTTGCCAATTCGGAAGTTTCAACAACTTTAAAAGAAAACGGACATATGATGTCATTGAATGCTATTTTACTGACCATGTCTTTTTTGGCAATTTGTGCATTAGGTTCTATGCAAAGTAATGTAATGGAAGATGTGGAAAATATTACTCCCTTTGCATACACTTATATCGAAAGACCGGAAAATGTACGGGCAGAACAGGATATCGCATATTTAGACAAAGAGCTTTTGTCAGATGCTTCCATTCAAAAAGTAAACTATACCATTTTGAGAGAGGAATTTACTTATGGATTTTTAAATGCAAGGGATTTTAATCACATTCTTTCTGCAAAAGGGAAAGAAACAGTAACTTTAGGAAACCATGACGTACTCATTTTATCAGGCGATGCAAGCCGGAAACACGATAAGGTTTTTATTCAGGAAAAAGCAAAACAGTTATTAGATGCCATCTCAATTTCTGAAACAAAAACAAAGCCCCATGAACAGATTGTCAGCACTTCAGGAAGCTTTCAGGCAGTCTATGTTGTAAGTGATGAGAATTGGGAGAAGCTCAATCAGAAGAATTTTGAAAATCTATATCTTGAATTTTATACAGGATATGAAGATTCTAAGTGGTTAAATCATTTGAATATTGCGGACAAGCTGGAAAAAGCTCTGGCACAGGATGACATTGATTATGACTACACTTACAGTTTTACAACGCTTGGAAATTATTATAATACAGAATCCTTAATGCGAAAGTTATGTACGTTTGTGGGATTTTCCGTAAGCCTAATCTTCCTGATCGCGTCTGTAAGCCTTATTTACTTTAGACTTTATACTTCTTTGGAAAGAGAAAAAAAGAAATATGAATCCATGTATAAGTTAGGCTTTTCTCAAAAAGAAATGTACCGTACTGTGGGAAGAAAAATAAAAGTGTTATTGTGGATACCCTTTCTTATTGCCATCATAATCATGTGGTCCGGAATCCTCTATATTGATTCTCAAAGTGCTGTCAGCAGTTTTGGAATGTCCATCAAATATAGTATCACTTTTATTATCGTATATTTTATTTTCTATCATTTTGTAAAGATTCTCTATCGAAGAAAATTTTTACCTGATATGTGAAAAAAGAACAACCAGGGGGATGCACCGTTCTTTGCCCTATCTCCCTGGCTGTTCTTTTATAACGTATCCTGCAGCTTTACCCCTGTCTCATTAAGCATGGCAATTAAAAGCCCATATTCAAAATCATTGACCGGACGCCGCTCTTCCAGCAAAATTCCCATAACCCCTTTCACATCTTCTGTTGACTGAACGGGAAGATACATGGCATTTGCATCTGGCAGAGTATGGGTGCAGGTTCCGGCTCTGTGATGGTTGGACGCTGCCCACTGAGCCACTGCCCGCTCTTTTTCATTTACATTTTCTTTCAATTCTGTAAGCCCCATCCCCTTTCTTGGAAACAGTATAGGTTCTTCCAGATTTCCTCTTTTATCCACCGGATAAATGATAATGGAAAGATTGAGTAATTTCCCCACCTGGGCTGCCACCTGTTTCCACACCTCTTCCCGGGTGCGGCAGCGCCTGAGTTTCCTGCTGTTCTCCAGCAAAATTTCCATCCGGTATGCCTTTTTTGCGCTTTCTCTTGTCTGGACCTTTAGCTGTCTGGTCATGGATGCCATAAAAAATCCCACTGCAAACAGCATGGCAAAGGTAACCGGTGAGCCTTTGTCATAAGCCTTTAGGCTAAAATAAGGTTCTGTGAAGAAAAAATTAAAGGAAAGCACACTAAGCAAGGCAGAATACAGGGCATAAATTTTTTTGTCTGCCACATAGGGAGACAACAGCACCCCAACCATGTATACCATAATCAGATTTGCTTCTGAAAGCCGGAACCATTGAAATATATAAGCCGCCATGGTACTAAGCGCCATAATGGCAGTGATTTCGCCCAGCTCCACCAAAACATTTCTACCGCCTTTCTCCTTTTTCCTACTGGATTTTCCCTTTTCCCGGTACCTCTCTGTATATTTCATATCTGGAATAATGTACACATCAATATTGGGCGCCCGGTAAGTGAGCTGTTCCAGCACTTCAGAACGACTTTTTCCAAACATCCTCTGTTTTCTGCTGCGCCCCATTACGATTTTTGAGATATTTCCCACAATGGCATACTCTACAATCTGATAAGCAATGTCAGCGCCATACACCGTAACAATATCTGCCCCTAAGGTTCTTGCTAAATCCATGTGGTTTTTCACAGCAGCCCTGGTTTTCTCATCTGCCTCCTGCATTTGTGGCGTTTCCACATAAATACCAGTAAAGCTGGCATGAAAGGCATAGGCAAGGCGCGAAGCGGTGCGGATTACTTTGGCATTGGAGGGAGATGGGGAAATACACACCAGAACATGTTCTCCTGTATGATAATCCATTTCACCCAGGGCATTTCGTTCCTCTTCTGCAATGCGGTTTACCCTGTCTGCAGTTCTTCTAAGCGTAATTTCCCTAAGAGCAACCAGCTTTTCCCTGCGGAAAAAATTTTCCAACGCCCGCTCTGCCTGTAAAGGCCCATAGATTTTTCCCTCTTTCATCCGTTCAATGAGTTCTTCGGGTTCAATATCTATGACCTCCACCTGGTCTGCATGGTCAAAGACCCGGTCTGGAACACGCTCCCGCACCTCAATATGGGTAACGTTTCCCACAATATCATTAAGGCTTTCTAAATGCTGGATATTCATGGTTGTATACACGTCAATACCAGCACGCAAAAGCTCTTTTACGTCCTGGTATCTCTTTTCATTGCGACAGCCTTTCACATTGGTATGTGCCAGCTCATCCACCAAAATTAATCTGGGTTTTCGCTTCAAGGCCGCGTCTAAATCAAATTCCCGCAGGTTTACCCCTTTGTATGCAACTTCCATGGGAGCAATGGTTTCCAGTCCCTTTACCAGCGCCTGGGTATCTGGTCTTGCATGGGGTTCCACATAGCCTGCCACCACGTCAATATGGTGTTTCCTGGCCTCATGAGCAGCCTTTAGCATGGCATAGGTTTTGCCGGAGCCTGCCGCATAGCCCAGAAAAATTTTTAATTTTCCCCTGGATTTCTTCCGTTTCTCTTCTTCCTCAAACTGAAGTCTGCGAAGAAGCTGCCGGGAATCCGGTCTTTCATATGTTTCTTTTTCCATAGACCCTCTACTCTAAAATTCCCATGGCATTGGCAATAGCCAGGTTGCACTTTAACACATTGACTCTTTCCTCACCAAAGATTCCAAGTACCTTGTGTTCTGTATTTTCTTCCACAATCTCAGTCACTTCTTTCTCAGATAATCCTGCATTTTCTGCCACATAAGGAATCTGTATTTTAGCTGACTTTGGTGTGATATGTGGGTCCAGACCGGAACCGGAAGCAGTCAGAAGGTCTGAAGGAATATCCTCTGCTGTAAGTCCCGGATGTTCTTCCAGAAAGGCATCCAAATCTTCCTGGATTCTTTTTTCCAGCTCAGGATTGGAATTTCCATAGTTATAAGAACCGGAAGAAACACCGCCATATTCCCCGTTTTCCAATTCTTCCTCTGTATAATTATTATAAGTTACCGAAGATGGTCTGCCCTGAAAATAATAGTTCTCTGTAAACTCCTGTCCCACCAGGGCAGATCCCACTGCTTCTTCATAATTTGCAGTGGGATTTCCCTCTTTATCAATAAGATTTCCATTTGCCTTTTCTTTCATGGTAAGCTGACTGACTCCGGTAAGAGCCAGTGGATAAACAAAAGAGCAAAGCAACATCATAGCCACACAAAACACAAGAGCTTTTCCTGCCATTTTTCCAAAATTTTTCATGAACCTGTTCCTCCTACATTCCTATCAGCGCCAGCAGCGGAGCTACCAGTAAATCAATAATTTTAATTCCTACAAAGGGAACAATAATACCGCCCAAACCAAAGATTCCCATGTTTCTAAGCAGCATTTTCTCAGCCTTCATTGGTCTGTATTTTACACCTTTCATGGCAATGGGAATCAGGCCGGGTATAATAATGGCATTGAAAATCAACGCAGATAAAATAGCGCTTGCCGGTGTTGCCAGATGCATAATATTCAAAATCTGCATCTGCGGCAATACCATGGTAAACATGGCAGGAATAATGGCAAAGTATTTGGCAATGTCATTGGCAATGCTAAAGGTGGTAAGAGAACCTCTGGTAATCAAAAGCTGTTTTCCGATTTCTACCACTTCCAGAATCTTGGTAGGATCTGAATCCAAATCTACCATATTGGCTGCTTCCTTGGCTGCCTGAGTACCGGAATTCATAGCCAGACCTACATCTGCCTGCGCCAATGCCGGGGCATCGTTGGTTCCATCTCCTGTCATGGCTACCAGTTTTCCTTCTGCCTGTTCTTTTTTAATAGCAGTAATCTTATCTTCCGGTCTGCATTCTGCAATAAATCCGTCTACCCCTGCTTCTTTTGCAATGGTAGCTGCTGTTAATGGATTATCCCCTGTACACATAATGGTTTTAATACCAATTTCACGCAGTCTCTCAAAACGTTCTGACAATCCTGGTTTTACCGTATCTTTCAGGTAAATCACACCCAGAATCTTCTCATTGACACACACCACCAGAGGAGTTCCTCCCAGATTGGAAATATTGGTTACAATCTCCTGTAAATCCCCTGGAATGCTGCCTCCACGTTCTTTTGCAAAGGACTTCATAGCATCAAAAGCGCCTTTTCTTACTACAGTGCCATCCTGTAAATCCACACCGCTCATTTTACTCTGGGCTGTGAATTCCACAAAACGCATCTGATCTGCAATGTGTTCATCCAGCACACATCCCATCTGTCTTCCCAGGTCTACCGTAGACTTTCCTTCCGGTGTGGCATCCATAAGAGAACACATGACGCTATAGTCAATTAAATCTTCCTTTGCAACGCCTTTCACCGGATAAAACTCAGCGGCCAGACGGTTTCCATAGGTAATAGTTCCTGTCTTATCCAGAATCATGGTATCTACGTCACCACAGGCCTCTACTGCCTTACCAGACATGGCAATGACATTAAATCTGGTAACACGATCCATACCGGCAATCCCAATGGCAGACAGCAGACCGCCAATGGTAGTAGGAATCAGACATACCATCAGGGCAATGGCCCAGGAAATGGGAATGTCCACACCCAGATAAGAAGCAAAGGGATACAAGGTTACCACTACAATCAGGAAAATCAAAGTAAGCACAATCAGCAGGGTATTTAATGCAATTTCATTTGGGGTTTTCTGTCTGGAAGCGCCCTCTACCATGGAAATCATTTTATCCAGGAAGGATTTTCCGGGCTCTGCCATAATTTTAATTTTTAACCAGTCAGATACTACCGTAGTACCTCCTGTAACAGAAGAGAAATCGCCCCCAGCCTCTCTGGTCACTGGCGCAGACTCACCGGTAATAGCAGATTCATCTACCGATGCAATTCCCTCTACCACTTCTCCGTCATTTGGAATCAGTTCCCCTGCCTTTACCAGAACCAGGTCACCTTTTTTCAACTCTGAAGCATTCACCATCTGTTCTGTGCCATCTGGCAAAAGTTTTCTTGCCCTGGTGTCCTGCTTGGTCTTTTTAAGGGAAGCTGCCTGGGCTTTTCCCCTTCCTTCTGCAACGGATTCTGCAAAATTTGCAAATAATACCGTTACAAATAAGATGGCAGTCACAATTCCATTATAAACCCGGTACTGCTCACTTCCACCAAATAAGGTCGGTACAAAAGTCAGCACCAGAGTAATCAAAAATCCAATTTCTACTACAAACATTACCGGATTTTTGACCATATAGCGAGGGTCCAGTTTCTGAAAGGAACCTATCATGGATGATTTCAAAATATCCCTGGTAATAAATTTTGTCCTGTTATTTTTAGCCATTTCATTCTCTCCTTTCACTGTGCCTTACATCCAGATTGACAGATGTTCTGCAATGGGTCCCAGAGCCAATGCCGGGAAGAAGGTCAAAGCAGCGAAAATATATACAATAAATACAAGAATAATCATAAAGGTTACATTATCTGTCCGCAAAGTACCCACAGATTCATTGACCTTCTTCTTAGCCAGCATAGAACCTGCAATGGCAAGCTGTGCGATAATTGCAATGTATCTTCCAAAGAACATTGCCAGACCGGCTGTGATATTCCAAAACGCGGTATTATCTGCCAGCCCCTCAAATCCAGAACCATTATTTGCGGCAGAAGATGCATATTCATACAAAACCTGGGTGAGTCCATGAAATCCGGGATTGGTAATTCCTTCTAAACCTGCCGGAACTGCCACTGCCAGCGCCGAGAAGCCCAGAATCAAAAGTGGATGAATCAAAATGCAAAGAGCAACCAGCTTCATTTCTTTTCCTTCTATTTTTTTATTCAGGTATGCCGGCGTGCGCCCTACCATCAATCCACAGATAAATACTGCCAGGATGACGTACATAATCATATTCATCAATCCTACGCCTTTACCACCGAACACAGTTGAGCATCATATGCAGCAAAGGAACCAGACCACCTAAAGGCGTCAGGGTGTCATGCATGTTGTTTACCGTACCTGTGGTAAAAGAAGTGGTTACTGTGGTAAACAAAGCAGACTGTGGAATCCCAAACCGGACTTCTTTTCCTTCCATACTTCCCTGGGTCTGATCCACGCCCATGTCCTGAATCACCGGATTTCCTGCAAGCTCTGAGTTGTAGCAAATCATAAGTCCAACCAGGAACAAAATAGCCATGGCTCCGAACACCACTGCTCCCTGTCGTCCGAAAATCAGCTTTTTACTTCCCACAGCAGCTTTCTCTGCCTGTTTTGCTTTCTTCTTATCATGGAGCATATGACCGAAGGTCACCACACAGGCTCCTGGCAAAAGCATCATGGAAATCATTTCTGCAATATTGGTAATCACAGTAGGATTTTCAAAAGGTGTGGTTGAGTTTGCCCCAAAGAATCCTCCTCCGTTGGTTCCCAGATGCTTAATAGATTCCAGCGCTGCTACCGGTCCTACTGCAATATCCTGTAAATTTCCTTCCAGTGTCTCAATAGTAAAATTTGCATGTAAAGTCTGCGGTGTTCCCTGGCTTACCAGAAGCAGGCCCACCAGAAAAGAAACCGGTATGAGGATTCTGGTTGTAATCCGCACCATATCTTCATAAAAGTTTCCAATCTTCTTGCCTGCCAGCCCCCTGCAAAACGCCATACAGGCTGCATATCCTGTGGCTGCAGAAGTAAACATCATGAAAATAATCACACACATCTGAGCCGCATAAGACAGTCCGCTTTCTCCTGAATAATGCTGCAGGTTGGTATTGGTCATAAAACTGATAATAGTGTTAAAGGAAAGGGTTGGTTCCATATCTGATATTCCATTTGGATTTAAAAACAACAAATCCTGTAATCTTAAAATCCCATATCCTACCAGCACCATGACCCCATTTACCAGAAGCAGGGTCAATGCGTATTTCTTCCATCCCATGTCTTCGCCCTTGATTCCGCAAATCTTATAAAAGAAACGGTCAATGGGATGAAACACTTTATCTGCAAAAGTCTTTTGTTTTGTTGCAATATGGTACATATACTTTCCCATGGGAATGACCAGTATCAAAAAAATTGCAAGCGTTAAAATAATCTGTAACATGTTTTCTCCTCCTAATGCTTCTCTTCCGGATTTATCAGGGCATACACCAGATAAATCCCCAGTCCGGCAATGATAACGCCTAAAGCAATCATATCCATCATGCTCCTATCCTCCTATTTTTCTTTTGGTTTTATCTGCCTGTCGCAAAAATCAGCGAATACTTTCATCAGGCCAAAGCAAACCAGCAATGTTCCAATCATTAATAAATCCATCATAATCTTTTCCTCCTTGCCTGGTTATTTTAGGTGATAACGAATTAAATATGGATTAAGCTCTTAAAGAATGGTGTTAAAACTTCATAAAATTCGCAAAAAAATACAGGGACTGCTGTTTCACACAACAATCCCCGTATTCTATTTATGTTCTATTTTTCATTCAAAAACGCCCGAATCTCTTCTTCCAATCCCACAAGAGACCCCTGCACCATAGGCGGCTTCCCTCCGCCTTTTCCCTGGAACCGCTCATTTATCTGCTTTCCTGCTACACAGATATCCTGCTCCAGACTTCCCAGCACATATCGGTACCCCCTGGCATCATCTCCCACAAAGACACCACAGATTCCGCCGGTAAGCTTCATGGCGTCATTGACAAAATTGCGCATGGCAATGGCATCCATCTCTTCTGTAAACAACAATACCGGCGCTTTGGGATTTTCTCTACAGCTTTCTTTTGCTTCTTTCAGGCATAATTCCACATACCGCTGCTGCAGTCGTTTCACCTTTTCCTTCTGCTCCTGAATTTCCTGTTCCAGACGCTCCACAGCCTGAACCACCTGCTCCTGTTTTGCAGAGAGACGGTTGGAAATAGTTACCACACTTTCTTCTTTCTGGTTATAATCTGCCAAAGCCCAGAAACCACAGAGCATGGAAACCCGCATACCGCCTTTATAATGAATGGCGCCCACCAGCTTAATCATCCCCACGCTTCCAGTGTCCTTTACATGGGGCGCACAGCAGGCGCAACTGTCATATCCCGGTATCTGCACAATACGCACCTGCCCCTGAATCTCTATTTTGCTTCGGTAAGAAATACCCTCCAATTCTTCCTTTGTTGGATATAATACTTGCACAGGAATATTTTCTGCTACCGCCTGGTTTGCCTCATATTCGATTTTACGAAGCTCCTCCTGTGTAAGTGGACCATCATAATCCATGGTAACTCCGTCTTTTCCCAGGTGAAAGCCCACGTTGTTATAGCCGAAATGCTTATTTACAATACCGGAAACAATGTGCTCCCCTGTATGCTGCTGCATTTTAAAAAAACGCTCCTGAAAATCCAGCCTTCCGATTACAGTTTCTCCCGGCTTTAAATATCCGCTGATGAAATGAATCACTACACCGTCCTGCTCCTGTACATCTAGTACCTGTACGGTTTCTTCTTTGCAGGTCAGAGTTCCTGTGTCACTGCTCTGTCCTCCTCCTTCCGGAAAAAAGGCAGTTCTGTCAAGAACTGCCTCATACTTCGCCTCAGACGAATGTTCCGAAGAAAGAGAGGTACAGGATAAAACCTTCCCATGAAATTCTGAAAGATAACTGTCCTGATAAAATAATTTTTCTGTCATGAGTCCTCTCCATATACTCTGATTATAGAAGAAATCTTATGTACCACATTCATGCTTTCAATAATCAGCATAGCGTCATTAAAGTTTCCTTCTTTTACTCTTGATGTTACAACTACAATCTCCGCTAAATCTTCCTGGCGGTGCTTATGTTTCTGAATCATCTGGGCAATGCTCACATTATTATTTCCCAGTACGCTGGCAATGCTGGCAAGCACCCCTGGTCTGTCATCCACATGAAGCCGCATGAAAAATCTGCTCTCCATATCCTCCTGTTTTTTTACAGGAATTTCCTTATAGCAGGTACAACTAATACGCCCGGTACAGGAAAAGAGAATATTTCTCACAATATCAAAAACATCTCCTACAATAGCGCTGGCTGTAGGCAGCTCTCCCGCGCCTCTTCCATAAAACATAGCATCATCCACAGCATCCCCATGAACAAATACTGCGTTAAAGGAATCATTGACCGTAGCCAGGGGATGCTTCTCAGAAACCAGCATTGGCTGCACACTGACTTCAATGCCTGTTTCTGTATTTCTGGCCACACCAAGCAGCTTAATCACACAGTTTAATTCCTTTGCATAACGGATATCCTTGGACGAAATATGGGTAATACCCTGGGTACTCACATCATCAAAGGTGACTCTGGAATTAAAGGCAATAGACGCCATAATCGCCATTTTTCGCCCTGCATCATAGCCCTGTATATCTGCGGTAGGGTCTGCCTCCGCATATCCCAGCTTCGTGGCAAGAGCCAGGGCATCTGCAAACTCCATGCCCTCCTGCTCCATTTTTGTAAGAATAAAGTTTGTAGTTCCATTTACAATTCCTACAACCTCTGATATATGATTTCCTGCCAGACACTGCTTTAAAGGACGAATAATGGGAATCCCCCCTGCCACTGCTGCCTCAAATAAAAAGTCACAGTGATGAGCAGCCGCACAGTCCAGCAGTTCCCCTCCATAGGAAGCCACTAAATCCTTGTTTGCAGTTACCACATGTTTACCTGCGGTAAGAGCTTCTGTAATATAAGTACGGGCAGGCTCAATGCCTCCCATAACCTCAATGACAATATCAATGGACTCATCCTCCAGGATTTCCTGCCAGTCATTGGTTAAAAGTTCCGGTTCCTGAATTTTAGCTGCCGCTTTTTTCAGATTCCGCACTAAGATTTTTTTCAGTTCCACCACAGCCCCGATTTTCTGTTCCATCTCCTGGGTCTGCTGTTTTAACACCTTATACACTCCGGTTCCCACAGTTCCAAGTCCCAGAAGCGCTGCATGTAATACTCTTTTACTCATTCTTCTCCTTCACCTTTTCCACATCCACTCGCTCTACATAGCCCTTTTTCATTCTGTTACTGCGCTTTATGGCCTTACTCCATCCTCCCACTTTATTATACACCCAGAAAGAATGGGACAGAACCGTCTTGGCCTTTCCGATTTTATCCTTTGCAGTACCACCATAGATACTGCCTCCACATTCCAGCTTTGTTCCTTTCATAATGTGCATAATCAAATCAGATTCACAGGTCACATCATCCGGTATCTCTGTGTAAGCCATGCCAATACAATCTGCCCTGTGGGCGTCACTGCCTCCTGTTCCGGGAAGGTCATATTTCCGGGCAATGGCCAGAGCCTTATCATTTACCGCCTGTGGTTCACAGGCATTAAACACTTCCATGAAATCAAATTCCCGGATAATATCCGGATTTCTCTGATAAGCCTTTGCATTCATAAAGCTCATAAACTTTTCTCCACAAGGATGTGCCGGTCCCAGAATTCCACCATAGTTATGAACAATGGGAATCAACATCTGCAAAGGCATTCCCCGAAGCTCCAGCAGTCTCAGTTTAATATTTTCCGGCATAATCACAATGATATGCCCTGCATCCAGAGTGTCATACTCAATGCCCTTTAATACCAGGAAATCCTGATATTTATCCCCTTTGATATTCCGCTTCCACTGACGATATCCCCCATAGGAGTCATGATCAGTTACCAGCATTCCGCCAAATCCCTGATTCCGCAGCATACGGATATATTCTTCAATAGGAACTTTTCCATCAATAGAGCCTTCTTTTGTATGGCAATGCATGTCAATCTTCATGACAACATCTCCTTTCACGAACTTCTGTCACAGACCAAATCTTTGCCTCATAGCCCCGATTTTTTCTTTTGGAAGAACCAGATTAAATCCCTGAGGATTTACAGCCACACCTTTTGCCACAGGGATAATCACCTTTTCCAGATTTTCAAAAGTTACCAGCATTCCTGTGAATTTCTTTTCTTTATTAAACTTCCGAAACTCTTCTGCATCTGTAAAAATAGGCTGGTAAATATCCCCATTCTGAGTCTTAATATAAGGAACCTGGACATTTTTAGGATCCTGTCCCTCCTCCGGTTTATTCACAGCCACCAGATAGCGGCTTTTAACCAGATTTGCTGCTGTCTCCTCTTCCAGCTCCCTGAGGTTTTCCTTTTCTTCCATTTCCACACCACGTCTTAACTCCTGCATAAAATAAATACCGGAAAGCTGCAACTGTGGATTCAGAAGAGGACGTTTCTCTTCCGGCAGACTGGAAAAATCAGGTTTTTTCACCACTTCCTCTAACTCCAGCTCTGTTTTTTTCTCTTTTTCATAGTAAACAATGCTGTTGACTCCAAGGGTATACAGCACTGTATAAAAGCTAAGAAAGCTTTGGTTATCCACCCTGATAGCTGCAACAGGATTTTTCTTCTCTGTCAAAGGCTTCACTGCCTCTTCCAGCATTTCCTTTTCCTCAAAAATCCAAACCTGGTCATTAAAAGTTTCCGGATCGCAAATCACAAAGGGCAGCCTGGTGGCTCTGGAAAGAACCGTAAATACCTCTTTCTGTGTCTGAATTTTCCGAATCAGTTCTATTCTTGCGTTGTCCATGTCAATTTTCTCCTATTGTGTTGTATTCTATGTATAGTATACACCTTTTTCTGATTTTTGTCCTCTTTTATTCGAAAAACAATACACTAAAAAAGGCTACCTTTCCTTCACAGTAATACTCCATGCCGCATTCTTTTGCCAGGGCGTCCACCTGAATACAGAAAGCAGAGAGACAGGAAGCTCTCTTTTTTGGAAATTTACATGGTTTTCCTTCTTTTTTGGCACATGGAC
Source organism: uncultured Bacillota bacterium (assembly GCA_958352855.1). Classification (GTDB taxonomy): domain Bacteria; phylum Bacillota; class Clostridia; order Lachnospirales; family Lachnospiraceae; genus Blautia. Next base: position 16,405 of record CATWQE010000050.1, read on the forward strand.
TGCACAACTGACAGGGGCCTGCCATAGCCGGAAGGTATTCTGGAATTTCTCCTTCCACTCCATGAATCAGCTTCCAGGTCATTTCATTATGGCGGTGTTTAATCACCTTTGTCTCTGCATCATCCATAATATCCTTCACAGGAGTGATAGTCTGCAATACCAGGGCTTTGGAAAACCCCAAAGCTTTCTCCTTCAATGCTTCCGGTTCGCCACAGGAAGGCGGACAGGAATAATTATTATCATAGTTTCCACAATAATTCATTTCACAAAACTGGCGGAATCTGCTGTCAAAAATCACTGCTTTGGTATCTATCACATGCGCATGGTCAAATCCGCATGCAAGAGCCTGGTTTAATAATTTTTCTTCGGTCATAGGGTTACTTCCTTTCTGCATTACCCTGCAAATATTTTTCTATGTATTCTTTATATCCAGCCTCTAAAATTAGAAATGCACAACTGTTGTCTGTTAAAATTTTCTTTCGATTTGTTGTAACCATTTCATATATTTTATTTGCTTTCTTTTGTATCCGCTCAATGTTCTCCATACAAAACTGATATTCTTTATTAAGAAGTGACCTGTACTTTTCATCCTTTATCTCTTTAATTACCAGTTTTTCAATACATTCATCTGGCACAGGTACCATATAATTGAAGAAATTTATTATACTCCTCACTAATACGGTAAAAATCCATTTTATCCTCCGCAATATAAGCAAAACAGGGAGATAAATACTTATCTCCCTGAAAATAACGTTTCGCATTCCAAGCTGCGAAGCACTTAAATTAAAGGCTCACATTCAAAGTAGTGAAGCACTTAAATTAAAGGTTTGCACTCAAAGTAACAACGCACTTTAAATGAGACAAATTTCTTTTCTCAAATATATTATATGTGATTTTTATAAAAAAATCAATTATTTTTTCATTTACCTTTCTATTTGCAAACCTCATCATACAGATTTCTTCCCTCAGAATCAATCACCACAATCACCGGAAGATTTTCTACTTCCAGCTTCCGGATAGCTTCGGTTCCCAGGTCTTCATAGGCAATGACTTCTGCCTTTTTGATACATTTGGAGAGCAACGCTCCTGCGCCGCCTACTGCTGCGAAGAACACAGCCCCGTTTCTCACAATAGCGTCTGTAACCTCCTGTTTCCTCCTGCCTTTTCCAATCATACCCGTAAGTCCTAAATCCAGCAGTCTTGGCGCATATTTATCCATACGGCTGGCAGTGGTCGGGCCTGCAGAACCGATAGGACGTCCTTCTCTTGCCGGTGTTGGTCCCATGTAATAAATCACATTACCTTCCAGTTCAATAGGAAGTTTTTCTCCTTTGTCCAATGTCTGGGACATTCTCAAATGTGCGGCGTCTCTCGCTGTATAAATGGTACCTGTAATATAAACATAATCCCCTGCTTTCAGGGTTTTTACCTCTTCTCGGTCCAGAGGTGCTTTGATATATCTGTCCATTCCTCTTTCCTCCCTGTTCTTTCGTGTACTAAATCGTTCTGACAATATGACGGTTTACATGGCAGCAGATATTAATTGCCACAGGAAGTCCCGCAATGTGGGTGGCATAAGTATTAATATTCACAGCCAGGGCTGTGGTATCTCCCCCTAAGCCTGCAGGTCCTAAACCGATTTCATTGATTTTTGCCAGCAACTCTTCTTCCAGTTCTTTTACATGAGGTAATTCAGAATGTTCCCCAATTTCTCTGGTCAGAGCTTTCTTTGCCAGAATGGCTGCCTTTTCAAAGGTTCCGCCGATTCCCACGCCTACAACCACTGGAGGGCAGGCATTTGGTCCGGCTTCCTTTACTGCATTTACAATGGCTTCTTTCACACCGTCCACGCCATCTGCCGGTTTCAGCATACAGATTTTACTCATATTTTCGCTTCCGAAGCCCTTGGGCGCTACGGTGATTTCCACCTGGTCTCCCGGTACGATTTCATAATGAATAATCGCCGGTGTATTGTCTTTTGTGTTCACTCTGAGAAGCGGGTCTCCCACCACAGATTTTCTAAGATAGCCTTCTGCATAGCCCTGGCGCACCCCTTCATTTACTGCGTCTTCCACACTGCCGCCTTCAAAGTGCACGTCCTGTCCTACCTTTAAAAATACCACTGCCATACCAGTGTCCTGGCATATTGGAATCATATCCTTTCCTGCAATATCCAGGTTTTCCAGAAGCTGTCCAAGAATCTGTTTTGCCAGAGGTCTGGTTTCTTTTTCATGAGCATCTCTCATGGCCTTATCCATATCCGGAGCCAGGAAATGATTAGCCTGAATACACATTTCTTTAATATTTTCTGTCAAAAGTTCTACGTTTACGCTGCGAACCATGGTTTTCTTCCTCCACTTTTCTGTTCTTACCTTGGGTGTTCTGCCAAATGTTTGCTTAAATCAATGCGGTTAAAGTCTTTGATATCCTCAGACCGGTGTTTTCCAAGCATTCCAATCAGCATATAATATCCGTTTCTCGGGTCCTGGGGATAATCCTTTACCAATGTAAAATCTGTGATTTTCCCTGTACTGGAAATGTGCATCCTGGGTCCCAGACATTCCAGCACATAGTCACCAATCTGAACATGATTTTCATCGTAATAAGAAACCGGTAAATCCTTTTTCACCGCTTCTCTTACTTTTGCCTCCAGCTCATACAAATCTACATCCGGCTTCTGCTCAAATTCCAATACGAATCCATGACGTACATCTGAGCGGGGACCATCCTGGGCATAACCCTCTCCCATAAAATACACGCACAAATCTTCCAGTGTATGAGCTGCCTTCCGGTAAATCACAGATTTATGCACAATCTTGGCAATGTTTTCAGGAAGAGGACCGAACATATTGGGTCTGGTAATAATAATCTCTTCCCCGATTCCCACCAGCAAATCTGCATTGCGGTTTAAAAACGGGAAAATCAGTTCAAAATGCTCCACAATTACAATCTTCCCATGCTTTGCCGCATCCAGAATTGCTTCCGCCAGCACGTGCATCTGAGTAAATGCGGATTCAAAGCGGATATCCAAATGATAGGTATGAGGTGAAAAAGGGTCCGTCATATCTTCATGGAGAAGAGGAAGAGGACGGATATTCACCCCTTCATCATCATTGGTAAGGTCAAGCCCTGGAAACATCCCTTTAATTAGCAGGCTCTTTCCTGCTCCCGCATCTCCGATAATCCCTACAATGTGGTCAAAGGGGCTTAAATACATCTGGCTTA
>CATWQE010000051.1 GCA_958352855.1 uncultured Bacillota bacterium
CCATACGGCGGTTTCCTCTGGGCGCAAAATAATAGCTGTACAGGTTTCCATCCTGCATTTGTCTTGAATATGCCATACTTTTTCCTTTTTATGTGCCAGAATAGCCAGAACTGCTTTCTCTAAGAGACAAACAATTCTGGCATATCCTGTTAATCATGCTTTATTAGTTCTTTCTTGCTTTTCTAAGAGCCAGGATTCTCTCCATTTCATTGTAAACAATCATGTAGCCCTCGTCAACACCCATACCAGGTTTTGCAAGAATCTGATCCGGTTTTGTAGCCATCGCGCAGTTTACACAAACCTGTGCGGAACGGTCTGTTTCATTACAGGTACCGCCCTGGTAAGCGCCAAAGCCTTTTTCCTTGCAGTACAGAACTGCCTCTACAATATTGTTGATTCCACCAAGGTCTGGTGTTTTAATCTGAGCCATGTGACCGGCTTTGTTATCTGCAAAGTATTTTACATCTTCCAGTGTATTACACCATTCATCTGCAACCAGCTCAACATCAATGCCTCTTCTGTCCACTTCTTCTCTAAGCCCCTTTAAGCAGAGCATCTGTTTTTCTCTTTCCTCTGCATCCATAGGACCTTCGATTCTCAAATGGAATGGTTTTGCAGCTTCCTCAAGCTCTGCCAAATAATCTGCCATTGCAGGATAATTATCAACACCAAAAATGGCTCCAATGGTACCATATACGTCAATGTGGAACACCGGCATATAATCTTCACTGTGGCGCAGTTTAAGAACCCTGTCTCTTAGCCATGCAACATACTCTTTTAACAGTTCTCCATGCTCACCTAATTTTAATTTTACGTTGTTGATTAATGCGTGAGGCATAACTGCAGCGCCTTTTAAAATCATTTTGTCCGCATTGTCATAACGGTTATCACCAGACTGTGTAAAGACTGGAATTGGTTCTTCTGAAACTGTTGTTCCGTATTCGTCTGCAACAACCTCGCACATCAGTCTCTTGCTGGATTTTGCAACAGCGTCCAGAATTGCCTGGCTCACACCATAGCGGATAGCTGTATGTAATCTCTTGCCATCCACCTGAATGGATTCCAGCATTTCACATAAGCCTTTGAAGCTGTCAGCTTCTTTTCCAACTAATTCCGGTTTAATATATTTGTCAATAATCGGAATAAAATCCTCTGCCAGAAACAGCGGGTCGCGTCCGCCTGCGCCAGAATACTGAACAGCCGCACAGTCGCCCCATGCAATCTGTCCGTCTTCCAGAATCAGCATAACAGAAATTGCCTCTCCTGCCTGTCTTACAGACTTAAACCCAGGTGTAACAGTTTCTCCGAAATAAGCTGCGCCATCAGAAACAGCTCCCTTTTTAATAGCTCTCTGATCATCAAAGAAAAATCCGGTTCTTGCTTTAGAACAAACAACATCTACAATTTTCATGGTTATCAATCTCCTTTTTATATGGAAGACATGAGGAATATTCTATGTGTTCAGTCCACTTGAAATGTCTTGTCCCCGGGTATGGCGGGTTCATGCTTTTCTTGCTCAAAACCGTTTTCTATTCGCAGAAAAGCACAAACCCGTCATCCCCGGGAGATACCAGACTTCCGCTGGACTGGGATATAGAACTATGCCCCTTCTACAACTATCTTCCTACGTATTTGTCACTTTAAAATGAATAAAAATCTTTTATATTTCTCACTCACTTCCATACGCCAGAAAGCCAAAGGCTTTCCGCGTATGCTTTTTCTTTTACCACAACTGTTATCCCATCCCCCGCTGGCGGCTGGTGTGGTCTTTTCAGGCGAATCCCAAAACGGTTTTGAGCCTGAAAAGACCATGCCTGCCACCAGCGGGGGATGACCATAACCCTATTTCATCATTTCGGTTTTCCAACCAAACGTCCTTTACTGATTGCGTAAACATCATCAATTACCATCTGGAAGGATGCTTTTCTCTTCTCCATTTTCGCACGATGCTCAATCTTACCTCTGTTGAAGTCGATTAATTCCTGTGGAAGTGGAACGCGTGCCGGATTCAGGTAACGCACAGCGCCTTCATGGTCACGTGCCGGAAGCATTTTACCAAAGTTATAGCGGCTTGGCGCAAATGGAATATCAATAACTCCTGCTTTTACTGCGCGGATAACGCCAAGGGCCAGGTCTCCCATACCAAGTTCAAAGGTTTTATCCACGATTGCACAGGTTTCACCTTTGATAATTGCTTTTTCCAGTTCCAGAGCAGAGCTCTTTAATTCCTGATCTGCCAGCAGGGAAATAGCCTGTTTTGTACAACGAAGTCCCTGTGCGTTTGCTTCCATGGTTGGTACGCCAACTGCCTCATGAGGTGTCTTAACAATAACCTTTGTAGCTTTTGCAAGGGCTGCTACAGAGCTTCCCCAGGAGATAACTGCGAATGCTTTTGCTTCATCCTGTGGGAATCCTCCCATCCACTGATGAAGAACCGTTGTTACGGTCACATCTTCATATCCGTATTTCTCCAGATATTCTTCGGTTAATTCTTCCAGAACACGAAGCGCTGCAACGTCCTGTACCAGATTACCGCACTGTCCATAGCCAACGGTTACATTTTTAACGCCCTGCTCTGCTGCCAGCAGCGCTTCAATAATTGCCACAGCATTAGACATGGAAGGTGGAACCAAGGTGCCGGTAAGAGGTCCGTATGGCTCACGATTAATAGAAACCCCGGCTTCTTCGTAAATTCCTGTCAAACGGTCTACATACTGCCAGTCATAAATGGTTCTTTCCAATGGAACATCCTTTGCATATGGAATGTTATAAGAAATACCGCCGCCCTCATAGCTGGTAAATCCACCTGCATAGCAGATTTCTGTCAGCAGTCTGGCATCCGGTGTACCATGGCGAACCTGTACCGGAATATCAAGATTTTCAATAATCTGACGGCATCCATACACACCATGGTTTACTGCCGGAAATCCGTTCAGCATAGATTTCTGAGTACGGATAGATTCTTTGATTCCATTTTCCGCCTCTTCGTAACGATTCTGACGGGTATAAGAGTCAATGGTTGTGGGAAGCAGATCTGCTTCTCCATTGTTCTGCAGATACTGCAGAAGTTTAATGTGGTCTTCAATCAAGGCAACACCGGCTCTTGGCTGAATCAGCGTTTTTCTTTCCTTCTTTGCCTCAGAAAGTTTTTTAGAAAAACTTTTTGACTGTGGCATACTTTTGTGATATTCAATGGCTTCGTCAAAGTCTACGTCTTTACCGGTAGGCCACTGTCCCATAATCTCTTTACGGATGCCATAAAATTCATCATCCGATAATTTTTTATTCCTGATGTCCATAATAAGCAATCTCCTTCTTCATGATTTCTAAGGCCGCTTCCGGGTAATGCTGTGAAAGCAGTCCCATAGCTGCCAGAATATACTTTCTATCTATGAGGATTTCCGCATTTTCAGGTCTTAGAGAACCTGGTGTGGTTTCATTGTACAGCGCGTATTTTGCAATTTCTTCCGTATGCTTTGCGTGAATCAGAGCGCCTCCTGTAACAACAACGTATTTTACCCGGCGCAAATCCTTGCCGCTTTGAAGATAAGTAAGTCCACAGGGGGTATATACCTGTTCCAGAGAACCTGCGTGGCGGGCAACCGCTGTCTCCACAGCGCCGCATGCCAGTGCAAAATCCATCTTTTCCATTTCTTCATTATCCGGTATATAATCCGTATGCGTTGCCAGATACTCTACCAGTTCTGCAACCTTCTGCCTGTTTACTCCTGCAATCCTGGCCAGTCTCCTGTCACCTACTGCTTCCAGAATCCCCTGAACACTATAGCGCATTCCAATATCGCCTTCTACGCTTCGCTTGGCATAGGGTTCCTGGATGCCTTTCATCACAGTGGCCATATTTGCCGGACTTCCCTCTGCAATAGAATACACATCGGTTGTAGCCCCGCCTAAATCCACACCTACCAGTTCACCGATTCCCTGGTGTTCCTCCCAGCCGTCTGAGAGAAGCTCCATGGCAGTGAGCATGGCAGAGGGGGTTGGCATAATGATTCCGGATACCAGGTCTGAAGCCTTGGAAAGTCCTTTTCCCTGTACAATCCTATTTAAGAATACTTCCCGAATCTGCTTCTGGGTCGGCTCAATATTCAACTCACCCAGTCTTGGCATTACATTTTCACAGATATAAGTCGTCCTGCCTTCCAAAATCTCCTGGCACTCATCCACAGCGCACCGGTTTCCTGCCAGAACAATAGGGCAGTCATAGCTAAGCTCTGAGAGCATTTTCGCATTATATAAAATGCACTCTGTATTTCCACCGTCTGTTCCTCCGGTGAGGAGAATAATATCTGGATGGTACGCCTCAATTTCCTTCATATCTCCTTTGGTAAGGTTAAAGGAATAGGTTTTCCACACCTTTGCCCCTGCTCCAAGAGAAGCCTCCCTGGCTGCCTGTGCTGTAAGCTCTGGTACCAGGCCAATGGAAATCATCTTCAGCCCTCCGGCAGCGCTGGAGCAGGCATAGCGTTCCTCATATTCCAGAGGTCCTGTGGTTTGCTCCAGAATTTTAATGGCGTCATGAAGTCCATGATTAATATCCGTTTCCACAGTGGTATAAGCTGCTGCTGTTCCCAGAATTTCACAACGCTCTACATCTACGGCTGTCACCTTGGTGTTAGTGCTTCCGAAATCCACCAATAAAACTGGTTTCATAATTTACCGCCTCACTTTATCAGTCTTCTGTTTCCGGTGCTTCCATGCCAAAGTCTTCATACAATGCCGCAATAGTAGTTTCCGGCGCTGTACCCGGACCAAAAACTCTGTCAAAGCCCATTGCTTTAAAGCGTTTCTCCACTTCATCAAAGGGCTGTTTTCCAACAACAATATTGCCGCCTACATACAAAAGAACATCTTTTAATCCTGCCTCATTGCACTTATCTCTCAAGCCGCGGCAGTCCAGTTCTCCATGTCCATAAAGAGAAGATACCATAATTCCATCTGCGTTGGTTTCAATTGCTGCTGCAATATATTCCTCCTGGGAAACCATAACGCCTAAGTTTGTCACTTCGAAACCAGCGTCCTCAAATGCATGCTGCAAAATGGTGTTGCCCACTGCATGTACATCAGCGCCGATTACGCCAATAACTAATTTTTTCTTGTCCATTTCTGACCCGCTCCCTTCGTAAAAGATTAAATGGCATTTATCTTTCTATTTTCTTTTTTCTTTTCCTTTTCTATTTCTGACTACAGAACATTTTTAATAGTATCCAGCAAGGTTCCGTCCCGATAAAGCACCTTGGCAACTACCTTGTCACCCATCTCTACTTTTTTTGGCACTCCTGCAATATCCTCTGCAATCTGTTTCAGTTCCCGGATATCCTTCACCGGAAGTCCTGCTTTCATTAATTTTTCTTTTAATTCCTGCTGTTTCGGATTTACTGCAATGCCTCTTTGGGTTACCACCACGTCAATGGTTTCTCCCGGAGTGGATTTGCAAAGCACTTCGTCTACAATCAGCGGAAGTCTTGCGCGAATCAGCGGCGCCACAATAATAGACAGCTTAGAGCCTGCTGCTGTGTCACTGTGTCCACCGGAGCCTCCCATAATATAACCATTGGAATCTGTATGTACATTAACATTAAAGTTTACATCCACCTGGGTTGCTCCCAGAATGACTACATCCAGACTGTCCACTGCTGCGCTTTTGGCTGCCGGTGATGCGTAACGCATAGCTGAGATTTCCTGATGCTTTGGATTTTCCCGAATAGATTCAATGGCTTTTAAGTCAAAGCACTGCACATCCAGAATGGTATCAAAATATCCCTTGTTTGCCATATCTACCATATAGCCGGTAATACCGCCCATACAAAAGCTGCCTTTGATATGGTCTTTTTCCATCATTTCTTCCACATATTTGGCAACTGCCAGAGAAGCGCCGCCTGCGCCTGTCTGGAAAGAAAATCCATCTTTCAAATATCCGGAGTGTTTCACCACCTGGGAAGCCAGACCTGCAATCCGAAGTCCCACCGGATCACGTGTGATTTTGGTTGTTCCGGAAACAATCTTAGCCGGATCTCCAATCTGGGGAACTTCTACCACGTAATCCACATATCCTTCATTAATGGAAGTATCTTTTAAGGGGTAACTTACCAGATTATCGGTAATCACAACCACCTTTTCTGCGTGAACCGCATCGGAAAAAGCATAACCCAGAGAACCGCAGGCAGACGGACCATATTTTCCACTGCAGTTTCCCATATTGTCTGCTGTAGGCGCTGCCAAAAATGCGATATCAATCTTAGAAGAACCGTTTTCCATATCTCCGGCCCTTCCTCCATGAGTTCTGAAAATTACAGGCTTTTCCAGAATCCCCTGAGAAATTGCCTTTCCTACTTTGCCACCCATGTAGTTACATTCAATTCCTGTAACTACACCGTTTTTAATATGTTCAATAATTGGCTCATGAATGTCAAAAACAGAGCTTGCATTGACTGTAAGGTCTTTGATTCCCATGGCTGCTGCTTCTTCCAGAACCATATTTAATACATAATCTCCATTACGCATATGATGATGAAAAGATATGGTCATACCATCTTTTAATCCAGTTTTTTCAATTGCCTCTTTTACAGAGCCGATTAATTTACTCATCTGCATGCACCTCCATAAATGGCTTTTTCCATTTCCAGCACCTGCTGGGCACGTTTTACAATGGGTGCATCAATCATTTTACCTCTCAGGGAAATAACACCTTTGCCCTGGCGTTTACCTTCCTCAATGGCATCCATAACGTCATGTGCATATTCGATTTCACTTTCTGTAGGTGAAAATACTGCATTTACAATATCTACATGCCTTGGTGATATAACCGCCTTTCCTGCAAAGCCCAGACTCTTGGCAAATTCGGTGTCTCTTTCCAGACCTTCCATATCTTCCACATCGGTAAATGGTGTGTCATAAGCTTCGATTCCACAGGCTCTGGCAGCACATACCAGACGGGTTCTGGCGTAAAAGATTTCCTTGCCTTCCTTGGTACGCTTACAGTGCAAATCTGCTGTGAAATCTTCTCCTCCTAAGAAAAGCCCAATTACACGCTTATCAGAAGAAGCAATTTCAAACGCTTTTTCCACACCCATGGCTGTTTCAATCAGCGGAAGAATCTTTACAGTTCCCACTTCCAGACCATTTTCTTTTTCTACCTCTGCCATGTAAGCAGAAACCTCCTGAATCATAGCGCCGCCATTGACCTTTGTAGGCATAATTACATCCGGTTTCAGAGGGATAACAGCCTTCAAATCCTCCTTCCAGAATTCTGTATCTGTTGGATTGATTCTTACCACTACCTCACAGGCAGGGAAGGACTGATACTTTAACGCATTTCGCACCAAAATTCTGGCAGCATCTTTTTCATCCGGTGATACCGCATCCTCCAGGTCGAAAATAATGGTATCTGCTCCCAGGGTATCCCCGTTAATTAACATATTCGGGGTATTTCCTGGTAAAAACAACATGGTTCGTCTCATTTTTCTTCAACGCCCCCTCTTTTCAGTGCGGTTTCCATTCTGGCGCGAATCACACAGTCCAGCGCACCTTTATCTTTAATAAAGATTTTTCCTGTTGTCACATCAAATTCCTGTAATGTGTCCAGCACAGCAGCCCGAATAGAATCCATATACTGATTGGCAACAACTGAGTCAATCTCAAGGGTCAGTTCTTTCTCATCTGGCTCTATCTGAATAAACAAATCACTGGATTCCAGGGTTCCTGCTACTGCATTTTTTAAAATCTTCACAGGTTTTCTCCTTTCATCGAAACTTATTCAACCACGCTTTTGGAAACTCCTGCCTGTGCAAGAATCTTCTGCTCAAAAGCGATTGCTTTCTTTTCCAATACTGCCACTTCTTCAGAAGTAGCTTTTACAAATTCCTCATCCTTAATGGATTCCAGATTGATTTTCACATTAAATAATGCGCCTAATACTGCAGTTCTTGCCATCATAGTTGCAACCAGAGCATCTGTAACCGCTGTTTTATTTCCTTTTACAACCATGGTTTCTGCAAACGGAAGCACTTCATAAGCTGCTTTTGCAACAGACAGAGGAACTGCAACTGCTGCTTTTAATCCATCCTGCATGGCTTTTGTACGGGCTGCTTTTTCTTCCTCTGTTTCTTTTGGAAGAGTAAGCGCCTGCATATATAAATCAAAAGATTCGCTGTCTCTTTTGATATCTACCAGAAGCTGTTCGCAAATTTTATGCATGGGCTCCACAGCCCCCTTCATTTCCTCTTCTACTTCCACATATTTTTTCTTCCCGATTGTCAGTCCTGCCACCATCTCTGTAAGAGCAGCCGCCAAAGCGCCAGCAAGGGCGGAAATACTTCCGCCCCCTGGTACTGGTTCATTAGAGGCTGTCTGCATGGCGAATTGTTCAATTGTCATATTTTTCATGGCATATACCTCTTATATTTTTTAATTACAGTCTTGTTTCAAGTACCTGTTTTGGATCAAATCCTTCAAATCCCAGATAGTATTCTGCACAGTCAACGATTGCCTGAAGAGGAATCAGACCTACAACTTCACTTCCCAATACATTGACACCGTAACGTCTTGCTTCCATGCGTACTGTTTCAAATACAGTATAAACAGATGTTTTTGTATAGTCTGTTAAGTTCATGGATACCTGTGCGATATTTCTGTCTTCCAGCATAACGCCCATAGCTTTGCAGTAGCGGAATCCGCCTTTGATATGACGAATCTTATCTGCAATTTTCTGAGCGATTTCTACGTTAGATGTATCCAGGTTGATATTGTAAGCAATCAGAGGCATTCTTGCTCCGATAGCTGTTACGCCGCCTGTTGGATGAATGGTGTTTGGACCAAAGTCCGGTTTCCATTTCTCCTGATCTTTCATTTTTTCTGCCATACCTTCAAACTGTCCCTGACGAACTTTTGCAAGATTCTCTCTGTGAGGAGCTGTAGCAGATTTTTCATATAAGAAGAATGGCTGACCGAATTTTTCGGAAGCTTCTTTTGCAACTTCTTTTGCCAGAGCATCTGCTTCTTCTACAGTTGTGTTTCTGATTGGAATGAAAGGAACAACGTCAACACATCCCATACGTGGATGCTGTCCCTGATGTTTTGTCATATCAATAAGTTCTACTGCTTTTCCGATTGCCGCAACCATAGCGTCTTTTAATGGAGCAGGTTCACCGATAACAGTAACAACACTTCTGTTATGGTCTTCGTCAGAGCTGTAGTCCAACAGTTTTACACCTTCCACATTGCGGAAGCAATCAACAATTTTTTCGATTTTTTCTTTATCTCTACCTTCACTAAAGTTCGGTACACATTCAATAATCTTGTTCATGATGTTATTCTCCTTATTTCCATTCTTTGTGATAGACAGTTTCACCTTTTTTAATAACCGTTTCCACCAGGTTAATTCCTGTGTGGTATGGCATAAAGTGGATGGATGGGAATTTCAGGAACACAATATCCGCCTGTTTTCCCGGCTCCAGACTTCCTACCGTATCAGCTCTGTCCACAGCAGCAGCACCGTTAATGGTCAATGCTGTAATCACTTCTTCGATGGACATGTTCATGTAAATACATCCAAGTGCAACTAATAACGGAATCGAGTTTGTGAAGCAGCTTCCCGGATTCAAATCCGATGCAATGGCTACTGCACAGCCTTCGTCAATCATTTTTCTTCCAGGAGCATACTCTTCTTTCAAAGAGAAAGCAGTTGCCGGAAGAAGGGTACTGATAACTCCGGCATCACGCATTTGACGGATTCCTTCGTCAGATGCCTTCAAAAGATGGTCTGCAGATACCGCACCAACTCTGGCTGCAAGTTCAGAACCTCCTAACTGATAAATCTCATCCGCATGGATTTTCAGTTTGAATCCCATCTTTTTGGCTTCTGTAAGATAATACTCAGAATCTTCTATATTAAATACATTCTTTTCTGTAAAAATATCAGCAAACTCTGCCAGATTTTCCTCTTTCACCTTAGGCATCACCACACGAAGCTGTTCTTCAATGAATGCTCTTTCTTTTCCTTTCCATTCAGGAAGAACACTGTGAGGTCCCAGGAAGGTTCTGACGATATCCACCGGATGTTTCTCATCCAGTTTTTTCATAACACGAAGCTGTTTCAGCTCTGTGTCACAGTCCATACCATAACCGCTTTTGCCTTCTACGGTTGTTACACCAAATTCCAGCATGCGGTTCAGTCTCTCTTCACCAGCTTCCATCAGTTCTTCTTCTGTGGCTTCTCTGGTAGGAACGACGGTGGCATTAATGCCGCCGCCACGTTCCATAATGGACATATAACTATCGCCTTTCAATCTCCAGGAAAATTCGTCTGCACGATATCCGCCGAAAATAAAGTGTGTATGAGAATCCACGAACCCAGGCATTACTGTTTTCCCTGTGGCGTCAATCACTTCGTATTCCTTTACGTCCACCTGTTTATCCAGTTCCTCTGTAGTGCCTACTGCAACGATTTTATCATCATGAATGATTACCGCGCCATCTTTAATCAGTCCAATATCTGACATTTCTTTTCCATGTTTCGGCGCGCTGCCCTTGCAGGTAACCAATTCAGAGGCATGGCGTATATATCTTTTTTTCATGTTCTGTCTCCTCATAACTCTTTGCAGAAATTCTTAGTGATGTGTGTGATGAGGTTCTACAACCACATCTTTGCATACTCTTTCAATTAATTCATCGCTTGCCAGATATGGCATTGTGATGTAATCTTCGCCATTTCTGATCTTATTGTATTCTGCAACGGTTTCGATGGAGTGTTCACATCTTCCCCAGCTTCTTCTGGAAACACCAATCATAGTATCCCATGGGATAGCTGCCATAAGGATTTCATCTACTCTTTCGCTTCCATCAAGAACCATACCGAAACCACCGTTGATGGATTTGCTGATACCAACACCACCGCCATTGTGGAGAGCAACAAGGCTCATACCTCTTGCAGCATTACCTGCGTAGCAGTGAACAGCCATATCTGCTGTAATATTAGAACCATCATAGATGTTAGATGTTTCTCTGTATGGAGAATCTGTTCCGCCTGTGTCATGGTGGTCACGACCAAGCATAACAGGTCCGATTTCTCCGTTACGAACCATTTCATTAAATTTCAGAGCAATATCTCTTCTTCCAAGAGCATCCTGATACAGGATACGGCACTGTGTACCAACAACCAGTTTATTCTTTTCTGCATCACGAATCCAGATGTAGTTATCTCTATCCTGGCTTCTTCTGTTTGGATCAATGATTTCCATAGCAGCATGGTCTGTTTTTCTTAAATCTTCCGGTTTTCCGGACAGGCAGCACCATCTGAATGGTCCATATCCATAATCGAATAATTCCGGTCCTAAGATATCTTCTACATAAGACGGGAAGATAAATCCTTCGCTGGTATCTACACCATTTTTAGCAATATCTTTTGCTCCTGCATCAAAGACAGCTTTCATAAATGCGTTACCATAGTCAAAGAAATAAGCTCCTCTTTCTACTAATGTTTTAATCAAATGATAATGTTTAATCAGGGACTGATCTACCAGTTCACAGAATTTTTCTTTATCATTTGCAAGCATTTCTGTTCGTTCTTCAAATGTAAGACCCTGTGGGCAATATCCGCCGTCATATGGAACGTGGCAGGATGTCTGGTCAGATAACAGTTCAATCTTAATATTGTTATCAACAGCGTACTGCAGAAGGTCTACGATATTTCCATGGAATGCAATGGAAATTGTCTCTTTCTTATCCATGTATTCCTGAGCAACTCTGAATGCTTCTGCCGCATCTTCAATCACCAGGCTTACCCATCCCTGGCTGTGACGTGTTTCAATTCTGGAGTAGTCAACCTCTGCAACGATACCAACGCCGCCTGCGATTTCAATGGCTTTTGGCTGAGCGCCGCTCATTCCTCCAAGACCACTGGTTACGAATAAGTGTCCGGCCAAATCTCCGTCCTGTGGAACGCCTAAGAATTTACGTCCTGCATTTAAAATGGTATTGAAAGTACCATGAACAATACCCTGTGGTCCAATGTACATCCAGCCGCCGGCTGTCATCTGTCCATAGGAAGAGCATCCCATAGCAGTTGCTTTTGCCCAGTCTTCCGGATTGTCAAACATACCAACCATAAGTCCGTTTGTAACGATAACTCTTGGGCTGGACTCATGAGATTTGAACAGTCCCATTGGATGTCCGCTCATCATAACTAATGTGTGATGATGTGTCAGTTTTTCCAGGTATTTTTTAATCAACTGATACTGCATCCAGTTCTGGCAAACCTGTCCGGTTTCTCCGTATGTAACTAATTCATATGGATACAGAGCCACATCATGATCTAAGTTGTTATCAATCATAACCTGGAATGCTTTACCTTCCACACATTCTCCCTTGTACTCATCAATTGGTTTTCCATAAATTCTTTCCTTTGGCATAAAACGGTAGCCATAGATACGTCCATGTGTTAATAATTCGTCCAGGAATTCCGGTGCCAACTGTTCATGCAGTTCTTCCGGCACATATCTCAAAGCATTTGCCACTGCCAGTTTGATTTCTCTTTTGTTCAGTGTCAGTTCTCTCATTGGCGCTCTTCTGACACCTTCCTTAAAGGTTGGGTATTCTGGTAAAACCGGATCCAATTTAATCACCATTGCATTTCCGATCTCTGCATTATTCATATCACATCGTCTCCTTTTCTCTTTTTTCATGATTTTATCATTACAAGGGTCTAAAAAACGTCTATTTACTATAAAAATGTGCTAAAAAAGTTTCATTCCACATTCATTTTTAATGAATTTTGACGTTTTTATTTCCTGTGGTAAAGTGAAAGTGCATGAAAATCTTTGGTTTTCTTTGTACTTTTAAGCCAAAAATCAGGAAAAATGACAAAAAATATAAAAGAAACGCCAAAAACCAGATATACCGTTGAAAACTTCCGATACATCTGGTTCTTCTCATATTGGATTTGGGTCATCATTCCCTTTCTTCGTGCCATCCTTTTATTTCTGGCACTTTTTCTTCTGCTTTTGCCATGCATTCTTTTAATTTAATTCTTAATGCCATCCTTACTTCTTCATAATCCTCATTTTTAATTAAATTTTCTTTTTCCCATGGGTCTTCTCTCAAGTCATACAAATACTTTTCGTAATAAAGCTCTGCACCAGAACATTTCCATGGATCTTTTTCAGCTACCACACCATATTTCCACCTGGAAGTACGAATTGCCCGTCCAACTTCACTTTCACTAATTTGGATAAACACGCAATCATCCCAGTCCTGTACAGTTCCTTCTACCAATCTCTTTAAAGACCGCCCCTGAAAATCATTTGGTTTTTCAATACCTGCACAATCCAGCAAAGTAGCTGGCAAATCTATTAGGCTGACAAGATTCTGAATCTTTTGCCCTCCTTTGAAAGATCCTCCTGCTGCAAGCAAAGGAATATGGATACTGGATTCATGACAAGAACGCTTATACTCCTGATTCCTTGTACAAAAATGACAACCATGGTCAGAAGTATAAAACAAAATCGTATTATCCCATAACTTACGCTCTTTTAATGTTTCGATTAAACGCCCCACATTTTCATCCAAGCTATGGCACTGTCCCAGATAGTCCGGATAACTAGCCTCCCAGTCTCCTATACCTTTCACCATATCCTGTGGAGGAACAAAATTTTTAAACTTTTCCTTACTTCCATCTGGTCCTTCAAAACGATTATGGTCATTCTGGTGATGTGGCTCTATTTGGGATACAAACAAGAAAAACGGCTTCTCCTGTTTATATTCCTGTAAATAGTGAATAGCATAATTATTAATTGCATCTGCCCGATATCCAATGAACTCCTGTTTTTTTCCATTTTTGTCAAAAACGTAGCCATCATATCCATGAGAGGTTGCTTCCAACACATCTGAAGCCATCCAATAATCGCGGTATCCACCTCTTCTTTCTTCAGGAATTGCTCTTGTTTCAAAATTCTCTTCGTCCGCTGGTGCTGTATAACTATCTCGGTTGGATGCAAGATGCCACTTTCCAACATATGCAGTGTCATATCCTGCATCATGAAAACAATCTGCTAATGTCTTGATATTTTGTGGTAAAGCCAATGCATTCCTGTGACACCCAATCTGCGTAGCATATTTCCCACTTTGTAGACAAGCTCTTGCCGGACCACATACCGGCTGGCATGTAAACGCCTTTTCAAACAGAACGCCTTCTTTGGCAAGTCGGTCTAAATTTGGTGTCACATTTAGGCTTTGTCCATAACATCCCAGCGTATCCCATCTCTGCTGATCTGAAAAATAAAAAATAATATTTGGTCTCTTCATTTTTCCCTGCTCCTATTTTAATCCTGTGGATACAACACCCTGCACAAAATATTTCTGCGCACACAAAAACAAAATAATCATGGGTACAGAAATCAAAGTTGCCGCTGCCATCATTGGCCCCCACCGTACCGTAGTTTCATCCCTGAACATGGTTAAAGCTAACTGTACTGTACGCATGCCTTCTGAATTCGTCATAACCAGAGGCCACAGATAGTCATTCCAGACTGCAGAACCTTTCAAAAGTGCCAGCGTAGCCAAAATAACTTTTGAATTAGGAATATAAATAGAAAAATATGTCCTCCATTTACTTGCCCCATCAATCATTGCTGCTTCATCCAAGGAACGCGGGAAATTTTCATAAAACTGCTTACAAAGGAAAATTCCAAAAGATCCAGATACCAGAGGAATAATAATTCCTGGCATAGTATTCATCAATCCGGAACCGCCAAATCCCATAAAGTTATTTCCACCTGCAAATGGAAATTTTGCCATAATCAAGAAGGTTGGCAGCATAGTAACCTGAGGCGGCATCATAAGTCCCACTAATAACAATGTAAATAATGCTTTTGAACCACGGAAGTGGAGTCTTGCAAAAGCATATCCTGCTATAGAGTTAAATAGCAAAGAAAATACAATACTTACAATGGTAATAATGAAAGAATTCCGAAAATAAATGCCCCAATTCCCAGTAGATAATGCTTCTCTATAGTTATCAAAATTAAAGGATTCCGGCAAAAAATGAAAGACCGGCGAATTAATTTCTCCTGTTGTTTTAAACGAAGTAGAAATCATCATCACAATAGGAAAAATCATAATAAAAGAAACTACAGCCATACCAATAAGCCAAACTACTTTTGTCCATTTCTTTTTTTTCATATCTTTCCTCCTATGAAACATCTACATCTTGGCCTTTATTGCCAAATTTGAATACAAACATTGTAACAATCAGCGAAAATACTAACAGTAATACCGCCATGGCACTGGCATATCCCATTTTAAATTCCAAAAAACCTCTGCGGTAAATCTGGTGTACCACGGTTGTAGTACGATTTAGCGGGCCTCCACTTGTAAGAATATTTACCTGTTCAAACACTGCAAAACTATTTACAATTCCTGTTACTACCAAAAAGAATGTGGTTGGTCTTAACATAGGCCATGTAATATTCAAAAATCTCCTTATAGGACCTGCTCCATCTAACTGAGCAGCTTCATATAAAGATTCTGGTATTCCGGTAAGTCCTCCCAGGAAAATCACCATGGAATAACCGCAGTTTTTCCAAATTCCTACCAGAATAATACATAACATTGCCTGGCTTGGGTTGATAAGCCATTTCTGAGGTGCAATTCCTATAGCCTCCAGAATTCTATTAAAGATTCCGAAATTCGGGTTATATAACCACAGCCACACCATAGAAACACATACCATAGACATAATGTTTGGAAGGTACAAAGCAGTCCTGAAAATAGGAACTGCTTTTGACTTCTTGTAAAGTAAAACAGCCAACAAAAGTCCAAGAGCAAGCTGCACTGTTAATGTGACAACCGTGTAAAACAACGTATTGGTAATGGCTCTCAGGAATTCTGAGTCTGAAAACAATTTCACATAATTCTTTATTCCTAAAAATTTAGGAATGGCATACATATTAAAATCTGTTAAGCTGTAATACAAAACCATTCCAATTGGAATTAAAATAAACACAGCAAAAATCAAATATGCAGGCAAAATCATGAGATATGCTTCTTTATCGCTCTTCTTTTTCATTTTTACTGCTTGTTTTGCCACAGTTCCCCCTCCTTTTTTATTGATTGTCTATTTCTTCCTGTACCTTCTTTCCAGCTTCTTTTAAGGCTGTTTCGGCATCACTTTGGTCATAATAAACTTGTTCCATAGCATCATCTACATAAGTCAGAACACTGTTGAAATATGGAACTTTCGGACTTCCCTTTCCAATAGAAACCGCTTCCAGAATTCTTTCTCCGTTTTCTGGATCCTTTTTCAAATAATCTTCCTCAAGAGAAGTTCTTACAGGCGCTGCATTTACTGTCTCCATCCATTTTTTCATAGAATCCTGACTGCACATATATTTCATCAGTTCCCACGCACCGTCTTTATGTTTTGAATTTGCATTCATGAACATAAAATGCATACCACAAAATGTTGCACTATTCTTATTTGAGAACATTGGAACCATTTTCAGTTTTCCTTCCAAATCTCCTGTATTAGCACTATTAAATTCGTTCTCATTCAATACAGTCATAGCGGCTGTACCATTTTTAAATGGATTTTGATCTGCCTGTGTATTATCCCATTCCACAACCCCTATGTCTTTCAACTCTTTCATAAATTCAAGCGCTTCTACTGCCTCTGTCTGGTTAAACAAAATTTTATCCTCTGCTTCGTCAATAAAATTTTCCATACCATTCTGCATTGCAAAAATCTGAAGATACTGATTAATATTAGTGCCACTGGTAGGAAGTCCAAAGCCGCACTGTATAACTGTACCTGACTTATCTTTTACTAAAAGTTTCTTATGAGCCTCTTTCACTTCCTCCCAATTAGTTGGCGGATTATCTGGATCTAATCCAGCTTTTTCAAACAGTTCTGTATTAATAACAAACATACGTGCATCCGGTGTATATGGAATTCCATACATTTTTCCACCGATACTTCCCGCTTCCACAACACTGTCATAATAGTCATCAAAATCTCCCCAGTCTTCTACATAACTATCCAGGCACTCATACTGACCCATGGGAACTCTCGCACCAATAGAAGACATAGAATAATGTATAACATCCGCCGCTGTCCCTGATGCAAACCCAGTGTTTAATTTCGTCTCAAAATCATCTCCCCATGGTGCTTCCTGATATTCCACTTCATACTCTGGATACTCTTTTTCAAAGCCTTCAATCATCTGCATAAACGCATCTTTTTTGTAATCTTCCGTTCCGGCCCGCAAAAACACCAGCTTTTCCTTTCCATTTTTAGAATTTTCTTCCTTTGCAGAAACCAAATCTTCATTCCCACCTGCGCATGCTACAGTAGAAATCAAGACCCCTCCTGTGAGTACTGCACTAAGTACACATTTCCAGTTTTTCTTCATTTTCTTCGTTCCTCCATTTATTTTCTTTTATGAGATACTTTAAATTATACCTTCTCAATTCTTTTTCTCCATGCAATCTGTATGTATTTTCTTGGTATATTTTTATATTTTTCGTGCATTTCAATCATTTTTCCAACCCTTCTCCTTTATTTAATTATATATTTTGTTTTATTTTTAGTTTTTATTGTAATATATTTATATCTTTTTTACACAAAAAGACGCTGATTCAAGTTCTAAAATCAACGTCTTTTTCTTTCATGCATCTTACTTATTGCTTTCTAAACTCTAACGGAGACATTCCAGTATACTTTTTAAATACTTTGCTAAAGTATGCTGAATCCGGAATTCCAACCAGACATCCCACTTGATAAACGCTCTGTTTTGTTTCTGTCAGTAACCTTTTTGCTTTTTCCATTCGAAAATCTAGTAAATAGGAATAAATATTTTTCTTCGTTTCCTTCTTAAATAAATGCGACAAATAGCTCTTATTCATATGTACATAATTTGCAATTTCTTCCAAAGAAATATTTTCTCTATAGTTTTCATTAATATATTCTATGACTTTACACACTGCTTCACTATAAACAGGATGTAAACACTGTAATTCTGCAATAAATTTTCTGACAGTTTCAATCACTTTCTGCTCCAGTATATTAATATTCTTACAATGGGTAATTAAAATTAATTCATCTATAGAAAATTTTTTCCGCTGAATTTCATTCAAATAATTCCAATAAATTTTCAAAAGCAAATCTAAAATAAAACGTCTTACCAGCATAACATCTGGCATTTCTCTACGAAACTGCTCAAAAATTTTATATAAATGTTCCAACGCCTGTTCATAATGACGCTCTTCCCACCTGAACTCTTCTTCCTTAAATAAAACCTCATATTGCCTATCATTTGATTTTAAAACTCCTGTTCTACCATAGAATTCCAGACGTTCTGCGCTTTTTTCAACCTCTTTATAGATATTCTCCAGATCATTGCCACTATTGCCAAGCCCACCTGCGCACAAAACAATTTCTGTATTTCCAAAAGAAGCCAGAGTTTGCAATATCTCTGAAGTCAATTTTGAAATTTCATTATCCCGCACTTCTACAAGAATAAGTGCTTCTGTGTCATTTTGTGCCATAAAAATTGCTTTCTTCTTTTTTTCCTGAAAGAAAAACTCCGTAATCTGTTCTACTATTTCCAACTGAAACTGCTTACTTTCATTTTTTAACATGAGAATGGTATACTTCTCTTCTCCCCACAAACGTTTCCACTCCAATAGTCGTTCTGGTGTATTCCAATGGCTTTCTTTTTCTATTTCTGAGAAAAAATGCTTTATTTCCTCCTGTTGTTTTTCTTTTTTCCAGTTTTCCGTATTTTTCAGATTTTTCTCTGCTTTCTGAATACAACTGTAAAGTTCCTCTTTTGTAATTTCTGATTTTAGCAAAAAATCTCTCACGCCTAGCTTCATGGCTTCTCTTGCATAAGAAAAATCATCATATGCGCTTAAAATTACAGTATAAGGAAACTTTTCCTCATCCTGTAACTGCTCCACCAACTCCATCCCATCCATGACCGGCATTCTAATATCTGTAAACAATAAATCCGGCACCCATTTCTTACAGCACTCCAAAGCCTGCTTTCCATTTGTACATGTAGCCACCACCTGACATTCTGGGAATAAAGCTTCTATATTTTTCTTCATCCATTTCAAAATAATTTCTTCATCATCTGCAATTACAACTTTCACCTTTTATCCCCTTCCAAATGTATAACCGGTATTTCAACTTGAAACGTTGTACCACCATGTTCATTTAAAAAAACATACATCCCGTAATTATCACCGAAATTTCTCTTAATCCTCATTTGTATATTAGAAACACCAATCCCACTAAACTGCTCCTTCACCCGCGGAACTTCTCTGCTTTCAATACAGGTTTTCACCCTTTCCAAATCCACACCCACTCCATCATCTTCCACTTCA
>CATWQE010000052.1 GCA_958352855.1 uncultured Bacillota bacterium
TTCGGACGTTTCATAATTCGTTTCTCCAGCCTGGATATATAAGACTGGGAAATTCCTAAAAGGTCTGCCACTTCCTTTTGCGTTTTTTCTCTTCCATCCGGCATATTAATTCCAAACCGCAGTCTTACAATGGTCTGTTCCCGTTTCGTCAGCTTTCCTATGGCTTTTCCAAGAAGCGTGCGCTCTACCTGGCTTTCAATATCTTTATAAATGACATCCTCGTCTGTTCCCAAAATATCAGATAACAGCAATTCATTTCCATCCCAGTCCACATTTAACGGTTCATCAATGGAAACCTCCATTTTTGTCTTGCTGTTTCGTCTCAAATACATCAAAATCTCATTTTCAATGCATCTGGAAGCATAGGTTGCCAGCTTGATTTTTTTCACCGGATTAAAGGTATTAATCGCTTTAATCAATCCAATGGTTCCAATGGAAATCAAATCTTCCACCCCCACACCTGTATTGTCAAACTTCTTCGCAATATACACAACCAGACGCAGATTATGTTCAATCAGACAGGATTTGGCCTGTTGGCTTCCATGCTCTGTGAGCTCCTGTAATTTTTCTGCCTCTTCTTCCTGACTCAATGGCGCAGGCAGTACCTCCGCGCCTCCAATATAGTGAATTTCATTTCCCCTTGGCAGCAAAATTCCTGTAAATCTTGAAAACTGCGATTCTTTTTTTACACAAACGTCCATATTCATAAAACTCCTCCTTAATTGTCCAAAATGGAAGGACTAATGATCATTTCATAGCTTCCCCTGCCAGAAAGCGTTTCCCTGGAAAGTCCGATAGCTGCATGTGTGATGCGCTTCCTTGCTCCATGCACAAGCACAGTCAGACTGTCTGCAGTAACCACCGGCAAAAGTCCTGCCTGGCATCCCACACTGGTATAGAGCAAAAACCGGGGATGCAAAGCTTGTAAAAGCTCCCATTCCCCAGATTCTTTTGTTTTCATAGAACAAAACCGTTCTAATTCCCCGCGCTGTTCACTGCTCAGTAATCTGCAAAAACTGCTGTACTCCATAACCGATACCGTCTTCCCTGTCTCCTGATCTCTGAGACAGTTTCCTGTATCATAAAGTCCCCTTATCATAATTTCTTTTCCCTGAAAGGTCACTCGAACCTCATAAATGGGAAGTTCTCTTCCTTTTAAGTATTTACAGAGTCTTATGCCTATGTATAACATCCAATAAGCGGTAATCGTGATTGCCAGAAAGGAAAACACACCCTCTTTGACTTGATAGGGCAGGGCAGACAAAAGCCCGCCCATGAGAAAATTTTCTCCCAGAAACAGACCCATTGCTGTCAGAAATCTTCTTACTGTCTGTACTTTACAGCCAGTCCATACCATGATAGCTGCCAGAATCAGATAGAACAGGATCAGAAAAACCGTCTGTCGGTTTAACATAACCACTATTCCACACATGCCCGCTGCTCCAATGCCTGCCCCCAACAATGCTCTCCCGGGGTTGGCAGTTCCCCACAGCATCTGGTTGGTAAGACAAAGCACCAGAAAGTCCAGAATCAGGTTGACTACGAAAAACACATCCAGGTAAAATTCGCAGTACACAAAACACCCCCTAAACCTCTGCATGACTCTCTTACTTATCTGGAATAAGTACTGTTCATTATAGAGGTTAGGGGGTGCTGATTTTGTCAAAACCACAGGTATGCTTTCAAAATCTTTTCGACAGTGAAAAGCCCTGTTTTTCACCTTATGTTACCTGTTTTATGTCAATTTTTTCGCTCTTTGATTTGATGCAGCTTTTCCAGCACACTTCGCATCTCATCTGCGTTTATCTGCCCCGGAGCAGAGGCTTGTCTTCCTGCTGCAAAAGTAATACAGGAGCCTGTAAACTCGCCCCAGATTCTGCTTAATACGCCAGCAGCGCCCATGGACATGGTTACTACCGGTTTTTCACATTCCCGCTGCATCCGAAGGGTAGCTTCCAAAACCGGACACAAATCCAGACTGTCTGCAGGCATAACTGCCATTTTCAGAATGTCTGCTCCACACTCATCCATGTAGCGCATGCGCTCCTGCAATTCTCCTGCATCTGGTGTTCTCTGAAAATGATGATTCGAAGCTACCACAAAAACACCAGCTTCCTGAAGGCTTTTAATCAGAGCTTTTGTTTCTTCCGGCTGAAAAAATACTTCTACATCCATCAAATCTGCCAGCCCTGTTTTGGCTGCCTTTTCTAACAGCTTTACATAATCTTCGTATAAAATCTCCTGCTCTCCTCCCTCCTGCCTGGTACGGAAGGTAAAAAGCAGCGGAATTTCACCTAATTTGTCACTTATTGTCCTTAACATTTCCCAGATTGTTTCACTATTTTTCCCGGCTTCGTAACAATCTACACGCCATTCTGCCAGATCTGGTTTCATGGAACTGATGATTTCTAAATCCTTTTCAAGCTCTTCCCTGTTTTTTCCTGTAATAGGAATACAGATTTTGGGCATTCCCTGCCCGATAACCAGATTTTTTACTGTTACTGTTCTCATATTTTCCCTCTTTCTCCTGGTCTTATTGTCTTTTCAGATAGGTCCTTACCTGGTCCACCGGCATCTCCTGTCCTGTCCAGATACGAAAGGCCTCCGCGCCCTGCCAGATAAGCATAGAATAGCCATTAAACGCTTTGCACCCTGCCTGTTCTGCCATACAAAGCAATTTTGTTTTCCATGGATTATAAATAATATCTGCCACAGCCAGCCCTTCATGCAAAAAGCTGCTATCTGGAATCAGGCATTTCTGTGTATCCGGCGCCATACCAACAGAGGTTGCATTTACCAAAAGCCTGCTCTTATCCAGAGCCTTGCGAAGCTCTCCTTGTTCCTCCAAATCATGAAGTTCAATGGTACAGGCAGTTTCCTTTGCCAATGCCCTTTGAAGCCCTTCCATCCTCAGGCGGTATCTGCTGCCTGACCGCGCAAATACATGAATGGTTCCTACCTGATCCAAAGCTGCCTGAGCACAAATAGCAGTGGCTGCTCCACCCATTCCCAGAAGTGTCATGGTTTCTCCCTTCATAAGGACTCCCTGTTCTCTTACAGACTGCATAAAACCAACACCATCTGTATTATGCCCTATCAGGCGTCCATTCCGGTTTTCCACCGTATTCACAGCTCCTATGAGCCGGGCAGCTCCGGAAAGTTCGTCTAAATACTCTAAAATCTTATTTTTATTTGGCATGGTAAGATTAAACCCTTTTACCTGTAAGGCGCGAAGTCCCTGCACTGCTTCTTTTAATCCATCTTCCTTCACATCAAAGCACAAATACACCCAGTCAATTCCCAGGTTTTCAAAACTGAAATTATGCATAAGAGGAGAAATACTATGAGCCACCGGACTTCCAAGCAATCCTGTAAGACATGTTTTTCCCGTAATTTGCAGCATGATAAATCCTCCTGTCCTGAAACATTCTTTCTTATCAGTTTAAAAGGAAACTTCATTACTGTCAAGTTGAAAAGCATAGAAACATCCTCTCTCTTCCCCAAGGAATACAGCAAAAAACTCCCATAGGCAAACCGCTAACAGGTTTGGTTTCTATGGGAGTTTCTTATTTTACCTTTTTATCTTCTGTTTTTCAGGAAATCCGGAATCTGGATATCTCTCTTTGGTACATTGCTGGTAAAAGTAGTCTGTGCAGACTGGAAATTCGGCTGCTGGAACGTAGGCTGCTGGAAGGTTGGCTGCTGAAAACCACCTGCAGACTGCTGTGGTTCCTGAACCGGCTGCTGCTGTGGAGCTGCCTGAGTTCTTACTGTTCTTCCTGTTCCCGCTGCTTTTTTATCTTTTGATACGCTGGCTTTTCTGGTTGTTTCATCATCCAGACCAGTAGCGATAACCGTAATTCTTACGAAATCTGCTTCCTTATCATCATACAGAGCACCAAAGATAATGTTGGTATCTTCTCCTGTTAAGTTCTGTACATAAGTAGCCGCATCGTTGGCGTCCATAAGTGAAATATCACCGGATACGTTAATGATAACATGAGACGCGCCTTCGATAGTAGTTTCCAGAAGAGGACTGGATACAGCCTGCTGTACAGCCTGCATTGCCTTGTCATCGCCCTTTCCTTCACCAATACCAATGTGTGCCACGCCTTTATCAATCATAACAGTCTGAACATCTGCAAAGTCCAGATTAATCAGAGCCGGCAGATTAATCAGGTCTGTGATGCCCTGTACTGCCTGCTGCAGAACTTCGTCTGCCTTTTTAAGCGCTTCCGGCATAGTTGTGCGGCGGTCTACGATTTCCAGAAGTTTATCATTTGGAATAATAATCAGAGTATCTACGCTGTCCTTTAATTTTTCAATTCCGGACAGAGCATTGCTCATACGGGTTTTTGCTTCAAAGCGGAAAGGTTTTGTCACAACACCTACAGTCAGAATTCCCATTTCCTTGGCAACTCCTGCAACCACAGGAGCAGCTCCTGTTCCTGTTCCGCCTCCCATACCGCAGGTAACGAATACCATATCTGCGCCCTGGATAGCCTGTCTGATTTCTTCAATGCTTTCTTCCGCTGCTTTTTCACCGATTTCCGGTTTTGCACCTGCGCCTAATCCCTTGGTAAGCTTCTCACCAATCTGAATAACGGTAGGAGCCTTACATAAAGTAAGCGCCTGCTTATCTGTATTCACTCCGATGAATTCTACCCCGCTGATGGCTTCCTCCACCATTCTGTTTACTGCATTATTTCCAGCTCCGCCTACACCTACAACAATAATTTTTGCAGATGATTCCGCTTCGTTTGTCATGATTTCTAACACCGTATTTCCTCCTTTAGTTCCCTTGTATGCTTTCAAATGTATAATATCTTCAGATAACTTGCAGTTTCATATGTTTGCATATAGATATATAATAAATGCTTTTTTTAAATTTATCAACTGCTAAATTTACTTTTTAAGAATTTTTTCTCTATTTTTTAGATTTTCTTTCTCTATTCTTCCTGATTTGCCCCTGATTCGGACTCTGCTGCATCTGTTCCGTCACTGTATTCCAGTTGAGAATCATCAAACTCTTCTCCGGTATTCTCCTCCGACTCATCCTCATTGTTCTGCTCTTCATCTTCCTGATTTTCTTCCTGAGTTAAAATACCCGCAGGAGGAGTTGTGGTTTCGGACTGGGAAGCATCGTCCTGATTTTCTCCATCCTCTTCTTCATCCTCTTCTTCTGCCGCGTTATCAAAAACCACACCAGCCGTATCTTCCGTAATATTCTCCAGGTGAAGAATGCCCTCCATACCTTCAAGCTGGGGCAAAATTCCAGATAAACGGTTCATTTTTTCATCCATATTTTCATCATCTCCAAGACGTACCTCCACATCTCCATAATAGAGCACCAACTGATTCATATCATTAAAAACCAGTCTGTCCGGTTTCTGCTCTGATTTCTCCAGCATTTTTCCAACACTTAAAATCGTATTCAGCTTCTTTGTATTAATTCCCTTCAGCTTTTGCCCTGTTTTCGCTGATTTCACACTCAGACCATCAATTAAAGGAACACCTTCCATCTGCTCCTCTGTAATAATCTGAATCACACCCTGACGGTCAAAATTCACATACTGCCCCTGAAATTCCAGACAGCCTACCATCTGTTTTTCCTTGACATTTACCACAATGGTATTTCTGTTCTTCCGCTTAATGGTCACATGGTCAATCATTTGTGCATCTTTTGTTTTTTCCTCTGTTTTGGTCATCATAACCAGAATAGAGTTCCCTGCGTTTGGCGCATCCAGCACCATTTTTTTTATTTCCTCATCTGTATAATACTGATTGCCTTCAATCTGTACTTTCGTAACCCGAAATCCCACAAAAAACACCAGAGCCGCAATAAAAATTGCTGCCACTACTGCCTCTATCAGAATCCTGTATAGCTTCCTTTTACTCATAAATGTCCCCTTAATCTTTTAAAATCCTGGCTCCCATATGAGAAAGATCTCTGCAGATATCCTCATAGCCACGTTCAATAAAATGCCTGTTCTCCACATAAGTCTCCCCTCTGGCTGCCAGCCCAGCCAGAACCAGCGCCGCGCCGCCTCTTAGCTCCCTGGCTTCTACCCTTGCGCCTGTAAGACTGCCTCCCCTGATTTTAGCTTTGCTTTGGCAGACCTCAATCCACGCCCCCATTTTCTGTAGCTGAGAGACCATTTTAAAACGGTCTTCAAAAATGTTTTCCACAATACAGCTCTCCCCTTTGGCAGTGGCTAAAACCGCCATAAATACAGATTGAAGATCCGTAGGAAAGCCGGGATAAATCTGGGTTTCCAAAAGTCTGACAGGCTTCGTGGCATTTAAGCTGTGCAACGTTAGTTTACCACTGTTATACCTGTATTGTCCACCTATTTTCCTGTAAGCCCCAAGAAGAGCTTCCATTTCTCCAACCGGAGCGTCCAAAAGCACGCCCTCTCCCCGGGTAATGGCGCTGGCGCAAACATAGGTACCGGCAGCAATGCGGTCTGCAGGAATTTGAAATTCTACATCATGCAGCTCCCTGACACCTCTGATTCGCAAAGTATGGGTTCCTTCTCCCAGAATATGGGCTCCGGCTGCCTTTAAAAATCTGCATAACCAGGTAACCTCCGGCTCCGGGGAGCACCCCAAAAGCAACGATTCTCCGCTGGCGCAGACAGCGCCTAAAATGGCATTTTGCGTAGCCCCAACGCTGGATTTCGGAAAGGAAATCACTGCCCCCTTAAGGCCACAGGTTTCTGCTATAAGCATCCCATTCTCTTCCCGAAACACTGCCCCCAGATGCTTTAAGGCATCCAGATGTAAATCAATGGGTCTTTTGCCAATGACACACCCTCCCGGGTAAGGAACTGCCGCATTCTGGCACCGTCCCAGGAGACTGCCAAGAAGCACCACTGAGGAGCGCATCTGACCTCCTGCCTCCTCATCTACCATGAAATTTGTAATGTCCCCTCCCTGAATTTCCAGTGTATTTCCCTTCCAGCAGGTTTTTGCTCCCAGATGGTTTAAAATTCGTTCCATAAGAAATACATCGGAGATTTTCGGACATCCCAAAAGTACAGTAGTTCCCCTATTTAAAAGCGCGGCAGCCATCATTGGCAATGCCGCGTTTTTAGAGCCCTGTATCTGCACTTCACCCTGTAAAGGAATTCCTCCTGTAATCTTTATTCCATTCAAGCCATACACTCCTCTGTGCTCAGATTCAACCATACTATAGTGTATGCCCCTCTCCTTTTATGGTTCCTCATAACGGCTTACAGAAAGCGCAAGCCCCATTTCACCCAGAAGAAACAACACAGAAGTTCCTCCATAGCTTACAAAGGGAAGGGTAATCCCTGTATTTGGAATGGTGTTGGTTACAACCGAAATATTTAAAATCACCTGCATGGCCATATGCCCCATAATGCCTGCGCTAATAAGCGCCCCGCACAAATCTCTTGCATGAGTGGCAATCACCATGAGACGCCAGATAAGAAGGCCAAACAGCAGAATCAAAAGACAGGCTCCCACAAGTCCGGTCTCTTCGCATACAATAGAAAAAATCATATCATTCTGAGCCTCTGGCACAAATCCCAGCTTTTGCAGACTGCTTCCCAGACCCTTTCCGAAAATTCCGCCGCTTCCTATAGCATATAAGCCCTGTATGGTCTGGAAACCTTTTTCATAAGCTTCCGGATTTTGCCAGATTGCAAGACGTTCCAGACGGTAACTGGCCATGCTTAAAAAAATTCCAATAAACAAAATCCCGCTGACTCCGATTCCCACAAAAGGCAGATACCTGGGATTGGACACAAAAATAAGAATCACACCAATGCCCAGAATAATAATCGCTGTACTCAGGTTATTGGTTCCCACAAGCCCCACAATAGGAAGGAGCAAAGCCATGGTCCCTGCCATTTGCAGCATCCCCTGTTTCTGCTCCTTTCCTTTTTCAATCACACAGGTCAGAAGCAGAATCACAGCCACTTTGGCAAATTCTGATGGCTGAAAAGAGAAAGGTCCCAGGGACAGCCAGCGCCTGGAACCATTATATTCATCTCCGAACAGCAAAACTGCCAGAGACAACAGCAACGAAACAACATAGAAAAAAGGCGCAAACCTTACCAGCATATGATAATCCATACAGGAAACCAGATACATCCCCAGAAGTCCAAGGGAAGTGGCAAATAATTGTTTCTTAAAATAATACCCCGCATCATGAAATTTCACTCTTCCATTGTAAGCGCTGGTACTATATAGAAATAACAGCCCGAAAAGAACCAGAAGTATTACCAAACACAACAGCACATAGTCAAAATGCCTTTCTTTCTTCTTTTCCCTGTCCAAAGCAGCTCTCCCCTTGTGCAACCAGTTCCTTTATTTATATGCTTTCAGTCTGCCTACATATTCTTTAAATTTATCTCCCCGCTGTTCATAGTTATCAAACTGTCCCCAGCTTGCACATGCGGGAGAAAGAAGCACTGCATCTCCTTTTTGCGCTTTCTGCGCGCAGATATTCACTGCTTCTTCCAGATTATCTGCCAAAATGGTATTCATAAATCCGCAGGCATGGGCAGTTTCCTGGATTTTCTCTCTGGTCTGTCCTATAAGCACCAGATATTTCACCTTTCCGTCAAAAGCCTCAATCCACTCTTCATAGGAGGACTCCTTGTCATAGCCTCCCCCAATAAGCAGTGTTGGACGGTTCATGGCCTGAATCCCCTTAATGGCTGCATCCGGATTCGTTCCCTTAGAATCATTGTAATAAGCCACACCCTGAATTTCATCCACAAACTCAATTCTGTGAGCCACTGCCCTGAACTCTGTCACTGCCCTTCGGATAATTTCCACTGGAACTCCTGCATAATATGCCATGGCTGAGGCTGCCATTACATTTTCATAATTGTGCTGTCCTAACAGCTTCAAATCCTTCGTATCCACAATTTCCAGCTCCTGGTCCTGGGTTCTTAAAAGGATTTTGCCATCTTCCAGAAAAATTCCCCTCTCAAGTCTTTGTGCACTTGAGAAAAAGACTACGGTTGCCCCGCATCCGGCTGCAAATTCCCGCAATACCGGGTCTTCATAATTTAAAATACAATAATTCTCCCTGGTCTGATTTGCTGCAATCAGCTCTTTTACCCGGATATATTCCTCCATGGTATGATGGCGGTTTAAATGATCCTCTGTAATATTCAGAATTCCGGACACATCCGGCCTGAAGGTATCCGCAGTTTCCAACTGAAAACTGCTGATTTCTGCAACCGTACAACTGGTATCTTTCATGGAAAGGGCTTCTTTTGTATAGGCGTTTCCAATATTTCCTACCACATAAACCTCATCATAGGTATTTCTGGCTTCCCGGTCTGCCTTCATAATCTCACCCAACAGGGCTGTGGTTGTGGTTTTTCCATTGGTTCCTGTAATGGCAAGCACCTTGCCTGCGCCCATTTGATAAGCCAGCTCCACCTCTCCCCAAATGGGAATTCCCGCTGCCTTTAACTGCTCTACCGCAGGGATGTCCAAAGGTACTCCAGGGCTCATAACCACCAGATCCAGGGTAGAAATCAGCTCTTTTGGAAGCTCTCCCAGCACAATATTGCAGGCAGAGCCAGGCTCCAGTTGGTTTCTGATTTGTTCCTCCTGAAGCTTCTCATTGCCATCATAGAGCACTACCCTGGCTTTTAAGGCTTCCAAAAGCTTTACAGCGCCGATACCGCTGATTCCTGAGCCAAACACCAGCACTTTTTTATTTTCTACTTCACTTCTTAGCAATTTCATACTCGTTTTTCCAATCCTCTCTGCCTGTTAAACTCCCATAAGAGCTATGAGGCATAATACCGCTGTTACAACGGAGAATACTGCCACGATTCTGGTCTCAGACCATCCGCACAATTCAAAATGATGATGAATAGGAGCCATTTTAAAGAAACGCTTTCCATGGGTAGCCTTAAAATAAGTGACCTGAATCATAACAGAAAGCACTTCCACCACATAAATCAGACCAACCAGAATAATAAACAGGGGCATCTGCAGCATATAAGCAGTTCCTGCCACAAAGCCTCCCAAAGCCAGGGATCCAGTATCACCCATAAAAATCTTGGCCGGATATACATTAAACAGTAAAAATCCCATAAGGGCCCCAACTACCGCGCAGGTAATGGGTTCAATGCCGCTTTTTGTTCCAATGGCCATAACGGAGAAAAAGGTTGCCACCATAATGGTCACAGAAGAAGCCAGCCCGTCCAGTCCGTCTGTAAAATTCACACCATTTACAGTTCCGATTACTGCAATAAACAGAATGGGAATGGTAAGAATGCCAAAGTCAATCTCATGTCCCGGCATAAATGGAATCTTCATAGTCATAGGAACGTCTGTAAACTTCATAAGATAAAAAGCAAAAATTCCTGTCACCACAATCTGACATGCCATTTTCTGTCCAGGCATGAGACCATCTGAACGTTTCAGAACTACTTTTAAATAATCATCCAGAAATCCAATAATTCCAAAGCCCAGGGTAAGAAACAGGATTGGAATAATCTTTGGGTAATCCTTCACATAAATCAGGGAAGTCACTACCGTAGACAACAGGAAAATAATACCGCCCATGGTAGGAGTTCCTGCCTTTTTCAAATGAGACTGCACGCCTTCTACACGCTCTGTCTGTCCCATTTTCAGTTTTCTCAGATAAGGAATCACAATCGGTCCTAATAATACACTGATTGCAAAGGCAATCAGCACTGGTAATGCCATAGTAAATTCTGTCATAGTACACCTCTTTTTTATGTATTTTACTCTTCTTCAGTATAATGCTTTTTCCCTCATTTATCAACCTTGAATCCCCATATACGGAAGAATGTTGTCAAAGATATCCCGGATAACAGGAGCCGCAATGGTTCCTCCGTAGTATACACCCTGGGGGTCATGAATCAGACACAGCCCTAGTACCTGAGGCTCCTGCGCCGGAGTAAAGCCAAGGAAAGAAGAAATATAACGGTGAGCGCTTCTTGGCAGCGTCTGGGAGGTCGCAGTCTTTCCTCCAATGGTTCTGCCTTCTATGGCAGCATTTTTGCCGGAGCCTTCAGAAACCACCTTTTCCAGAATGTAACGCACCTGTTCTGAAATTTCCTCTGATACAATCCCCTCCTTCTTCGGATAACGAAAGGTTTCCACCAGATTTCCCTCTCTGTCTGTCACTTTTACTCCAAAATGCGGTGTAATCCGCTTTCCCCCATTAATCAGGGAGCTTACGGTTGTTGCCAGTTGTATGGGGGTAATCTGAAAAGACTGGCCAAAAGAAATGGTAGCCAGTTCTACCTCTCCCACCTTTTCCTGTTTGTGCATAATCGTGGAGGCCTCTCCCGGAAGATCAATTCCTGTCTTTTCCATCAAGCCAAACTGCTTAAAATACCGGAAATAATTATCCACCCCGAGACGCAGTCCTACCTCAATAAAAACAGGATTACAGGAGTTCATGGCGCCCTCCACAAAGCTCTCAGCTCCATGTCCTGTCCGCTTGTGGCAGTGAATCCTTCTGTCTTCCACAATCTTAAAACCAGGACAGGAAAACCGGTCTTCCATATGTACCACTCCCTGGGAAAGCCCTGCCGCCATGGTAATAATTTTAAAGGTAGAGCCTGGCTCATAGGTATCATTTATGGTAAGGTTTCTCCACATTTGATTACAGGCATCCTGAAGTTCTTTTTCTGTCATGCCGGAGGTATCCTCATCCGTATTCAGGGTAAAGGGCTCATTGAGATTAAACTCCGGCACATTGGCATTGGCATAAATTTCTCCGGTCTGAGGATTCATAAGAAGAATGGAAACCGCATCTGCCTGTTTTTCTTCCATAACCTTCCAGGCCGCCTGCTGGGCATACATCTGAATATTTTTATCCAGACTGACATGCAGGTCATATCCCGGCACAGGCTCCACCCTTTGTTCTCCAAGTTCTGATAATTCAACACCCCTGGCATCTGTTATGGTAAGAATCTTTCCATCAATCCCCCGAAGGGCTTCTTCATACATGACCTCCAGTCCAATAATTCCCTGATTATCCCCTCCGGTAAAGCCAAGAACCTTGGACGCCAGCTCCTCATAGGGATACTCCCGCTTAAAATCCTCATCCACCTTTACGCCCTCCAGACCATAGCTTCGGATTTTGTCTCCTGTTTCTTTCTCTACATTGGTCTTAACACGCTCAATGGCTGATACCGTTTCCACCCTCTTTCGTGCGGTTTCCTCAGACAGCCCCAGTTCCTTGCATAGCATGGCAATAACCTTTTCCGGTTCTTTCACCTGGCTGTGAATCACAGAAATAGTACACACTGCTTTATTATCCGCCAGCACTTCCCCATTTCTATCCAGAATCCTTCCTCTGGCAGCCTTAATATCACGCTCACGTTCATGCAGCTCCTCTGCCTTTTTTGCATAATAATCGGAACGGATTACCATAAGATAAACCATACGCCCCATAAGCCCCAAAAGCATACACATACATCCCAAAAATACAATCACTGTTTTCTTCTTATGGTAAGTCCTGTTCTTTCTCATATTTGCCGCCTTGCAGATTTATCCTTATACTATATGCCATCCCCATATTTTTATAACAAAAACTGTGACATGAAAATGCCTCTTGCGTTTCATGCCACAGCTTCTCTTGTTATCTCCTGATATCATCCTCTAATTCGTCTAAATCATATTCGTCCTCATATTCCGGGTCGTCTGCCTCGATTCCCGCATCTTCATTGGTGATTCCGTCTGTCTCCTGGTCATTGATTTCCTCTTCGTCAATGGGGTCTCCGTCTCCAAAGCCCTGATCCAGAATTGTTCCATATGGATTGGAAACTCCGTCTTCCACAATATCTGTCATTTTAGGAACACCGTAGAAGCCCTGCCACAATACCGTTTCCTCCACTACAGGCTCATCCTGATAAATATTCATATATGGCAGCACCTCAGACATAATTGCCTGTGATAAATACTGGGCGTAGGTACTGGACGCCTGCTTTTCCACGTTTGGCGTATCTACAACTGTATAAATCACCATTTCCGGTTTATCAAGCGGCGCAAATCCAATGAAAGATACCAGATAATTTCCCTTTTCTTTCTCATTTAATTTTTCCGCTGTTCCCGTTTTACCACCCATGGAATATCCCTGCACCTTTGCAGAGCGGCTGGTACCATTGGTGACACTCAGTCCCATATACTCTCTGATTTTGGCAGATACTTCTTCAGAAACAGGCTGTTTTAATACATTAGGATTAATATTTTTTACGGTTTTTCCATCTTCGTCTGTAATTTCCTTTACCAAATGAGGCTGATAATAAGTACCCCCGTTAATTGCCGCAGAAATCGCCGAAATTTCCTGAATCATAGTACAGTTAAAGCCCTGTCCGAAAGCAGAGGTGGACAATTCCATCTCATACATATTATCTTCTGAGAACAAAAGTCCCGTCTCCTCACTTGGAAGGTCAATTCCGGTTCTGGTGCCAAAATTAAATTTCTTCTGGTATTCCAGAAATAATTTCGTACCCATTTTCCGTCCAATGGCCATCATACCATCATTACAGGAGTTCTGGATAACTTCGCCAAGGCTCTGGGAGCCATGGCTGTCCGGATAAACAGCGCAGCGGACATAATCTTCACCGATTTCCTCTCCACCGTCACAGATAAAACGGTTTGCCTCTGTAATTGCTCCTGATTCCAAAGCGCTTGCCACAACCACCGGCTTAAATGTGGAACCCGGTTCAAAGTTCTGGCTGACACAGTAGTTTTTCCACATATCAAACAAAGCTTCCTTTGTCTCTTCATCATCCATGTTTTCAATCTCATATTCTGTGTAGCTTCCGCTTAAATCACGAGGATTGTTCAAATCATAGGTTCCGGAGCTTGCCATAGCCAGAATCTCCCCATTATTGGGATTCTGGATGATAACAGCAATGTTTTCCGCACCTTTTTTCTTCGCATTTTTCTTATTATTAGGTCCTGCAGACAAGGCTCTGTCAAAGGCTGAAATATATTTCTCCACAATTTCCTGAATGGTAGCATCCAGGGTTGTGGTAAGATTTTTCCCATTAACCGGATCAATAATATTCTGCTCCAGAGAAGAATCATCCGAAAGATAGCCAAAGGTTCGTCCATTGGTTCCGTTTAGGGTACTGTTATAATAGCCTTCCAGCCCCCAGGTAGCCGTATCTCCTGCATCGGTAAAGCCGATTACATCACAGGCCAGACTTCCAAGAGGATAAATCCGCTTATACGTATCCTCAAAATAAACGCCCTTTACTCTCTGGCGTCTGGTAATTTCTTCTTCCCCCAGAGCTTCTTTTTCTTCCTTGCTTTCCGGCACTTCCAAAGATTCCTCAAAAGCGCGGCGCTCATCCATGGTAACTTCTTTTTTCAGAATCTGGTATCTGCTGTCCTTTGTCTCCTCATTGGTCAGCAGACCATCCACCACATCCTGCTCAATGTCAAAATATTCTTCCAAAGCGGCTTTGGTAGGATCTTTGTATTTATCATTATTATTGATTTCCACACAGTCTAAAACCAGGTTGTACACCTTCACACTGTTTGCCAGCATGGTTCCGTTGCGGTCTGTGATACTGCCCCTTCGGAAAGGAACCGTAGTATCTGTGTACTGCTGCTGAGACTGTGTGAGAACCTGCTGGGTATATTTATTCCCTGACTTTGCATTAATCCAGGTAATTCCCACCAATAAACCGACTAAAGCCAGCAGAGAACATCCAAACACCCCCGCCAGCTTTATCTTCATCTTCTTCGTAAGTTTTCTTTGTTTTGATTCGTTTTTTCTCAATCTTCCACCTGCTTATTTTTCTGGTACGTCCTGATACTGTCTTACGTAGTTATTATTTCCCGGTGTATAATACTTAATCTGGTCCTCCTCCGCGTATTCCATTCCCAATTCGTTAATGGCTCTGTCGCGGATTTCCTCCAGGTCTACATTT
This sequence comes from uncultured Bacillota bacterium, assembly GCA_958352855.1. GTDB lineage: Bacteria > Bacillota > Clostridia > Lachnospirales > Lachnospiraceae > Blautia. Next base: position 14,925 of record CATWQE010000052.1, read on the forward strand.
GTCATAATCTCACTGTAGTATGCGTCATTATCAGATTTCAGTTCATTAAGCTCCAGTTCCTTTGCATCTACTGCGCTCTTTTGCGCTGTTACAAGCGCGGTCAGTTTTATATAGTGTACGCAGGCTCCGGTTGCCAAAGCACAGACCAAAATCAGGAAAGCAATATAGCCCTTTCCCATATTGGTGCTTTTTGCCCGGTTCTTCTGTGCAGTTTTGCTCAGTTTCTTCTTTGGCCGAACAGGTACCTCTTCCAAACGGCGCGCTGCATTCCCATCTTCGTAGTATGCCCGACGCCCCTGCGCTCTTCTATTGTCATTTCGGTTATGGTTCCTTGTACTTGCCATGAAGCTCTCCCTTACCAGGTTATTTTCCTGCTACTGCTTTTACTGCTTAACTCTTTCAAAAACTCTTAACTTTGCACTCTTTGAACGTGAATTTTCCTTAAGCTCCTCCTCACTTGGAAGAATCGGCTTTCTGGTAATCACTCTCCCTTTTGACACATTTCCACATACGCACACCGGAAATCCCGGAGGACAGGTACATGGATTCTCGTTTTGCTTAAAAATCGTCTTCACAATACGGTCTTCTAAAGAATGAAATGTAATAATACAAATCCTTCCCTTATCATTCAAAAGGTCAATCATATCGTCCAGTGTATTTCGCAGCACATCCAGTTCCTGATTCAGTTCGATTCGGATAGCCTGGAAGGTTTTCTTGGCCGGATGGCCTCCCACTGCACGCATTTTCATGGGAATTGCCCGTTTAATAATTTCCGACAATTCTCCTGTTGTTTCTATACTCTTCTCCTGTCTTGCCAGACAGATGTGCTTTGCAATGTTTTTTGCAAACTTGTCTTCTCCGTAGTCCCTGATAATCCGGTACAGCTCCTGTTCTGTATAAGTATTCACAATGTCTCTGGCTGTCCTTGGATTTCTCTGGTCCATACGCATGTCAAGAGGGACATCCTCCCTGTACGTAAATCCCCGCTGGCTGTTATCCAACTGGTAGGAAGATACCCCCAAATCCAAAATAATTCCATCTACAGATGTGATTCCTATCTTTTGTAATTCTTTTTTCATGTTGCAATAATTGCTGCGAATGATGGTTACCTGCTCCCTGAATTCCTGTAACCGTTCCCCCGCAGCTCTTATTGCAGCTTCATCTTGATCTATGCCTATCAAGCTCCCCTTGGCAGATAACTGCTGACATATCCTATAGGAATGTCCGCCGCCTCCCAGTGTTCCATCTACATAAATCCCGTCAGGTTTTACCTTCAAATTCCCAACAGTTTCTTCCAGTAATACGGATTTGTGTTTAAATTCCATGATTCTCTCCTAGCATTTTCTCAGATTACAATGCCCATACTCTGCATTCCTTCTGCAATAGCATCCATATCCTCATAATTGCTGTTCTCCAACCACTTCTCCTTACTCCAGACTTCAATTCTTGTAAGATTTCCAGTGAGTACCACATCCTTATTCAGACCCGCAAACTCCCGCAGCGTTGACGGTACGAGAATTCTCCCCTGCTTGTCCAGTTCACATAAGGTTGCACTGGCCACAAAGAAACGTAAGAAGGCTCTTGCATTTTTATCATTAAGTGGTAAAGCTTTCAGCTTTTCTTCGAAGTTCTTCCATTCTTCATTTGGATAAATAGAAAGACAGCCATCCAGACCTTTTGTCAACACGAAATTCTCTCCAAGCTCTTCCCTGAACTTGGAGGGAATAATCATCCTGCCCTTGGCATCAATTGTATGACTATACTCTCCCATAAACATAATGAATGACCTCTTCTTTCGCAGATCAGGAATCTCCCCTTCCTGATCTTCATGGTCTGTGTGGGGCGCTTCTGCCACCAGTGCCCCATTTCCCACCACTTCTCACCACTTTCTACCACTTATGCATTCATTCTATACCAAGATAAGTAATTTCGCAAGGGGGAACATATGTTTTTCTACAAAAAATAAAAAAAGACGGAACCCTGAAAACACCTATGTTTTCCAGGTTTTTCCATCTTTTTTCTTCTTCCTGCTGCCGTCCCTTATGAACAGCTTTGCTGATTCATTGTCATGTACTCTTCAATCAGACAATCTAACATTCTGCTGATTTTTAAAATTTCAAGAAAGCAGTATTTTTGTTCAATCGCAGCATCTAATTGCTCTCTTGTGTGTTCGATTTCCCATTTCAGCTCTTTTCGGGTCATTTGCACTCTCCTGTTGTTTTCTGTCTGTCACAGGTTCTGACGTTTCTCTTATACTTTGACAGTACCGAACTTTTTATACATTTGTATGATAATCTTTAAACATTAAAACGGAAAAGAATCACATCTCCGTCCTGAACCACATATTCCTTACCTTCCATGCGAACCAGACCTTTTTCTCTGGCGCCTGCATAGGAACCGCAATCCAGTAAATCCTGATAATTGACCACTTCTGCTTTAATAAATCCACGTTCAAAGTCCGTATGGATTTTTCCTGCTGCCTGAGGAGCCTTTGTTCCCACTTTAATGGTCCATGCTCTTGTCTCATCCTCTCCTGATGTAAGGAAGCTTAACAGTCCAAGGAGACGGTAGCTGGCAACAATTAATTTTTCAAGACCGGACTGCTGGATTCCCAGATCCTCCAGAAATTCCTTCTTCTCATCTTCCTCCAGTTCTGAGATTTCCTGCTCAATTTCTGCACACAGGGCAAACACTTCACTATTTGTCTTAGAAGCGTACTCACGAACCTTCTGTACATAAGGATTGGAGGCTCCGTCATCGGCAAGGTCATCTTCGGATACATTTGCAGCGTAGATAACAGGCTTCCAGGTAAGCAGATTATAACCCTTCATATATAATTCCTGGTCCTCATTTTCCAGTTCCATAGAAGAAGCCGGCTCTCCGCCTTCCAGATGCGCTTTAATTTCTTTTAAAAATTCCAGCTCTTTTGCTGCTTCTTTGTCCATTCTGGCTGATTTTGTAGTTTTCGCAATTCTTCTCTCCAGGATTTCCAGGTCAGAGAAAATCAGCTCCAGGTTAATAGTTTCAATATCTCTAAGAGGATCAATACATCCGTCTACATGGATAACATTTTCATCTTCAAAGCATCTTACCACATGTACGATGGCGTCTACCTCACGAATGTTTGCCAGGAACTGGTTTCCAAGTCCCTCACCTTTGGATGCGCCTTTTACCAGACCTGCAATGTCCACAAATTCAATCACTGCCGGAGTGACTTTCTTGGACTGGTAAAAGTCTCCCAATAATTTTAATCTTTCATCCGGAACCGGAACAATTCCTACATTGGGGTCAATGGTACAGAATGGATAATTGGCAGATTCTGCACCTGCTTTTGTTAAAGAGTTGAATAATGTACTTTTTCCTACGTTTGGGAGACCTACGATACCTAATTTCATTTTTATCTTTACCTGTTCAGAAACCCTTGATTTTACTGGGTTTCTGCCTTTCTCTATATTTCTTGTACGCCCTTTTTACGCCCTTTTTGTTTAACTGGCGGCGTAGCTTGTTGAAATTGACGTATTGCATTTACCAGTGACTCGTCCGTAACATGAACATATCTGTCCATTGTTGTTTTTATACTTGCGTGTCCTAAAAGCTGTTGTAGCACTTTAGGCTGTACGCCGCGTTCAATCGCGCGTGTAGCATAAGTATGTCGTAAGGCGTGCATACAAAAGCGTTTAATTCCTGCTTCATCACATAATTTGTATAAGTGTGTATCATAGGAACTATTTTTTGCCGGCTCTCCGGTTCGCCAGTTGACAAATACCAAATCGTGCATGACAAGACATTTCTTTTCGCCTGTTCTGCTGTCAATGTATTCTAAAATCTGTGACAACGTTTCAGACTCTTTACGGCTATCTCTTTCATCATAGCAGCTTTTGAGAATGGAATATGCTTTATCTGTAAGCGGAATAGTACGATAACTTTTCTGCGTCTTAGGTGGTCCTGCTCTCCAATATCCTTGACTATGACGATATTCCAAACTTTTATTCACTGTCAATGTATGTTTTTCTTGAGTTTCCGCAGTTTTATCCACAGAACCTATAATCATCTTTGCTGATGA
>CATWQE010000053.1 GCA_958352855.1 uncultured Bacillota bacterium
TGCTTTGCTGGTCAATCCGCACTGGTGTAATGGGAGTTGGAACCTTTTGAATCAAAGCCAGCCCTTTTTCCCTGTACTGCTCACAGGTACGGTTGATAAATTCCTCCAGGGTAGAACCCCGAAGACCTCTGGAATTCCATGTTGCCATTACTCTCTCCTACTTTAAAAGCTTAATTCCCGGGAAATATCGAAGCACTGCTTTTCCCAGTATCTTATCCTCTGCCACATAGGGGTTGTTCCAGAATCTGGAATCCCTGGAATAATTCCGGTTATCTCCCAGTACAAAATAACTGTCCTCCGGCACTGTATAAGGTCCATAATCTCCCACCGGCGTCTCCGGCGTAAAGCTGTCTTTAAGGGGCTTCTCTGACCCGTTTATGTACACCTTTCCGTCTTTGATCTCTACTGTTTCCCCGGGCATCCCGATAATCCTTTTAATAAACAGTTCTTTTTCATTATCCGGATATTTAAAAATAATAATATCATAACGTTCCGGTTCCCCAAAGACATAGGCTAACCGATTACCAAACACCCTGTCTCCGGTCATAATGGTCTGCTCCATGGATTCTGAGGGAATTTTTGCATTAATCAGCAAAAAATTATTCACCACCAGAACCACTGCCACCACAAAAACAATCATCTTTAAATACTCCATAAATTCCTTCCAAAAGGAGGATTGCGTTGGTTCTTTCATGTTTTAAACATCTCCCTTATTTTCTCCCAAAACCAGCTTCCACAGGTTCTCTCCCCTTAATACCTTTTCAAATTCCAGAGGTACTCTGGCTGTTATGGTCTTTCCTGCAAGCATTGGCAGCTTCTCTTCCTGTTTCGGAAATTCCAGTTGCCATGCATGAAGAAGCTGGGACTGAATCTGATACTCCCTGCGAAAGCTCTGGTTCCACTTTTCATTTCCGTATTTCCAGTCGCCAATAACCGGATGTCCTATACTGGCCAGATGGCTTCGGATCTGATGGGAACGTCCTGTAAGAAGCTCTACTTTTAACAGGGTACAGCCACTTTTAGAATGTCCAAGGGGTGTGTATCTGGTTTCAATAGGCAGGCTTCCCTTTTGCTCTTCCTTTTGTACCAAAACCTTGTTTCTCTTTTCGTCTTTCCATAAATATCCTTTGATATGAGCCGGTTTTTCAAGCTTTCCGGCAACAAGAGCAAGATAAAATTTATGCATTCTGCGGTTTTGAAAGGCTTCTGATAAAAGCTGAAGTCCCTGCAGGGTTTTTCCTGCTGCCACAAGGCCGCTGGTATTTCGGTCCAGCCGGTTACACACCCCGGGATGAAAGGTCCGCAAATCTTCTTTTGTCAGGCTTCCAGTTTCCAGAAGGTAGCCTGTGAGATATTCCACCAAAGAGACGTCCTCTCTGGCTGCCTTTTGGGACAGCATCCCCACCGGTTTATTTACAAACAGCACCTGTTCGTCCTCATAAACCACATCCAGATTTCCTGTGGCTCCCTCCCTGGTCTTCCCACAGAATTTTTCCAGCGTATCCTCTGAAAAAAACAGTTTAATTTCATCCCCTGCTTCTAGTTTTTCACTGCCATCTGCCTTTTTTCCATTTAGCACAATGTTCTTTTTTCGCAGCATTTTATAAATAAAACTTTTGGGCGCCTCACTTAGATATTTGCCTAAAAACTTATCCAGACGCTGCCCCCTGTCAATTTCGCTCATTACTAATTGTTTCATTTCCTTATCTCCTAAAGAGAAATCGCATAGATTACCCTCATAATCGCTTCATTTCTGGTTAAATCCGGCTCCTGTGGGTCCGGACGGAATTTAATATCTTTTTCCAGGGCTTCCCTGTGTTCCCACATGGTATCCAGACGCCCTGTATAATCAGAAAGGCGGTCAAAAATCTTGACAGACACATAATATCCGTTTTGGCGTAAAATCGTCTGAATGTGCTTTTCCACAAAGGGAATATCGGTCTTAGGTCTGCTGGTGTAGCCCACCATGGTATTTCCACACACTGCTAAGGAATCAATATAAGACTGTTTTTCATAGGCAGATACCACCAATTCATATGCGCATACCAGCCCATTTCTGTGTTTCTCAATTTCCTGATAATCCTTTTCCTTCATAGGCTTTTGTAAAAACAGCATAATCATGGTTACTGCAAATTTGCAGGCCGGAAGACAGGCTACCAGGGCAATGACCGTAAACACACTGTTTCTTGTGCGGTTAATATACAATCCGGTAAAAAATACAGAAAGCGGCGCAACAAAGGCCAGCAACGTGTAGAGTACCTGGCGTTTTTGATGCACTCTCAGATAACCGTAATCTCCCTTTTTTAATTTCCTCTTTTGGTTGCTCATATTCTAACTTCCTTTCTTTTGTCACAGAAATTTTAAAATCAAGCCATGGGGAAGTATCTTGCATGCCACCCTTAATGCCTTTACAGAATATCCGTAAATAGAGAGTTCTTTTCCCTTTTCACTATCCTTTAACGCTTTTTCCACCACTGCTTCCGGTTTTGCCAGAAAGTATTTTTTATAGGCAGGCATATGCTCCTTTCCCCCCATCTTTTCCAAAAATGGGGTGTCCACAGGCCCTGGACATACAATGGTAATTCCTGCTCTGTCTTTCCATTCCCTTCTAATCGCCCTGGAAAAGCTCAGAACATAAGACTTGGACGCAGCATACGCGGCAAATCCAGGCTGTGGGACAAATGCCGCCCCGCTGGAAAGACAAAGAATCCGGCTTTTCTCTCTGCAATAAGGATAACAGATTTTCAAAACTGCTGTAAACGCAGCGCAATTTACCTGTATGGTATTCCATAAATCTTCCAGACCGGTCTCTTCCACTGGTTTCTGTATTCCCATGCCTGCGCTGTTCACCAGAATTTTTATCTGGGGCTTCTCCTTTTCCAGAAGCTCCTGAAATCTCTGTAAATCCGGTAGGCTGGTAAGATTCCACGCACAGATACGAAGTTTTGGAACTTCTTTCTTTAACTGCTCCAGCGCTTTTGTATTTCTTCCCACAGCCCAGATTTCCTCCAGGTCTGGATATCTCTTATATATCTGCAGGACAAATTCCCGCCCCATCCCTGAGGAGGCTCCGGTTACCAGCGCAATCTTCTTATTTCCCATGTTGTCAGCCCCTTTTCTTTTTATGCACATTCCGGATGGCTTTTTTCTTTCCCGGCTGCCGGGCTTTTTGCAACTTTCCAGGCTTCTTTCCTTCCCCTTTTCTGGGGGCAATGAGACATTTTTTTCCATATCCAATTAAATCGGTACGCCCGGCTTCTACAAGAGCCTCTCGCACAAGATTATAATTCTCCGGATTTTTATACTGAATCAATGCTCTTTGCATGGCCTTTTCCCTGGCTGTTTTGGGAACATAAACGCTTTTTCCTGTTCTTGGGTCCAGTCCTGTATAATACATACAGGTGGACATGGTAGACGGTGTTGGATAAAAATCCTGTACCTGCTCCGGCATAAAACCCATATCCCGGATATACTCTGCCAGCTCCACTGCATCCTGGATTCTGCTTCCCGGATGAGAGGACATGAGATAAGGCACTACAAATTGTTTTTTCCCCGCCTTTTCATTGGCTTTGGCAAAGCGTTTTAAAAACTCCTCATATACCTGGTGTTCTGGTTTTCCCATATAATACAAAACAGAATCCGAAACATGCTCCGGCGCCACACGAAGCTGGCCGCTTACATGGTACTTTGCCACCTCTTCCAAAAATACCGGAGAGGGATCTGCATTCACATAATCAAACCGGATTCCTGAACGGATGAACACCTTTTTTACCCCGGGCAGCTTCCGCATGGCCCGCAGCACCTCCAGATAATCCTCATGATCTGCCTGAAGGTTTTTACAGGGCTTTGGAAACAGGCACTGACGGTTTTTGCACACGCCCTTACTCAACTGCTTTTCACAGGATGGATGACGAAAATCTGCGGTAGGCCCTCCTACATCATGAATATATCCCTTAAAATCCGGTTCCTGAATACAGGCTTTCGCCTCCTTTAACATGGAAGCATGACTTCTGGTCTGTACAATACGTCCCTGGTGAAAGGCCAGGGCGCAGAAATTGCAGGCGCCAAAGCACCCTCGGTTACTGGTAATACTAAATTTAATTTCTTCAATGGCAGGAATTTTTCCCTGCTTTTCATACATAGGATGATAGGTTCTGGCATAAGGAAGCTCATACACCATATCCATTTCTTTCTGAGACAGAGGCTTCGCCGGAGGATTTTGCACCACATATCCTCTGGTCCCATAGGCTTCGATTAAAACCTGTCCGGTAAAGGGGTCCATGTTTTCATACTGCAGACGGAAACTTCTGGCATAATTTGCCTTTTCCTGAAGCAACTCTTCATAAGAGGGCAGCAGCGCGCCTTTTGGCGCCTCCCTGGACTTATAAACCGTTCCTTCAATAAAATTAATCTTTCCTATAGGAATTCCCTTTTCCAGGGCTTTGGCAATAGCCAGAATGCTGTGTTCTCCCATGCCATAGGAAATCATATCTGCCCCGGAATCCAACAGTACAGAACGCTTCAAACTGTCTGACCAGTAATCATAATGAGCCAGACGCCGCAGAGAAGCCTCCACACCGCCTAAGATAATGGGCGTTTCCTTATAAGTCTGACGAATGAGATTGCTGTACACAGTCACCGCCCGGTCCGGCCTTAGTCCCATGCGTCCTCCCGGAGAATAGGCATCCTGTTTTCTGTGTTTCTTCGCCACTGTATAATGATTCACCATAGAGTCCATATTTCCGGACGAAACCAGAAACGCCAGGCGCGGTTCGCCAAAGACTGCAATGCTTTCCTTTTTCTTCCAGTCCGGCTGGGCAATCACGCCTACCGAAAAACCCTGGCTCTCCAATAATCTGGTAATAATTGCCGCGCCAAAAGAAGGATGATCCACATAAGCATCCCCTGTAATATAGACAAAATCCGGCTGCCAGATGCCCCTTTCTTCCATTTCTTCCCTGGTTACAGGTAAAAACCTTGTATTCATGCCTTGTCCTCTCTTCTTGTTTCTTCTGCCAGTTGGGTATAATCCAGGATGTACCAGTCTGCCAGTTCCCGCTTCTGCGCCTCCTGCTTGCGGCTATAGGCATCATCAATGGCGCAGACCTTCATGCCAGCCCGCTTTCCTGCCAGAATTCCCATAGAAACGTCCTCAAAAACAAGACATGCTTCTGGCTCTGTGCTCAGTCCTTTAGCTGTTTTTAAATAAACATCCGGCGCCGGTTTTCCTCTTTTCACTTCACAGCAAGTAGTAATGCAGTCAAAATATTCCAAAATGCCATGGGCTTCTAATACCATCTGAATCAGCTCCCGGCTGTTGCTGGAGCTGATACCGATTTTTATCCCTCTTTCCTTTAAATAACCAAGAAACCACCTTGCCCCCGGCTTTAAAGGTACTTCCTTCTGATATTTTTCCCCGGACATACGAATCCAGGTTTCCTTAATCTCTTCCAGAGAATCCGGGATTCCAAACCGCTCTTTAAAAAGCATGGCAGTTTCCGTAAATCCCATACCTTCCAGTTCCTCCTGAAAGGCCTCCAGGTTTTCAGGGACTTCTATTCCCTTACTGGCAAGATATTCCATGTCAATACTTCTCCACATCCACATGGAGTCCACCAGCGTTCCATCTAAATCAAAAATCACTGCTTTTATCTGTTCCAGCATGTTCCTTTAACCTCATAATCTCTTCCCGGGTCAGCAGCCGGTATTCTCCCGGTCTCAGCCCTTCATCCAGTGCCAGATTTCCCATGGAAATCCGCTTTAGAAACACCACCTGATTTCCAACTGCCTGAAACATCCGTTTCACCTGATGGAACTTCCCTTCCCAAATGGTAATCTGCACTTCTGTTCCTTCTGTGTTTAACAGCTTCACCTTTGCCGGCAAGGTAAGCTCCTGCTCTCCAATATCCACCCCTGCTTCCAGCCTTGCCGCATCTTCTAAAGCAAGGGGGTGTAACAGCTTTGTCACATAAGTTTTATCCACATGTTTTTTAGGCGACAGCAGTTGATGAGCCAGCTCCCCGTCATTGGTAATCAAAAGCAGTCCTTCTGTGTCCTTATCCAGACGCCCTACCGGAAATAAATCTTTTCTCTTCTTTGAAACAATCAGATCAAGAACGGTCTTTTCCCTTTTATCCTCTGTGGCAGAGACTACCCCCTGGGGTTTATTCAGCATATAATATTCAAAACTTGCATAGGACACGAAACGACCATCTGCACATACCAGGTCTGTCTGCGTATCCGTTTTATATTCCGGGGCGCGTACAATCACATCATTTACAGTAATCTGCCCTTTTTTTATGATTTTCTTTACTTCTGTTCTGGTTCCCAGCCCCATATCTGCCAGGTATTTATCCAATCTTATCTTTGCCATGCTTCTCTCCTAAAGGAATTATTCACTGCCAAGCTCCTGAGACAGCGCCTGCGCCCGATAGCCTTCTGCAAGAATATCCAGTTCTCTGTGAAACCGCTCCAGTTGTTCCAGATCCTTGGTCTTATAAATCCGATAAAATTCATCCTGAATCTTTGCCACTTCCCGTTTGTTGGAATAGTGATACAGGTTTTCAATATTATTTAAAATATCCGCCACCAGATTTGACTGATGGAGCATGGAATTCTGCGCATCCATAACCTCACTGCGCACAGAGGACATCTCTGCATCCAACTGTAAAATAGAATCCGCAGCGCTGCTTAAACGTTCTGCCAGATGCTTTGGCATATTTCCCCGGTATTTATACTGGAGAGAGTGCTCAATCGTTGCCCAGAAATTCATTGCCAGAGTCCGAATCTGAATCTCTGCCCGGATTTCCTTGCATCCTTCCAGGGTTTCTGTATTATATGCAATAATCATATGATAACTGCGGTATCCGCTGGCTTTCATATGAGTAATATAATCCTTTTCTTCCAGTACCCGCATGTCCCGTCTTTTTCGGATTAAATCCGCCACAACTTCAATATCCTCATAAAACTGGCAGATAATCCTGATTCCGGCAATATCCTCCACCTTTTCCTCCAGATCATCCCAGGAAATCTGTTTTCTCTGCATTTTTTCCAAAATGCTGTTAATGGATTTGACTCTTCCTGAGACCTCCTCAATGGGACAATACAGGTCCTTCTCCTTGTGTTCTTTTTTCAACTGCTGAAACTTCATCACCAGTTCTTTGACCGCCAGTTCATAGGGAACCAGCAGTTCCCGCCATAATCGTATTTCCATAAAGCATTACTCCTTAATGATATCCATAAAGTATAGCATAGTTTTTCTATTTTTAATAGAAAAAATTTTTTTGTCTGCTCTCTAAAAAAAGTAAAACAGGATACGGATTCAGAGCATGCTCTGCTTCCTTTTGCGTCTTTACATAGATTCCCACATGCAAATGACAGGGAAACTTTCCTCTGGTTCCTTCCTCTCCATACCCTGTATCTCCCAGAAATCCCAGAATTTCCCCTGCCTTCACTACATCTCCTGCCTGAAACTGCCTTTCATAAGAAGATAAATGAGCATAATAAAAGAAACCTCCTCCAGGACTTCGAATTCCGATTCTCCATCCCCCAAGAGGCAGCCAGCCTACGGTTTCCACAACCCCCTCTGTCATACTTACCACCGGATAATATTCCCGTCTGTCATACATGCCAAATACATCACACCCTTCATGCATCCGCTCCCCTCCGTAATTGCGCGCCTCATGCCAGGTGTTCTGAAAAGAAAAACTCTCCCCGGCATCTTCCAGTCTCCCTGCCACAGGAAAATATTTCAGATCCTCCCAAAACTCCAGATACTGTTCCATTTCCTCTGTCTCTACTCCTGCCTTTTGAAACCATTTTACCGGCATCCCTGCCTGACGAAAAGTATCCAAAGATGTTTTATCCCTCATGCTCCCGATTATCTGTATATCAAAAAACAGCAGAAGACACAGCATGAGCATCCATTTTTTCATAAAAATCCTCCGCCTGCCATAAGAGAACACCTACATATCATCTTATGCGCCTGCGGAGGATTTTATGACTCACAGCCCGTTTATTTTATTCTTTTCAATACTGCTAATAAATACTCCCATACACGCTCTACAGAAGAAATAGACAATTTCTCTTCTGTGGTATGGATATTCTGCATATCAGGACCTAAGGATACGCAGTCAAGTCCCGGGATTTTTTCGTAAAAGAGTCCACATTCCAGACCTGCATGAATCACCTTGACCTCTGGCTCTCTGTGGTACATTTCCCGAAATACATCCACCATAAGAGGACGAAGGGCAGAATCCTGTTTATATTCCCAGGAAGGATAATCTCCCTCTATCTGGAAGTCTCCACCCAGAAATTCTGTCAAATAAGCAATTTTATCTGCCAGAGCTTTTTTTGCGCTTCCCACAGAGCTTCTTACACTGGCAGAGCCCACCAGCGCCTTTGGTGTGAGATTGGTAATACCCAGATTACAGGAAGTCTCCACCAGACCATCCATAAAGCCACACATTTTCTGAATGCCATTTGGATACTGTAACAGGAAAAACAGAACTTTCTCCTGGCTTACCGGGTGCAGTACCGGTTCTGTTCCAATCCCCTGGGCTTCTACAGTAACGCAGATTTCCTCATCGCTGCCTGTATATTCTTTTTTAAGAGCTTCTGTGAAAACCTTTGCATACGCTGCAATGGCGTTTCCCTCCTCTTTTCCTGCCAGAATCAAAGCATTTGCAGTCCTTGGAATGGCATTATCCTTCAAGCCTCCGTTTAATTCTGAAATAGCATACGCGCCCTGCTCTTTTGCCTCTTTTAAAAACCGCGCCAAAAGCAAGGTGGCATTTGCCCTGTTCTTATCAATTTCGGCTCCGGAATGTCCTCCGGCAAGACCGGAAACTGTAACCTTCCACTTCTCATTGGTTTCTTCCTGATACCGGACAGGAAGTTCAGAAACCGCGGTCATACCACCCGCACATCCTGCCCAGAGATAGCCTTCCTCCTCTGAATCCAGATTAATCAGGCATTTTGCCTGCAAAGGAGAAGCATCCAGAGCAGTGGCTCCCAGAAGACCGATTTCCTCATCCACAGTAATAACAACTTCCAGCGCCGGATGTTCCAGGGTATCATCCTCCAGAAGCGCCAGCCCATAGGCAACAGCAATTCCGTCATCGCCTCCAAGGGTAGTACCCTGCGCAGAAATATAGTCCCCTTCAACCTGAAGCTTTAAAGCATCCCTGGTAAAGTCATGACTGCTGCCAGGTTCCTTTTCGCATACCATGTCCATATGTCCCTGAAGCATCACTGTAGGGGCATTTTCATAGCCCTTTGCTGCAGGCTTAAATAGAATCACATTGTTACTTTCATCCTGAATATAACGCAGTCCATGCTCTTTGGCAAAGCTTACCAGATAATCACTGATTTCTCTGGTATTTCCAGAACCATGGGGAATCTTTGTGATTTCCTCAAAATAATGAAACACCCTTTCAGGCTGTAAATTTTCTAAAACACTCATGTTCATACCTCCTGCTGATTTCTACTCCCTATTCTTACACATTCTTTGGGAAATAGCAAGCATGAAACCTAAAACCTTCCCATATATTAAACACAGAAATGATTCCAAAACAGCTTTATAAAGAATTGGAGGGATAAGCATGAAGCGCCTGGCTGTTATCTGTGGTTTTCTTATTTTTCTCAGTTTCCTGCTTTTCTTTCCAAAGCATGCCCTGGCTCATGCCAAAGCCGGACTTATGCTTTGGTTTTATACCCTTCTTCCTTCTCTGCTTCCCTTTCTCATTCTTTCTAATTTACTCCTTCACACAGGGATTTTGGATAACTTCATGCAAAAATCTCAGATATTCTGGCGCAAATCCTTTGGTCTGTCCAGCCAGGGCGCCTATGCCCTGGTTCTTGGCATTTTCTGCGGTTATCCTATGGGAGCCAAAATCACAGCAGATTTGTATGAAAAACACCGAATTTCCAAAGAAGAAGCCTCCTATCTCCTTACCTTTTCCTCTTATCCCGGTCCCTCCTTTTTGTCTGCATACTTGTGTACCGGACTTTTTAACCGCCCCTATCTGGTAATACCCACCTATATCATTATCTATCTCTCTGGAGTTTTCTGCTCACTTTTTACCAGACGGTTTTACCGGTCCGCTTCCGTCTCCGCTTGTACCTTTTCGGCAAAAAAAGAGATATCCGCCTCTCCTTCTTTTGGAGAACTGCTGGATATCTCTATTATGAACGGTTTTGAAACCATTGTCCGACTGGGAGGATACATCATTCTTTTTTCCATTCTTCAGGGTATGTTAAAACTGCTCCTGCTGTCTGCTCCTGACATCAAATACCTGATTTTGGGATTCATTGAAGTGACAACCGGAACTTCAGAACTGCTTCACAGCTCCTATCCTTTTTCCCTTACTTATCCCCTGGCTCTTGGATTTACCTCCCTTGGGGGACTGTGTATTGCAGCTCAGACAAAATCTGTGTTGGGTAACACAGATCTTTCCTTAAAACCTTACGTCCTGGGAAAACTATGCTGTTCTGTCTGCGCCTTTGTCCTGGCTTACTTATTAGTCAAAATCATCAAAATCGTCATCTAATTCATCATCTTCAAAATCATCATAGTCGTCATCATATTCTTCTTCTGCTGGTTCCTGAGCTTTGGCATATTCAGGAGCTACTGCAGAAGGAGCTTCACTCTGTGCCGGCTGTTCCGGAACACCCTGGCTAAGCTGCTGAGAAAGCTGGGCGCGGTTCTGTGCGATAACGTCCACAGAAGACTGAAGAGCCTGCAAAAATTCCTGATATTTTCCTGCTGCATCTTCTAACATGCTGTTTGCAATCTGACCCATGTTTGCCATCATCTCATCTGTGTAAGATACTGCGCTGTAACGCAGGGCATTTGCCTCATTTGCAGCCGCATCAATAATTTCCTGTGCCTGCTGATTTACCGCATTAATGGTTTCATTTGCCTGTGCATATGCCTGCTGCATAACTTCAGACTCTTTTACCATTTCCTGTACCTGTACCTTGGTATCTTCAATAATCTTATCTGCTTTTGCCTGTGCATCCTGTAAAATTGCATCCTTATTGCTGATAATCTTCTGATATCTCTTAATTTCATCTGGAGTCTTCAGACGCAGTTCTCTTAACAGTTCCTCAATTTCTTCCTTATTTACAATAATTTTTGTAGTGGAAAGCGGCTGATACTTACAGCTCTCTACGTATTCTTCAATTTCTTCAATGATTTGTTCTATTCTACTGCTCATCTTCATTTTCTCCTTATTGTATAGATTACTTCCTATGGTTCATCCCGCTCAGTTTTGCTTCTACCTGGCGCACCACATACTCCGGTACAAATTTGGAGATATCAGCTCCGAAAGACGCCGCTTCCTTCACTGTTGTGGAACTTAAATAGGCATACTGAAGACTGGTTGTCAAAAACATGGTATCCACATCTGTTGACAGAATCCGATTGGTCTGGGCCATCTGAAGTTCATATTCAAAATCCGTAATTGCCCGCAGTCCCCGGATAATTACTTTGGCTTCGCAGCTTTTTGCAAAATTCACCGATAATCCTCCAAAAGATTGTATCTTCACATTTGGAATATCACCTGTTATATTCTCTAATATATTAACACGTTCTTCTACAGAAAACAACGGACTTTTTACAGAATTATTCAAAACTCCTACAATGACCTCATCAAAAAGAGCTGCCGCCCTTTTGATAATATCCAAATGACCATAGGTTGCCGGGTCAAAGCTTCCCGGATAAATTGCTCTTGTCATGCTCTTGCCTTTCTGCTCTACTTCTTTTTTACAAATACATGCTGATTTGTCTTGTATTTCTTTTCCTTTATAATGGAAAAACCATATGCATCCAGATAATCAAATCCGGTTTCCAAAGAGGCTTCCACTACAATCAGGGTATCTTTTGTCACGTAAGAGGCATCTTTTAATACTTCAAGCGCCTGCTTTTCCAATTCCTTCTGGTACGGCGGGTCCATAAAAATGCAGTCAAAAGGTTCTTCTCCCTCCAGTTGTGCCAGAACCTGAACTACATCGCCTGTATAAATCTGGCCTCTTTCCTCAAGCTTTGTAAAACGGAGATTTTCCCGAATCACTGCCGCTGCTTTTCTGTTTTTTTCCACAAAGGCACAATAATCTGCACCTCTGCTTAAAGCTTCTATGCCGATTCCTCCGCTGCCTGCAAACAAATCCAGAAATCTGCTTTCACACAAATGAGGCTGAAGCATATTAAACAGGGTTTCCTTAATTCTATCTGTGGTAGGTCTGGTCTCCATACCTGCAATAGTCTTCAGCGGCATACTTTTTGCGCTTCCTGCAATCACTCTCATATCTGTTATTCCTTCCAGCGGTTCAGACGATAATCCAAATCACCCTGATCCAGACCCAGAATCAGGGATTCCGCAGTTGCAATGTTGGTAGCAATGGGAATGTTATACTGGTCGCAGCATCTGGAAATCTGATATACGTCCGGTTCCTTTGGGTTAATCATTGATGGATTGTAAAAAAAGATGACCATATCAATGTCTCCCCGTTCAATCATCTCTGTAAACTGCTTGTCGCCTCCCATGCTGCCCGGCAGAAACTTATGGACATGGAGATTTGCAGCTTCTTCTATTCTTCTTCCTGTGGTACCTGTTGCATAGATTTCATGCTTTGCCAAAATATTTTTATAAGCAATACAGAAATCTTCAATCAAAGCTTTTTTACTGTTATGTGCTATAATCCCAACGTTCATTTACATCATCCTTATTTTTTTAATTACTTCAGAAGAGCAACTGTCTGCTCTACTTGCAGTCCAGAGTAATTATAGCAAAAACACCAACTTCTTGCAATTATTTTTTGGTGTTTTATACATTTTTTACAAAAACAACTCTGTCATGCAAATCCGACTATTTATTGTAATACATTTCTCAGAATTTGTCAAAATATGAAAGAACTTCTAGTGTAAAAAAATTTATATTTCACATACTACCATTGTAACAAAAAAATCAAATTCCAAAGGAGGAACAAAAAATGTCTAATAATACTTCTTCTAACAGAGCAGCAGTACCAGAAGCAAAAGGTGCCTTAAACCGCTTCAAATATGAAGTTGCCAATGAATTAGGTGTACCTCTTACAGATGGGTACAACGGAAACCTGACTTCCAAACAGAACGGTTCTGTCGGCGGATATATGGTGAAAAAAATGATTGAAGCTCAGGAACGTCAGATGTCCGGAACAGGTTCTTCCCAGCAGTTCTAAGCCGGAAGCCTAATGCAGTAGACACGTAAAAAGAGGGGTTTTCTTCTATTATCTCTTGAGATAATAAAAGGAATCCCCTCTTTCTTTGTTCTTCTTACAGATTGATTTTTCTTCCGCCTTCTGCAACTTCCTGATTTACTACATAATAAGCCGCATGTTCTTCCGGTTTCACATAAATCTGTACGTCCTTGATATCGCTTTCCTTTTTTCCTGTTTCATCCATCCAGGCTTTTTTCACGTTTGCTCTGATTTCATCTAAATTATATTCAGCTCCTGCAAACTGGATATAAACAGTTTCTTTTGCTTCTGCTTTCTTTGCCGCTGCTGTAGATGCAGCCGCTTTTTTTGCAGCAGCCCTCTTTACAGGTGCCTTTTTTGTAGAAACGGGTTCTGTCTTAATTTCTTCTGTCTTCGCCGGAGTAGTCATTTCTGCTGCTGTAGTTGTCTTTGCAGTCTTTGTGGTTGTCTTTCTAACTGACATTTCATTCTCCTCCTTTTTTCTATGTCTAACCTATCATAAACCTTTTTTGCGAATTTTTCAAGTTTTCTGTTCTTTTCTCATTTCTATGTTTTTACCTGCAGCAAGTGAAAGTACATGAATTATCCAGTCAAAAAAGTCCAGAATCTTGAAAAATCCCCAAACTTTTTCCCTTCTCTGTCACAACTTTTGAAAAAAGCACGAAATCCCCCATCTTTTTTTCATTTATCTTTACCTTTTTTCTTGTTTTAAATTCCAGGCGTTTCCAACCGCTCTTTTCCATAAGACAAAAGCTTTTCTTTTAATTGCTGATGTTGTTCCAGGGATAAATCCGGATCCAGGGAAAGTATGGAACCTGCTGCTTCTGCCGCCTGCTTTAAAATCTCTGCATCCTGAAAAATATCAGCAATACGAAATTCCATGTCACCACTTTGACGAACGCCAAAAAAATCACCGGGACCGCGCAGACGCAAATCCTCTCCTGCAATTTGAAACCCGTCATTGGACTTTTCCAGGATTTGCAGACGCTTCTTCGTTTCCTCTTCCTGCCCTCCCTGGACGAAAATACAGTAGGACTGATATTCTCCCCGTCCTACCCTGCCCCGTAGCTGGTGAAGCTGCGCAAGGCCAAAACGCTCTGCATTTTCCACCATCATCACTGTGGCATTGGGCACATTAACGCCAACCTCAATAACAGTAGTGGAAACCAAAACCTGAATCTCATTCTTTGCAAAGGTCTCCATAATCTGATTCTTCTGACCTGGCTTCATCCGCCCATGAAGACATCCCACCTTTACAGCATCGGGAAGCTCTTTGGCAAGTTTTTTGCTGTAATCTGTTACATTTTCAGCCTCCAGTCCCTCACTTTCCTCCACCATGGGACAGATAACATACACCTGTCTTCCCTCCTCCACCTGTCTTTTTATAAAGCGATAGGCAGCCGGACGGTAAGAGGTGTCTACCACACAATTCTTAATAGGTAATCGCCTGGCTGGGAGCTCATCCATAATGGAAATATCCAGATCTCCGTATAAAATAATGGCAAGTGTTCTGGGAATAGGCGTTGCGCTCATAACCAGCACATGAGGCCTTCCTCCTTTTTGAGAAAACAGTTCTCTTTGCTTTACCCCGAAGCGGTGCTGCTCATCTGTAATCACCAGAGCCAGATTTTGATACTCTGCCTTCTCCTGAATCAGGGCATGGGTTCCCACAATCAGCTTTGCCTCCCCGGAGGCCATTTTCTGATACCGCTCTCTCTTTTCTTTTGCTGTATTAGAACCTGTAAGAAGTACCACCTCATAGGGCAGTTCCTGCTCCCTTACCAAAGCGGTAAGTCCGTCAAAATGCTGTTTTGCCAAAACCTCCGTAGGCGCCATAATGGCTGCCTGATAGCCATTGGCCGCTGCCAGAATCATGGCAAGAAAAGCAATAATCGTTTTCCCACTTCCCACATCCCCCTGAACCAGTCTAGACATAAGACTTTTCCCTGTCATATCCCCTTCAATCTCATTCCATACACGCTTCTGCGCATTGGTAAGCGCATAGGGCAGGGATTCTATCAGATTCTCCGTCTCCCAAACCGGTTTCATGGGAAAACCATTGACTGCATCCTGGCTTCTCTCTTTCATCATTTTTACGGAAAGAAGAAAAAAGAAAAACTCATCAAACACCAGACGTTTATGCCCCACTGCCAGTTCTTCCCTGTTCTTTGGAAAATGGATGTGAGCAACCGCATAATTATACTCGGAAAGTCCATAATGTGTCCGGTATTCTTCCGGCAGATATTCCTGTGTCAATGCTCTGGATTCCAGTACCTGATGCATGGTCTTCACCATAAGTTTATTAGTAAGCCCCTTTGTAAGTCCATAAATGGGATACAAGGTGTGCAGCATCTTCTGGTAATCCTCTCTCCCGAAAATTTCCGGCTGCTCCATGGTAAGTCTTCCCTGTTTTTTTACAACCGTTCCCCGAAATACATACAAACCGCCGGACTGAAGCGTATTTCTTAAAAAAGGCATATTATACCAGGTAAGCTGCAAAAAATAAGCGCCCTCCCGAATGCCTGCTGTAACCACAGACTTTTTCCCAGCGCTATGCATCCCTACCCTGCCGGAAATCCTTCCTAAAACAGCACATTTTTCTCCTTCTTTTATCTCTGTCACAGCTATGGGAGCCTTGTACTCATCATAATCCCTGGGATAATAACGAAGCAAATCTCCAATGGTCTCAATGCCCAGCTTTCCAAACAAAGCCTGGGTTTTCTCTCCAATCCCCTTAATACTGCGAATACTGTCCCTCTCGTTCACTCTCTTCCTCCACTAACGAAAAGAGGATGCTGCATCAGGCAGCTTCTCGATATGCCCTATTGCAACATCCCTCTTTTTTATTCTACTGATACCACATAATAATAAATCGGCTGGCCACCTTCATTTAATTCCACATCAAAATCCGGATACAGTTCTTCCAGACGCGCTGCAAACTGTTCTGCATCTTCTGCGGTCACGTCAGCGCCATAATAAACACTGATGATTTCAGAATCCTCATCTGCCATTTCCTGTACCATTGCCACAGCAGTATCTTCGATTTCCTTTCCAACAGCCAGAATACCATGGTCGCCAATTCCCATAATGTCGCCCTGGCGGATTTCCTTATCATCAATCTTCGTATCACGAACCGCATAAGTAATCTGTCCGGTTTTTACATGTTTCATGGCTTCCATCATTTCTTCTGTATTCTGTTCCACCGTCTTATCCGGTACATAGGAAATCAGCGCTGTAATTCCCTGAGGAATGGTCTTTGTAGGAATCACCACAATATTTTTATCCTCTGTTAAATCTCTTGCCTGATTAGCTGCCAGAATGATATTTTTATTATTTGGGAAGATAAAAATATTCTCCGCATTTACATGGGCAATAGCCTGAAGCACATCCTCTGTACTTGGATTCATGGTCTGTCCGCCTTCAATCAGGTAGTCAGCACCCAATTCCCTGAAAATCTGACCCATTCCGTCACCTACTGATACGGAAATAAAACCTACCTCTTTCGCCGGTTCCCGGGCTGCCTGCTGAGCTGCCATCTTTTCAGCTTCTTTAATGACTTTTTCATGATGCTCCAAACGCATATTGTCAATCTTCATATTGGATAACTGTCCATACGTCAATGCCTTCTGAATCGCCTGTCCCGGATCATTGGTATGTACGTGAACTTTGACAATTTCATCATCCGCCACAACTACCAGAGAATCACCAATGGACATAAGATATTCTTTAAACGCATGTTCTTCCTTTTCCGGAAATTCCTTTTCCAGCATAATAATAAATTCTGTACAATATCCAAATTTAATATCACTTTCCTCTGCTGATACGGGTTTTACACTGACACCGGACTTTGGTTTTTCAAAAGTCAGGTCAATTTCCTTACCCAGATATCCGTCAAAAGCACCTTTTAATACCTCCAGAAGTCCCTGTCCGCCAGAGTCTACCACACCGGCTTCTTTTAATACCGGAAGCATCTCCGGTGTTCTTGCCAGAACTGCCTCAGCCTCTGCAATTACATCTGCAAAGAAGCTCTCCAGATTTTCAGCGTCCTCTGCAATCTCCATAGCCTTAATTGCAGCGCCTCTGGCAACTGTCAGAATGGTACCTTCTTTTGGTTTCATAACAGCCTTATACGCTGTCTCAACACCTTTTTCAAAGGCTCTTGCAAAGGTTGGCGCATCCACCTTGTCTGCCTTTTCTATGACTCTTGTAAATCCTCTTAACAACTGAGAAAGAATAACTCCTGAGTTTCCTCTTGCGCCT
Organism: uncultured Bacillota bacterium; assembly: GCA_958352855.1. Taxonomy (GTDB): domain Bacteria; phylum Bacillota; class Clostridia; order Lachnospirales; family Lachnospiraceae; genus Blautia. The sequence continues at coordinate 17,500 of CATWQE010000053.1, forward strand.
CGTAAAGAACCGGAAGAAATTGCTTTTGCCAGAGTTTTCATAGTCGGATCAGACAAAGCACTGACTTCAGATGCAGCAGACATAATGGTCAGTGTCATATTGGTTCCTGTATCGCCGTCCGGAACGGGAAATACATTTAATTCATTAATCCACTCTTTTTTTGCCTCCAGATTTTTTGCTCCGGAAAGGAACATCCGGCTTAGCATTTTCACATCAACGGTATTGGTATTCAAAACATGTTTCCTCCTTAAAATCCCATTAAATTCTTTGATTCTGTTTTTTAGTCAATTACTCTGACACCTTCTACCAGAATATTAATCTTCTCAATGGCCAGTCCGGTGAATTCCTCCACCTTATATTTCACATTGCTGATCAGATTATCTGAAACAGCAGAAATACTTACGCCATATGCTACAATCACATGAAATTCCAAAGTCACCTTATTGTCTATAATCAAGACATTAATTCCATGTTTCAGGCTGTCTCTTTTTAAAAGCTTTACCAGCCCGTCCTTCATGCTTACAGCAGCCATTCCTACGATTCCAAAACATTCTACTGCCACACTTCCAGCGTAAGTAGCAATGACATCTGTATCAATTGTAATTTTTCCTAATCCTGTATCAACAAATCCATTCATGCACGGATACCTCCATACTTTTTTATCTATTCTATCATATCTTTTCCAAAAACGAAATAATAATTTAATTTTTTTATAATTTTACTTGCAAAAACAAAGTTCATCTGCTAAAATAAGCAGTGTTGTGAGTTTAAACTTAAGGAGGTGCTACCATGGCAAAGTGCGCAATTTGTGAAAAAAGTGCTCATTTCGGAAACAACGTGAGCCATTCTCATAGAAGATCAAACAAAATGTGGAAATCCAACATCAAATCTGTAAGAGTAAAAGCAGAGGGCGGAAACTCAAAGAAAATGTATGTTTGTACTTCCTGCTTAAGAAGCGGCAAAGTAGAAAGAGCATAAGAAACGGATTGACGACGAAACAGACCTTGTCCCCAGGGACAGGGTCTGTTTTTTTCTAACAACTGCAAAACAGGTTATATCCTGCCAGCAGACACAAAGCAGCCATAATTACCATAAAAAAGGTTTTCGGGAAAATCAATGCAATGACCAGCC
>CATWQE010000054.1 GCA_958352855.1 uncultured Bacillota bacterium
AAAATGGCTTCATGAGCATGGCATTGATGCAGATGTTATTGTGGGAGCAAAAACAAAAGACCTGATTATCCTGGAAAAGGAAATGGAAGCTGTAGCAGGGAACCTGTACATCACCACAGACGACGGTTCTTACGGACGCAGCGGTATGGTTACCAAAGTTATCGATGATTTAGTAGCAGAAGGTAAGACTTATACAAAATGCGTTGCCATTGGTCCTATGATTATGATGAAATTCTGCTGCCTCACCACAAAGAAATACGAAATTCCTACGATTGTCTCCATGAACCCTATTATGGTAGACGGTACTGGTATGTGCGGCGCCTGTCGTGTGATTGTAGGCGGAGAAGTGAAATTTGCCTGCGTTGACGGACCTGAGTTTGATGGACATGCCATTGACTGGGATCTGGCTATGAAGAGACAGCAGATGTACAAGACAGAAGAAGGAAGAGCAATGCTGAAGCTGCAGGAGGGTGATACCCACCATGGCGGATGCGGACACTGCGGAGGTGACGAGTAATGGGAAACGTATTAGAAAAAGTTCCTGTAAGAGAACAGGATCCACAGGTAAGAGCAACAAACTTTGAAGAAGTTTGTCTGGGATATAACAAAGAAGAAGCTATGGAAGAAGCAGCGCGCTGCTTAAACTGCAAAAATGCAAAATGTATCAAAGGATGTCCTGTATCTATTAATATTCCAGCTTTTATTCACGAAGTAAAAGAAGGCAATTTTGAAGAAGCATATAAAGTAATCGGTCAGTCCAGCGCACTGCCGGCTGTCTGCGGACGTGTCTGTCCTCAGGAATCCCAGTGCGAAGGTGTCTGCATCAGAGGCATTAAGGGAGAAGCTGTTTCCATTGGTAAGCTGGAACGTTTTGTGGCAGACTGGGCAAAAGAAAACGGTATTAAACCAGAAGCTCCGGCTGAGAAAAACGGACACAAGGTAGCTGTCATTGGTTCCGGTCCTTCCGGACTTACCTGCGCCGGCGATCTGGCAAAAATGGGCTATGATGTTACAATCTTTGAAGCCCTTCATGAGGCTGGCGGTGTTTTGGTATACGGTATTCCTGAATTCCGTCTTCCAAAAGAAAAAGTGGTAAAAGAAGAAGTGGAAAACGTAAAATCCTTAGGCGTTAAGATTGAAACAAACGTGATTATCGGTAAATCTACTACCATTGACGAGTTACTGGAAAACGAAGGCTTTGAGGCAGTGTTTATTGGTTCCGGAGCTGGTCTTCCAATGTTTATGGGAATCCCTGGAGAAGTATCAAACGGCGTATTCTCTGCAAATGAATACCTTACAAGAAGCAACCTGATGAAAGCTTTCCGCGATGACCACGATACACCAATCGTAACCGGCAAGAAGGTTGTTGTTGTAGGCGGCGGTAATGTTGCTATGGATGCTGCAAGAACTGCTCTTCGTTTAGGCGCTGAGGTTCATGTAGTATACAGAAGAAGTGAGGAAGAACTTCCGGCAAGAAAAGAAGAAGTACATCATGCAAAAGAAGAAGGTATTATCTTCGACCTTCTGACAAATCCAGTTGAAATCCTGGCAGATGAAAACGGATGGGTAAGAGCAATCAAATGTGTGCGCATGGAATTAGGGGAGCCGGATGCTTCCGGAAGAAGACGTCCGGTGGTTATTGAAGGTTCAGAGTTTGAGATGGAAGCAGACACAGTGATCATGTCTCTTGGAACTTCTCCAAACCCGCTGATTTCTTCTACTACCATTGGTCTGGATATCAACAGAAGAAAATGTATCATTGCAGATGAAGAAACCGGCAAAACATCCAAAGAAGGCGTTTACGCCGGCGGTGACGCAGTAACCGGAGCAGCTACCGTTATCCTGGCTATGGGTGCAGGAAAAGCGGCTGCAAAAGGCATTGATGAATTTATCAAAAACAAAACAAAATAATACATAAAATTTCAGGAAAGTGGCTGTTGCATTCATCAGTGTATTGGGTGCAGCAGCTCTTTTTACTTTAGAATCCATTTGTAAAGGAGATACAAACATCCATGAAGGAATCTAATAACGTAACCCTCTGGCTTCGAAGCGAGCTTCAAAATCACATCGATGAAAAGTATAAGCAGTTTCACACTTCTCTGGTGCCGGGACTTACGAAAATGCTGGGGGTAAGGATTCCCGTTTTGCGGGAACTGGCAAAAAAAGCGGCAAGAGAAGATTATAACGGATTTGCAGAGGAGTTTCAGCCCCAATGCTATGAGGAAGTGATGATTCGCGGTATGATGATTGGATATGCCAGACTTTCCATAGAAGAACAAAAAAGAGAGCTGCAAAAATTTGTCCCCTTTATCAATAACTGGGCTGTGTGCGACAGTTGCTGTACCACTTATAAATTCATGAAGAAAAATCAGGAAGCATGGTTTGCTTTTCTGGAATCCTATTTAAACAGCAGTCAGGAGTATGAAATCCGTTTTGCTGTGGTATGTTTTCTTGATTTTTTTATTCAGGAAACATTTATAGACAGGATTTTGTCTTGTTTTTCTAATATCCATCATGAAGGTTACTATGTGAAAATGGCAGTTGCCTGGGCTGTCTCAGTGTGCTATGTGAAATTTCCGGAAAAGACAGAGGAATTTCTTCTGGACAATACCCTGGATGATTTTACACATAACAAGGCAATCCAGAAAATTCGGGAGTCCTGTCGGGTTTCTAAGGAGGACAAGGAGCGACTGAATAAATGGAAGCGCAAGGAAAAGAAAGAGGAGAAACAGGAGGAGCAGCAGGCATGAAAATCACAGTGATTACCGTAGGAAAAATCAAAGAAAAATATTTAAAAGATGCCATTGCCGAGTACAGCAAACGTCTGAGCAAATATTGCAAATTAGAAATCATGGAAGTGGCAGATGAGAAAACGCCGGATGCTGCCAGCGAAGCCATGGAGCGCCAGATACGCCAGAAAGAGGGAGAACGGATTTTAAAATATGTCAAAGAGGACAGTTATGTAATTACCCTGGAAATCGGAGGCGCCATGCTGGATTCCCTTGCTTTTGCAAAAAAAATAGAAAACCTGGGGATTCAGGGGAAAAGCCATATTACCTTTATTATCGGCGGTTCCATTGGGCTTGGTGAGGAGGTTTTAAAAAGGTCTGATTATGCCCTCAGTTTTTCTAAGATGACCTTTCCTCACCAACTGATGAGGGTAATTCTGCTGGAACAGATTTATCGGGGATACCGGATTGTATCAGGGGAACCGTATCATAAATAAATACGGTTCACTCCTGCATCTGACTGACGAAATCTAAGAAGCCTTCTGTTTCATAGTTTGTAACTGCTTCATGAATGACGGTAAGCTCTGGGGTATTGACTTCAACCGATATGAGCAGAACGGTGTTATTTTCTTCTAATTTCCAGTTTTCCATCAGATATTTAAATTTTTTATTGGTAACAATCACACTTCTTTTTTGTGAGCAGATGCTTTCCTTATCTTCCGCTCCCAGTAAAAATGGTTTTATTTCCACTCTTTCAGGAGGAAAGAACTTTCTGAGATAGTTGGAAATAACTTCCAGCTCAGACGTAAGCTCAGAAAGAATAAACAGCGGCACAGGGGGCAGACTTTTTTTGATAATCTGTTCTATCTGCAAAGCCAGATAAAAGACATGATCCTTATCAATTTCATACCGGATAGCATTGTCTGTTTTCCATTGGGATAATAACTGTTCTATAATCTGCACAATAAGCCTGGTTAATTGGCTTCTTTTTGAGTATAAATAAAAGTTCTTGTCAAGAATAAGACACTGAAGCTCTAATAAACACTTCTTAGAAAAATAAATCAGCGTGGACTGCAATACATGAGAACCGGCTATTTTTTCCCCAAGTATTTTTTTTATTCGCAAATATAAATCACAATATTCTTTATCCTCAAAAGCTGTTGCGTGAAGATAGGAAAGCTCCTTTTGTGTCCACTGATCCGCAAACATACAACTGTTAGTGCTGCAATATATCAAATAAAAATAATCAAAATCCTGTTCTGAAAAATGTACCTGCAGCAAGGGCTCCAAAGTATTTTTCAGCGCTTCTTTAAGCCTGGCATATACAAAAAAACGTTTACAGGTTTCCAGCCGCTGAGAACAAATGGGTTCTGTCATATAGTCTATCCGCTTCCATGCCAGAAAAAATAAATACTCAAAATAGCCATATTCATTTGGCGTCATATCAAGATAAGATCTGTCTATGGACTTATTGGTAGATAGAATAAAATTTCGTATCATATTAATTTCTTCATTAGTTATTTCGTAACAGTTAATACCATATTTGTAATGCAGCAGAGCAATAAGGTAGCGGATTCGGTATTCGTCTCCCACCACCTTATTGTTTCTGATATCCAGTCCTATTTGCTGAAGATATTCGCAACAATTCTGTTTGATGCGGTAGACCGAAGATTTGGCAATATAATTCTCCTCAATAAAGGGTGCCAGGGAACAGTTCCTGTCATTTAAAATCATAAATTTCAGACATTTTAAAACAACAGAATCCTGATAAATGGCATGGAGCAATTCCATAAAAGTGGTTTCTTCATAAAGATGTATAGAAAAACCGGAAGTGCTCTTCTGGATCACTGCCAGTCCTGTAAAATCGTCGTTTAATTCATTGATGAGCGCATTGATCGTATTAATACTCATGGGGAAAAAAGATAGTAAATCTTTCATGGCAATAGGATTTGTAGAATGAAGAATGCTAAAAAGCTCCAATTTATTTTTAATACTTTTTTCCAGATAACGGTTTAACATTGGTATGAATCTCCCAAAATTTTCCTTATTTTGCATCTATTCTAAAATATTTAAAGGGTAAAAGCAATATAAAAAGTTCCAGAAAATTGAAAAATGGATTGTCAAAAATAGGGAAGAAATTTTTAGGGGGGGGTAGTATAATTACCTGGTTAAAAGGACCAAATGGTATCTTATACTCCAAAATGCAGCGAGGAAGGAGTGAGCTTAGATCGAGTGCGGGAGTTTATAAAAAGCAGATGAAAGGACAGGTATAAATGAAAACTAAGAAACAAAGAACCTTGTATTCACGACTTTGGATTTCCATGACCCTGGTGCTGTGCATCCTTTTTTCTTCTTTTCCAGCTTATGCCATATCCGCTGATACAGAGCATTTTATCGGCTTAGAGGACATAGAGGTGGAAGAAGGAACACAGGTTTCTCTGTTAGAACAGGTTTCTGCCTATGACGCGGCGCATGATAGCCTGGAAGTAAAGGTAACTTCTGTGATATGTCAGACGGACGAAGCCTTTGTATATGATGGTACTGACCTTCTGACTGTGGGCGAAGCAGGTTCCAGGTATGTTGTGGAATATAGTGCAACCGCGCCGGAAGACGAAAACGTCAGCTATACCGGGTATCGGAATATTGTCAGTACAGCAGCTTCGGAAACAGAGGAAGTACCAGAACAGGAGGAGCCGGAAACAGAGGCAGCGCCTGAGACAGAGCCTGAACCGGAACAGGAGGAGCCTTCGGAAATTGTTTTTGACGAAAATCAGCCTTTTACGATTTCAGATTTAGAAGGCATGGGCTATAGCGTACAGATGGATGGCGCCCAAATCCCAGTTGAGAATTTTAAACTGGAATGTCTCAACGAGAAAGCAGGGGAGGTTCCATGCGATGATTTGCATTTTGACAAAGGAATAACCTATATTGAAGGGGGAAAAATCAAAGAACATGCTCCGGCATATGTTACGAATAAAGCTCAGAAACTACATTCCTATGTGAAAGCCCATGTAGGAGAAGTCGCTGTATATTATATGGGAACTCTCCATATTGAAGATGGGGGAACATCCGCGGATTATGTTTATTATACAACGGATACGCAGATTACCAATAAAACAGTCTATGCTGTTCTCAAGAAAGAAGAACAGGAAAAAATTACTTTTACGTATGCTCATGAAGCAGAAAATAAAGTAGAATATCAGATGTTTGAAAAAGGGAGCCATGAAGAACAGGGACCGGATGGCTGGAGCTATAGTGATGTGTTTGGGGAGAATCGGGCCATTTTTACAAAAAAAGGAGCTGATGTCAGCTTCCATATACAGATTCCAAGGGGATATAAGGCAGAGATTTCTGTTACAAGAACAGGGCAGACGCCAGAGCATAAAGAACTCCTGGGTGAAATGATGGCGTATGAAACAGATGAAAATAATAAAAACTTAATCAAACTGAAAAAAGACAGTGCAACATCTATGAGATATAATACGTCATTTACGATTAAGAGTGTAGACAGTGACCTGGTTGTAACTGTGGAATATGAAAAAGTGCCGGAAATAACCTTCAATGCATATATGTGGACGCAGACACAATATGCCAAAAACAGGATTTCAGTGCATGACAGTGATGAGAAACCTTCAGAAAAAACGGCTATCCTTACATCAACCGACCATTCCTTTGTCTGGGAATGGGATGGAAGAACAAGCAGAGATGGAAATGACCATTTTGGCGATACAGAAGGTCATCCAACTGATAATACCTGGGAGCTGGATCAGTTGGAACTTAATGGAGAAGCGCTCATTATTCCCATGGTTTCTTTAAACGATGAGAATAAAACCATCACTGAAAAAACAACTCTTTCTACAGGGACAGAGGTGACCTTGAGTGTAACCACAGAAGGCGGAACAAACGGAATAGATGGGAGACGTCATTACAAATTAAAAATTGATAATTGCTATGAAGATATAACGATTTCCGGAGGAAATATGGTATCTCACAGACATCAGGAATATGCGATTCGCGAACTGTCTGGTGTCAAAAATGCAGGGTATTATGCATATGATGGTAGCAGTCAATTTAAGTGGCATGAAATGGAGCAGGATACGCTGATTGGAAAGATGGGAAAGAATGAGTGGACAGACCCCATGCGCTTTCAGAGGGAAACCGGATTCTACAAGCCGGAAATTTCTTTTACGACAAAAGAAGGGGATATGTTGCAAAGCAACGATAAAATCGGATTAGATGAGGATCAGGATAAAGAACCATACATTGAATATTTAATCCGGACAGATGGAAAGGAAGATGGTGAGGGCAGTTATGACACAGTTAAATATAGTGACTGGAAAGCAAGCCCTGACGGTTATTATTATTTCCGGGGAACAGAAGAAGTAAAAGAATTTGTAGGTGAAAAATGGAATCAAGGGGGTAAGCCAGAAGATGCATACAAAGGCGTTATTCTGATTAATATCAATGCGTATCCTATCCGTATCGGACTGGATTACTTAAATGGCGCAGATGAAGAGGGAAAGACAGCGCCAAAGGGGAAAAATATTGCCAACCTTCCGGAAACGCAGTACGGAGGAAAAGACGGATATAATCTGGTCAATAATCCCAAGCTTTTGATGTCCAATATGGTGCCGGTGGATTTGGAAAACGAATTTGTGTTTGACCATTGGGAAGTTCAGGAAACCGCAAAAGGAAATAGCGGAGATCAGTTTTGGGGATATTTAACTGGGAATCCAAAACGAGATGAAGAAGGGAACTGTTATACTGCTTTAAGCGGACAGGAATATCACCTGGACGTACCCATGTTAAACGAGCTTGAGAACTGCTTTTATATGAGAGGGGATGCGGATGCAGGTCAGACGAATGGAAATCCATTTAACGATAAACCGCATAAAGGGGCGCAGACCCATGCCATGATAACAGTTCGTGCTGTATGGAGAAAGCAGGAAAGTAAGCCGACGATTCCTTATACGGTAAAATACATCACAGCGGAAGTAAAGGATGGAGAAATAGATACAGGCACAGAAAAAATCATCGAAGAACGGACACATACAGTGAATCAAGGCGCCATGCTTGTGACAGATTTGTATCAGGACGGAAATAAAACTCCATCTGCAAGTATTCAGGCGGTTCTGGGCGGCGAGAATGATGCCAGGCAGGACTATACAAATAGCGGTGAAATTCGATGGGTGGTGTATGAACCTAAAACAACAAAGATGATAGAATCGGTAGACATGAAGAATAATGTTGCCATCATCTATCTGATTAAAGGAAACACGAAAGTGAATGTAGAAAAGGCATGGACAAGCGCAGAACATTCGGAACAGGAAGTTACGGTTCAACTACAGAGAAGAAAATCCGAATCTAGCCCATGGGGAAAAGTAGAAAATGTTCTATTAAATGAAAATAACAAGTGGGAATATCAGTTCGATGTAGATGCTTATTATAATTATAATTCGCTGAATACATGGCAGTATCGTGTTGTGGAGATAAATGCAAATGGTGAAATGATAGAAGATGGAAAGAACATTACTATCAATGACCACACATATCAGGCAGGCTATCGCTACGACAATGACAAACACGCATGGGTAATTCAAAATACACGTCTTTTGAACCTGACGATTAGTAAAGTGGTAGAAGGCAAGTATGGAGACCGCACAAAAGACTTTATTTTTGACATTCAGGCAACAGACAGTGAAGGCAAACCTTTAAATGGAACATATGCTTACACAGGAAGTGTCAAACAGGACAATGGGAATCAGACGCAGCAGCCTCCGCAGAATGGTACACTTACCTTTCAAGATGGTAAAGCTCAGATTCAGTTGAAACACAGCCAGCAGATAACCATTGAAGATTTACCGGTAAATGCAAAGATTGTGGTAACAGAACAGGGTTACAAAGATTACAAAACAAGCTATACCGTAAATGCTGAGAAGAAAGATAAAGGGGAATTGACACTTATAAAAGACAGCAGCGTGGATGTTACAAATGAGAAAAGCGATATTGCAGAGACTGGTATTACAAACTCCATAGGCGGAAGCAGTGCCGGATTAGGCATTGCACTAATGGCAGTCATCGCCTTTGGCGCTTTAGCATTTCTGCGTTTGAAAAAAGGGCAGAAAAAATGAAGCAGGAAAAGAAAAAAGAGAATTCCATAAAAGAAGATTTGCTGTTTCTGGTTTTAAAGATTTTTATTTTTGCCGCGTTGCTGGCAGTTACCTTTCTCTTTCTGTTTGGTATCTGCCGCGTCGGTGATAATATGATGAGCCCTGCCTTTAAGGATGGAGATCTGGCGGTGTATTATCGGCTGCAAAAAGAGTTTATGCCATCAGACACTGTCGTACTGGAAAAGGATGGGGAAACGCAGGTTCGCAGAATTATTGCTGCAGCAGGAGATGAAGTAAATCTGACAGAAGATGGGTTGGAAATTAACGGATATCTGCAGCAGGAACAGGAAATTTATACGGAAACACTTCCTTACATGGGAGGAATAACCTTTCCGGTGACAGTTGGACAGGATGAATATTTTGTATTGGGTGATCATCGTACAAACGCAAAGGATAGCCGGATGTACGGTGTTGTAAAAAAAGAAGAAATCAAAGGTGCAGTAATCACTTTGCTGAGACGCAGGGGATTCTGAAAAATAGTAGAAAAGAGGTATTAGGATATGAGAAACAAGAAAAAAATCGGAGCATTCATTTTGGCGGGAGCTATGGTACTTAGCATGGGGACAAACGTATTTGCGGCAGAAGGAAATATTCCCGATGTAAATACTGACGGACAAGTAAAGATTACAAAAGATTTTCAGATGGCAGACGGCCTGGAAACACCGAATGTAACTTTTAAATTTACTGCAACTTCTGAGACACCGGATGCGCTTCCTGCAACGATTCAGGATGTTTCTTATACAAAGGATGATAATGGAGAATTACAGGACAATGGAACGTATGTGATTTCTAAAGATACAGCCATTGCTTTTAGTGGAAATTGGAAACACGCCGGAGAGTATGTATATACAGTAAAAGAGACAAAGGAATCTGCTCCAAATGTAACATATGATGAATCAACCTATAAACTTCGCGTGTATGTTATTAATGAAGGAGATGGATTAAAAGTTCAGAAGATTACCGCAGAGGGGAAAGATGGGAAAACAGACAAACTTGTATTTACAAATAAATATGCAAAAAATAATGCTTCTTTGACGATTGAGAAAAAGACAGAAGGAAATCATGCAGATAAGACAAAGAAATTTAATTTCCAGATTACTTTCACAAAATCACCTATGTCAGACCAGAAAACATTCCAGGGAAAAATCGGGGAGACTACCGTTTCCTGCACAGCAGGAAAGGCACAGTCATTCCAGTTGGCAAATGGGGAACAGTTGGTATTTTCCGATCTTCCGGTAGGAACGACTTATGTGGTAACAGAAGAAGGTGCAGAGGATGGTTACACACCTAGCGTGAATGTTGTAGAAAATCAAGTAACAACAGTAACTGACAGAACTGCGAAAAGCGAAGACCAGTCTTTAAATACTGTAAGAGATGACGGAAAGAACAACTTAGTTGGAGAAAAGGAAAACAAAGTAACCTTTACCAATACATACAAAGACATTGCAATTACAGGTATTGTTATGAATAATCTTCCGTTTATTTTACTTGCAGGTATTGCAGTTATTGCCTTTGGCGCATTGGCAATTATGAAAAAACACAGAGCTTCAAGATAGTGAAAAATAAGAAGAAGATCATCCGAATTGCAGATAAGATGGTAAATATTTTGATTCTGATTTGCTTTCTGCCCCTGTTTCTCTATGGACTTTATGGATTGTGGGATTCAAGTCAGATTAATAAGAATGCCAATGCCGCTCTTTATGAAACTTACAAACCAACCGCAAAGGATTCTATTTCCTTTGCGGAGCTTCAAAGAAAAAATCCAGATGTCTTTGGGTGGATCACTGTTGAGCAGACGCATATTGATTATCCCCTGCTACAGGGAACCGATAATTCTAAATATGTGAATACAGATGCGTTGGGTGAGTTTTCCCTTTCCGGAAGTATTTTTCTGGATTGTAATAATCAAAAAAATTTTTCTGACATGAACAGCATTATTTACGGACATCATATGGCTGAAAATGCAATGTTTGGGGAATTAGAGCAATTTGAGCAGCCATCTTATTTTGAGAAACATGCAAAGGGAAAGCTGTACTACGAAGGCGCCTGGCATTCAATAGAATTTTTTGCCTTTCTTCATACAGATGCCTATGACAAGGTGGTGTATGATACAGCTTTACAACGAAGGACAGATGTTTCGGCATATTTGGATTATGTAAGGCAGAATGCCATTTATTTTAAAGAACAATCTTTTCAGGAAGATGAGCGGTTTGTAACTCTGTCAACCTGTACTTCGGATAGTACCAATGGCAGACATCTTCTGATTGGAAGATTGACGGAAGCTACCAACAAGGAACAAGGAGAACCACAATATGAGAAAGAGTAAGCGAATCTTTGTATTAACTGCCATGCTGTTTAGTCTTCTGTGTTTTCCTGCAAATAGGGTTTTGGCAGTACTAGATACAGCAGAAGTTTCACTGGTGGTGAAACAGAAGTTTGAGGTTAAAAATCCTGAGAAAGCAGAGCTTACAGGGGATTATGAACTCCGGGCAATGGATGAGGATATACCCATGCCGGAAAACAAGGAAGATGCCGCCTATTCCTTTTCGCTTAAAGGTGAGCAGGCGGAAACAACCATTTCTTTGCATTACCTTCATGCCGGTGTTTATCATTATCAGTTGCTGCAGACAACAAAGGACAAAGAAGCATATCAGTATGACCGCAGTTGTTATACGATTACCGTTTATGTGGAAAATGGGAAAGAGGGACAATTAATTCCCCAGGTGATTGCGGAAAAGGAAGATGGAAAGAAATACGGAACTTTGGAATTTCAGAACATTTGCCAGGGAGAAAAAACAGAATCTCCAGGACCTTCCCAGGCTGCTAAGAACGGTGATGCAACACATATTACAATATATCTCCTGCTTGCAGCAGGCTCATGGATTTTGCTTGCAGGACTAAAAAATAAGAAAATCAGTTAAAGTCAAACCGCTGTTATATGGTGTGTAAAAGATATAACAGCGGTTTTTCTATATTTTTTTAAATACTATATTGCATTATAGAATAGTATATGATAAGATATAGAAAACAAAAAAGAATACCGTTGACAGCATCATAGAAAGAGAGGAGGTTTTTTCTTGAATGCACAGTTTAAAAAAGGCGCCCTGGAATTGTGTGTGCTTTCTCAATTAGCAAGGGGTGATAAATATGGCTATGAGCTTACAGAAGAGATTTCTCAGGAAATGTCCATTGCCACAGGGACCTTATATCCCATATTAAAGAAGCTGAAGGACGAGCTGTATGTGGAAACTTATCTGGTGGAATCCGAAGGGGGACCTGCCAGGAAATATTATCATCTGACAGAAAAAGGAAGAGGCTATCAGGGACTGTTAAAGCTGGAGTGGGAAGATTTTGTGGCGGCCATAGGGCGGCTGATTCATTAGGAGGAAAAGCAGTATGAAAAAAGAAGAATATTTGAATTGTATAGAGCAGGCATTAAAGGCGTATGACAAAGAGTATGTGGACGAAATTATCCGAGACTATGAGGAGCATTTCCAGGATGCCCTGGCACAGGGAAAAAGGGAAGAGGAAATCTGTGACTCTCTTGGAAGTCCGGAGGATGTGATTCAGGAGATTCAGGAGCTTTTAGGCGAAAGGCAAAATGTGTCCAATGCAATAGCCAGACCTTTTACAGAGACGGAAGAAGTACCTTTTCAGAAATTTCAGCAGGAATGGGAGAGCAGTCAGGAGTTTGGGCAGCAGACTTTTCATAAGATTCATTTTCAGGCCGGAGCAACGGATGTAAAAATCATTCCTTCCATGGACGGACATTTTCACATTTATACAGAGGATTCCTCTGACCTGAAATATCTGGAATATAAAATCCAGGAAAATACCTATTATGGAAGGGTGTGCAGCAGAAGAGAGGGAAGTATTACCGGTATTAATCTTCTCAGAGGATTTTTTGGAAGACTGGTGGAGCAGGTGATTCTGGAAATCCCCCAGGGGATAGAAGAACTCTGTGTGGAGGCCCTTAGTGGAGATATTTGTGCAGAGCAGATTTCGGTAACCGCCATGAGCCTTTCTTCCTTTTCAGGGGATATTGAGGCAGAGGAAATCCATTGTCAGAGCATTTCTCTTAGCACCAAAAGCGGTGATATAGAGGCAAAAAGGATTTATGCCCAGAGCATGGCAGCCGAAACAATAAGCGGAGATGTGAAATACAAACAAGTACATACCCATGTTTTTACCTGTAATACTACCAGTGGAGATTTCAGTGGAAAACATCTGGACAGCCAAAGTGTGTATGCCAAAACCGTAAGCGGGGACGGAAAGCTGCATTTAGACTGCCAGGGAGAACCCTGTTATGCCTGTACAAAGACCGTAAGCGGAGATATGAAGGTCAAAGGCGCTGTTATGGTGAGCAGCCTGGAATTTCAGAATATCAGGGTAGAAGAAGGAAGAAAAGTGTTTCTAAGCTCTGTTAGCGGAGACGGTACCATTAAAGTAGCAAAAAAGACAGACTAAAAGCAGAGTTACGGTTTCGGAAAATCACACTTCTGATTTTCCGAAACCATATAAGACTGCGGTTAGTTTTCTCCTCTGTGATGCTTCAGGAAATAATACAGGAAAAAGCACAGAGCAATTACCGTAAGTGCCATGGAAGGATAGTAAAAGCGATCCGGCAGGTAAGCCTGATAAGGATGGCTGAAAAAGCAAAGGAGACCAAACCCAATGAGAAAAATACAACTGATAAACATGGGGAAAAGATTTTTATCCATCTGGGCGTTTGGCCCTGTGGCACGTTTTCTGGCTTCAAATTCCAGCAAAAGACTTTGTACATCTGGAAGATCATAGTTGACAAAGAGAGTTTCATTCAGGGCATAGCCCTGCTGTGTCTGGGTGCGACAAACAATACTGACATCCAGGCTGCGTTCCCGAATGTTTTTCACCCAGAGAATTTTTCTTGCGGATTTTGGAAGTTCGCCGGTACTTTTTATTTCTTCCAGTATTTTATCAGCCTTTGCATAGATTTCCATAGCACCCAGTACCCCATCCATGTATGCTTTTTGGTGACTACGTGCATCTACATAGAACAATTCATGTTCCTCTGTCAGAAAAAACACATAGACATGAGGATAATTTCGGCTTCCACTTCTAACAGCGTATCCAATGAGTACAATTCCCGCCAATAAGGTCATAACCCCTGAGACAACCGGGGTAAAAAGTCCCTGCGTCAAAAGGAAAAATTCCAGGAAGAGAAACATCAGCAGGAGAAGAATGCTTACCAAAAGGGTTTTCCATAACCCCAGGGAAGCGCTGTGTTTTTTCTTCTTTGTTTGAGAGGACATCCAGATTTTTTTCATAAGTACTCCTTTCTTGAGACAGAAAATTTTTATAATTTGAGTATAACAAATTTGGTGCAAAATTTCTAAACATTTCCAAAAGATTTCCAAAAGAAATTCAAAAACTTTCAAAAATGTAATGTTTCCAGAGAATTTTGATGGTAAAATGAAAGAAACGAATATGAGGAGTGATGGTATGGATACTTTGATTTTTGCAGGATATGAATTTTTGTCATCCTTTGTTCCCTTTTTAATCGTGCTAATCATCAATGGATTTTTGAGAAAGAAACGACATAACAGCTTTGGTTTTGCACATTACATAGGTCTGTTACTTTTTTCTATTTACATAATAGGAGTTTATCACTTTACCGGTGTAGGAACTTTGTATGATGGATTGCATTATCAGTTGGAAATGAACACGAATCAACTGAATCTTATTCCTTTTTCCAATGAGATTGACATGATTGCGTATTTGTTAAACATTGTATTATTTGTGCCTTTAGGCATATTGCTTCCTGTCCTGTGTGAAAAGATGGATAAGTTTTGGCACATCTTTGGCGCTGGGTTTTGTTTTTCATTTTTTATCGAAGTCAGCCAGTTGTTAAATAACAGGTGTACAGATATTGACGATTTGCTTTTAAATACCATGGGCGCATTGTCTGGCTTTCTTTTGTTTAAAATTTGGAAAAAACAAACAAAATCAAACGATTGCCTCAAGGCAGTTTCCGGAATAGAAGTGGTGATTTATATAGTTGTGCTATTTTTAGGACGGTTTTTATTTTTTAATGAAATGGGACTGGCAAGTTTGCTATACAAATTTTAGTGGAACAGGTTGTGGATAGTATGCAAAAAACTCTTTTAAAAGCCAGTCAGGGGCAAAGCAGGAGCAGAGACCGACTGCTGTTTCTGGCAGTTGCCCTGACAGAAGCTGTGATTTTCTGTATTTGCAGTTTCATTTATGGGAAAATACAGGCAGATATTCAGAAAAATATGCAGGCGGATGGTATGGCGGTATCTGCTTATGTAGAAAATGGAACCGAAGAAATAGGAGAGCGGTTAAAGGCACTGTCTCTTGTGAAGAATACTGGAAAAGAAAAATTTGTTGGAAAATTATTGGATAAGAATCTAAAGTATTGCGACTGTATTGTGGCAGACAACACAGGGTTTGAAAAAATGCTTTGTCCTGCCTATACCCAGGTGATTGGCCATTATCCAAAACAGGAAAATGAAATCATGCTTTCTGTGAAAACGCTGGAATATCTGGAAATTGAAAATCCCCAGATAGGCATGGAATTGAAGCTGGATTTTTATTGGAATGATATTTTCAACACCAGGGGAACCGGAATGCAAAGCTTCCGTCTGTCCGGATATTTTACAGAATATGAGAATCAGGAGACAGGGACTTCCATGGCCTTTTTATCGGAAAAGAAACTTACAGAAAATGGAATTTCGTGGAATCCCTGCCGGATTTTAATAGAACCGGAACAGGCTTTTGTCAGTGGACTTTGGCTGGAATCCAGACTGGAAAAGGTTCTTCCGCCAGAAAAAGGACAGAGAATCGTAAGTGTAGATTCTGCTGCTTACCGGGCAGTGGAAGGAATGCTTGGAAGCTGTGGTTTTGCGGTGTTGTTTTCTTTTTTTCTGCTGCTTGGCATGTTTCTGTTTGTGTATGAAATTTTAAATCTGTCTTTGCAAAAGGATTTGCAGCAGTATGGGCTTTTGGAAGTCCTGGGCGCCCAGAAAAAACAGATTTTGCGAATTCTTGCTTATCAGATGCTTAAAGTTTGGTTCAAAGGAAGTATCCTGGGATGCTTCGCAGGAAGTCTGGCTGTGATGGTGTTTTTTAGAAATACGGCTTTCTTTCAGCCTGTTTTCTTCCTTCCATCTGTGGTTCTGACCGCTTTTCCTCTCACTGCGGGCGTGCTTACTGTGAAAGGAAAGATTCAAAAATGCAGTCCTTTAGCATGTCTCAAATATGAAGAAATCCCATTTGCACCGGAAAACCTGAGAAAGCAGAAGCAGTACAAAATCCGAAGCTGGGGGAAATGGCCGGAAGTTTATCTTGCCAGACGATACCTGTCTTGCAATGGCAGGGGCTTTTTCTTATCTTTGGGTTCTCTTACGATTGGATGCGCGCTGGCTCTCTGTTCAGTGATGCTGGCAAAAGGTACGGATGTAGAAAATCGTTTTTTGGCAGAACCGGATTTTCAGATTTCTGTAACTCAGAAGGCATGCCAGACCTTGATGGAAACGTCACCGGATACAGAACACATGGTGTTTTTTCCAGAGAAGCGGTTAAAAGAACTCCATGGATTTTATCCCATTGTCGCAGGAACAGGACAGGAAGGCATTGCGCTGTTAAGCGAAGGAACTGAGATGGCTACGGTAATTCAGCCCCTTTCACCTACATCCAAAGAAAATTTGAAGGCTTTTATCCAGAAGCAAAAACCCGAAGTAGATTGGCATACCTTTGAGCAGGCAAACGGTGCTTTGATTCTTCATGACCACAGGCTGACAAAGGAGTCCCTGGAATTTTCCAGAGAGCAGATGGGAGAGAACATAAAGCTTTACGATTTAGTTCCCGTAGGAACGGAAATGGCAGGTCTGCCTTTTGAAACCGTAGTAAACTGCGGATATCTGGATATTACAGAAGAGGGATTTCCTGGTCTTAATCTAATCTGGGATGGCAAAGCAACGAATCTTCTCCTTGTCACAGAAGCTACTTATAAAAATCTTGCAGAACAGCTTACGCCTCAGACCTTTGCGTGTTCCTTTTTCGTAGATTCCAAACAGGAATCAGGGATAAAAGCAAAATTAAAACAATGGGTGCAAACCTGTAACATGGAATTTCAGTCTGAACAAGGCTATGACAAGTTAAATCTGCTGGAAATGGAATGTAAATCTGACATATTGCAAAAAGAGCAGGACTATATTCAGACCAGCAGGCTATTTTTTCTTGCCATCAGCGGATGTCTGATTTTTATGGGAATTATGAACTTTCTGAATATCAGGATTACAGAAATGATGATGCGGAAAAAAGAATGTCTCTTAATGGAGCAGGTGGGCATGACAAAAAAGCAGAAGAAACGAATGCTTCTTGCAGAAGGCATCCTGACCTGGATGTTGCTGTGTATACTTTTGGTAACCTTTGGAACTATTTTTCTATATGCTGTTGGGTGGTATATACAGACAAAACTTTCTTATTTTGTATTTTACTATCCTGTAAAAGAACTGGTTTTGATTCTCATACTTTTGCTTTTGGGAAGTGTTTTGCTGCCGAAAGTCTATTGAAGCATAAGCCTTTGCTTATGCTTCTTCTTTTCCTTCTATGAGATAATCGTAGGAAACCTGAAACACTTCTTTTAGCGCTTTCAGCTCCACATCTGTAACATATCGTTTGTTGGTTTCGATTCTGGTGATGACATTTTTATCCATATCATACCCCCGTAGCTGAAGCTCATAGGCCAGAAGTCTCTGGGACATTTTGTGCTGTCGACGAAGCTCAATGAGGCGTTTGCTAATGAGATTTTTTTCTCCTGTGGATGTCTTTGGTTTTGGCATAGTATTTTCCCTCCTGTACATAGCGTGAGCAGATTTGTCTCGTTTTTTGCATTGTTTCTTGATTTTACAAGGGAATACAGGTTGAATCGGTTGTGAAACTGAGACATAATGGATAAAATTCCAAGTTTCCTACAGGTTGATTTTTTTTAAAGAAATT
>CATWQE010000055.1 GCA_958352855.1 uncultured Bacillota bacterium
GGCAGACGCACAGGACTTAAAATCCTGCGGGACTTATACTCCCGTACCGGTTCGATTCCGGTCTGCGGCAGTAGTTAAAAGTGCTTCAAACCTTTGATTTACAAGGGCTTGAAGCATTTTTCATTTCCTTCAAATCTTGTACAAAGTTGTACATTCTATAATATAAACTCTAAAAAATTTTGATTGATACTATCTTTTTGTTATCCCTAGTTGTTATATATAGTAGAAAGAATAAACGTTTAGAATTTCAATAGACGAGAGAGGAGGATTTTGTGGATGTAGATTTTCTTTTAATCAGAAAAATGAAACAAGGCGATGATGATGCGTTTGAGATTTTTGTTCGCAAATATTATAGTGATATTCTTAAATATTGTAATTATCATTGTCTTGATACAAAATATGCTGAAGATCTGACACAGGAGACTTTTGCAAATTTTTTCGCAAAATTATCTGATTATCGTTATCAAGGAAAAACAAAAAATTATTTGTATACCATAGCAGGAAACCTTTGCAAAAATTATTATAAGCAACAAAAAAACTCATTTCTTCAGGAGGAGTGCCTATCAGAAGTAGAGGCACTATCTGACAATCTGGAAGAAAAAATTACAGATAGGATGATGCTGGAATGGGCTTTAGAACAGTTGCCGGATGAATTTCGACAGGTAATTGAACTATATTATTTTCAGGAAATGAAACTGACAGAAATAGCCGGCATTTTAGGTATTGGTATTCCACTTGCTAAATATCGTTTGAAACAGGGAAGAATTCGTTTGAAATATTTGCTAAAAGGGAGGGAATGATACATGAACCTGGATGAACAGATGAAAAGGTATAAAGAAAAAAGAAAAGTGAATCCAAGAGAAGAAAAAATCAAAGAAACGATTGAGATTTCAAAAGATAGCTTTCTTCTTGCTGAAGCAGAAAAAAACTTGTCGTATGGTTCTTTTCTATATATACAGTTTCGATTAATTAAAAAAAGATGGTGGCTGCTTCAAATTTTAACTCTTATTCTTTTATGGGCAATCTTTCCATTTGCAGAGGAGGCTTTATATGCTTATCGAAGTATGGGAGTTGTAGCAGCATTATTTATTATTCTGATTATTCCAGAATTGTGGAAAAACAGAGCAAATCAATGTATGGAGGTTGAATCAGCTACTTATTATTCACTTAGGCAGGTTTATTCTGCAAGAATGTTATTATTTGGAATTATTGATGTTTTTATAATTACGGTATTTTGTGGCATTGCTTCCATCACTCTTCAATTAACTTTAACGGATTTGCTGGTACAATTTTTATTTCCCTTAGTAGTTACTGCTTGCATTTGTTTTGGAACCTTATGTAATAAACGGGGATTTAACGAAGTTGTTGCTGTGGGTATGTGCATGATTTGGAGTGCTGTTTGGTGGCTTATTCTACTGGATGAACGTATCTACTATGACATTATGATTCCTGTATGGGTTACTCTTTTTTGTATTGCCTTGGTTTTTATGGTTTTCACGATATACAGGTCTATTGATTGCTGCGATAGAATATGGGAGGAAAAATTAGATGGAATTAAAAATTAATAAGCTTACAAAACAGTTTGACGATTTTACAGCAGTAAATGACTTAAACGTTACCATGACAAATGGCGTTTATGGATTGTTGGGGGTGAATGGTGCTGGAAAAACCACATTTATGAGAATCCTTTGCACATTATTACAACCTACTAGCGGACAAATTTTATGTAATGGAAAAGACATCTTTCAAATGGGAGCGGACTATAGAAAGCTGCTTGGATATCTGCCACAGGAGTTTGGCTTTTATCCGGAATTTACAGTCAAAGATTACCTTCTTTATATTGCAGCTTTGAAAGGTATCCGCCCTGCGGTTGCGAAAAAACGTGTAAAGAATTTAATAGCAAAAGTTGGACTTTCAAAGGTAGAAAATCAAAAAATGAAAAAGTTATCTGGTGGTATGAAACGAAGAGCTGGTATTGCCCAGGCAATGTTAAATGATCCGAAAATTTTAATCCTTGATGAACCTACGGCTGGCCTGGACCCCAATGAAAGAATCCGATTTAGAAATTTGATTAGTGAACTTTCCCAGGAGAGGCTTGTATTGCTTTCCACACATATTGTGTCAGATGTAGAATATATTGCAAACGAAATCTGGTTGATGAAGGAAGGGAAGCTTCTTCATCAGGGAACCGCAGAGGACTTGATTCACTCTATGACCGAAAAGGTATGGAAGTGTTATACTAATAAAACTGATGTTCCAGATTTAATGAAGCAATATAAAATTTCAAATATCAAATCAGAAGCGCATGGGGTAGAACTTAGAATTATAGCCAAAGAAAAGCCTTTTCCAGATGCAGTCATGGAAGAGGCGAATCTGGAAGATGTATTTTTATATTATTTTGGTGAGAAGGCAGGTGTTGATGATGCTGTTATTTGAAATTAAGAAGGTACTTTCAAAGCCATTAAATAAAGCGGCTTTGCTCATTTTAACCGTAGTTCTTGTAATAGGGAGCGTTTTAACCATACGAGATGTTCGTTATGTTGATAAAGATGGAAACCTGTCAACAGGTATTTTGGCAGCCCGCCGTTTGCAGGATGAAAAAAGTCAATGGGAAGGGTATTTGACGGAGGATGTATTAAGACAAGTGATTCAGGAAAATGCAGCAATTAACTCTTTGCCGGAGGCTTCGTCAGAGGACATACAGGAAAATAATAAGGCAGCGGCAATGAAGCAGGGATTTTCTGACATTCGAGAAATGATTAATCTTGCTTTTTCTGAATTTGATAATTTTGATTATTACAGAATCGATGGTATTTCTGAAGATGAAGCAGGAAATTTTTATGAACAACGAATAGCGGGTTTAAAAAACTATTTGAATCGTGAAGAGATAGCAGATACGTTTTCAAAAGATGAAAAAGAATGGCTGATTCATAAATATGAAAGTCTGGATACACCTTTATATTATGAATATGCAGATGGATGGAAAGCACTGCTGGATTCCCAGTATCTTCCAACACTGATGATGATTACCGTATTAATCATTGGATTTCTGGTGGCAGGTATTTTTTCCGATGAGTTTACATGGAAGGCGGATTCCATTTTCTTTTCAACAAGATGGGGAAGAGGAAAGGCTGTTTTATCGAAAATGAGCGCCGGTTTCCTGATTACAACGATTCTTTATTGGAGCGTTGTTCTTTTATTCAGTGGCATTGTGTTAGCAGTATTGGGATTTGGTGGCAGTAAATGTGCAGTTCAAACAGGGGTTAGTAACTGGAATAGTATTTATAATATTACCTATTTGCAGGATTATGTACTTAGTACTTTTGGAGGATATATTGGAAGTTTGTTTATTGCAACTCTGGCTATGCTTGTTTCTGCAAAAACACATTCGACTGTATTTACCATTACAATTCCATTTATACTGACCTGTATTCCACCTTTTGTGGGAAAGCTTGAGGTGTTTGCAAGAGCTATGACATTATTTCCAGATCAGTTGTTGTTTATCAATAAGAACCTGGAAGAGTTTGCCCTGTATCATATAGGAGGAAGGATTTTAGGGGGAATAGCCATTATCATACCTTTGTATTTGATTCTGTTTTGCCTTGTATTTCCCATTATTTTTAGAGTGTATGGCAAAACGCAGATGAAATGATAGGCAGATTTCTGTTTGGAAAAGTAAAAAGCCGGAACATATCCAGAAAAAGGAATTTGTTCCGGTTTTTTACTTTACATAAAGCAATAGAAATTATAGATGTTAATAAGAATAATCACTACCATTAATCCAATAAAGAGCTTGTCTACGGTTTTTTCGGATATTTTTTTGTTTAGTCCACGTCCGAAAATACCTCCGGCAATTCCGCCAATGACCATGAAGATTAAGACTACAGGATCAAAAGCAGGGATACTGCTTGTCACTACAGAAGAAAGCAGACTTGCTATTTGTGAGAAGAAAATAATGTAAAGAGAGTTTTCTGCTGCTTCTTTTGTTGACATGGAAAAGAAGAAAAACAAGATTACCAGGTTAATAGGACCTCCCCCAATGCCAAGGAATGAGGAAAGAAGTCCAAGTACAACGCCAATGATACAGGAAAAAACAGGACTTGTTACATGGTAAGTCTTGATTTTGGCTTTGTATATGGTATAAACCAGGGTACCAATGGTAATCAGCATCAAACAGATGGACTGTACAGCGCCCACCCTGGAAATTGGAAAAGTGTTGGTAAGAAGGGAAAAAATCCATTTTCCTAAAATACCACCAACTGCAGCTCCAAGGGCTAAAGGCAAAGCTGTTTTGGAATTAATACTGTTTGTTTTGCTCATCTTGCTTTTGATAACGGAATACGTTGTCATGGATAAGACGGTACATCCTGAAAGAAAGCTGATGGTACTGACGTCCATCATTTGGAAAGCATCCAGAACCGGTTTGATAATTACCCCGCCGCCAATTCCACAAATCGCACCAATTACCGATGCAAAAAAGCAGATTAGAAAGAATAAGATAATAAACATATGCGACCTCCACTTTTATAATCTATATCATCTTATCCTTTTTCTGGATAGATAACAATTCTTATGTTATTATAATATATATAATAAAAAAGTTATATATAAGGGGGAGGATTATGACATTAAGGCATTTTCGGATTTTTTCAGAGGTCTGTCGTTTGGAAAGCATTACCCTTGCTGCGGAAAGTATGAATATGGCGCAGCCGGCAGTTAGTTATGCAATTAAAGAAATGGAAAATTACTATGAGACTAAATTATTTGAACGGATGAACCGAAGGCTTTACATCACAGAAGCGGGGGAGCAATTATTATTATATACGGATTCTATTTTGGCGCAGTTTGATGAGGCAAGAGATGTGTTAAGAGATAAAAATGCAGTGACAAAAGTGAAAATAGGAACCAATGTATCGTATGGTATCAGTTGGCTTCCAGAATTGACTGCTGGTTTTTTGAAACAATATCCGGAAATTCCCCTGTATACGTTAGTGGAAAATTCCAGACAGATTGAAGAAAAGCTGCTTCGGAATGAATTAGATTTTGGAATTATGGATTATCCCATGCACGCAGAGTATTTTATCACCAATCTTATGAAAGAAGAAACCATGTCTGTAGTCTGTGCGGAACAGTATCCTCTGCCACAATGTATTGGCATTCAGAAATTACAAGAAGTACCGCTTTTATTAAGAGAAGAAGGAAGCGGTTCCCGCAGCCTGATTGAAAGTCTATTGAATAAATATAAAGTTTTGCCGGATATTGTTATGGAAAGCAGCAGTGACCGCAGCCTGATGGAGGCCTGCAGTCAGGGCAGAGGAGTTCTTTTTCTTACAACTGCAGAGGTAGCTCCTTATATATCCAGCCACAGATTAAGAGAAATCCAAATAGAAGGAATAGAAATTAACAGAGCTTATTATCTGGTGTATCACAAAAGTAAGTTTTTAACAAAGAGTATGAAATGCTTTAAAAATTATATGGAACAGAAAGAAAAACAAAAAGAAAATTAGAGGAATTATGGATAAGAAGGCAAAGGAGGGCTTTGCAAATCCTGAAAAGTGTGCTATGATAAATTTATCTATAAGATAACCATAGTAATAATATTCAAGTCAGTTCAGACGTAATTCCACAAATCAAGAAAACAAATTGGAAATGACGAACAAAGTAAAACTTTCGAGAGGAATATAGAATGAGAGAAAAATATGCTTCCTTGTCCTTTGGGGCATTAAAGGAAATTGCAAAAGCAAGAGGTTTAAAAGGAATTTCTACTTTAAAAAAGAGCGAGTTGGTTGAGCGCATGGTTCAGGCAGATGAAGAGGAAAAAAAGAAAACGGAACATACTGCTGAAAGTGTTCAGGATAAAGCAGAACCTGGAAGAACTGAGGAAGTTCAGCAGGAGAGTAGAAAACCAGAAGAAAGAAAATATCAGAGAGAACAGAGAGAGGATAATCAGGAAAACAAACCGGCAAGGGCGCCTATGGAACAGTCAGAGCTGGATAGCGGATTAACAGTAAGCGGTATTTTAGAGGTGCTTCCTGATGGGTACGGCTTTATCAGAAGTGATAATTATTTGCCTGGAGATAATGACGTATATGTATCTCCTTCCCAGATTCGCAGGTTTAATCTGAAAACAG
Organism: uncultured Bacillota bacterium; assembly: GCA_958352855.1. Classification (GTDB taxonomy): domain Bacteria; phylum Bacillota; class Clostridia; order Lachnospirales; family Lachnospiraceae; genus Blautia. Next base: position 6,132 of record CATWQE010000055.1, read on the forward strand.
GGGATATTTTAAGAGGAAATACAAGGGTAAAGAGTCAGAATGAGAAGTTCTCTGCGTTGCTGTATGTGACACATATCAATGGAATCAGAGCCAATGAAATGCAGAGAATGAATTTTGAGGACATGACGCCTGTTTTCCCAAATGAGAGGCTTCATCTGGAGAGACCAGGCGGAAGTATGGCAATGAGAATTACAGATTTAGTAAGCCCTATTGGTAAGGGCCAGAGGGGAATGATTGTTTCACCTCCTAAAGCCGGTAAAACTACTTTGTTAAAAGATGCGGCAAAATCTATTCTGAAAAATAATCCGGAGATGCACTTAATTATTTTACTTATTGATGAGCGCCCGGAAGAAGTTACAGATATGAAGGAATCCATTAAGGGAAAAAATGTGGAAATCATTTATTCTACTTTTGATGAATTGCCGGAGCATCATAAACGGGTATCTGAAATGACCATTGAAAGAGCCAAACGTCTGGTAGAACATAAAAAAGATGTAACCATTTTTATTGACAGTATTACCAGACTGGCAAGAGCATATAACCTGACAGTTCCACCAAGTGGACGTACTTTGTCTGGTGGTTTGGACCCGGCAGCTCTGCATATGCCAAAACGCTTTTTTGGAGCAGCGCGAAATATGCGGGAAGGCGGAAGCCTGACTATTCTGGCAACAGCTCTTGTAGATACAGGAAGTAAGATGGATGATGTTGTCTATGAAGAATTCAAAGGAACAGGAAATATGGAATTGATTCTGGATAGAAAACTTCAGGAGAAGAGAGTGTTTCCTGCTATTGATATTGCAAAATCTGGGACACGCAGAGAGGATCTTCTTTTAAGCCAGGAAGAGCAGGAAGCTGTGGATATTATGAGAAAAGCTCTAAATGGCATGAAATCAGATGAAGCTACAGAAAATATTCTGAACATGTTTGCAAGAACAAGAGATAACCGGGAATTTGTCCAGATGATAAAAAAACAGAGAATTGTATAAAAAGAAAGGGGCGGAGAAATCCGCCCTGCTTCTTTAGCTCAATTCTTCCAGATTCTTTTTTAATTCCACCATTTTATCACGTAACTGAGCAGCCATTTCAAAGTTCAAATCAGCAGCAGCAGCCTGCATCTGTTTTTTCACTTGCGCAATTAATTTTTCCAGCTCTTTTTTGCTCATGGATTCTGGATCTTTCATCATTTTATCTTCTGTTTCCGCTACTGCTTTTGAAATACTGATTAAGTCACGCACCGCTTTTTTAATCGTTTTCGGGGTGATGCCATGCTCCTGATTATATTTTTCCTGTAAGGCCCTTCTTCGCATGGTTTCGTCAATAGCCAGACGCATGGAGTCTGTCATGACATCTGCATACATAATCACACGTCCTTCAGCATTGCGGGCTGCACGTCCAATGGTCTGGATCAGGGAAACTTCAGAACGTAAGAAGCCCTCTTTATCAGCATCTAAGATTGCTACCAGGGTGATTTCCGGTATATCCAGTCCCTCTCTTAACAGGTTAATACCTACCAGAACATCAAAAACATTCAGGCGCATATCCCGGATAATCTGGGTTCGTTCCAGGGTATCAATATCAGAATGAAGATATTTTACACGAATTCCCAGGTCTTTCATATATTCGGTTAAATCTTCTGCCATTCGCTTGGTCAGAGTGGTAATTAAAATTTTGTTGCCTTTTTCTACTTCTTTATGAACTTCTCCTATTAAATCATCAATCTGGCCTTCTACAGGACGAACCTCTACCCTGGGATCTAAAAGACCTGTAGGACGGATAATCTGCTCTGCCCGGAGTAATTCATGGCTTTCCTCATAATCACCAGGAGTTGCAGAAACAAACAAAATCTGGTCAATTTTGTCTTCAAATTCTTCAAAATTCAGTGGTCGGTTATCCTTTGCTGAGGGCAGACGAAATCCGTAGTCCACCAAGGTCTGCTTCCTGGATTGGTCACCAGCATACATACCGCGAATCTGAGGAAGAGTTTTGTGAGATTCATCTATTATAATAAGGAAGTCATCTCCAAAATAATCAATGAGCGTGTAGGGAGGCTGTCCCGGCTGTAATCCGGAAAGATGTCTGGAATAGTTTTCCACGCCGGAACAAAAACCGGTTTCTTTGAGCATTTCAATATCAAAGTTTGTTCGCTCGGAAATTCGCTGGGCTTCCAGAAGTTTATCCTCGCTTTTAAAATATTCTACCCGTTCTTTTAGTTCTTCCTCAATAGCGCCTGCAGCTTTCAGGATTTTTTCCATAGGAACCACATAGTGGGATGCCGGAAAAATGGCAATATGATTTAAGGCATTTTTAATTTCACCTGTGAGAATATCAATCTCTGTAATACGGTCAATTTCATCTCCAAAAAATTCTACCCGCACTGCAGTATCTGTATAATCAGCAGGATAAATTTCTACTACATCACCCCTTACCCTGAACGTACCCCGGTGGAAATCAGCCTCATTGCGGTCATATTGAATATCAATGAGATTCCGGATAACTTCATCCCGATCCTTCTCCATGCCCGGGCGAAGGGAAATAATCATATTCTGATAATCATCAGGACTTCCGATTCCATAGATACAGGAAACACTGGAAACAATAATCACGTCTTTGCGTTCGCTCAAAGAAGAGGTAGCAGAGAGACGAAGTTTATCAATTTCATCATTTACAGAGGAATCCTTGGCAATATATGTGTCCGAAGAAGGAACGTAAGCCTCTGGTTGATAGTAATCATAGTAGGATACAAAATATTCCACTGCATTGTTTGGGAAGAACTCTTTGAATTCCCCGTATAACTGGGCTGCAAGGGTTTTATTGTGCGCAATGATTAAAGTTGGTTTATTTAATTGTGCGATAACATTCGCCATGGTAAAGGTCTTACCTGAACCAGTGACTCCCAGCAGGGTTTCACATTGGTTTCCTTCTTTAAAGCCTTTTACAAGCTGTTCAATGGCCTGGGGCTGGTCGCCGGTTGGCTGATATTCTGATACTAATTCAAAATGGTCCATAAAAATTCCTCTGTTCAAATCATTCTTTATTTATTCCAAATTTTTATCTTCTAATAGTGTTTGTAACTCTTCTTTACTAGGAAGTACTGTCTCATATTTACTGGCAAATATCTGATTATTATCTTCAGGTAATGTCATTTCTACAATGGCATCCTTCTTATCTTTGCAGATGATAATACCTATTGTTGAATTCTCATCGTCCAATTTAACTTTTCTATCATAATAATTTACATACATCTGCATTTGCCCTATATCCTGGTGCTTTAACTGGCCAATTTTCAAATCAAACAATACAAAACAGCGCAGTAAACGATTATAAAACACTAAATCAACTCTAAAATGTTCCTCTTCAAAAGTAAATCTGACTTGTCTGCCTACAAAAGTAAATCCTCGTCCCAGTTCTAATAAGAACTTTTGCAAATTATCTATAATTCTATTTTCTAATTCTGTTTCAGTATAAGTAACAACTTCCGGAAGTCCTGTGAATTCTAAAATATACGGGTCTTTGAATATATCTTCAGGCTTCTCAATCATCTGTCCTTCTGTTGCAAGACGCATTATTTCTTCTTTGTTTTTGCTCAATGCCAGTCTCTCATATAAAGAACTTCCATACTGTCTTGATAATTCACCTTTGCTCCAGTTATTTCTATATGCTTCTATTTCATAAAAATGGCGTTCCTCGACATTATTTATTCTCATCAAAATAAGATAATGAGACCAACTTAAATAAAATTTTCTGCCTTCTTTTGTAGTTGGAAATCTTTCAGATTGGGGAAACGCTGTTTCCCCAATTGAGTCTTTAGAATAAACCAGATAAAACTTCCTTATTAACTTCAGATTATCATACGAATAACCGCGTCCAAATTTTTGTGTTAAACGTTCTGATAATTCTTTTAAAATATATTTTCCATATGAAGCACGTTCTTTTCCATCCTGCTCTTCTTCAATAATCATTCTCCCAGCTTCATAATAGGAATATACCATTGTCATATTGACTGCAACAGACAAATTTTTCTTTGCATTTTGGAATAATTCTATCACTTTATTATAAAAATTTTCATTTTGAATGTTATTCATATATTCACATCCTTTAAGCGTATTCTCTATTCGCGTTCTTAATAAAGGAACAAATGTTCTGATTTTATTCTATCTTATAGTATGTACAGTGTCAACTCTTCTTTTTCGTTTTTTTCTATTTTAATTATAAAATAAATATAAAGCTCTTGACAAATATATCTCCTGGTGCTATCTTAAGAACATAGATGTTAGCACTCCATATCAACGAGTGCTAACAACAAAAGAAAGATAGAGAAAGGAGTATAAGATGGAACTGGTGACTGAATTAGATGAAAGAAAACGGAAAATTCTGAAGGCCATTATCCAGACTTATTTGGAGACCGGCGAACCGGTAGGTTCCAGAACTATTTCCAAATATACGGATTTAAATCTTAGCTCCGCAACTATCCGAAACGAAATGTCAGACCTGGAGGAACTGGGATATATCATACAGCCTTATACCTCAGCAGGCCGGATTCCTTCAGACCTTGGTTATCGTCTGTATGTGGATGAACTCATGCGGGAGAAGGAGCAGGAGGTATCTGAAATCAAGGAACTGATGATTGAGAAAACCGATAAGATGGAAAAGGTGTTAAAACAGGTTGTGAAGGTGTTGGCTTCCAACACCAATTATGCGACTATGATTACCGGTCCGACTTATCACAGAAACAAGTTGAAATTTATCCAGTTGTCAAAGGTCAGCGAACGTCAGCTTTTGGCAGTGGTGGTAGTAGAAGGCAATATTGTGAAAAACCACATTGTTGACCTGGAAGTGCCTATGGATGAGGAAACTATTTTAAAGCTGAACCTTCTGCTAAATACACAGCTTAATGGTCTGACCATAGAAGAAATTAATCTGGCAATGATTTCAAAGCTGAAAGAACAGGCTGGCAATCACAGCGCAGTCATTAGCAGTGTCATTGACGCAGTAGCCCAGGCCATTGCGGTGGATGAAGAAGAAATGCAGATTTATACCAGCGGAGCTACTAATATTTTCAAATATCCGGAGCTGGCAGATAAGACAAAAGCCAGTGAGTTGATTTCCGCCTTTGAGGAAAAACAGGCTTTGGCTGAATTTGTAAAAGATACCATGGAAAATGACCAGGGTGATCCGGGAACAGGTATTCAGGTCTACATTGGAGATGAGAGTCCGGTAAAAACCATGAAAGACTGCAGCGTCGTAACTGCTACCTATGATTTAGGAGAAGGCATGCAGGGAACCATTGGTATTATAGGTCCTAAACGGATGGATTATGAAAATGTAGTGGACAATTTGAAAACTTTAAAGAATCAGTTGGACCATATTTTTAAGAAGACATAGAGACAGATTGTCAGGTCAGGATATAAGAAAAACAGAAAGGTGGTAAGAGTTCGTGTCAGAAGAAAAGAAAGAATATAACACTGAGGAAGAGCAGATTTCTAATCAGGAAGAATATGTAGAAGAGCCGCAGCAGCAGGAAGAAACCGGTGAAGCTTCTAAGGAGGAAGAAACAGAAGCAGAGGAAACAGTTGAGGAGACAGAGCAGGAAGAAAAAGCTGCTGAGAAAAAAGGACTCTTTGGAAAAAAGAAAAAAGACAAAAAGGATGAGAAAATTGAAGAGCTTACGGATAGGGTAAAACGTCAGATGGCAGAATTTGATAACTTCCGTAAACGTACAGAGAAGGAAAAGGCTTCCATGTACCAGATTGGGGCAAGAGAGGTCATTGAAAAAATCCTTCCGGTTGTGGATAACTTTGAAAGAGGTCTGGCAACGGTTCCAGAAGAAGATGCAGACAATCCTTATGCAGAAGGCATGGAGAAAATTTATAAACAGCTTATGACTGTGCTGGATGACCTGGGAGTAAAGGCAATCGAAGCAGTCGGACAGGAATTTAATCCTGATTTTCACAATGCAGTGATGCATGTGGAAGATGAAGAAGCTGGAGAAAATGTAGTGGTAGAGGAGTTCCAGAAAGGCTATTTATACAAGGAACAGGTTGTCCGCCACAGCATGGTAAAAGTCGCAAACTAGCGATATTCATCTAAGGGACATATCCCTTATGATTTTATCTTATAAATCGCAAACAATTAACACATAATAGAAGAAAAATTCAGGAGGAATTTATCATGGGAAAGATTATAGGTATTGACTTAGGTACTACAAACAGTTGTGTAGGCGTTATGGAAGGCGGTCAGCCAGTAGTAGTAGCAAATGCAGAAGGAGCAAGAACCACACCTTCAGTTGTAGCTTTTACAAAATCAGGAGAAAGATTAGTAGGTGAACCTGCAAAACGTCAGGCAGTTACCAATGCTGACAAGACAATTTCTTCCATTAAGAGACATATGGGAACAGATTACAGAGTAAGCATTGATGATAAGAAATATTCTCCACAGGAAATTTCTGCAATGATTCTTCAGAAATTAAAAACAGATGCTGAAAACTATCTGGGAGAAAAAGTAACAGAAGCTGTTATCACAGTACCTGCTTACTTCAACGATGCTCAGCGTCAGGCAACAAAAGACGCAGGAAAAATTGCAGGACTTGATGTAAAACGTATTATCAACGAGCCTACAGCCGCAGCGCTTGCTTACGGACTTGACAATGAAAAAGAACAGAAAATCATGGTATATGACTTAGGTGGCGGTACCTTCGATGTTTCTATTATTGAAATCGGTGATGGCGTTATCGAAGTATTATCTACAGCAGGTGATAACCGTCTTGGTGGAGATGATTTTGACCAGAAAATCGCAGATTATATGATTGCTGAATTTAAGAAAACAGAAGGTGTTGACTTATCCGCAGATAAGATGGCTATGCAGCGTATCAGAGAAGCGGCAGAAAAAGCGAAAAAAGAACTTTCTTCTGCAACAACAACCAACATCAACCTGCCATTTATCAGCATGAATGCCAATGGTCCTCTGCACTTTGACATGAACCTGACAAGAGCAAAATTTGATGAATTAACTCATGACCTGGTAGAAAGAACAGCAGATCCGGTAAGACGTGCGTTATCTGATGCAGGATTGTCTGCTTCTGAACTGGGTCAGGTATTACTGGTTGGTGGTTCCACACGTGTTCCTGCTGTTCAGGATAAAGTAAAACAGTTGACAGGTAAAGAGCCAAGCAAGACTCTGAACCCAGATGAATGTGTTGCACTTGGAGCTTCTGTACAGGGTGGTAAATTAGCAGGAGACGCAGGCGCAGGAGATATCCTTCTTCTGGATGTTACTCCACTGTCTCTGTCCATTGAAACTATGGGTGGTATTGCAACAAGACTGATTGAGAGAAATACTACTATTCCTACAAAGAAGAGCCAGATTTTCTCAACAGCAGCAGATAACCAGACAGCAGTTGATATCAATGTTGTTCAGGGTGAAAGACAGTTTGCAAGAGATAATAAATCTCTTGGACAGTTCCGTCTGGATGGTATTCCACCAGCAAGAAGAGGTGTGCCTCAGATTGAAGTTACCTTTGATATTGATGCAAACGGTATTGTAAACGTATCTGCAAAGGATTTAGGAACAGGAAAAGAACAGCACATTACTATTACAGCAGGTTCTAATATGTCTGACGCAGAAATTGATAAAGCAGTAAGAGAAGCTGCAGAATATGAAGCACAGGACAAAAAACGTAAAGAAGCAGTAGATGTTAAAAATGATGCAGATGCTATGGTATTCCAGACAGAGAAGGCTATGGAGGAAGCAGGAGATAAGATTGATGCAAATGATAAGACAGCAGTAGAAGCAGACTTAAATGCATTAAAAGATATTCTGGCAAAATGCGGAAATACAGATGAAATTACAGATGCACAGATTCAGGATATTAAAGCAGCAAAAGAAAAATTAATGCAGAGTGCACAGAAACTTTTTGCCAAGATGTATGAACAGGCTCAGGCACAGGGCGGAGCACAGGCTGGTCCTGATATGGGAGCAGGTGCACAAGGCGGTTCCAATGAAGCATATGGTGATGATGTGGTTGACGGAGACTACAGAGAAGTTTAATCACCAGGTGGAATCAGATCTGCATGTGCAGGCAGTAAATACTTGGGGCATGGGGTGTTTTCGGGCATCCCATGTCTGCATGTTTAGAAAGGGATAAAACCAATGGCAGATAAAAGAGATTACTATGAAGTCCTGGGGGTAGACAAGGGGGCAGATGAATCTGCGATTAAAAGTGCATACCGGAAACTTGCCAAAAAATATCATCCTGATGTAAATCCCGGAGATAAAGAAGCAGAAAAGAAATTTAAAGAAGCTACAGAAGCCTATGGAATTTTAAGTGACCCGGAAAAAAGAAGACAGTATGATCAGTTTGGTCATGCAGCATTTGAACAAGGCGGCGGAGGCAGTGGCTTTGGCGGAGGCTTCGGCGGCTTTGGCGGAGCAGACATGGGAGATATCTTTGGAGATATTTTCGGAGATCTCTTCGGCGGCGGAGGCAGAAGGAGACCGAATAACGGCCCCATGAAAGGCGCTAATGTCAGGGCATCTGTCCGTATCACTTTTGAAGAAGCTGTTTTTGGCTGTGAAAAAGAATTAGAACTTACATTAAAAGATACCTGTGATACCTGCCATGGTACAGGTGCGAAGCCGGGAACATCACCGGAAACCTGTTCTAAGTGTCATGGTTCCGGCCAGGTGGTATTCACACAGCAGTCCATGTTCGGTACCATACAGAATGTACAGACATGTCCGGATTGTCATGGAACCGGTAAAATTATTAAAGAAAAATGCTCCGATTGTCATGGAACCGGCTTTATTTCCAACCGAAAGAAAATTCAGGTATCCATACCGGCAGGAATCGACAACGGACAGAGCATCCGCATCAGGGAAAAGGGAGAACCAGGTGTTAATGGAGGCCCAAGAGGAGACTTGATGGTAGAAGTCATTGTGGCTCGTCATCCGATTTTCCAGAGACAGGATATGAATATCTTCTCAACAGCGCCGATTACGTATGCCCAGGCAGCATTAGGCGGTGAGGTGCGGATTAGCACAGTTGACGGAGATGTGATGTATGATGTAAAACCAGGTACTCAGACTGATACAAAGGTGCGGTTAAAGGGAAAAGGTGTGCCATCTCTTAGAAATAAAAACGTAAGGGGTGACCACTATGTTACTCTGGTAGTACAGGTTCCTACAAAGCTGAATGAAGAGGCAAAAGAGGCTTTGCGTAAGTTTGATGAAGCCTGTGGAAACCGTCCGCCAAGCGGAGAAAAGAAGAAAAAATTTGGAGAAAAATTAAAAGACATCTTTGAAGGATAAGAAGAAGAGGCGGTCTGTATTTGCAAAAAATGCGGCGGCCTCTTTTGTGGTGCGCAAAATACATTTTTATTGCATTTTGAATTTATTTCCCATATAATAATTATCATGTGTTTGCGGGAAAAAGTGAAAGGAGCAGAACGGTATGAAGTGGAAGAAATTTAGAATTAAGACAAAAACAGAGGCAGAAGATATTATTATCAGTACCTTGTATGATATTGGACTGGAGGGTGCGCAGATTGAGGATAATGTCCCACTGACTGCCATGGAAAAAGAGCAGATGTTTGTTGATATTCTTCCCCAGATGCAAGAAGATGACGGCACAGCATATCTGAGCTTTTTTGTGGAAGAGACGGAAGATGGTGGGCTGTTGTTAAACGGAGAGCCGAAAAAAGAAGAAGAGATTTTAGGCGCGGTAAAAGAAGAACTGGACAGTCTGAGAGATTTTCTGGATATTGGAGAGGGAAGTATTGCTGTGGATGAGACAGAAGATATTGACTGGATTAATAACTGGAAGCAGTATTTTAAACAGTTTTATGTAGACGATATCTTGATTATTCCCTCCTGGGAAGAGGTCAAAGAAGAGGACAAGGACAGAATGATTATCCATATTGACCCGGGTACTGCCTTTGGAACAGGAATGCATGAAACCACTCAGCTTTGTATCCGTCAGTTAAAGAAATACGTGACAGAAGATACCGAAATGCTGGACGTGGGAACCGGAAGCGGTATTTTATCCATTGTGGCTTTGAAATTAGGCGCAAAACATGCAGTGGGAACAGATTTAGACCCCTGTGCAGTACCGGCAGTAGAAGAAAACAAAGAAGCCAATGAAATCCCGGTTCAGGATTTCGACATGATGATTGGTAATATTATTGATGACAAAGAAGTCCAGGATGCAGTAGGATATGAAAAATATGATATTGTGGCAGCAAATATTCTTGCGGATGTTTTAGTACCCCTTACTCCTGTGATTGTAAATCAAATGAAAAAAGGCGGCATTTATATTACTTCTGGTATCATTGATCAAAAAGAAGAAACTGTGGTAAAAGCTGTAAAAGATGCTGGATTGGAAGTGCTGGAAGTGACTTATCAGGGAGAATGGGTATCCGTAACAGCAAGAAAGAATTAAGGAGAAATTATGTACCGTTTTTTTGTAGAGCCTGAGCAGGTAGGAGAAAAAGAAATTACCATTACAGGAAGCGATGTGAATCATATTAAAAATGTACTGCGTATGAAGCCAGAGGAAACCATTTTGATAAGCAGCGGAGAAAATCTGGAGTATACCTGCTATATCAGGGAACTGAAAGAGGAGGAAATCATTGCCCATATTATGTATGTGCAGGAATCCGGTTATGAGCTGCCTTCCAGATTGTACTTGTTTCAGGGGCTTCCCAAAAGCGATAAGATGGAGTTGATTATTCAAAAAGCAGTGGAACTTGGCGTACATGAAATCATTCCTGTTGCCTCCAAACGTGCGGTAGTAAAGCTGGATGAAAAAAAAGAAGAAAAAAAGCGGACAAGATGGCAGGCTATTTCCGAAAGCGCAGCAAAGCAGTCTAAGCGTATGTATGTGCCGGAAGTAAAGAAGGTCATGAGCTTTTCACAGGCTGTAGAATATGCCGGACAACTGGACGTTGTGCTGGTTCCCTATGAGCTTGCCAAAGGGATGGGAGAGACCAGGGAAATCATTGGGAAGATAAAAAAAGGACAGTCTGTTGGAATCTTTATTGGGCCGGAAGGCGGTTTTGAGGAAGCTGAGGTAGAGCTGGCAGTGGAAAAAGCAAATGCAAAGGCCATTACACTGGGAAAGAGGATTCTGCGGACAGAAACTGCCGGATTAACGGTTTTGTCTATTTTAATGTTTACATTGGAGGAAGAGTAAATGGAAGCATATCTGGATAATTCTGCCACAACCAGATGCTATAAGGAAGTAGCAGAGATTGTGGCAAAAACCATGACAGAAGATTTCGGAAATCCTTCTGCCATGCATTTAAAGGGTGTAGAAGCAGAAAATTATGTAAAAGAGGCAGCAAAAGCCATTGCAAAAACCCTGAAAGTGCAGGACAAGGAGATTTATTTTACTTCAGGAGGAACCGAATCGGACAACTGGGCTCTCATAGGAACCGTCCTGGCAAATCACAGACAGGGGAAACATATGATTACCACACCTTTTGAGCATTCCGCAGTGTCTGCACCTCTTGCGTGGCTGCAGGAGCAGGGCTTTGAGATTACCGTTATACCTGTAGACGAAGAGGGGAATCTGGACTTAAAGAAACTGGAAGAAGCAATAAGAGAAGATACTA
>CATWQE010000056.1 GCA_958352855.1 uncultured Bacillota bacterium
ACGCTGGATGAGGAAGAACTGGCCCTGGCAGAATGGTTTGAGCGGGAGGAGATTCCTGCGGGCCCCCAGAGAGACAGCCTGACAAACGAAATGATCATGAAGTTTAAAAATGGTGAGATTTAGGAGGAAAACAAGATGAGAGCAGAATTTGATGACAGCTTAGTAACAGGAAATGATATGATTGATGGACAGCATAAGGAATTAATCAGCAGAATTAACCAGCTTTTAGAAAGCTGCGAAGATGGACAGGGAAAAATCAAAGCAGTTAAAATGCTGGATTACTTAATGGAGTATACAGATTTCCATTTCAGCGCAGAAGAGAAGCTTCAGGAAGAAATTTCTTATCCTGGAATTCAGGAGCATAAAGCCAAACATGAAGAGTTCAAACAGGCTGTAAAAGAGCTTCAGGAAATGCTGGAAGAGGAAGAGGGTCCAACCGAAGCGTTTGTAGCTCAGGTACAGAAAAATGTAGTAGACTGGTTATTTAACCATATCAAAGGCTTTGACCGTTCTGTAGCAGAGTACAAATACATGGCTTCCAATGCAGAGAGATTATAAGGAGAAGAAAACATGTTGTTTGTAGAATACCCCAAATGTTCTACTTGTCAGAAGGCAAAGAAATGGCTGGCAGAGCATCAGGTAACCTTTGAAGACCGACACATTGTAGAGCAGAATCCTACAAAGGAAGAATTAAAGAAGTGGCATGCCATGAGCGGTCTTCCTTTAAAACGTTTCTTTAACACTAGCGGCAATAAATATAAAGAATTGCAGTTAAAGGACAAGCTGCCTTCCATGTCAGAGGAGGAACAGTTGGAACTTCTGGCAACAGATGGAATGTTAGTAAAACGTCCCATTTTAGTAGGGGAAGATTATGCTGTGCCTGGTTTTAAAGAAGCTGTATGGATGGAAAAATTAGGGTTGACAGAATAGTATTCTATGAGATAGACTGGTAACTGTCAGGAAATCCTGCAATTTAGATGAGAAAAGAGGGATAGGATGATTATTTGTTTGTAATACATAGGGGAACTGAACATGGTTTTCAGAACATCTGTATCAAAGGGGATACAGGTGTATTCCAGTATGAATTACAGGCAAAGGTCATCAAACAGTCGCTTTTTAATAAAAATCTGTCAAAAAGCTCCTATACTATGAATGGATAGTGCAGGATGTTTTTTGAGAGATTCTGTCACAGTAGAAAAGTTAAGCCTGTTTTTGGACTGGAAGGTCTGAGAACAGGCTTTTTTTTGAATTAAAGGAGACAAGAATTTGCAGATTAAACATTTGACTGTAACCCATAAAAAGGATTTTCGTATGTTGCTGGAGGATTTGTCCTTTGTTTTAGAGCCTGGAGATAAAATGGCAGTGATTGGAGAAGAGGGAAATGGGAAATCCACACTTTTGAAACTGATTTATGAACAGGAGGAAGCAGCAGGGTATGTGGAATATCAGGGAGAAATTTTAACCGGAAATGCCACCATCGGTTATCTGGCACAGGAGTTAAGAGCAGAACAAAAAGAACAGAGTGTATGGGAATTTTTCTCTGAAAATCCTGGTTTCTATAATCAAAGTCCAAAAGAGCTGGCAGATATTGCCAGAAAATTAAGAATCTCTCCGGAATTCTTTTATGCAGAGGAAAAAATGGGGCAATTATCAGGAGGAGAGAAAGTAAAACTACAGCTTGCAGGGATTCTGATGCAAAGTCCAGAAATTATTTTACTGGATGAGCCTTCCAATGACCTGGATTTGGAAACGCTGGAATTTCTGGAACAGTTTATTTTAGAGACTCCGGCAGGAGTACTCTATGTGTCCCATGATGAGACCCTGATTGAGAAGACGGCCAATAAAATTTTGCATTTGGAACAGCTTCGCAGAAAATCAAAATGCAGATATACGGTAGCCAATATGGACTACAGAACCTATATGGAAACCAGAACCAGAGTCTTTGCCAATCAGGAACGGATTGCCGGAAAACAAAGAGAAGAATTTGCAAAACAGCAGGAACGGTTTTTGCAGATTCAGCAAAAGGTAGAACAACAGCAAAACAACATTTCCCGTCAAAATCCCCATGAAGGGCAGCTTTTGAAGAAAAAAATGCACGCAGTAAAATCCATGGAGCGACGTTTTGACAGACAGAAGGAAGAATTTCTGGACTATCCGGAGCAGGAAGACGCCATCTTTTTGCGGTTTGCAAAAGAGTGCGCAGTACCAGGCGGGAAAAAGGTGCTGGAGTATTCACAACAAAGGCTGGAAGCAGGAGGGAAGGTTCTGGCAGAGAATCTTCTTCTGAGGATACAGGGGCCAGAGCACGTAGGCATTGTGGGAAGAAACGGATGCGGAAAAACCACCCTTTTAAGAAGCCTTGTCCAATCTCTTCTGGAAAGAAAAGATATAAAAGCCGCATACATGCCTCAAAACTATGAAGAGCGTATGGATTTGGAGAAAACAGCAGTGGAATTTCTCATGAGGACAGGAGAACGGGAAGAGGAAAAGCGGATACGCACATATTTAGGGAGTATGAAGTATACAGCGGATGAAATGACCCATCCCATGAAAGAGCTTTCCGGAGGACAGAAGGCAAAGCTGTTTTTTCTGAAAATGAGCATAGAGGGAAGTCAGGTTCTGGTGCTGGATGAACCTACCAGAAACTTTTCTCCACTGTCCAATCCGGTGATTCGTAAAATGCTGAAGGAGTTTCCGGGAGCCATTATCAGTGTTTCTCATGACCGGAAATATTTAAAAGAAGTTTGCAGCGTTATTTATGAATTTACAGAAGCGGGTTTGAAAAGACAATAAAAAATCTTCCTGATAACCAGAAGGAGATACCTCCGGGTTATCAGGAAGACACTTTTTATTTCAGCAGGTCTGCCAGTTGGCTTTTTTGTACCAGACCAACAGATTTTTCAACTACCTGACCGTTTTTAAATACCAGAACAGTAGGAATATTCATAATGCCAAACTGTGCAGCCAGCGCAGGTTCAGCATCCACATTTACCTTTCCTACCTTATAGGCGCCATTGGCTTCTTCGGCCAGCTCTTCCAGGGTTGGCGCCAGCATTTTGCAGGGCATACACCAGGTTGCCCAGAAGTCTACCATAACCGGAACGGGGGAATTTAATACTTCTTCTGTGAAATTTGTGCTTGTGAATTCCATTGCCATAATCATTTCTCCTTTTTCTATGATGGATTTTTTTATAGTATAACACATTCTTTTGCTTTCGTTGGTGACAAAATTACAATTTTGAAGATTGTTTTAAATAGTTTACCGCTTCGGTGCCTGCCAGAGCGCCTTCATAGACGGCCTTTGCAATTTGCAGCATACCTCCGGTACAGTCTCCGGCAGCATAGAGTCCAGGCAGGGCAGTGCTGGTATTGGGTTCTATGGCAATGTGGTTATCCTCCAGCACCAGCCCCAGCTTGCGGGCAATATCCGTACTGTCTGCTGTTCCAAGCGCTACAAACAGACCTGAGAGATAAAAAAGGCTGCCATCCTCCAGCTTTAGCCAGGAAAGAGCAGGTTCCCCGCCGGCAGAATGAATGGCTTTGGTATTAATCTGAATCGTGCCAAGCTGGGAAAGAGGAAACGCAGGCTCTTTTCCATTGGTTAAAATGGTAACCCTGGAAGCAAGAGGTTCTAAGACCTTTGCTTCATGAAGGGCATAGAGTCCATGTCCCAGAACAGCTACCTCCTTTTGCCGGTAAAAGAATCCGTCACAAATAGCGCAGTAGCTGATGCCGCTTCCTTCGTATTTTTTTAATTCTTTTAGAGAAAGGGTATTTCGTTTGGTTCCGGTGGCAAGAATCAGAGCCTGGGTATGAAAATCCTCTGTGGCAGTGTGAACCATATAGCCTTCTTCATATTCAATGGAAAGAAGCTCTTCCTTTTTGGTGGGAACAGACAGGCTTTGAAGCTGTTTCAATCCATTTTCGTATAAATCCTTTCCAGAGAGGGGAGCGGGCATACCGTAGTAATTTTCAATTTTTACGGCTTTTTCCAAGGCTCCGCCGTCTTTATAGAGAACCAGAGGAGTAATGCCGCTGCGGGCAGCGTAGATGGCAGCAGAAACTCCGGCAGGACCGGCGCCGGCAATAATAAGTTTTTGGGTATTCATAACAGGTATTCTCCTTTTGAAAATAATTCTTCCCTTTTAAATAGGTTAGAAAAATGATATGATAAGGATACCATAAAAATACAGGGGAAGGAAGTGGAGGAATGGGTATTACAGAAAAGAAACTGGAAGTGCTGCAGAGAATGCTGGATGAAAGCACTTATACCGTAGCGCTGTGCGGTTCAGGAGTGGTAAAAGAATGTGGCCAGCGCACCTTGAAAGCGCCGCAGATGGCTTATGAGGTGGAGGAGCAGTATGGTGTGTCTCCGGAAGAAATTTTTACAACCGTATATTACCATAACCGGACTGCTCAGTTTTTTGAATTCTATAAGGAAGAAATCCTGAAAAAGCCGGCAAAGGTGACAGAAACCGCCAGAGCCCTGAAGCGGATGGAGGAAGCAGGCAGGCTGCAGTGCATTATAGACAGTAATATTTACCAGCAGATGAAGTGTGGAGGCTGCAAAAATGTCATTGCCCTTCATGGTTCTATTTATGAAAATACATGTCCTCATTGCGGAAAAATGTATTCCATGGAGTATATGAGAGACAGTGAAAAAATTCCACGCTGTGAAAGCTGTGGAACCGTAATACGCCCGGGAGTAAAGCTTTTTGGGGAAATGATGAACAGCACCATTATGTCAGAAGCCTCCCGCCAGGTTGAGCAGGCAGATGTACTGCTTCTTCTTGGGACTTCTGTGGCATCAGAAGTTTATTCCAAGTACCTGAATCATTTTGAAGGAAGGTATCTGATTCTCATTCATAAGGAAAGACAATTTCTGGATGAACGGGCAGATCTGCTGATTTTAGAAGAACCAAGAAAGGTTCTTGAAAAGCTGAAATTTTAGAAAACAGGGCGGTTCGCCAGAATAGCCAAAGAAAAGATGGTTTATTAGATAATTAAATCATCTTTTCTTTTTTTATTGTCCCGGACTATGGCAAAAACTGACAAAATTTCTGTGAAAAACAAGGAAAAAAGAGTGAAAAATTAATGATGAAAAAATGCTCTATACTAAACGGTATAGAAAAAGTGGAAAATTTCTCATAAAAAGAAAAGAAAACTTTAAAAAAATACAAGAAAAAATGACGAAATTTAGAAGTTTTTCGAAGAAAAAGAGAAAGATTGACAAATCAATTAAAGAGCAGTAATGTGTTAAAGGCAATTAAAAGGAAAGGAGAAAACAAACATTCATTAACACAGAAAGGGAGGATGTCCTACGAACAGTTTAGCGGAACGTATTACGGAAGAGCTTAATTGCGAGACCGTATTCACTATTCCCATCTTCGGCGGGATTCCGATAGGAGAATCTGTGGTTGTTACATGGATTATCATGGCAGCCCTCACACTTCTGGCTATTGTGCTTGTCCGAAATCTGAAGGTAGAAAATCCAGGGAAAAAGCAGTTAATGCTGGAGTCATTTATTGGCTTTCTGGATGATTTTTTCACAGATATTCTGGGCAAAGAGGGCAGGAGATACATACCGTATCTGATTTCCACAGCTATTTACATCGGAGTGGCGAATCTTATTGGTTTACTTGGCTTTAAGCCGCCTACTAAGGATTTGAACGTAACGGCAGCATTGTCCATTATGAGTCTTTTCCTTATTTATTATTCAGGCTTCCACAAAAAAGGAACCAGGGGATTTCTGAAAAGCTTTGCAGAACCTATCCCCTTAGTAACTCCTATTAATATCATGGAGATTGCAATCCGCCCCGTATCTTTATGTATGCGGTTGTTTGGTAATGTGATTGGGTCCTTTGTTATTATGGAATTGCTGAAAACCATTATGCCGGCAATTTTGCCCATTCCATTTAGTTTATATTTTGATGTTTTTGATGGTCTGATTCAGACCTATGTATTTGTTTTTTTAACCTCTCTCTTTATTAAAGAGCAGATAGAAGATTAAAGTTTAAGAAGAAAAGGAGAAATGAATTATGACAGCAGCAATCGGAGCAGCTATTGCAGTATTAACAGGTATTGGAGCAGGTATTGGTATTGGTATGGCAACCTCAAAAGCAGTTGAGTCTATTGCAAGACAGCCGGAAGCAGAGAGCAAAATCAGCAAAAACCTTCTGCTTGGATGTGCTTTGGCAGAGGCAACTGCTATTTATGGTTTCGTTATCGCTTTGTTGATTATCCTGGTATTATAATTCACATTTAGAGAAAGGCAGGTGCAGGAAGGTGCTGAAATTAGGTTGGGACCTTGTCTGGACGATTATAAACCTGATTGTTCTTTATCTGTTGATGAAAAAATTCCTTATTGGACCGGTTATGGGGATTATGGAAAAAAGAAAAGCCTTAATCGCAGACCAACTGGATCATGCAAGGGTTACCAATGAGAAGGCAGAAGCCTTAAAAGGACAGTATGAGCAGGCGTTATCTTCTGCAAGAGAAGAATCTGTTCAGATTATCCGGGATGCCAAAGCAGATGCAAAACAAATGAGCGAAGGTATTGTGAAAAATGCAAATCAGCAGGCAGCAAAAATCATAGAAACTGCAAAAGAAACAGCCCGTCAGGAAAAAGAAAGCGCTATGCAGGGCGCAAAAACAGAAATTGCAGGGCTTGCCATGGAAGCAGCGAAAAAACTGCTGGTAAGTGGAAGCAGCGAAACGGGAAATCAGATGCTCTATGATGAATTTTTAGCAAAAGCAGGTGATGCAAATGACACAGACCGCCATTAATTATGCCAGAGTGCTCTATGAACTGTCTGTTTTACCAGAGAGCATCCGGGAGGCAGAAAAAATCATAAAGGAGACACCACAGCTTTTGCACACTCTTGAAAGTCCTGTGGTGCCTCTTTCACAGAAAGAAAAGGCAATCGGACGAATCTTTGCAAAAGACCTGGAAGGCTTTGTATGTGTACTGTGCAGGTACGGACATGTGGAGCTTTTGCCTGAGATTTTCCGAGCATATCAGGAATATTATAACGAACAGAATCACATTTTAAACGCAGCGCTGTACTATGTGGCGCTTCCATCTGAAACACAGTTGGAGGGAATCAGGGAATTTCTTAGAAAGCAATATGGTACAGAAGATGTAGAACTGAAACTTATTGAAGATAAAAGCCTGGTGGGAGGTTTTGTCCTCCGCATCAAAGACCAGGAATTTGATTACAGCTTAAAAGGCCGTATCAATGCATTACAACAAAAATTAATCTGGAGGTGAACGGTTTGAGTTCAATCAATTCAGAAGAAATTATTTCCATTCTGAAAGAAGAAATCCAAAATTTCGATACCACAGCAGGCGTAAAAGAAGTGGGAAATGTCATCTGGGTAGGCGATGGAATTGCAACTGTTTACGGGATTGACCATGCCATGTACGGCGAAATTGTTACCTTTGAAAATGGTGTCAAGGGAATGGTACAGGACATTAAGAGAAATGAAATCGGTGTTATCATTTTCGGAAAGGACACAGGAATCAAAGAGGGAACCAAGGTGGTTCGTACAAAGAAACGGGCGGGAATCCCTGTAGGTGAAGGCTTTGTGGGAAGAATTGTAGATGCTCTTGGGGCGCCTATTGACGGAAAAGGAGAGATTTTGGCAGAAGATTACCGTCCTATTGAACAGGAGGCTCCGGGTATCATTGACCGTAAATCCGTATCTGTTCCTATGGAAACAGGTATTCTGGCTATTGACTCCATGTTCCCCATTGGCCGGGGACAGCGTGAGCTGATTATCGGAGACCGTCAGACAGGAAAGACATCCATTGCCATTGACACCATCCTGAATCAGAAGGGCAAGGATGTGATGTGTATCTATGTGGCAATCGGACAGAAGGCATCCACAGTAGCCAAGCTGGTTGGAACACTGGAGAAATACGGAGCTATGGAATATACGACGGTATTTTCCGCAACAGCCAGTGACTGCGCGCCATTGCAGTACATAGTTCCTTATTCTGGAACTGCTCTGGCAGAATACTTTATGTATAAGGGTAAGGACGTGCTGATTGTATATGATGATTTGTCAAAACATGCAGTGGCATACCGCGCGCTTTCTCTTCTTCTGGAGCGTTCTCCCGGACGTGAGGCTTATCCTGGTGATGTATTCTACTTACATTCCAGACTTCTGGAGCGTTCCAGCCGTTTAAGTGAAGAGGCAGGAGGAGGCTCTATTACAGCCCTTCCGATTATTGAAACCCAGGCAGGAGATGTATCTGCCTATATTCCCACAAACGTTATTTCTATTACTGACGGACAGATTTTCCTGGAAAGTGATTTGTTTAATGCGGGTGTCCGTCCGGCAGTCAATGTAGGTCTTTCCGTATCACGTGTAGGTGGCGCAGCCCAGACCAAAGCCATGAAAAAAGCATCCGGAAGTATGCGTATTGACCTGGCGCAGTACAGGGAAATGGAAGTGTTCACCCAGTTTTCCTCAGATTTGGATGACTCTACCAAAGCATTGCTGGATTACGGAAAATGTCTTATGGAGTTGTTAAAGCAGCCTCTTTGCAGACCGCTGGCCTCTCATGAGCAGGTGATTACCCTGTGGGTGGCAACCCATAAGGTAATGTGTGATGTGCCGGTAAAAGAGGTAAAGAAATTCCAGATGGATATGCTGGAATACTTTGATGCAAGACATCCGGAAATCAGGGAAGAAATCAATGAGAAAAAAGTCCTTTCTGAGGAATTAGGCGAGAAGATTTTGAAAGCAGCCGAGGAATTTAAGAACAGGAATAGGTGATAAGATGGCAAGTGCAAAAGAAATACAAAGTCGTATGAAAAGCATCCAGGACACCATGAAGATTACCAGTGCCATGTATATGATTTCATCTTCCAAGCTGAAAAAGGCAAAAAAGACCCTGGCAGATACGGAACCTTATTTCTATTCCCTTCAGTCTGCTATTGGACGTGTTCTGCGTCATATGGATGATACGGAACACCGATATTTTGACGAGCGGCCGGAAATTGAGCCGCAGGACAGAAAAATCGGATACATTGTGGTGTCTGCGGATAAAGGTCTGGCAGGCGCCTACAATCACAATGTCTTTCGGATTGCCGAGGAATGTATGGAAAAGAACAGCCGATGCCAGTTATTTGTGCTGGGAGAGGTAGGAAGACAGTATTTTTATAAGAAAGACGTAGATGTGGATACGAATTTCCGCTTTACCGTACAGAAACCTACCATGCACAGGGCAAGGGTGATTTCAGAAAAAATGATTGCCATGTATCTGGAAGGGCAACTGGACGAGGTGCATATTATTTACACCCGTATGGTAAATGCTGCCACTATGGTGGCAGAAAAAGAACAGTTACTTCCTTTAAAGAAGATGACCTTTGCTACCCAGAGCCAGCTTCTTGCAGATATGCACCAGGAAGAAATCGAAATGGTTCCTTCTGCAGACGAGGTATTAAACAGTATTGTTCCCAATTACCTCAGAGGTATGATTTACGGATGTCTGGTAGAATCTTATGCCAGTGAACATAATTCCAGAATGATGGCCATGGATGCGGCAACATCCAGTGCAAAAGATATGTTAAAAGATTTATCCATAAAATATAATCGTGTGCGCCAGGCTGCCATAACCCAGGAAATTACAGAGGTTATCAGCGGGGCGAAGGCACAGAAAAAGAAATTGTAGAAGGAAGGAGGTTTCCTTTTCATGACAAAAGGTAAAATTGTACAGGTCATGGGACCTGTTGTAGACGTAGAATTTACAGATCAGGACCTCCCAGGCATCAAAGACGCTCTGACTGTAGAGTTAAATGGAGAAAAGCGTGTAATGGAAGTTGCGCAGCACATTGGAAACCATACGGTGCGCTGCATTATGCTGGCTTCCAGTGACGGACTTAGCAAGGATATGGAAGTAACTGCCACAGGAGCTGGAATTTCCGTACCGGTAGGAAGAGAAACTCTGGGACGTCTTTTTAATGTTTTGGGTGAAACTATTGATAAGGGAGAACAACTGACCGAGGCGAAGCATTGGGTGATTCACAGAGACCCGCCTACTTTTGAAGAACAGAGTCCGGTAGTTGAAATCCTGGAAACAGGAATCAAGGTCATTGACCTTTTGGCGCCTTATGCAAAAGGCGGTAAAATCGGTTTGTTCGGCGGCGCCGGAGTAGGTAAAACCGTATTGATTCAGGAGCTTATCAGCAATATTGCCACAGAACATGGTGGTTATTCTATTTTTACCGGTGTTGGAGAGCGTTCGCGCGAGGGAAATGACCTGTGGACAGAAATGAAGGAATCAGGAGTATTAGAGAAAACAGCCCTGGTATTTGGACAGATGAATGAGCCGCCTGGCGCCCGTATGCGTGTGGCAGAGACCGGACTTACCATGGCAGAATATTTCAGGGATGAGGAACACCAGAACGTGCTGTTGTTTATTGATAATATCTTCCGTTTTACCCAGGCGGGCTCTGAGGTTTCCGCTCTTTTGGGACGTATGCCTTCTGCAGTAGGATATCAGCCTACGCTGGCAACGGAAATGGGTGAACTTCAGGAGCGTATTGCCTCTACAAAAAATGGTTCTGTTACTTCTGTTCAGGCAGTTTATGTGCCGGCGGATGACTTGACAGACCCGGCTCCGGCAACCACCTTTGCTCATTTGGATGCCACTACGGTTCTGTCCAGAAAAATTGTAGAACAGGGTATTTATCCGGCAGTAGATCCCCTGGAAAGCTCTTCCCGTATTCTGGAAGCAGACGTTGTAGGGGAAGAACACTACGAAACTGCCAGAAAAGTACAGGAATATCTGCAGAAATATAAGGAGCTTCAGGATATTATTGCAATCCTGGGTATGGAAGAGCTTTCTGAGGAAGACAAGAAAATTGTTGCACGCGCCAGAAAGGTGCAGAAATTCTTGTCTCAGCCATTCCATGTGGCAGAGGTATTTACCGGTATTCCGGGAAGATATGTGCCTCTTAAGGAAACCATCCGGGGCTTTAAGATGATTGTAAACGGAGAAATGGATGAGTATCCGGAGAATGCGTTCTTCAATGTAGGAACCATTGACGAGGTTATAGAAAAAGCAAAACAGGAAGCCTGAGAAAAAAAAGGTAAGGAGTGAAGGCACATGAATACATTTGGTTTAAATGTAATTGCCAGTGATAAAGAGTTTTATCATGGCAGAGGAAAATCAATCTCACTCCCTGCAAAGGACGGGGCTATCACCATATTGGCACATCATGCAGATATGATGGTTGCCATTGTTCCGGGAGAAATGCGCATTCAGGCGGAGGATGATACCTGGTATACTGCCATTGTAGGAGGCGGTTTTGCACAGATTATAAACAATCGTGTTACTGTACTGGCAGACAGTATTGAAAGACCAGAGGATATTGATGTAAAGCGCGCCAGGGATGCCAAGGAACGTGCAGAGGAGCAGCTACGCCAGAAACAGAGTCAGCAGGAATACTATATTTCCAAAGCTTCTCTGGCGAGAGCCATGGCAAGAATGAAGGCTGCAAAAGATAAAAGCATTTAAAATAAAGGAACTGTTGCATGCAGCAGTTCCTTTGTTGTTGTCACAAGCTTTTGCGTCTATTAGTTCAGGTTATGGATTACATACTAATTAGTTATAACGTCAGGATTGCATTGACAAAGCCTGGAATAGTTGATAGAATTACAAAAAAGTTAGCCGAGACAGGCATGGAAGAAGGTGTTGTATGAGTAGTACAAACAAGAGGATTCTATCCATTCTGGTTGAGAATACAGCCGGTGTGTTAAGCCGGGTTTCCGGACTGTTCAGCCGCCGGGGTTACAATATTGACAGCCTATCTGCCGGTATTACCACAGATCCCAATTATACCCGTATGACTGTGGTATGCAGAGGAGACGATTTGATTCTGGAACAGATTACCAGACAGGTAGAGAAGCTGGAGGATGTGCTTTCTGTTAAGGTTTTAAGAGATGACCAGAGTGTTACCAGAGAGCTGATGCTGGTGAAGGTAAAGGTATTGCCGGAGCAAAGAGCAGGTGTTACGGCGATTGTAGATATTTTCAGAGCCAATATTATTGACGTTGGAAAAGAGTCCATGATTATTGAGCTTACCGGAAACAAGTCCAAGCTGGAGGCATTTATTGATTTGCTGGATGGCTATGAGATTCTGGAAATTGCCAGAACCGGTATTGCAGGTCTCTCCAGAGGTTCTGACGATATCTTTTATCCTTCCGAAGAGGAAGATGAATTTTATTAATTTAGGTTCTTAGAGAGTAATCCCTGAACATATAAGAAAAAGTCGGCGAAATGCTGACAGAAAATTTAGGAGGAAAAGAACATGGCAGTAAAAATTTATTATCAGGAAGATTGTAATATGGCTTTATTAGAGGGAAAAACAGTAGCAATTATCGGCTACGGAAGCCAGGGTCATGCTCATGCATTAAATTTAAAGGAATCAGGAGTAAACGTAGTTGTAGGTCTGTATGAAGGCAGCAAATCCTGGGCAAAGGCAGAAGCACAGGGCCTCAAGGTTTATACAGCAGCAGAAGCAGCAAAAATGGCTGATATCATTATGATTCTGATTAATGATGAAAAACAGGCAGCTATGTATAAAAAAGATGTAGAACCAAACCTGGAAGAAGGAAATATGTTGATGTTTGCTCATGGCTTTGCAATCCATTTTGGACAGATTACACCTCCTGCCAATGTAGACGTTACCATGATTGCGCCAAAGGGACCAGGTCATACCGTAAGAAGTGAGTATCAGGCAGGAAAAGGTGTTCCATGTCTGGTTGCAGTAGAACAGGATTATACAGGAAAAGCAAAGGATAAAGCCCTGGCTTATGCAGCAGCTATCGGCGGCGCAAGAGCCGGTGTTCTGGAAACAACTTTCAAAGTAGAGACAGAAACAGACTTATTCGGTGAGCAGGCTGTACTGTGCGGTGGTGTGACCGCTTTAATGAAAGCTGGTTTTGAAACTCTGGTAGAAGCAGGCTACGCACCGGAAAACGCTTACTTTGAATGTATCCATGAAATGAAACTCATTGTTGACCTGATTTACGAAAGCGGATTCCAGGGCATGAGATATTCGATCTCCAATACAGCAGAGTATGGTGACTACATCACAGGTCCTAAGATTGTTACAGAAGAAACCAAGAAAGCCATGAAACAGATTCTGTCAGATATCCAGGACGGTACTTTTGCAAAAGACTGGATTTCCGAAAACCAGACAAGCTGCATGCACTTCAGAGCCATGAGAAAGAGAGAAGCTTCTCATCAGTTAGAAGAGGTAGGAGCAGAGCTTCGTAAGCTCTATAGCTGGAATGACTCCGGAAAATTAATTGAAAACTAAGGCTTAAAAGATAAAAAATAGGAGGCTGTCGCATGAAACGGTATTCAGGAATATGGTTTCATGCGACAGCTTTTTTATTAAGAACGGTTTTGATAAAATTCTATAAATTCTTTTACTGCAGAAGTCTGCTGGATGTTTTCCTGGTAAACAAACCCGATTTCCCGTTTGTTCATAGGTACCTCCAGGGGAATCTCCACCAGACTTCCCTCAGCTAATTCCTTTTCTACAAACTGCCGGATGACACAGGCTGCCCCCAGTCCCACCTTGGCAAATTCAATGAGTAAATCCATGGTGGATACTTCCAGCAAATTATTGGACTCTATGTGATAGAGGGCAAGATAATCATCGATAAACTGACGGGTCATATTTTCCTTGTCCAGAAGCATTAAGGTGGCAGATTTTAAAATTTCTTCAGGAGAGGAGAGGGCAGGACTTTTTTTCTGGTGACTGGTACGCACAGAAAGATTTTCCAAATAAGAAGCAGTGCTGACAAAAATATCTTCAATTTCCCCAAGAGAATCAAAATGTGCATGGTGGAGTCGTTCCGGGCGCCCCACTAATCCCAAATCAATTTTATTTTCCTTTAAAAGCTGCAAGGTGTGGTTGGTGGACTGGCATTCAATGGTAATGCGTATGTGAGGGTGGGCTGCAATAAAATCCTTCAGATAGGGAAGGAGCATATATTTGCACAAGGTAGTGGAGACCCCAATATGCAGATGGCCAATGCCCAGGTCATTGATTTTCTTTAGCTGGGATTCTCCCATTTGGAGGGAATAAAATGCGCTCTGCACATATCCGTACAACACTTCTCCTTCCTCCGTAAGCTGTACTCCTCTGGAATTTCTGGAAAACAGTGTGACATCCAGGCTTTGTTCCAGCTTGCGTATGGATTTGCTGATG
Organism: uncultured Bacillota bacterium; assembly: GCA_958352855.1. GTDB lineage: Bacteria > Bacillota > Clostridia > Lachnospirales > Lachnospiraceae > Blautia. The sequence continues at coordinate 14,238 of CATWQE010000056.1, forward strand.
GCGGGCTGGCTGATAAAGAGTTCAGAAGCTGCCCTGGAAATATTACCGGTATTGGCAACGGTATAAAAGACTTTATAAAGAGACAGATTTTGATCCATAAAATTTTCCTTTCCTGACATTTTTCTTTATAAATAAAAGTTATGTCTGTTATGTATTATATGTATTTCTATTATAACAAAACCTATGGTAAAATGGCAATAGTAGAAAATTTAGGAGGCAAAAGCTATGGGAATGACAATGACGCAGAAGATTCTTGCCGCACATGCGGGATTAGATAAAGTAGAAGCAGGACAGTTGATTGAGGCGGATTTAGATTTGGTACTTGGAAATGATATCACTTCCCCTGTCGCAATTCATGAGATGGATAAAATGACAGTAGATACTGTCTTTGATAAAGAAAAAGTGGCGCTGGTTATGGATCATTTTATTCCGAATAAGGACATTAAATCAGCAGAACATTGTAAATGTGTGCGGGAATTTGCCTGCCGCCATGAGATTAAAAATTATTTTGACGTAGGGGAAATGGGGATCGAGCATGCCCTGCTGCCGGAAAAAGGACTTACCGTAGCCGGAGATGTGATTATTGGTGCAGATTCTCATACCTGTACCTATGGGGCATTAGGCGCATTTTCCACAGGTGTGGGAAGCACCGATATGGCAGCGGGAATGGCTACCGGCAAAGCCTGGTTTAAGGTTCCGTCTGCCATTAAGTTTAATCTGGTGGGGAAACCGGCGAAATGGGTCAGCGGAAAAGACGTTATTTTACATATTATCGGCATGATTGGCGTGGATGGCGCGCTGTATAAATCCATGGAATTTGTGGGAGAAGGGATTAAAAACCTGACCATGGATGACCGTTTTACCATTGCAAATATGGCTATTGAGGCAGGGGGGAAGAATGGTATTTTCCCTGTGGATGAAGTGGCTATCGCCTATATGGAGGAACATTCCAAACGCCCTTATCAAATTTATGAAGCGGATGAAGATGCTGTGTATGACGAAGAATATACCATTGATTTAAGTACCTTGAAGTCTACAGTATCTTTTCCTCATCTTCCATCCAACACCAGAACCATGGATCAGATTACAGAGGATGTGATGATTGATCAGGCTGTGATTGGTTCCTGCACCAATGGACGGATTGACGATTTGCGCTGTGCAGCAGAGATTTTAAAAGGACGGAAAGTGAAAAAGGGCGTGCGCTGTATTGTGATTCCCGCCACCCAGAAAATCTATCTTCAGGCAATGGAAGAAGGACTTTTGAAGATTTTCATTGAAGCAGGGGCAGTGGTAAGTACGCCTACCTGCGGACCTTGTCTGGGGGGCTATATGGGTATTCTGGCAGAAGGTGAGCGTTGTATTTCTACCACCAACCGAAATTTTGTGGGACGTATGGGACATGTGAAATCAGAGGTTTATCTGGCAAGTCCTGCAGTAGCGGCAGCCAGCGCTGTCACCGGAAAAATTTCTGCGCCTGCAGAGCTTGGATTATAGGAGGAAAGAGACATGAAAGCAAACGGAGTGGTTTTTAAATATGGAGATAATGTAGATACCGATGTGATTATTCCTGCAAGATATCTGAATTCCTCAGATCCTGCAGAACTGGCTACCCATTGTATGGAAGATATTGATAAGGACTTTGTGAAAAAGGTAAACAAAGGTGATATCATTGTGGCAAAGAAAAACTTTGGATGCGGTTCTTCCAGAGAGCATGCGCCCATTGCCATAAAAGCAGCAGGGGTCAGTTGCGTGATTGCAGAGACCTTTGCCAGAATTTTTTACCGCAATGCCATTAATATTGGACTGCCTATTATCGAATGTCCGGAAGCTTCCAGGGGCATTGAGGCAGGAGATGAGGTAGAGGTGGACTTCGATAGTGGAATCATCACCAACAAAACAAAAGGAACCACCTTCAAAGGTCAGGCATTTCCTGAGTTTATGCAGAAAATTATCAAGGCAGAGGGTCTGGTAAATTATATTAACGGAAAATAAAAACAGAAAGCTGTTGCAGAAAGCATATCATGTTAATCAGAGGTGATTGCTTCCTGGGGCAGCTTTTCTTGATAAAAAGAGATTTACCTGATATGATAGTAAAAAACAAGAAAAGGATACAACAAAATATGATTCAATTATTAGCAAAAATTTTTATCAAAAATCAGGAAGATGTGGAAAATCCCAAGGTGCGCCAGGCATATGGAGTTCTGTGCGGAACCGTTGGCATTGTACTAAACATTCTGTTGTTTGCGGGGAAATGGCTGGCTGGATTTTTAAGTGGTTCGATTGCTATTACTGCAGATGCTTTTAATAATTTATCGGATGCAGGCTCTTCTGTGCTTACCTTGATTGGTTTTCATCTGTCAGGACAAAAACCAGATGAGAAGCATCCCTTTGGACATGGGAGAATGGAATATATTTCCGGCTTATTTGTATCTGTGGCAATTTTAATTATGGCGGTTGAACTGATACAGACGTCAGTGCATAAGTTGATTGCTCCAAAGGCCATTGAGGGAAGTCCGCTTATTTTGACAATTTTAATGGTTTCTGTTTGTGTTAAAGTTTACATGGCTTATTATAATAAAAAAATCGGCAAAAAAATTAACAGCGCAGCCATGGCTGCTACAGCAACAGATAGTATGAGCGATACTATTTCCACTTTGGCTGTTTTATTTGCTACGATACTTTCCATGACGGCAGGGGTCAATCTGGATGGCTGGTGCGGACTTTTGGTTGGTGTGTTTATCCTGTATTCCGGCGTGCAGGCTTTAAGGGATACGGTAGATCCGCTTTTGGGGCAGGCGCCGGATAAAGAGCTGGTTGAGCAGATTCGAACATTAGTAACCAGCTATCCGGTAGTACAGGGTATTCATGACATGATGATTCATGATTATGGTCCGGGCAGAAGGATTGTCAGCCTTCATGCGGAAGTGGATGCCAAAGGTGATATTTTAAAAATTCATGATGAAATTGATAATATCGAGAGACAACTGCGGGAGAACTTAAATTGTCATGCCACTATTCATATGGATCCAGTAGAAGCAGACAATGAAAAAAAAAAAAAATTGCGCCTACAGACAGCCAGATTAATCGCTGGAATGAATCTGAATTTG
>CATWQE010000057.1 GCA_958352855.1 uncultured Bacillota bacterium
CTGTTTTTTCTCCATGGATTTTCTGGCTGTTTCAAACAATTCTTTCATGGTTTTCATTTTAGATTCTCCTTTTCTTGTTTCATTCTTACCGCAAATGCGATTTTAATACAAAGCATGGTATCCTTTCGTTCTCCCCAGATTTGTCCTCCCATACGTTCTACCAGTTCTCTTGCAATAGAAAGTCCAAGTCCGGCATGTGTACCCTGGCGGGACATGTCTGTTCTGTAAAAACGCTGGAAAAGCCATTCCGGATGCAGCTTCTCTGGTTCCGGCACCTGATTTTGAAAGATTAGAGAAGCGCCCTTTTGTTCAATATACAAAGTTCCCATTCCATGTGCAAGAGCATTGGAAATCAAATTGTGAAAGACCCGGCGAAGCTGCTGCTCATCTCCTAAAACTTCTATAGTTTCATCTTCAAAGGAGAGCAGTGGCTCCCGTTTCTGCTCCTGAAAGGGTAAGGAAAACTCATTCAAAACATCACAAAGCAATGGAAGCAGCCGGATTTTGGAAATCTCTATGGGAAAAGCATCTCCGGTAAGCCTGGTATACAGAAACAGTTCATCCAAAAGCTCCTCCAAATCCCTTAATTTCTGTCGGACGATAGTACCGTATTTCCTTTGTTTCTTTTCATCTACAGTTTTCTCTAATAACTGTATATAACCGGAAGCTCCGGTCAGGGGAGTACGGATATCATGAGAAACACAGGCAATGGTGTATTTTAATTCCCTTTCTGCTTCCTGAGACTTTAAAACTGCTTTTTGCTGTGCATCAATATAGTTGTTCATTTCAAGGCAAAGGGCTTTGGTGGCTTTATCTCTTACAAAACAGGTCAGTCGCTGATTGCTTTGGGGCGAAAGCTCCTGAAGCTGGCGGGTCCATTCCCGCATTTGTTTACCATATAAATATAACCGGAAGCCCGCAAAGAGAAGTAAAATACCAAAGAAACATATTAAAATCAGCATATGGTTTTCCTACTTTCAACAAATATCTTTTTTATTTAATACAAAAGCAGCCAGAACGACATAGAGAATTGTCCAAAAAACAGCGGCAAAAACAGCAAGTACCGGACTGATTCCCAGAAACAGATTCTGTTCCTTTAAAAAGAGAGCAATTCCAGAATTTATGTGATTTGTCAGAGTACCGCTTAACACAGGTGCTATCATCAGATTATACGATGGGAAAAAGCCTCCCACATGAATGCCCAAAAAACCAAAGAAAAATTCCAAAGCCCCTGAAAAAACCCCAAGTCCGCAGAGAATGGAGAGGATACTGCTTAACACAACCTTACGCGTCAGCATACAAAAAAGAAGATTTTGCGCGCACAGGCTTACCAGACTCAGCCATCCAAGAAGCAGCATCAGCAGCAGGCTGCTGAGATTTCCCATAGCATTTCCAAGCCCCATAAGGCGAAAAGACAGGAAGGTAAGCAGGGTAAAAGCAGCCAGGAAAAATCCGCTGACAATCGCTAAGGTCATTAATTTGCTTATAATATACCAGCTTCTTTTGGGATAATAGGAGAAAATATTTTTCCCGAATCCAGTTGTAAAATCATCGCAGACAAAGATCGCGCTGACAATCGCCATAAGGCAGGCCATAAGTCCGCCGGAAAACAGCAGGCTTCCAAGAAAATCTACCTGCGTACTGTTCTGAAATGCCTGTGCGTCCTGAAGATCCTCGGCTGTAATGTCCATTCCTGACTCCATAGCCGAATGAAGTAAATCCGGACTGGTAATCACTTTCATGGTAGCCAGGGCGATAAATATCACTCCAAGTATGGCTGCAGCAGTAATATAAATAGATTTCTCCCGAAAAATCTTATATACTTCCATACGAAAAAGATTAAGCATGGTGTTTCCCTCCTTTTTCAGATGAAGAATCTTCTGTATCCTGTCCCATCAGTTCCATGAAATAGCCTTCCAGATCCTGCTGATGGGGATAAATGGCGTAAACCGAAATCCCTGCTTCCGACAAAACATTGGTAACCTGTGCAGGATTTAAGGTCTGGAAAATCCGGATTTCCCCATCTGGATGTACTTCATAATCACACAGCCCCAGCTTTTGCTCTAAGATAACCGCAGCCATTTTGGAATCCTGTACTTTCAGATAGAGGTAATCCTTGCACTGAGAAATCAAATCTTCTCTGGAAATCTCTTTTACCAGATATCCATTTTTCAAAATACCATAGTTGGTTGCCATCTTTTCCAGTTCTCCCAGAATATGAGAGCTGATTAAAATGGTAATTCCTTTCTTTTGATTCAAGTCAACTAAAAGCTTCCGAATCTGATTCATACCTTCCGGATCAAGACCATTAATGGGTTCATCCAAAATTAACAAGTCCGGTCTGCCAAGCAATGCCATGGCAATTCCAAGACGCTGCTTCATCCCCATGGAAAACTGCTTCACTTTCTTCCTGTCCCTGTATTCCAGTCCCACCAGTGTTAAAAGCTCCTGAATCTGCTTTTTGGGCTCCACAGCCCCCATAAACATGGCTTTATACAGCATATTTTCATAGGCAGTAGCACCTGGCTCAAGTCCTGCGGTTTCAATCAAAACACCGATTCTTCGGTACACAGATTCCTGCAGAAGTGTTTCTCCGAATAGCCGGATACTCCCTTCTGTGGGATGGGCCAGACCGCAGAGCATTTTCAAGGTTGTAGATTTTCCAGAACCATTCCTTCCAATAAATCCATAAATATCTCCCGGGCGCACATGCATGTTTAAGGATGTTACCGCCGCCTTTTTGTGATAGGATTTACATAAATTTTTTGTCTCAATGATATACTCCATAAATTCCTCCTTCTTTGCTGTCGCAATTTGAAACTCTGTATCAGCTTTCCTCTTTATGATAAAATACAGAGTTTCAAAAAGCGCAAAGAAATGTTAAAGAAAGTATAAAGATTTCTCTTTATTCACATAATTTGAAACCAATCCCCCACACTGTCTGGATGTATTGGTCTGTCCCTGTTTTCTTAAGCTTTGCCCGGATATTACTGATATGGACATGAATGGTCTTATCTTCTATAAAATACTCCTGCTGCCATACCCCTTCAAAGATTTCCTGCTTGGTAAATACCTTTTTTGGATGTTTTATGAGAAGCTCCAGTATGCCCATTTCATGAGAAGTCAGTTCAACAGGTACATTATTTACCATAAAACTCCGTTCCTGGAGATTTAACGTCCAGTCCTTATACTTGAGAATGGATTGACCGGATGGCGATGTGCCCTGTGTGCGGCGAAGCTGTACCTGAATCCGCGCCCATAATTCTTCCAGCTCAAAAGGCTTTGTCAGATAATCGTCTGCCCCCATTCCCAGCAATTCCACTTTATCCTCAAGGGCTGTTCTTGCGGAAAGCACAATGACCGGCGTCTGTAAACCGGAACGAATATATTCCAACAAATCCTGACCCCTCATGCCTGGAATCATCAAGTCTAATAAAATCAGTTCAAATTTTTCCATATCCACCAGGAGTCTGCCCTCTGTACCGGAATAAGCCGGAGTGCAGCAGCAGCCTTTGTCCTGAAGGAATTCCTGTATGAGTCCATTAATGGTAGCGTCATCCTCTATCAGTAAAATTTTAATCATAACTCTTTTCTGTGTTCCTTTCTCAAATATACGTTGAATCTCTTTTCAAAATATACTATCATTATATCGGAAGAAATTGAAATGTAAAGACGAAAGGAATGAAACCATGGATAATATTACACGAAGAGATTCAGAACTTCCCTATATCTCAGATGAAGCAGTGATGGAAGAGCAGAAAGCTGCCAGAAGGCTTTTGCGTGAGTTTAATACCACAGACCCTTCTGATTTTCAGACGCTCAGTGAGCTTCTTAGCAAAATTGTGAATAGTTCACATAAGAATATTATGGTCGTCCCACCTTTTTATTGTGATTATGGTTCTCACATTGAAGTGGGGGAAAACTTTTTTGCCAACTATAATTGTACCATTCTGGACGTAGCGCCTGTTAAAATTGGAGACAATGTGTTGTTTGGGCCAAATGTGTCTCTCTATACAGCAGGACATCCCCTTCATCCTGTTTCCAGAAATTCCGCTTATGAATACGGGATTTCCATTACCATTGGAGATAATGTATGGCTTGGGGGAAATGTAGTGGTAACTCCTGGGGTACACATTGGAAATAACGTTGTCATTGGAGCTGGAAGTGTGGTGACAAAGGATATTCCAGACAATATGGTGGCAGCAGGAAATCCCTGCCGCATTATTCGGGAAATCACAGAGGAAGACAAGAAATATTATTATAAAGACCGGAAATTTGATGAAGAAGCCTGGGCTAACATTGAAGCAGGTCAAAAATAAATTTCCGAAAACTGTCCATACTAAATACAGCAAAAAGAATAAGAAAGTTTCCAAACAACTTATTCAATTCTAATCGTATGGAGGGAAACAAATGCATTCATTGTGGTGGGAAACCTGTAAAATACAGGAAAAACCAACATTAAAGGAAGATGTAACAACACAAGTCCTGGTAATCGGCGGAGGTATGGCAGGGATTCTGACAGCTTACCAGCTTCAGAAATCCGGCAAAGAAGTTCTTCTTTTGGAAGCAAACCGCATAGGAAGCGGCCAGACCGGAAACACAACTGCCAAGATTACCTCCCAGCATGGACTTTGTTATCATGACTTTCTGAAGAAACTGGGAGAGGAGAAAGCCAGGCTCTATGCCAGGGCCAACCAGGCTGCTATCCAGGAATATGAAAATATCATAAAAACAGAACAGATTTCCTGTGATTTTGAAAAGCAATCCTCCTTTGTCTATGGAAAAAGCAGAGCAGACCTTGAGGCGGAAGCACAGACAGCCGCATTTCTTGGTCTTCCGGCTTCTCTGGTGCGCGAAAACCTGACCCTGCCCTTTCCTGTATGGGGAGCTGTTGAATTTCAAAATCAGGCACAATTTCATCCTTTAAAATTTCTCCATGCCTTGTCTGAACATCTGGTTATCTATGAACACAGTCCTGTTTACAAAGTAGAAGAGAATACCGCCTATACCAAATACGGACAGGTAAAAGCGGAACAGATTATTTTTACCTGTCATATCCCGTTTCTCAACTTCCCCGGGGCTTATTTTGCCCGTATTCATCAGGAACGTTCCTATGTACTTGCTTTAGAGCATGGCATGAAAACCAACGGGATGTATATTGGAATCAAAGAACAGGGCTTTTCTTTCCGCAATTATGGTCCTTATTTACTTTTAGGCGGAATGGGACACAGAACAGGAGAGGATGCGGCCCTGCCAAAGTATCAGCAGCTTCGTAACCTTGCGGCAAAATGGTTTCCCAAAAGTAAGGAACTATGCTGTTGGTCTGCTCAGGATGGAATCACCTCTGACGGTATTCCTTACATTGGCCCTTATGCCAAAGGCAAACCAAACTGGTATGTTGCTGCTGGATTTCAGAAATGGGGGATGAGTACCTCTATGGCTGCAGCCATGCTTTTGCGGGATTTGATTTTAGGAAGAGAAAATCCATGGGAAGCTGTGTTCTCACCAAAACGTTTTTCCACCGCAGATCTTTCTTTTTTATGCAGAGAAGGAGGGCATTCTGTCAAAGGTCTTACACGCCAGTTACTGGCAGACTTTCAAAAAACAGGGAAGCCTCCTGTCTGTCCCCATCTGGGGTGTCAGTTAACATGGAATCCAGAGGAAGAGAGCTGGGATTGCCCTTGCCATGGCTCCAGATTTGATAAGCATGGAAACCTTTTAAACGGTCCTGCCCAGACCTCCCTTTCTTCCTCCTGTTCTCTGAAAAAATGAAGTAATCAATCAAGGAGATAAAAATTATGTTACCTACAAAAGAAGAAGCCTTTGCCTTACTGAAGGAATCTTATATTATGAATCCAGGTCCCTGGAAGGACCACTCCGTTGTCACTGCCCAATGTGCTTATAAAATCGCAGCCTATTGCCCGGATTTAGATGAAGCAAAAGCCTACATTCTGGGGCTGCTCCATGACATTGGCAGACGTTTTGGATTTTCCTACATCCGCCATATTTTAGATGGTTATTTGTACCTGATGTCTCTTGGCTATGAAGAGGCTGCTAAAATCAGCATTACCCATTCTTTTCCGGTGAAAAGTCTGGAAATGTATGTAGGAGAGTGGGATGTAAGCAAACAGGAGCTGGCGCAGATTCAAAGCCTTTTAGACTTCTATGAATACGATGACTATGACCGTCTGATACAAGTCTGTGATTCCATTGCCATGCCAAATGGTCCGGTGGATATAATAACACGCATGGAAGATGTAAAACACCGCTATGGCAGCTATCCTCAAAAAAAATGGAACAAAAATCTTGCTCTAAAAGATTATTTTGAGGATAAAATCAGGATGCCCCTTCGGGAAGTCTTATTTTTCTCTTAACGTAACCGCTTTGGAGGCAGCCCTGCGCCTGGAATCACTTAATTTTGCATAGTGCTTCTTCGTAGTATTTACGTCTGCATGCCCCAAGACATCTGCCACCAGGTAGATGTCCCCGGTTTCCCGGTAAAGGGCAGTTCCGTAGGTGCTTCGCAATTTGTGCGGGGTAATGGTCTTTACCGAAACAGCAGAAGCGTACTTCTTTACCATTTTTTCTACTGCATCTACGCTGATACGTTTTCTCTGACCGGATAAAAACAGCGCGTCCTCATGACCGGCTACCGGCGTAATGGCTTCTCTGGAAATTTCCAGATAATCTTTCAGCGCCTGTTCCACCTCTTTGCCAAAGTAAACAATCATTTCATTTCCACCTTTTCGCAGAATCCGGATTCCATTGTTCTTAAAATCCACATCTGCTATGTTTAATCCCACCAGTTCTGACACACGAACGCCTGTTCCCAATAGAAGAGTAACAATGGCAATATCGCGGTACTTTTGTTTGTTATAGTGATAAAGCTGAACACCGGTAAGGTTTTTTCCATAATTTTCTATATAATCCAGCAAACTGGCAACTTCATCCGGGTCTAACTGAATAATGGCTTTTTCCTTAATTTTCGGCATATCCACCAGACGTACAGGATTGGAAGGCAAAAGCTGACGTTTACACAGATAATCATAAAAGCTGCGCAAACAGGACATTTTTCTGGCAATTCCTGTACGGGAATTGGTTTCCAGTTTTTGTTCCGGGGATTTATAAGCCTTTAAATATTCCTGAAATTCCTCAAAATCCACAGGCTGCAAAAGAGCCAAATCAGCAATAGAAATATCAGCCATGGATTTTTCCTTTAAAGAAGGATTTGTTTCCTGTAAAAACCGGAAAAACACACGTAAATCATAGGCGTATGACAGACGGGTTTTGTCTGACGTGGTTGGTTCTTTGGCGCGGAAATAATCCTTCACATAAGGGGGAAGCTCCATGAGAAATTCACGTAGCTTGACTGTATTTTCTAATTTTTCTTGTTCGCGGTATGTAATTGGCTTTGCCATGGGAAACCTCCAAAATCTTGATTTTGAGAGTAGTTTACCACAAATCCTTGGAAAAAGCTATAGTTTTTCGGTTAAATCTGTATTTGTCCGCTAAACTATCCAAGAACTCTCTTGCGATATCCCACATACGTTGCCAGAAAATAAATAAAATAAACCAGGAAAAATAAACCAATACTAATTGCGATTGCTATGCAAAAAGCTTTTACGGTAATTAAATCTGCCAGCAACACCTGATTTATCTGTGACGCCAGAAAAATACTGACCGGAATTGGAATTGCCACAGGAATAAAAAAATACAAAATCATTTGCTTTAAAACCAATCCTTGCATCTTGCCTTCATCTGCGCCTAAATAAGACAAAATTTCATATCTGTGTTTATAGGAAACTCCATCACTTAATTGCTGTACTGCTAAAATGGCTGCTGCACAACAGGCAAAAATCAGTCCCACATAAAACAGAGAAAAGGCAAAGGTCACAAATACAGAATTTTGTGATGCCCTGGTATCTGATGCCACCATAAACTCATCCACTGCGTTTTTCCTGTAATCGCCATTTAAATCATAGGCTCCGTTTTCTGATAACCACTGAGACAGTTCCATACCCTCATTGGCCGGTATCTCTTTCTTAGTCTCAAAAACATAGCAAGTGTGATAAACAGGAAACGTTTCTGCTGCCTCATCTGGAAGCACCACCAAAAATCCGGTTCCATGTAATCCGCTTCCCGTACTAAAAGGCCTGGAAGAAAGTTCTTTTAATTGATAAGTTTCTCCCTGGATTTCAAGAGCAGGAACTTCTTCTATTCTGCTTCTCTCCTGTATCTTTTCAGAGGTAAGCAACAAATATTCCTGTTTTCCAAGAGAGAGCTCTTCATACCCAAGGGCGTTCCACAACCGTTGAAAATCACTATAAGCCATTACAGGAGTAAATTCCAGATACCCATCAAGGCCTGTATAGGTGTATAATGTATGGTCCGGATTCTGATAAACAGGATAGGAATGACCGAAGGTAATCCCATATTGCTTTTGCAATCTTTGCTCCAGCTTCTCTCCTAACTGCTTCTCTTCTATTTTTTCCTGGTTTCCAGACATAGCAACATCAAAGCTGATAATATTGTCTGCCTGAGCCTGGAAGAACTTTTCAAACAAGACTCCCATTTGCATGGCTGTCAGGGTAATCGTAAGAAGAAGAGCCAGAATTCCCAGGGTTTTTCCTATGGTATTTAGCTTTACTGTCAGACCACGCAAAAGAAAGAGGCGGTCTTTCCCATATTTAAAATCACCTTTGGACAGCATGGTTCTTGCAAGAAAATACGTCATATGGGTATAAATTTTATAAATGCACAGCAAAATGACTGCCATGGAGCCTAAGAAATACCATCCGCTATAATCTCCGCTGTAGGGAACCTCTCCTTCCAGGTACACAGAATATACAAATACAAAGCAGCCACACATCCCCAGAAATAAATAAAAGAAAAAAGCCAGCAAAGAGCCTTTCCTCTCCTGGCGTACCTGTTCTTCGCCTTCCCTGTCCAGATACAGCAGCTCATGAATCTCTGCTTTTTTCAGATAGCTTCTCAGACGCAAAATAGCGCTTCCATACATACAAACCGTATAGAGCAGGGTAAGACCAAAGGCCTCCCAGGAAAAAGCCAGCTTCAGATGATAAGAGGCGCCAAAAAAATAAATAACCATCATAGCTAAAACCTGATATAAAAGACTCCCTATGACAAGGGACAGTAAAAAACCCACACTTCCAATTAAAGTCTGCTCTCCCGCAAACAAAGAGGCAATGGTTTTATTGGGAACACCCAGAAGCATATACATGCCAAATTCCCGGCTGCGCTTCTTCATCATAAACTTTGCCATATAATGAATCAGCCATCCCAGAACCCACACAATGACAAAAGAAAGAAAAATAATCACACCGGTTAAAACATTCATTCCATTGCTCAGTCTCTGAATATCCTCCGAAAACACCAGAAGATTAAAGGAATAAATCAGAGAAATGGAAAACACAATGGTAAGTAAATAAATGGCATAATCCTTTGCCCAGTATCTGGCATTTTTTAAAATTATCTTATTTTGCATTGGAGACGTCACCTCCCATTAAGGTTACCACATCCAGGATTTCCTGAAAAAACACCTTTCTGCTCTTTTCTCCCCTTCGGATTTCATTAAAAATCCTGCCATCCTTTAAAAATAAAATTCTGGAGCAATAGCTTGCAGAAAACACGTCATGGGTAACCATCAGTATGGTAGCCCCCAGCTCGTCATTTAAATTAGTAAAACTCTCCAAAAGCATTTGGGCTGCATGAGAGTCCAAAGCCCCTGTTGGTTCGTCTGCCAGCAAAATCTTAGGGTGATTAATAATAGCTCTGGCACAGGCGCAGCGCTGCTTTTGACCTCCGGAAACCTGCGCCGGCATCTTTTCCAGTTCTCCTTCAATCCCAAGCTGTCTGGCTGCCCCCTTCACCAGTTTTTTTACCTGTTCTTTTGGTGTTCCCCGTAAAGTCAGAGCAAGGCCGATATTCTCTTCCAGGGTAAAATGATCCAGAAGATTAAAATCCTGAAACACAAACCCCAGATTCTCTTTTCTGAAATCTGCCAGCTCCTGATTCTTCAATGCAGTAATATCCCTTCCTTCCAGATAAATATGTCCGGCAGTTGCCCTGCAAATGGTTGCAAGACAATTTAAAAGAGTTGTCTTTCCGGATCCACTGGACCCCATAATCCCTAAAAACTCACCTTTTTCCACCTGAAAAGAAACGTGGTTCAAGGCTTTTGTAACATTGTGTTTGTTTCCATAATATTTATCCAGCTTTTCAATCTGAAGCAAGATACTCATAAGCAATTCATCCTTTCTGTTTCTTGATTTGTTATCCTCATTGTATCATGCTTCCCGGAAAGAAAATACTTACAGAGTTGTTAGAGTGACTCCGGGCGGTGGAGCTTTCCTACAGGAAATCCTATGATTACAGTAGTTCCCTGCCCTTCCATGGACTCCAGCTTCAATTCTAAGCCAAGACGGTCACAAAGCCTTTTTGCCAGGTAAAGCCCCATACCGGTGGCAGCCTTTCGCTCCCTGTGTTCCCCTGTAAAACCCTTCTCAAATACTCTTGGAAGGTCTGCCTTTGAAATGCCTGGACCATTGTCTTGTACACGAAGCCACAGGCTGTTTTCCTGCTGTATGGTATCCATGGAAATACAGCCAACAGAAGCAGGGGCATATTTCACAGCATTAGACATTAACTGCTTTAAAATATACACCAGCCACTTGGGGTCTGTATAAACCTTTACCTCTATATCATGGATATCCAGATGTAACTGTTTTTGCAAAATCAGTGTGCGAAATTCAGAGAGAACCTGAGCAATGACTTCCTCCAGACAACATTCCTGGATAAAATAATCTTTTTCCGTATAGCCGCTTCTGGCATAGTAAAGGGTCTGCTCCACCAGATCATCAAGCCTTTGGATTTCTGTTTGTAATTCTTCTGTCTCTTTTGCAGGATGATTTTTGCAAAACAGCTCTATGGCTGTCACCGGATTCTTAATCTCATGAACCCAGCCTTCCATATATTCCTTATACTCTCTGCTGCCGGCAGAAATTGCCTCAATTTTCTCCAGCATAGCCTTATTTGCCTCTCTGGAACAGGAAAAGTATAATTGCTCCAACAGAGTATCCGGCTTTGGAAGTACCTCTGTAAACAAATATTTTTCTTTCAGCAAAGCAAAGGCAGATTCCACCTCTGCATAACGCTGTTTTAAAGCCAGATATTTCCGCCCATGAGACAAAAGTGTTGCGAAAAACCAGACACCCTCCACACACAGTATCACAGGAATCTCCGTACCAGTCACCCATAAAAAACCGCCAAGAGCCAACATTCCAAGCAGCCAAAGCAGCAGGGGTTCTGCCTGTTCGTAAAGATAATCTCTAAGCCTCATTTCCATTGCCTCCGATTTGATAACCTGTTCTTGGAATGGTTTTCACAAAATTCTCCAGTACGGTTCCCTCCAGGCGCTTCCGAATCCTGGACAAATTGACGTTTAGAATATTCTCATCCACAAAAAGCTTATTCTCCCACAAATACTCAATCATTTCGTCCCTGCTGATAACTCTTGGATAGTTTCGGAACAGATAATACAAAATCTGCACTTCTTTTTTAGACAGATCAAAACACTGATCCTCATAGCATAATTGTCCAAAAACCAAATCCAGAACCACGCCTTCCACGCAAAGCCGCTCCTGTTCTCCACGCACTTTTTTCAGCAAATTCTGTATTCGGATAAGCAGCACACAGAAATCAAAGGGTTTTCGGATATAATCGTCTCCTCCTGCCTGAAATCCCTGCACTTCCTTCTGGGTTGTATTTTCCCCTGTGACAAACATAATAGGAACCTGAGTATCTTTACGCAGTCTCCTGCAAAGCTGGATGCCATCCTGTCCGCCAAGTCCAATATCCAGCAAAATCAAATCCGGCTGCTGCTCATTTTCCCATGTTTCCAGGCAATCCGGCTGTTTCGGCGCCAGAACCTCATACCCTTGATTTTCCAGGAATTCCTGTATCTGCTTTCGGATAAAAGCTTCGTCTTCCAAAATTAAAATTCTCTGTTTCATGATTCCTCACTCTGTTCTTCTATCTTCAGCACCGCATCCATACAAAGTCTCAACACATATTCCACAGAATCACGCCCCCAGTTCCGCTCATCATATGCTTCTACATTTGAAAGGCTGTCTGCTGTATACAACAATTCTCCCCACACTGCGCCCCGCATATTCCCACAGGCAGCAAGAGCCGCACACTCCATTTCCACCACTGAACAGCCTTCTGCTTTTCGGTAGGTAACCTTTTCTTTTGTCTCCCGATAGAATCCATCTGTGGACCAGGTCATAACTTCTGTGTATTTCAGATGATGCTCACATAACGTTTTCTCTATGGCTTTTCGTGCCTTTGGATGGACGTCAGCATAACGGGATGGCGCCATATAGTGATAAGACGTGCCTTCGTCTCTCAAAGCACGATAGGGAACAAGAAATTCATTCTCCTTAAAATTTTCCAGTGCCCCGCAGGAACCTCCGCTAATAATTTCCCTGACACCATACGAAATCAGCCAGTCCAAAATCTGAGCCGCCGCCGGAGCGCCCATTGGCGCCTGAACAAGACAAAGTTCCTGGCCTTTATAGGAAATTTTGTAAATAGGATACATTTTGGTAATGGATTCAAACCATCCCACGATTTCTCCCCCATGATTTCTGGCATATTTGTCAACTGCATCCCCAAGAAATGCAAACACCGCCTTTCGTGGCAATTCTAAATCAAAATTTTCATGATTTGGCATAATCACTGCCTGTTTTTCTGAATCGTATTCCAGAATAGGAATCTCGTTTTTTATAATGCTCATATCTGCTCTCTATTCTCCTAAAATATAATGTGAACCGTTTTATCAGTGACAAGCTGTGCGAACAATTCATTATCAACTAATTCGGTAACCAGTATTACCGACTGATCTTCCTGTTCCTTGCTATATGTAATCTTACGAATATCTTTTCTAAAATCACTTAAAGTTTCAAGATTTATTTCTCCGTTTCGAATAAGCTGACACAAAATGGCATCATTACTTTTATATGAAACCGGCACAGGTGTCCTTGATGTAAAAATTTCTCTAAGACAGGTCTCCGCCTTTCTCTGAAACTCATATGTATCACGATCTTGAGAATACACAGTTAGTGCTTCTGTTTCTGGGTAATACCAGGAAACCACCTCAGCTAAAATGGTAATTGAAATTTCCCCGGCATTTTTCTTTTTTACTCTTCCAGACGATAATACTTCATTAGAAATCGGCCATTCCTCATAAAGCCTATGTATCCATTCTTTATATGAATCCAAATCAAGTTTATCTGCTTTCTCCACGTATCTGCGCAAATAACTGCGAAGCCTTGCAATTTGATGCGTGGAGGCTAAAACAATTTGATACACATTACCTTCTTCACTATTTGCCAGTTCTGAATAATTCTCTTCCGCTATGCGAAATACAGGATATCCTTGAGCAATCAAATCCCTCACATAAGCAGCCCGTCCATCCGCATCTTTTATTTCAGCCAATACCCATTCTGGAATCAAAATCAAATCATAGTCTTTTAATACAATTTCTGGCTCTAACCCTTTCATCTGCAACCCTTGCATAAAAGATACGGAAGAAGTATCCAAAAGAGCAATATGCTTTTTGTTGCCGATTTCGGTAATCTCCTTTATCTCTATCATTCGCCCCTCCTCGTTATCATATATATTTCAGTCATGATATTTTCCAAAAACTTCTCATTATCCTTATGATAATCAAGTTCAGGATTTGCAGCCATACAGGTTCTTATTTTTTCTTGTAAAGAAAATGTATTGATTACATAGGAAGGACTTACCAGACTATCATCCAGACCCAGCATTCGAAATCTGTTTGGCAGATCATCAAACTGTAGATCAAACACTTCTTTAATCCTATTGCAAAGTTTCTCATTTTCGCTTTTCATTGCATACTCATAAAGCGACACCAACACTGCTTTATAGGGCGCCTGAAATGTTTCCATACACTGAAAAATCTTTGAAATAAAGTCCATATCTGGAAGCTCTGTATAATATCTGTCAACACCATTTAAAAGCATACAGGCTGCAAAACATTCGGCTTTTCTTTCTTCCAAAGTATGATCTATTTCAATAAAATGGTTAAAAGATACATGATCAAATATTAAATGATATATCTCATGCCACGCTGTAAAATACTGATTTGCTCTTGGAAAGGAAGTATTCAGAACAGGAATACTTTTTCCATCCTTAACAAAAATCGCTCCACTCCAGAATTTATCCTCTATTGGCATTTGCACCAGCCCAAATCCCTGAAGAATCAATAGCGCAAGCTGCGGAGAAGAAGCTACTTTCATAATAGTTGTATTGGTCTGTAGACTGATTGCCTGTCTGAATACCTCATCCCTGATATCACAATTCTTTTTTATAACAATATCCAAATTTTCGGCAGTAATGAACTCACTCATAAAATTGCTCCTTTAGTAATAAATCGCACACAAATCGATCACATCTAACAACAAATTATACTGTCTCCTGGCAGTTTCACTCATCTCATGCTCAAGAGGAGCATTTTGCGAAAATACAATGGCAGCAGCATTTTTTGTTGGCGCTGAATGATACAACATTAAATCGTCTACGGACATATCTAACAATTTTAATATCTTTTGAAGATGCCGGTCAAATGAACTTTTATTGTCGATACTTCCATTCAATAATTTATCCAATGTAGGACGTGAGATATCTGCCTTACTGGAAAAAGAGACTTTTGTATAGCCTTTATCTCGTATACAATCTTTTAATTTTGATGCCACCAGATTCCTTTGTTCAAATAACACATCAAACTTCATTACGATCACCACCTTCCCTTTTCTTAACTTTATTATATGTAAAAGCAGAAGAATTATCAATATAATGTAAAATATTTTTTTACACATTATCAAAAAAACCTCCAAACTGATAAATAATTTTACATCAGATTGGAGGTTTCACATCATTGAAACGTATTTTCATCCAGAATAATGGTAAACGGTCCTTCATTCGTAAGAGACACCTTCATCATTGCTCCGAAAGTCCCTGTCTGCACTACCGGGACGATTTCCTTCACTTTTTCTACCATATATTCATATAAAGCTTCTGCCTTATCCGGCTCCCCTGCATCAAAAAAGCTTGGACGGTTGCCCTTTTTACAGTTGGCATACAGGGTAAACTGCGATACCAGAAGCACCTCTCCATTGACATCTGCCAGAGAAAGATTGGTTTTTCCATTCTCATCTGCGAAAATCCGCAGATTTACCATTTTCTTAATATACTGGTCAACCGTTTCTCTGGTATCGTTCTTCCCGATTCCCACCAGAACCAGGAAGCCTTTTTTGATTTTTCCTACGCAGTTTTCTTCCACTTCTACGGAAGCGCTGCTTACTTTTTGAATCACTAATTTCATTTGTCTTCTTCCTCTTTTTTATTTTCGGTATCCATACCACTTTCATCCACTGTAAAATCCACAGGAAGTCGGGTTTCCGGATTCATGTATTCCATATGGGTATACACACTTTCCTCCATGGGCATGGCTTTTTTTCTTAGATTATAAGACCGGAAGGTTTTCATTCCCGCAAGAATTACCGCCACAATGGGCACACCAATAATCATGCCCAAAATTCCCATAAGACCTCCGAATAAAAGAATGGCTACAATAACCATAAAGCTGGAAAGTCCTGTAGAGTTTCCCAAAATTTTCGGTCCCAGAATATTTCCATCAAACTGCTGCAGCGCCAGAATAAAAATCAGGAAATACAAACACTGCATTGGATTTACCATAAGAATGATAAATGCTGTTGGAATTGCTCCAAGATAAGGACCAAAAAACGGAATGACATTAGTCACGCCTACCACCACACTAACCAGCAATGCATAAGGAGTTCCAATAATAGAAGTTCCGATATAACATAAAATGCCGATAATCACAGAATCAATAATCTTTCCAATAATAAAACCAATAAAGGTTTTATGAATAAAACGTACCCCTTTTACTACGTTATTGGCATGCTCTGTGCTGAAAAAAGCATAAACAAACATTTTAGACTGTGTAACAAGCTCTTCTTTCCCTGCCATAAGATAAACAGAAATAATCAGACCGATTAGCAGATTTTTCAGAAATACCAAAGTGCCAAACACGCCGGTACTTAAATGCTGAAGAATTGCTTTTAGCTGAGGCAGAATCTGATCATTCAGAAAATTCTCAATTCTGGGAGAATATTGTTCCATATAGGAAAACACTGCGGTTTTCCACTCTGGATTATCCTTTAGAAGCGATTCCAGCCAGTGGCGGATATTCTGAACATACCTGGGTGAATCATTAATAATGCTGATGATACTCTCAATAATGCTTGGCATAATCATGGCCAGCAGAGAATAAATAACAAAAAATGCAAAAATCAGCGCAAATCCAATCCCTGCATAGCGAATAACTTTTCTCTGGGTTTTACTTGGCGTAATATGCTTTTTCTTTATGAGAAATTTGTAAAAATGCCGCTCCTGAAAATTGACAATGGGAATCAGCAGATATGCAATAATGGCACCGCAGATAACGGGCATTAAAATGGATATCAGCTTCTTAAGCCCCCCAAATACCACTTCCATACGAAACAGCAGAAAGTAAAATAGCATACTGGCGCTGACTACTGCAAACGCAGTAAGACCCCAATACAGATACTTATTTTTCCAATGAATTTTCATGTTACATGACGCTCCTATTCTTTTCCAAATGACTTTTGCATTTATTGTAACATGAATCCTGTGTTTTGTGTAAGAATTCAAGAAATTTCTTTCTTTTTTTTTCGTTCTATGCTATGATGCAAAAGGTTTCTAAATTCAAGGATTGAAAGGATGAAAAAATGAAATTACAGAAATTGTTAAGCCTTACCAGAAAGGCGGTAGATGAATTTCAGTTAATAGATTCCGGAGACAAAATTGCTGTGGGTGTCTCTGGAGGAAAAGACAGTCTTACTATGCTTTATGCCCTCCATGGTCTTATGCGGTTTTACCCAAACCCCTTTACTTTGGAAGCAATTACCGTAGATCTGGGTCATCCGGGATTTCAGGCAGACAAAATACAGGCTTTATGCGAAAGCCTTGGAATTCCCTTTACCCTGGTGAAAACGGATATTGGT
>CATWQE010000058.1 GCA_958352855.1 uncultured Bacillota bacterium
CACAGGCACCTGAAGCCTGCGCGTCTGCCAATTCCGCCACTCCTGCATTTCTTATGAAGTTCTGTGCTCTCTCAAGCACAAGACATATATTACACGATAACTTGAAAAATGTCAACACTAAATTTCAAAAAAATTTAAATTTTTTTGAATGTTGCAGCAATGGTGGCTTTGAGGTATACTTTTCATGGAACTATAAATTTTTAAGAGGAGTAGAACATGGATTTTATTGAATTACTAAAAGTTATTTTTCTGGGTATTGTGGAAGGAATTACAGAGTGGCTTCCTATCAGCAGTACCGGCCATCTGATTCTGGTAGAAGAGTTCGTGAAGCTGGATGTATCCAAAGAATTCTGGGAAATGTTCATGGTAGTTATTCAGTTGGGCGCGATTCTGGCTGTAGTGGTTTTATATTGGAATAAAATCTGGCCTTTCCAGAATAAGAAGAAACAGAGAGTGAATGTGACAAAGATAGAGAAGACAGCAGGAGTTTTATGCCGTTTTGTGAATATTGAAAAAATGGTTATGTGGTTTAAAATTATGGTATCCTGCCTGCCTGCTATTCTGATTGGACTGCCATTTGATGATTTTATTGAAAAAACCTTTAATAACTGGTTTGTAGTGTCTGTCATGCTTATTGTATATGGTGTGCTGTTTTTGATGGTAGAGGACTACAATGCAAAACGGACTGTGAAGGTAAACTCCATTGCTGATATTTCCTGGAAAATGGCGCTTTATATTGGCATTTTCCAGGTGCTGGCTTTGATTCCGGGAACTTCACGCTCCGGCGCTACGATTATCGGAGGAATTTTGCTGGGAGCTTCCAGAACAGTAGCGGCAGAATATACCTTTTTCCTTGCCATTCCGGTAATGTTTGGAGCAAGCTTGTTAAAAATTGTAAAATTTGGTTTTCATTTTACCCAGTGGGAGGCTATAATTCTGGGAGTTGGAACTGTGGTATCTTTCCTGGTATCCATTCTGGCAATTAAATTCCTTATGGGTTACATTAAGAAGCATGATTTTAAGGCTTTTGGATGGTACCGGATTGCGCTTGGTGTGGTAGTGATGTTATTTTTCACTATTTTCAGATAATAGGGTGAAAGCATAGGAGATGCAGAATGGAAAATCAAGACAAAAAGGTACTGGATTTGGCTATGGAGGCTGGACGTATTTTGCTGGATGCAGGGGCAGAAATTTTCCGCGTGGAAGAGACCATGAAACGGATTGCCCAGGCATATGGAATTGAGAAATTTAATTCCTTTGTGTTAAGTACAGGAATTTTTATTACTGCGGAGAATCAGGAAGGGGAAATTTATGCCAGTGTAAAGCATATTCCTATTCAGAGTGCAAAACTGCACAGGATTGCAGCGGTGAATCAGCTTTCCAGAGAAATTGCAGAGGGGAAGTATACGCCCCAGGAAGCGGTCTGTCAATTAGAACGTATTAAGACCATGCCGGAGAAGAAAACCTTGACTAAGATGCTGGCAGCCGGAGTTGGTTCCGGTGGCTTCTGTTATATTTTAGGCGGGCATCTGACAGATATGCTGGCAGCCTTTTTGTCTGGATTTTTGCTTTATGTGATATTGACCCTTCTTCAGAAAAGGGAAAAAGAAACATCCAAAATTGTGGTAAACCTCATAGGCGGATTTTCTGTGTCTCTGTTTTCTGTGCTTTTTTATAATCTGGGGCTTGGTCATGCGCCTGGAACTATTCTGGTTGGCTCTATTATGCCGCTGGTGCCAGGAGTTTCCCTGGTAAATGCTATACGGGATTTTGCGGAGGGGAATTATATAGGCGGCGGTGTGCGGTTCTTAGACGCCTTGATGGTGGCCCTTGGAGTTTCTCTTGGCGTCGGGATGATGTACATCTTATATTTTCGATTTACAGGGAGGATTATCTTGTGATAATAGACGGATTGCTGCAGTTTGCGGCAGCATGTGTGGGGACCATAGGATTTTCAATTTTGTTTTCTGTTCCAAGGGAGCATTATCCGCTCTGTGGCTTTATCGGAGGTGCCGGCTGGCTGATTTGCTGGGGGCTGATTCATGGGCTGCATATGGGAACGATTGAGGCAAATTTTTTGGCAACGGTGTTCATTACCCTGGCGTCCAGAATCGGAAGTACCGTAAGGAAATGTCCGGTGACTTTGTTTTTGATTGCGGGAATTTTTCCAGAGGTGCCGGGAATTGGAGTTTATAGAACCATTTACTATAGTATTCTGGAAAACCACGCCCTTAGCCTGTCTTACGGAAGGGAAACCCTGGGAATCGCCATTGCCATGGTTCTTGGCATTATTCTGGTGTTTGAAATTCCACAGAAGACCATTCACAAAATATCAGGTGTGGGAAAGAAAGTCAGAAGAATTTCATAGAAATAGAAAAGAGGCATCACAGAAACAAATTTCTGTGGTGCCCTTTTCATCTTGAGGGGGGGAGATAGTGAGTGGTTTATCAACTATCCAAGATTTATTATAAAGTGGAAATGTGAGTAAATTATGTCTGGTTTCTAAAAAAAGTGGAAAATCTCTTAAGAAACTTTAAATCATCCTTATCCCAAATATCCTCTTAATAAGAGAAAAGTATTTTTGACTCCGTCTACATGGCTTCTCTCATAGCCATGGGAAGCATACACACCTGGTCCGATAAGTCCATGGCGCACGTCATATCCGGAACGCAGAGCCGCCTCTGCATCAGAGCCATAGTGTGGGTAAATGTCTACTGCAAAATCCAGGTTTTCCCGTTTGGCTGTTTCAATAAGGCTGGTTACTACATCATAATTGTAAGGACCGCCACTGTCCTTTGCACAGATGGAAACCTGATGTTCTTTGCAGGAAAGTCCCTGGCCGACACAGCCCATGTCTACGGATAATACTTCAGTAACGCCTTCCGGAATAGAGGCAGAACCACCATGTCCCACTTCTTCATAAACAGTAAAATGCTGATACAGGGCTCTTTTGGGGCAGACATTTTCATCTTTTAAATATTTTGCATATCCCATGAGAATAGCAGCGCTTAATTTATCATCCAGGAAACGACTTTTTAAGTAGCCGCTTCTGGTAATGGTGGTGCGGGGCTCAAAGCAGACTACATCTCCGGCCATAATACCAAGAGCTTCCACATCTTTTTTAGAAGAAACTTTTTCATCAATAAGCACTTCCATGACATCAAAGGTTCTGGAAGTGTCATTGTATTTTCCATTTACGTGAATAGAAGCATCTGTAAGCTGCATGGTGCCTTCGTAGGTCCCATGAAAGCGTGTGTGGATTCTGCAGTTCTCCGCTTCTGCATTGTTGGCGTTTAAACCTCCAAGCGGAGTGAGACGAAGACGTCCGTTTTCTTTGATTTCAGAAACCATGGCGCCCAGAGTGTCCACGTGGGCTTCCATAAGTAGAGCGTTTTCCTTATCCGCTCCGCCAAGATCTACTAAAACACCGCCTTTTACCGTTTTTTTCGGTGCATAGCCCAAGCCTTCATATTCGGAAATCAGATAATCTGTTACCTCTTTGGTGTAACCGGAAGGGCTGTCAATAGCTGTCAGGTTTTTTAACTGAGTTAAAATATAATCCATATAGGAATTCATGTTTGTGTCCTCCTTTTTGTTGTAAGAAATATTGTAGCGGTTCTGTCAGGAAACGTCAATAGAATCACAGGAAGGACAGGAAATTCCAGGAAAAAGATTGACTGATTGTAAGGGATTGTAGTAAACTTTATGTAAACAAAAAACACACAGGAGGACTTTGCTATGAAATGTCCCTTTTGCAATCAGGAAAATACCAGAGTTATTGATTCCAGGCCGGTTCCGGATAATAACTCTATCAGAAGAAGACGTCAGTGCGATGAATGTGGAAAACGGTTTACTACCTATGAAAAGATTGAGACCATTCCTTTGACAGTGATTAAGAAGGATTTAAGTAGGGAACAGTACGAGCGGAGGAAAATTCAGGATGGAATTACCAGGGCCTGCTATAAGAGACCTGTTTCTGTGGAAAGAATTGAAAGCCTGATGGATGAAATTGAAACAGAGGTATTTAACCGGGAAGAAAAAGAAATCCCAAGCGCTTTGATTGGGGAAATTGTTATGGATAAACTGAAAGACCTGGATGCAGTGGCATATGTAAGATTTGCGTCTGTATACAGAGAGTTTAAAGATGTGGACACCTTTATGGATGAGCTGAAGAAAATTATGAAGTAGCCATATGTTTTTCAAAAGATACTTGCATTTTCCTTATCCCTTCGCTACAATAACGTTGACAATTGCATAATGAGAGAACATGGATGTAAAGGAGATATCATGAAAAAAGGAAGAAATATAAAGACCTTGCTTTTGTTAATGGCCCTTACTCTTGTACTTGGCGGATGCCAGGACAAAAAGGATGGGCAAAAGGAATCTCAGACGGACAATCGTTCTCAGGAAGCAACAGGGGAACCAGTTATGGGTGGTTCCATTGTAGTAGGAATTCCTCAGGATTTAGAGGATAGTCTTGACCCACACAAATCGGTAGCGGCAGGAACCAAAGAAGTCCTATTCAACATTTATGAAGGCTTAGTGAAGCCTGATGAAGAAGGAAATTACAAGGATGCAGTGGCTAAGAGCCATGAAATTTCAGCAGATGGTAAGGTTTATACCTTTGCGCTTAGGGAAAATGTGAAGTTTCATGACGGAAGTACAGTGACTGCACAGGATGTAAAATATTCTATTGAACGCTGCGCCGGTATCAACGGGGATGGGACTCCGCTGGTAGCGGCGTTTTCTAATGTGGAAAAAGTAGAAATTCCAGATGAGAAAACCGTACAGATTACTTTAAAAGAACCGGATACGGAGTTTTTGGCATATTTAATTGTAGCAATCGTTCCGGAACATGCCAAAGATTTGGACAAACAGCCTGTTGGAACAGGACCTTTTACTTATGTTTCGCGTTCTCCCCAGGAAAATATTATCATCCAGAAATTTGGGGATTACTGGGATACAGAGAATCAGGCATACCTGGATGAAGTGACTTTTAAGGTGGTAGGAGACAGCAATGCCATTGTAACAGGTTTAAAGGGCGGCTCCATTGACCTTTATCCAAGAGTAAATTCCACACAGTCTGCCCAGGTGAAGGATGATCCGAATCTGACGATTTTAGAAGGAGGCATGAATCTGGTTCAGGCGCTGTATCTGAACAATGCCGAAAAGCCTTTTGACGATGTGAAGGTGCGCCAGGCTATGTGCTATGCAGTGAATCGTCAGGAAGTACTGGATATGATGGCAGATGGCAAGGGAACCATTATCGGAAGCAGTATGTTTCCGGCATTTGAGAAATATTATATGCCGGAACTGGCAGAGCGCTATCCTCAGGATATTGAGAAAGCAAAAGAACTTTTAAAAGAGGCAGGATATCCGGATGGCTTTGAAATGATTATCACAGTGCCTAATAATTACCAGCAGCATATTGATACAGCCCAGGTTTTGGCAGAACAGTTAAAGCAGGTGGGAATCAAGGCTGAAATCCAGTTGATTGAGTGGGATAGCTGGTTAAGTGATGTGTATGCAGACCGCAAATTCCAGTCAACTGTGGTAGGTGTGGATGCGGCATATTTAAGCGGAAGCGCTCTTTTGGAGAGATTCTGTTCGGAATCAGATAAGAATTTTATCAATTATAAAAATACAGAATATGACGCACTCTATGAACAGGTTCGCAAAAGTGTGGATGACAGTGAGCAGATTCAGCTCTATAAAGAGATGGAAACCCTTTTAAACGAAGATGCGGCAAACGTGTATATCCAGGACATGGCGTCAGAAGTGGTTTTGAGAAAAGGCTACGGAGGATATGTATTCTATCCGCTCTATGTTCAGGATATGGCGAAAATTTATAAAACAGCAGAATAAGAAAAAGAGAAAAGGAGAAAGACGGAAGATGAAATATGTGATTAAAAAAACAGGAACTCTCATTATAACATTGTTAATTGTCTCCTTCCTGTCTTTTCTGGCCTTTTCTGTGATTCCTGGAGATGCTGCCAGATCCAGACTGGGGACAGAAGCAACACAGGAACAGGTGGAAGCCTTACAGGAAGAGATGGGGCTGGATAAACCGGTGCTGGTACGCTATGCAAACTGGCTTGGTAATTTTCTCACCGGAGATATGGGAGAATCCTTTAGCTATTCCATGCCGGTAGAGGAATTGATTTTGGATAAAATACCAGTGACGGTGACGCTGACAATTTTGTCTTTTTTCATGATGCTGGTGGTGTCCATTCCTCTGGGAATATTTGCTGCCAGACATGAGGGAATGCTCATAGACAGGATTTTAGTGGTGGTGAATCAGTTTGTCATGTCTGTTCCGGGCTTTTTTATTGGGATTGTGTTTACCTATGTATTTGGTCTGGTGCTGCAGTGGTTTACACCGGGGGCTTATGTATCAGCTTCCCAGGATTTTCTGGGATTTCTGGGATATTTGATTGCGCCGGCCATTGCCATTGCCCTTCCAAGATGTGCCATGGGTGTGAAAATGCTGAGAAGCTCTGTGCTGGCTCAGATGAATGCAGATTATGTACGTACAGCTTATGCCAGGGGAAATGGAACCTCAAGAGTGCTGTATGGACATGTACTGAAAAATGCTCTGCTTCCGGTGCTTACCTTTTGGGGAATGGCTATTGCGGATATTATGGCGAACAGCATTATTATAGAGCAGGTGTTTACCATACCGGGGCTTGGCAGTCTGCTGATTTCTTCTATTTCAAACCGGGATTATCCGGTAGTTCAGGGGATTTTGGTGCTGATTGCAGCCTTTGTGGTACTGATTAACTTTTTGGTGGATTTGTTGTATAGCAGGATTGACCCAAGAATCCGCATGAAGAAGTAAGAGGGAGAAGAACATGAAGAAAAAACAGAAAAATTATGAATTGATTCTGGGTGTTTCCATTACCCTTTTTATGGTCATCCTTCTTCTTGTGGGAATCGTTTTTACTCCCTATGACCCGGATGCCATGAATGGAAGCGCGAAGTTTGCAGCTCCTTCTCTGGCGCACTTGTTTGGGTGTGACCATTTTGGAAGGGATGTGTTCAGCAGGGTTTTAAAAGGCACAGGAACCACCTTTTTCGTAGCAGCGGCTACGGTGATTTTAGGAGGAGGTATTGGCATTTTCATAGGCGCTTTTACCGGATATTTTGGCGGATGGACAGATGAAGTTCTTATGCGGATAAATGATGTGTTGTTTTCCTTTCCTCACATTCTTCTGGCCCTGGTTTTTATCAGCATTCTGGGGCCAGGAAAATATAATGTGATTCTGGCGCTGGCAGTGGTTTTTATCCCCAGTTTTGCCAGAATCACCAGAAGCGAATTTCTAAGTCAGAAGGAAATGGATTATGTGAAAAGCGCCAGACTTATGGGGGCGTCCCACATACGGATTATGTTTATACACATATTTCCCAATGTTTTGCCAGCAATATTGTCCATGGCTGCCATTGGATTTAATAATGCGGTGCTGGCAGAGGCTGGAATGAGCTATCTGGGAATTGGGGTGCAGCCGCCGGATGCTTCTCTTGGAAGAATGTTATCAGAATCCCAGACCTATCTTATGAGCGCCCCCTGGTGCGCAATTTTTCCTGGTCTGGCAGTAATGCTTCTGGCGCTTGGCTGTTCTCTTATAGGTGACGGACTGTTAAAGAAGGAAGGTGGGAAGTTAGATGAAGTTATTGGAAGTAAGAAATCTGAAGCTGGAATTTCTGGATACAGTACCGCCGACTCAGGTAACCAAAGGGATATCGTTTTCCATGGAGCCAGGAGAAATCCTGGGAATCGTAGGAGAATCTGGTTCAGGGAAAACCCAGACAGCTCTTTCCATCCTGAGACTTTTGAAAAAACAGGAGCGCATTGCTTCCGGAGAAATTTTATTTCAGGGGAAAAATCTGGCAGACCTGTCATTAAAAGAAATGGAAAACATCAGGGGCAAAGAAATCAGCATGATTTTTCAGGAACCCATGACTTCTTTAAATCCTGTGCTGACCATAGGAACGCAGATTGAGGAAGGAATGAAGCTGCATACCCGGATTACAGCCATAGAACGGAAGAAAAAAGCCCTGGCAATTATGGAAGAAGCAGAATTGCATGACCCGGAGAACCTTTGGAGTAAATATCCACATCAGCTTTCAGGAGGAATGCGGCAGAGAGTGATGATTGCAGCAGCTTTGGTCACAGAGCCCAAACTTTTGATAGCAGATGAGCCTACAACAGCATTGGATGTGACTGTTCAGGCTCAGATTTTGAAACTGTTAAAGAAAATCAATGCACAGCATGGGACAGGGATTTTGTTTATTTCTCATGATTTGGGGGTTATCCGCAAACTTTGCTCCAGAGTCATTGTTATGAATCAGGGAGAAATTGTGGAAGAAGGACCTGTTTCCCAGGTTTTTGAAAAGCCACAGGAAGAATATACCAAAAAGCTGTTAGCTGCTATTCCTACCAGGAGAACTTCTCTTCGCAGGAGAAAAGGGGGAAATCACATATGAAGAATATTCTGGAAGTGAGACATGTAAGCGCTGCTTATGCGGATGAGAGGCAAGGGAGACAGGTGCTGAAGGATATCTCTCTGGAAGTAAGGGAAAATGAGATTCTTGGCCTTGTAGGTGAGAGTGGATGTGGAAAATCCACTTTATCTAAAGTAATTCTTGGATTTTTAAAGCCCAGCCAGGGGGAAATTCACCATAAAACTCAGAATCCACAGATGATTTTCCAGGACCCGGCTTCTTCCTTAAATCCCAGTAAGAAAATCTCCTGGATTTTAGAGGAGCCTCTTCGGATGCAGAAAATACCAAAAGAAGAGCGCAGAAAACAAGTATGGGAGATGGCAGAACGTGTAGGTTTAAGCCGGGAACAACTGAACCGTTATCCAAGAGAATTAAGCGGCGGGCAAAGACAGAGGGTGAGTATAGCAGCAGCGCTGATACAAGGCTCAAAATTCATTATTGCGGATGAACCGGTGTCAGCATTGGATGTGACCATACAGAGACAGATTATGGAACTAATGGTAGAGCTTCAGGAAGAACTGCAGCTCTCTATTCTCTTCATTTCCCACGATTTAAACGTGGTGTATCAGATGTGTGATAGAGTCCTGATTATGAAAGACGGAAAAATCCTGGAAGAAGGAGAGACAGAAGAACTCTTCACAAATCCGAAAGAGTCTTACACCAGACAACTATTAGACACAATCTTACAATAAAAATAAATGAGAAGCGATTTGTCGAGACATTAAAAGACTCTTCATGCATTTTTAAACGAATTTGTCGAGCACAGCTTTGAGACTACAGGCTCAAAGTGAGCGCAGACTGAGTTTAAAAATGTATGAAGAGTCAAAGATACGTTGATGACCGCTTCTTTTTTACAGAAGTAAATCAATTAAATTTTCGTAGATGTCCTGGCTTTTGTTTTTCCAGTTCATGCATACAGCGGCGGCGGCATCTTCCGTTGGAACTGCAATGGTTAAATCTACCATGGTAAAATGTTCTCTCTTTAGCTGACAGCGCACATGATAGCCTTCGGTTTCGCTTTTGAAATAATCAGCAACTGCAGAGAGTTCTTCCCGCATCCGCACAGTATTTTCTTTAAAAAACTCAGAAATATCTTTTTTAATCCCATCTGAAATCTGGTCTTCAAAATAAGTGAGAGTCTGTTTTCCCTGGTCTGTGATTTCGTAATAGGAAGTATTTCGTACTGTTTTATCCTGAATCAGTGAGGCATCAATTAATTCAGAAATTGCCTGCTGTAAGTGAAAATAATTTGTGTAGCCTTTGTCCAGTACAAAGCCGGAAATCTGGGCATTGGTGAGAGGAAAGTCCACCTTTTCCAGCATATAAAGGATAATCAGCTTATAGAGTGTAAGAGGTTCTGACATGTTTTAATCCTCCTTATATTGTTTTCCCTGATAGGCACCTCTGATTTTACATTCATGGTGCAGGGTATTTAGTACCGTTTTTTTTGCACTGCTCCAGGTTGGCGCAAGGAGCAGGTCTTTTGGTCCGTCACCGGTCAGGCGGTGAATTACAATTTCAGGTGACAAGTGTTCCAGACAATCGATTACCAGATTGATATATTCTTCCATGGTGTACACAGAAAATTTCCCATCCAGATAGTCTTTTGCTAAATCTGTATTTTTTAACACATGGAGAAGCTGTAATTTGATGCCCTGGATATTTCTGTGATTGAGATAATTCATGGTTTCCAGGATATCTTCTTTTGTTTCCCCAGGCAGTCCCAGAATAGTGTGGACAATTACCTCCAGATTCCGTTTGCGAAGCTCTTTCACTGCTTCCTCAAAACAGGAAAGAGGGTAGCCCCGACGGATATAAGCGGCGGTTTTCTCATGTATGGTCTGAAGTCCCAGTTCAACCCATACAGGCTTCTTTTGATTTAGTTCTTCCAGCAGACTTAGTATATCTTCTCCAAGACAATCTGGACGCGTTCCAATGGAAAGCGCTACCACATCCGGGTGAGAAAGTGCTTCTGTAAAAATACGCCTGAGATATTCCACAGGGGCATAAGTGTTGGTATATGCCTGAAAGTAGGCAATAAAGCTGGAAGCATTGCGTTTCTTGCGAAGTCTGGCAGCCTGTTTTTCGATTTGCGTGGTAATGGTATCCTGTTTATCTCCAGCAAAATCGCCGGAGCCTCCGGCGCTGCAAAAGATACAGCCCCGGCTTCCAAGCGTACCGTCCCGGTTCGGGCAGGTCATACCACCGTTTAAAGCTACTTTATATACTTTTCCTGAAAATCGTTCTTTTAACATATAGTCAAAGGAATAATAAGGTTTTCCGTTCCAGTTGTTCATTTTTAGACCTTTCTTTTGCAAGGGTTTTCTTTCTTCCTATCATACCATTTGAAAAATTCTTTTACAAGAGCAAGAAAAGGAATCCTTTGACAAAAACAGTCGTACATGGTAAGGTGAAAAGAAAGAAATCACTCTGGGAAAGGGAGCGGATGGTAGCTATGAGAAAGAAAAGAAAAGGAATCCTGATGCTGGTGTGTATGGCGCTGCTCATAAGTCTTACAGCCTGTGAACAACTGGAACTAAGAGAAGCAAAACCCATAGAACAGGGGATTTTAAAGGTGGGAATGAATCTTCAGATTCCAGGCATGTGTTATCTATCGGAAGAAACCAGCAAACCGGAAGGATTTGAGGTGGAACTGGCGCAGATGCTGGCAGACAAAATGAAGCTGGAGCTGGAAATCGTAGATACTTCTGAAGAGAATCTGCTGAAATCCCTGGATGGAGATTTGTATGATTGTGTGATTTCCGCAGTGGGACTTGCTGATTGGAATGAGACTCATTATGACCATACTACTGCGTATGCAGATATTGCTTCAGTGAAGGAGCAGACAGGAATTACAGGGACAGACACCAAGATTGCAGTTTTTACAAAGAAGTATAATTTGATGAAAGATGAGTTGGAGACAAAGCTGCAGATGCTTCGCAATGACGGCAGTTTGAAGGAGCTTTCAGAGAAATATTTCGGGAAAGATATTACAATTTCTGAAGCAAAGTAGAGATACTATGGAAAATGATTTTAGTGCTGAAAGATATCAGGAGAGAAATCATTTTCCATAAAATAAAACTTATTTTTTATCAATGGATTGTCCTGTAATAGTGTCTGCCATGAGACGGTCAAAATCACTTTGATATTGCCTATCCCGGATTATCCTGTATTGTTCAAATTCATTTTCGGCAAAGGCCTTTGCGATTGCAGCAGTAACTTTTCCTTTATCTTTTAATACATCTTCCTCATTGAATTGCAGGAAAGCGTCTAAACGTTCAATCCAATCTTTCATATACATAATATTGCCGCGACGTGCCTGGCGTTCAGCATAATCTAAATACATTGTCACAATTTCATTGAGATTGCGTATTTCAACTTCGCTGAGATAGTTTTTGGCAACCGTTACATCTGCCTTGCGAATACGTCCTTCAGGTGCATTTTTCCAGGTTGTAAGTCCCATATTAGGTTTCTGGCTGTCGGCTCTGTCATAAATAAGCTCTGCAGCTGTCTGATGAGTGACTGCATAATGCAATTTATTTTGTACAGTTGCAAAAAAGGTTTTAGTAATTGGGCTATGTAAATCATAATCAGCGCTGCATTGTGAATAAATATCTGTGATTTTTTGATAGAACCGGCGTTCACTGGCTCGAATATCCCGAATGCGTTCTAGCTGTTCTTCAAAATAGTCTTTTCCAAAATAGTTTTCTGGTTCTTTTAAACGTTCATCATCCATCACATATCCCTTGATAATGAATTCTTTTAAAATACGGTTAGCCCAAATACGAAACATAGTAGCTTTTTTTGAGTTGATGCGATATCCGACAGCAATGATAGCATCAAGATTGTAATATTTAACAGAGTAATTTTTTCCGTCTGTAGCAGTTGTTTCCAAAATGGAAACAACTGAATCTTGTTCTAACTCACCAGATTCAAAAATATTTTTTAAGTGTTTAGAAATAGCGGCTTTTTGTACATCAAAAAGCTCTGCCATTTTACCCTGTGTTAACCAAAGATTTTCCTGATACAGAAGAATCTGGATACGTACATCACCATTGTCAGTTTTATAAAAAAGAATTTCCCTTTGTTCATATGAAGTTATAGGTGATTTCTGGAGTCCTTCATTATCCATAGTGCTTCCTCCCGTTTTATTTGATGTTCCTATTCTATCAATGGTTTTTATAGCAGTCAAGGACTGTATTATGGGAATTATGCCCTATGATGCTTCTCTTTTTTTGTACAAAATTACAACATGTTTTTCAAAAAAACAACTTGATTTTTTTCTGTGCAAATGGTAGCATAAACATATAGTTTAATGACTAAACTAAGTGAGGAGGTTTAGGGCGTGATGAAAATTTTGAATGTTGCTGACCAGGAATTTAAGACCTACGGCAGAGTGATTGAAGGCCTGGATGTGTCTGAACTTCTGGAGGTTTTAAAGGAAACTCCCAAGCCAGATGATGTGATTTATGTTGCTTCTGACGAAAAGCTGGAAGCCTGCGACTGCGCAGATAAAATCGCATACAGCCTGTACGGAGGAATGCCCATTCAGATTGGTTACTGCAATGGAAGTAATGTGCTTTTAAATGCAGTGGAGTACCACAGAGATTCTGAGGTCAATGTGGCGCTGACGGACCTGATTCTGATTTTGGGAAGAGAACAGGATATTGAAGGAGACGGTACTTATGAAACTGCAAAAATGGAAGCATTTCTGGTACCGGCAGGAACTGTTGTGGAGGTTTATGCAACCACCCTTCATTATGCGCCATGCAGCGTAGACGGAAATAAGTTCTGTACAGCAGTTATTCTTCCAAAAGGAACTAACACAGAGGCGCCACAGCGCCAGAATAACACAGAAGAAGATAAATTACTGTTTGCCAGAAATAAATGGCTCATTGCACATAAAGATGCAAAAATTGAAGGAGCTTTTGAAGGACTCAAAGGTGAAAATTTATCTGTAGAATAAAAAATAAAAAAGCGAAAACGCAGGAGGAAAAAAAGATGAATTTATCAAACATGCCAGAATTAAAATTAGGTATTGTAGCAGTAAGTCGCGACTGCTTCCCAATGTCACTGTCTGAAAACAGAAGAAAGGCAGTTGTAGAAGCATACAAGAAAAACTTCAACGGAGAAATCTATGAATGCCAGACTGTTGTAGAAAGCGAAACAGATATGTTAAAAGCAGCCAAAGAATTAAGAGAAGCAGGCTGTAATGCACAGGTTGTTTATCTTGGAAACTTTGGACCGGAAACAGAAGAAACCATGCTGGTAAAAGTATTCCATGGTCCGTCTATGGTAGTAGCTGCAGCAGAAGAAGGCGACCTGGTACAGGGACGTGGAGATGCGTACTGCGGTATGTTAAATGCAAGCTACAACTTAAAACTGCGTAATTTAAAAGCATACATTCCAGAATACCCGGTTGGAACAGCAGAAGAAGTTGCTGAAATGATTCATGAGTTTGCTCCAATCGCAAGAGCATTAGTTGCAGTAAGAAACCTGAAAATCATCAGCTTTGGACCACGTCCAACAAACTTCCTGGCATGCAATGCGCCAATTAAGAGACTGTATGATTTAGGTGTAGAAATCGAAGAAAACTCTGAATTAGACTTATTTGAAGCCTTCAATAAACATGCAGATGACCCACGTATTCCAGATGTAGTAAAAGAAATGGAAGCAGAACTTGGCAAAGGAAACATGAAACCAGAAATTCTGCCAAAATTAGCACAGTATGAAATCACTCTGTTAGACTGGGTAGAGGCGCACAAAGGCTGCAGAAAATATGTGACACTGACCACAAAATGCTGGCCGGCATTCCAGACACAGTTTGGATTCGTTCCATGCTATGTAAACAGCCGTCTTACAGACAGAGGAATTCCGGTTTCCTGTGAAGTAGATATCTGGGGAACTTTAAGCGAGTACATTGGAACTGTTATCAGCCAGGATACAGTTACTCTGCTGGATATTAACAATACAGTACCAGCTCATATTTATGACAATGATATTAAAGGCCACTACAACTATGACCAGAAAGAAACCTTCATGGGCTTCCATTGCGGAAATACAGCAGCAAGCAAGCTGACAGCATGTTCTATGAAATATCAGATGATTATGGCAAGAACTCTGCCGGAAGAAGTTACACAGGGTACACTGGAAGGTGATATTGTTCCAGGTGAAATTACTTTCTACCGTCTCCAGAGCACAGCAGACTGTAAACTCCGCGCTTACATTGCGCAGGGTGAAGTTCTTCCAGTGGCAACACAGAGCTTTGGTGGTATTGGTATCTTTGCAATTCCGGAAATGGGACGTTTCTATCGTCATGTATTAGTAGAGAAGAATTATCCACACCATGGAGCAGTTGCTTTTGGACATTTTGGAAAAGCACTGTACGAAGTATTCAAATATTTAGGCGTTGAAGTTGAGGAAATCAACTACAATCAGCCAAAGGGAACCTTATACCCAACAGAAAATCCATTTGCTTAAGGGAAAGGGAGAAGACCATGTTATACATAGGTGTTGATTTAGGAACTTCTGCTGTGAAATTGCTTCTTATGGACCAGGAAGGCAAGATTCAGAAAATTGTATCCAGAGAATATCCCCTGGCATTTCCACATCCGGGCTGGTCTGAACAGAAACCGGAGGACTGGTGGACACAGAGTCTGGAAGGTATCAAAGAACTGATTGCAGACTGCGATAAGAGCCAGGTAGCCGGAATCAGCTTTGGTGGACAGATGCATGGACTTGTTATTTTGGATGAGAATGATGAAGTAATCCGTCCGGCAATTTTGTGGAATGACGGCAGAACTGTAAAAGAAACCGATTATCTCAATGAGGTAATCGGGAAAGAAACCTTATCGAAATATACAGCCAATATTGCCTTTGCAGGCTTTACAGCGCCAAAGATTCTCTGGGTAAAAGAAAATGAGCCGGAGAACTTTAAGAGGATTCAGAAAATTATGCTGCCAAAGGATTATCTGGCATATAAATTGTCTGGAACTCATTGCTGTGACATGTCAGATGCCTCCGGTATGCTGCTTTTGGATGTGAAGAACCGCTGCTGGTCTAAAGAAATGCTGGATATTTGCGGAATCACAGAAGAGCAGATGCCAAAATTATTTGAAAGCTATGAAACCGTAGGTACTTTGAAACCAGAACTGGCAGAAGAGCTGGGTATTCCGGCTTCCTGTAAAATTGTGGCAGGAGCAGGAGATAATGCGGCAGCAGCAGTTGGAACAGGAACTGTGGGAGATGGAATGTGTAATATCTCTCTGGGAACCAGCGGAACCATCTTTATTTCCAGCAAGGAATTCGGGGTGGATCCTAATAATGCCCTTCATGCCTTTGCTCACGCAGACGGAAAGTATCATTTAATGGGATGCATGTTAAGCGCAGCTTCCTGTAATAAATGGTGGATGGATGAAATCATCGGAACAAAAGATTATGCGGGAGAGCAGGCTAAGATTGAAAAATTAGGAGAAAATAATGTATTTTTCCTGCCATATCTCATGGGTGAGCGTTCTCCTCATAACAATCCAAATGCAAGAGGAACTTTCATTGGACTGACTATGGACAGTACCAGAGCAGATATGACCCAGGCTGTGCTGGAAGGTGTAGCTTTTGCCATTCGTGATTCCTTTGAAGTAGCGAAAGCCCTTGGAATCAAAATTGAGAGAACTAAGATCTGCGGCGGCGGAGCTAAAAGCCCTCTGTGGAAAAAGATGATTGCCAATATCTTAAATATTAAGGTAGATGTCATTGAATCCGAAGAAGGACCGGCTTTAGGCGGAGCTATGCTGGCGGCAGTGGCAAATGGTGAATTTGCTTCCGTAGAAGATGCAGCGGCTAAAATCG
Source organism: uncultured Bacillota bacterium (assembly GCA_958352855.1). GTDB lineage: Bacteria > Bacillota > Clostridia > Lachnospirales > Lachnospiraceae > Blautia. The sequence continues at coordinate 16,351 of CATWQE010000058.1, forward strand.
TAAAAGTTATTGACACAGTAGAGCCGGAACCAGAACTGGCAGCAAAATATGAAGAGAAATATCAGAAATTTGCAAAGATTTATCCCACTGTAAAGGATTTATTCAGCCAGATTATTTAATGTGTTGCCTCCATAAATACATAAATAAAAGAAAAATTTAAGACACAGAAAATCCCAGAATTACAATTATGTTTTATCAAATTGGTTCTGGGATTTGTCTATTATAGACAAAATAAGAGAAAAAAATTAGGCTAAAAATACAACTTGACGAAGAAGGGGCAGTAGTATATAGTATAAATAGTTCAAATCGCAGATAATAGTGTGTTACTGTCAGGCAGGCATAAACTATTCCTTGTATTCTATCTTTTGGAGTTTGATAGAAGATATACAGGATGGGTTTATGCTTTTTTGTTTTTTGTAATACTTTTTCGCTTGGCTTATAGAGGGGATTCTTAGGTTATGTATCAGATTATAAAAGTGTTAAATAATAATGCATTTCTTGCAAGTTATGATGACGGGGAACGGATTTTACTTGGAAGAGGAATCGGATTTGGCAAGAAGGCAGGAGATCGGTTTCAGACAATCAGAGGTGCAAGAGTATTTACGCTGGCATCCAAAGAAAATGAAGAATCAGGTTTAAATGCAGTGAAGGGAATTGATCCTGTTTTTTTAGAAGCTGCTGG
>CATWQE010000059.1 GCA_958352855.1 uncultured Bacillota bacterium
ATTAAATATCCATCCATTGTTTTTTGCTTTCTGTTTTTTTATAATGATGTTCAAGGGAGGTAAAAGAACATGAAGGAAATGAAGCTTGGGCGTATTCTTGTTGAAAAACGCCATAAGAAAGGGATTACCCAGGAAGAGCTTGCAGCCTATTTAGGCGTATCAAAGGCGGCAGTTTCTAAATGGGAAAATGAAATGACCTATCCAGATATTACGCTGCTGCCGCAGCTTGCAGCTTACTTTAACATTACCATTGACGATTTGCTGGGATATGAACCTCAGATGTCAAGAGCAGAAATCCAAAAGTGCTACACCCAACTGGCGAAAGACTTTGCTGTGCTTCCTTTTCAGGAAGTATTGGAGCATTGCCGAAAGCTCATAAAAAAATATTATTCCTGTTATCCCCTTGTATTTCACATGGGTGTGCTGCTGGTGAATCATTCCATGCTGGCAGAAAGGCCGGAAGATACCATGGAAGTGCTGGAAGAGGCAAGAGCGCTTTTTGCTCATGTAAAGACCAGGACAGAGGAACCGGAGCTTGGGAAAAACGCGCTTCAAATGGAGGCCCACTGCTTGTTGGCGTTAAAGCGTCCATCAGAGGTTCTGGACTTTTTGGAGGAGGATTCTTTTACAGTTGGTCCTATGGAACCACTGGTGGCTTCGGCCTATCAAATGCTTGGAAATACCAGAGAAGCCAGGCGGGTTTTGCAGACAGGGATTTACAAGGAATTGATTTCTCTGTGCAATTTGCTTGCCTCGTATATGAATCTTCCATGGAAGAACCAGGAAGAATTTGAGGAAATCTGCACGCGTTTTCAAAAGCTTGCAGAGGCCTTTGAACTGGAGGCCCTGCATCCTGGCATTATGTTTTCTGTCTACCTTACCATGGCGCAAGGCTGGGCGCTTTTAGAGAAAGAGGACAGGGCGCTGAAGGTTTTAGAGAAATATACGAATCTGGCAACCAGTGATATTTACCCACTGAAACTACATGGAGACACCTTTTTTTCTTTGATGGATGCCTGGATGAAGGATACTCTGGCTCTTGGAACTGTTTTGCCAAGAGATCATGCAACTATTCGCCGAAGCATTACACAGGCGCTTACAGAGAATCCGGCCTTTGATAAGCTGATGAAAAACTCTGAATTTCAAAAAATGATCTTACGACTAAAAGAAAAGGAGAAAGAATAAATGGATGCAATTTCATTAGAACATCTTTCCAAAACATATCCCGGAGGGAAACAGGCAGTGCGGCAGCTTTCTTTTTCTTTAAATCCGGGAGAGGTGTTTGGATTTTTAGGACCAAATGGCGCAGGAAAAACCACTACTGTGAAACTGCTTACCGGAATGCTGGCACCTTCAGAGGGAAGCTGTCGGGTACTGGGCCATCACCCTTCCCAAGAGCCGCAGAAGGTTCATGCATGCTCCGGTGTGGTAACAGAGCATGCGCAGATGTATGACCATATGACAGGAATGCAGAACCTGCAGTTTTATGCTTCTGTTTTTGGATTATCCAGGGAGCAGGCAAAGCAGAGGGCAGAAGCATTGCTGGAACAACTGGAGTTAAAGGATGCGGGAAATCAGAAATTATCTACCTATTCCACTGGAATGCGGCAGAGGCTTTCTCTTGCAAGGGCGCTGATTCATAGACCAAGGGTGCTTTTTCTGGATGAACCAACCTCAGGTCTTGATCCGGAAAGTGTACAAAAGGTAAACGGACTGATTCAAAAGCTTGCCAAAGAGGAAGGGGTTACCGTTTTTCTCTGTACCCATCAACTGCGGTATGCACAGGAAATCTGTACCAGGTATGGCCTGATGGAGCAGGGAAAATTGCTGGCAGTGGGAACTTTAGACGAACTGCAAAGGAGCGTGTGCCAGGGTGTGAAATTACAGCTTTGTGTATCGCATATGCCAGAGCATTTGCCCTTTATCCGCAATGGGGAAGGGAGATATGAAGCCAGAATCGAATCCGAAAGGGACATTCCAGAACTCATTCGCGGCATTGTAGCCGGCGGTGGAGATATCTATGAGGTCATTGCGAAAAAACCATCTCTGGAAGAAGTATATTTTGCATTAACAGCACAGGAGGGAGTCTTATGAGAGAAGCAATGTTTGCCATTATAAAGAAGGATTTCAGAGGTATTACAGACAATCGGCGTTTGTTTACCACACTGATGATTACCCCTTTAATTTTGACTACTGTACTGCCATCTATTTTCCTGTGTACTATTCATTTTGTGCCGGATGATCCGGATATTCAGAACTTTTTAAAGCTTTTGCCCAGGCAGGCTCACAGCGAAACCATAGAACAAACACTGGCTCAGATGCTTCTGAATTATATGCTGCCCCTGTTTTTTCTGATTATCCCTATTATGGCGGCGTCTATTATGGCTGCCAGCTCTTTTGTGGGAGAGAAGGAAAAGCATACCCTGGAAACGCTGCTGTATTGTCCCTTATCCGTAAAAGATATTTTTCGCGCCAAGGTGCTGGCGTCCTTTGCTCTTAGTATGCTGGTATCTCTGATTTCTTTTCTTGCCATGCTGGTGGCGCTGGAAACAGGAGCCTTCTTTTTGCTTGGGAAACTCCTTTTGCCGGGAGCCAACTGGCTGGTTGTTTTGCTGCTGTTTTCACCGGCTGTTTCCCTGATTGCAGTGACGCTGATTGTCCGAAGCTCTGCCAAAGCGCAGAGTATGGAAGAATCTCAGCAGGGCGCTGTTTTTCTGATTTTGCCTTTGATTTTACTGGTCATGGGGCAATTTATGGGTGTACTGTTGATTTCTTTTTGGATTTTGCTTGGATTAAGCATTGTATGCTGTGTTGTGGCAGGCTTGCTTCTGAAAAAATGTATGGGCAGCTTCCACTATGAAGTTCTTCTGAAAAGGTAGCGGTTTCTTCCCTTTTTTGCTACAATGAGGATGATAAAATTCAGAAGGAAGGGAAGGATAAAACGTGGGGAACACAACAAAACTGGCTTTAGAGGCATCCTTAAAACATCTGATGCTTCTAAAACCTTTGGATAAGATTACAATTTCAGACCTTACTACAGACTGTGGAATCAGCCGTATGGCTTTTTACTATCATTTTAAGGATATTTATGATTTGGTAGAATGGTCCTGTCTGGAAGATGCCAGAAAAGCCCTTCAGGGAAAAAAGACCTATGATACCTGGCAGGATGGTCTGCGCCAGATTTTTGAAGCAGTGCTTAGCAATAAGCCATTTATCCTGAACGCCTATCGTACTCTTAGCAGGGAACAGATTGAAAACTATCTGTTTCAGCTTACCTATGATTTACTTCGGGACGTGGTGGAAGAGCAGGCAGCAGGAACCTCTCTTTCTATCCAGAAAAAAGAGTTTATTGCAAATTTTTATAAATATAGCTTTGTGGGAATTATGCTGGATTGGATAAAAAAGGGAATGAAAGAAGACTATGAGGAAATTATCAGGGATATGATTTTGACACTCCATGGTAATATTGGCAATTCTATTCAGAATTTTTTATCAAATTCCTGTAAATGATAAACTTTTTATCAAACCTGTCACTTTGTAAATGGAAAAAAGGGTATAAAAGGCATAGTATATGGGCAGAAATAACAGAAAGGAGTCCCATACTATGGAGAAAAAATATGTTGGAATCGGAATTGCAGCCCTTGCGGCAGGAACAGGAGCGGCTGTTTATAAAAAGAAAAAAATCCAGAATCAGAAGAAAGAAGTTCAGGAGCATACCCGTTATGAGGCATACCGCAATACGGAACGTGGAAAACAAGTAAAAAATGCAAAAGGGATTTATTATTCCAGAGGAAATTACGAAGCTTTTGCAAGACCGGAAAAGCCGGAAGGCATAGAAGAAAAAAACGCTTACATTGTGGGAAGCGGTCTTGCGTCTCTGGCTGCAGCCTGCTTTTTAGTAAGGGATGGGCAGATGCCGGGAGAACAGATTCATATTCTGGAAGCCATGGATATTGCCGGAGGAGCCTGTGACGGTATTTTTGATGCATCCAGAGGATATATCATGCGGGGCGGCAGAGAGATGGAAGACCATTTTGAATGTCTCTGGGATCTGTTTCGCAGTATTCCTTCTCTGGAGGTACCGGGGGCTTCTGTTTTGGACGAATTTTACTGGCTGAATAAGCATGATCCCAACTATTCTCTTTGCAGAGCTACAGTAAACAGGGGAAAGGATGCACATACAGATGGAAAATTCCGTCTAAGCCAAAAGGGATGTATGGAAATTATGAAATTATTCCTGACCAGGGATGAGGACTTATACGATAAAACCATTGAGGATGTCTTTGATGAGGAGGTTTTTGATTCTACCTTCTGGCTTTACTGGAGAACCATGTTTGCGTTTGAAAACTGGCACAGCGCCCTGGAAATGAAGCTGTATTTCCAGAGGTTTATCCACCATATTGCCGGACTGCCTGATTTCAGCGCCCTGAAGTTTACCAGATATAATCAATATGAATCTCTGATTCTGCCTATGCAGAAATATCTGGAGGCAGCAGGCGTTGACTTCCAGTTTAACACAGAAGTAACCAATGTTGCATTTGAAATAAAAAACGGTAAAAAAGTAGCTACAGCTATTGAATGCAAGGTCAAAGGTGTAGAAAAGGGAATCCTGCTGACAGAAAAAGATTTTGTTTTTGTTACCAATGGAAGCTGCACAGAGGGTACGATTTACGGGGATCATCATCACGCGCCAAACGGAGATGCCCTGGTACGTACCAGCGGCTGCTGGTCTCTTTGGAAAAATATTGCCAAACAAGATCCTGCATTTGGTCATCCGGAAAAATTCTGTTCTGATATTTCCAGGACGAATTGGGAATCTGCAACCATTACAACGCTGGATGAGAAAATATTGCCTTATATTTCCAATATTTGTAAGCGTGACCCAAGAAGCGGTCAGGTAGTTACCGGTGGTATTGTAAGCTGCCAGGATTCCAAATGGCTTATGAGCTGGACCATTAACCGCCAGGGTCAGTTTAAAGAACAGGACAAGGATAAAGTATGTATCTGGGTGTACGGACTGTTTACCGATGTTCCAGGCGACTATACAAAGAAGCCTATGAAAGACTGTACAGGTGAAGAGATTGCCGCAGAATGGCTGTATCATATCGGCGTACCTGTTAATCAGATTTCAAGTCTGGCGAAGCATAGTGTTGTCTGTGTGCCAACTATGATGCCCTATATTACTGCTTTCTTTATGCCGCGGACAAAGGGAGACAGACCAGATGTGATTCCAGAGGGATGTATCAACTTTGCATTTTTAGGACAGTTTGCCGATACTCCAAGAGATACGGTATTTACTACAGAATATTCTGTCCGCACTGCTATGGAAGCTGTCTATGGACTGCTTCATATAGACAGAGGCGTTCCGGAGGTCTGGGGAAGTGTTTACGATATCCGCGAGCTTTTGGATAGTTCTGTGAAATTAATGGACGGAAAATCTCCACTGGATATTCAGCTTCCCGGTCCGTTAAATGCTTTGAAGAAACCCCTGGTACATGTAGTCAAAGGAACGGTCATTGAAAAATTATTGAGGGAACATGATATATTAAGAAATGAAAATTTGTAAAGTCTGAAAATGAGAAAAGCTGTTGTAGGATTTCCTATAGCAGCTTTTCTTTTTTGAATTTTGGTTGCACCCTGGTACAAAAAATGATACAGTACAGGTACAGGACATCTGGTGCAGAAGAAAAGCTTAAAAAAGATATCCCTGCAAAAAGCTGTAAATAATCTTTAAAGCTTTCTCATCATGTACAGATTCCACTAATTTTAAAATTGCTGTTTTGTATTCCATGTAAAATAACCTCCCAAATGTATAACCATAAAATTTTTTAATACGTTTTGTTATTTTACATGAATTTCCAGAAAATGTCAACAGATATTATTGACATACAACAAATTTGATACTATAATTCCAAAAAGTACAAGAAAGTAGGACAGAGATATGGGTATTGGAAGACGAATGAGAGACAGACGGGCGGAGTTAAAAATGTCCAGTACGGAACTGGCAGAAAAAATCGGGGTTTCAAAGCAAACAGTCAGCGGTTATGAGCTGGAACGGACTTATCCCAATCCGGAAAAGCTGAGTAAGATTCTGGAAGCTCTGGATTGTGATGCAAATTATCTCTATCAGGATTTTATTCATGTAGATGTCCTGAAGCGGGAGAGAAATGGACTGACCGAAAAAGAATTTGAACTGCTTCGGAAATACCGGCTTTTAAATGATCATGGAAAATATGTGGTAGAAGCTCTGGCCGATATTGAATATGATCGTATGCTGGCTGGATTAGAGCAGAAAAAAAGTGAACAGAAAAGGAGTTTATAGAGAAATCTTATGGAACAAAAAGAACAGACACATAAAAGACGGGTACGTTATAAAGGAACTCATCCAAGAACTTATCAGGAAAAATATAAGGAGCTGCAGCCGGAAAAGTATGGAGATACCATTGAAAAGGTCATTCGCAAAGGCGGAACGCCTGCAGGTATGCATATTTCTATCTGCGTACAGGAGATTTTAGACTTTCTCCAGATACAGCCAGGGCAGACAGGATTGGACGCTACGTTAGGATATGGAGGACATTCCTCTAAAATGCTGGAACAACTTCAGAATCAGGGACATTTATACGCGCTGGATGTGGACCCTATTGAAATGAAAAAAACCAAAGAACGTCTGGCCGGCATGGGATATGGGGAAGATCTTCTTTCTATCCGCCACTTGAATTTTGCAGATGTGGATCAGTTACTTTCTGAAACAGACGGCTTTGACTTTGCTCTGGCAGATTTAGGTGTTTCCTCTATGCAGATTGATAATCCTGAGAGGGGCTTTACTTACAAATTTGAGGGACCGCTGGATTTAAGACTCAATCCGGAAAAAGGAATCTCCGCTGCTCAGAGACTTTTGGATATTTCTCAGCCAGAGCTGGAAGGGATGTTGATTGAAAATTCTGACGAACCTTATGCAAAAGAAATATCAACGGTGATTCTTTCGGAAATCCGTAAGGGAAATGCCATTACAACTACAACCCAGCTCCAAAAAGCAGTGGAAAAGGCCTTAGTAAAAGTACCTGCAGAGAAACGAAAAGAAACTGTAAAAAAATCCTGCGCCAGAACCTTTCAGGCCCTTCGCATTGACGTGAATAATGAATTTGAGGTTTTAGAAACTTTTCTGGAAAAGCTTCCCAATGTAATGAAAAAAGGGGGAAGAATCGCAATTTTGACCTTTCACTCAGGAGAAGACCGGCTGGTGAAAAAATCTTTCCAGCGCTTCTACAGGGAAGGGGTTTACAGTGAAATCGCAAAGGATGTGATTCGCCCTTCCGCAGAAGAATGTAACCGAAACAGCAGGGCGCGCTCCACAAAAATGCGCTGGGCAATACGCGGGTAGGATGTGTAAGAGATGGAAACAAAGAAAAAGCGGCTGCTTCTCCTGGATGGTATTCGTGGCTTTGCTATTGTAAACATGGTACTGTTTCATTTTCTATATGATTTCTTTATCATTTATCAAAAGGTCCCTAAATGGTATGGCAAACCTTTCGTTGGCTTTTGGCAGCAGATGATTTGCTGGACCTTTATTTTCATTTCCGGTATGACCTGGAGGTTTGGAAAGAAGAAGATCAAACGCGGTCTTTTGCTGAATTTCTGGGGCCTGGTAATTACTGCTGTTACATGGCTTACCATGCCGCAGCAGACGGTTTGGTTTGGAATTTTAAATTTTCTGGGATGCGCCTGCTTGCTGGTAATTCCTTTGGAAAAGATTTTAAAGAAAATCCCTGCTGTATTTGGCTTGACAAGCGCAGCTTTTGGCTTTTTCCTTTTTCAAAATATCAGCAGAGGCTATTTGGGAATGGGGGAATCCGTATGGATTTCCCTTCCCCAGTGGTTGTATGATATAAAAGGGCTTACCATACTTGGATTTCCCTTTCCCGGATTTTATTCCAGCGATTATTTTCCGGTGCTTCCATGGATTTTTGTGTTTCTGATGGGATATTATGCTTTGCTCCTTTTGCAGAAAAAGCCGAAGCTACATGAACGCTTTTATACTCCGGTGCCTCTGCTTACAAAAATCGGACAAAAAAGCCTGCTGATTTATCTTCTGCATCAGCCGATTTGTATGATGGTTTGCGCTGGTGTAAACAGGATTATGGGATAGAAAAGTAAATAACGATAAAAAACAGTTGATTTCAAAAAATTAAGAAGTCAACTGTTTTTTTCTGCACAGATAAAAATTTATTCTTGACAAATTCCTTAAAATGTTTAAAATGTACTTATACAATAAGTACACTAAAAGAGGGATAAAAGATGGAGATTGTAATCAGTAATAATGCTGATAAGCCAATTTATGAACAGATAACTTCTCAAATCAAAGGGATGATTATGAGTGAAGAATTAAAATCTGGGGAGAGCATTCCTTCCATGAGGGCATTGGCAAAATCACTGCATGTAAGTGTGATTACAGTGCAAAAAGCTTATGAGGCCTTGCAAAGGGATGGCTTTATTGAAACTACCATAGGAAGAGGAAGTTTTGTATCTGCACGAAACAAAGAATTTTACCAGGAGGAACAACAGCGTATTGCAGAGGAGCACCTGCAGATTGCCGCAGAAATAGGCAGAACAAATCATATTTCACTTTCTAAGCTACAGGAATTACTTACACTATTTTATACGGAGGACGAATAATATGGACTATGCCTTAAAGCTACAAAATGTATGTAAACAATATGATGCTTCAGATTTTATGTTAGATCACGTTACCTTTGCGTTGCCCTTGGGCGCTGTTATGGGATTTGTTGGTGAAAATGGCGCCGGAAAAACTACCACCATCGGGTGTATTCTCAACACTCTGAAAAAGGATAGTGGTTTAATCAAAATTTTCGGAAAAGAAATGAAGGACAAGGATATTCAGATTCGGGAAAATATAGGAGTTGTGTATGACGGTGATGACTTTCCAGGGTATTTGACTGCCAGACAGATTTCTGACATTATGGCAGGTATTTATCAGCAGTGGGACGTATCCCTGTTTGAACGATATTTAAAAAAATTTCAGCTAAAAAGCAATCAGAAAATCTCAAAATACTCCAAGGGTATGACTATGAAGCTGGCAGTGGCAGTTGCGCTTTCCCATCATCCCCAATTACTGATTTTAGATGAGGCAACCAGTGGTTTAGATCCTATCATGCGCGAAGAAATATTGGATCTTTTTTTGGAGTTTGTGGGAGATGAAAAACATTCCATATTGTTATCTTCCCATATTACCAGTGATTTAGAGCGGATTGCGGACTATATTACCTTTATTCACAATGGAAAAATTATCCTGACAGAGCTGAAAGATACGCTTATTTATAATTATGCTGTTTTAAGATGTACAGAAAAAGCTTTTTTATCCTTGGATCATGAAGATATCCTTGCTTACCGCAGAAAAGATTATCAAATAGACGTCCTGGTTTCAGATATTGAGAAAGCCAGAAAGAAATATCCTAATGTTATCATTGACCATACAACGATTGATGAGATTATGCTTCTTTTAGTAAAGGGGGAACAGGTATGAAAGGACTTTTAAAAAATAATTTTATGGGCGTATTGGAAAATATAAAAATTTTAATTCCTCTTGTTCTCTTATTCGGAATTCTTGTTTCTGCTACTGGCAGCGCTTCTTTACTAGGTATTTTTTCTTTAACACTTACTCCGGTACTTTTGGTATTAGTAGTCCTGTGTTTAAGAAAAGAAAGTTTATCCAAATGGTATAAGTATAAGATTTCTTTGCCAGTTAAAAGAAATCAGATTGTTCAAAGTTATTATATCAGCCATGTATGCTGGTGTGTGGCTGGTATGATAGCGGTAACGATATTTATGACCATTACAATTCTGATTCATGGAAATCAATATTTTTATTATGGCTTTCGTGATGCTTTCACACTTGTTTTAGGCGGAGGGATTTTGGCAATGTTTATTGGTTCTGTTTTTTATCCGCTTTATTATTTCCTGGGTGCAGAAAAAACAGAAATCACAGCAATTTTAAGTGCTATTATTTCAGTGGCAATTCTTGTGGGAATAAGTGTATTCATAAATATACTTCTCGGTAATAAAGACGTGTCTGATACAACCTATTATATAAGTCTGATCATGATATTAAGCATCACCTGTGTTGCTTTTATAGGTTCTTATTTTCTGTCGTCGTTTATATTTCAGAAAAAAGAATATTCATAATATTTCATATGTGGGAATCCTGAAAAAGCAGGTATAGGCTTTTTCAGGATTTTTTGCTATAATACGATTATTATTGAAGAAAACAAATGAGGTGAGAAATATGGCATACATTTTTATACATGGACTTGGACAAGGCCCCAATAGCTGGAATCAGGTTCTTTCTGATATGAATCTAAAGGCAAAGGTTTTGCGCCCGGACTTGCCTTCATTCCTTTCTCATAAGGAATGTAACTACGAAAATCTTTATGAGGCGTTTTGTGCCTTTTGCCAACCGGAAACAGAAAAATTAGATTTATGCGGAATATCTCTTGGAGGTATTCTTGCCCTGCACTATGCAATTTCCCATCCGGAACGGGTAAATTCACTGGTGCTTATTGGAACCCAATATGTGATGCCAAAAAAACTGCTGGCAATTCAGAATTTTATGTTTCGTCTCATGTCAGAAGAGAAGTTTGAAGGTATCGGATTTTCAAAAAAAGATTTTATTCAATTATCAAAGACAATGGCAAAGCTTGATTTTCGTTCTGAGCTTACTAAGATTGTCTGTCCAACTCTGGTTGTGTGTGGTGAAAAGGATTCTGCAAACAAAAAGGCATCTACAGAACTGGCAGAGAAGATTCCAAACGCACAGTTAAGTATCATAGAGGGATGCGGCCATGTGGTGAACCAACAGGCGCCAGGGGTATTAGCAGAACAGTTGAAGGTTTTTTGGAAGGCTTGAAGTTCTTCCCTAAACTGTATATAATGGTGTAGATTTAATCGTGTTGTAAAACATAAACATGAAAAATAGAAAGGAACTATATGAGAAAACTAGCTTTAAATGATGAAATATTACTAAAAGTTGAAAATCCAGCCCGCTATATCGGGAATGAAGTCAACTCGGTAATGAAGGACAAAAACGTGGATGTACGATTCTGCATGGCCTTCCCGGATTCTTACCAGATCGGCATGTCCCACCTTGGAATTCAGATATTATATGACATGTTCAATCAGCGTGAAGATACCTGGTGTGAGCGTGTGTATTCTCCATGGCCGGATTTGGATAAAATTATGAGAGAACAGCAGATTCCTTTGTTTGCACTGGAATCTCAGGACCCTGTTAAGGATTTTGATTTCCTTGGGATTACCATTCAATACGAAATGTGCTACACCAACATTCTTCAGCTTCTGGATTTAAGCCAGATTCCGCTACGTTCAGAAGACAGAACTCTGGAGCATCCATTTGTTATGGGCGGAGGACCTTGTACTTATAATCCGGAGCCTTTAGCGCCTTTCTTTGATATGTTTTATATTGGCGAAGGAGAAACGGTGTTTAACCAGTTACTGGATGCCTATAAGGAATGGAAAAACAGTGGAAAAAGCAGAAAGGAATTTCTAGAAATGGCGGCGGAGATTCCAGGTATTTATGTGCCGTCCTTCTACGAAACAACCTATCATGAGGATGGAACCATTGCTTCTTTTAAGCCGGTGAACCCTCACGCAAAAGAAAAAATTGAAAAACAGGTGGTTATGGATTTAACCAACACCTATTATCCAAAGAAACCTATTGTACCTTTTATCAAAGCCACACAGGATCGGGTGACTCTGGAAATCCAAAGGGGCTGTATCAGAGGGTGCCGGTTCTGTCAGGCAGGTATGTTATACCGTCCAACCAGAGAGCGTGACGTAGACTTCCTGAAGGAGACTGCAAAAGCCATGTTAGAAAGCAGTGGACATGAAGAAATTTCTCTTAGTTCTTTAAGCTCCAGTGACTATTCCAAACTGCCGGAGCTTATTGATTATTTGATAGAGGAATGTTCTGCCAGAAAGGTAAATATTTCCCTGCCCTCTCTTCGCATTGATGCCTTTTCCCTGGATGTAATGAGTAAAGTACAGGATATTAAGAAGAGCAGCCTGACCTTTGCGCCGGAAGCTGGTTCCCAAAGACTTAGGGATGTCATTAACAAGGGACTTACCGAAGAAGTGATTTTGGAAGGCGCATCCAAAGCCTTTGAAGGAGGATGGAGCAGAGTAAAATTATACTTTATGCTGGGTCTTCCTACGGAAACGGAAGAGGATATGAGAGGCATTGCCCATCTGGCAGAAGCTATTGCCAAGAAATATTATGAAATTCCAAAGGATCAGCGCCATGGAAAATGCCAGATTGTAGTAAGCACTTCCTTTTTTGTGCCAAAGCCATTTACACCGTTCCAGTGGGCCGGCATGTTCCGCAAAGAAGATTATCTGGAAAAAGCGAAAATTGTAAAAGAGGAAATACGGGCGCAGTTAAATCAAAAGAGTATTAAATATAATTATCACGAAGCAGATGTAACGGTTCTGGAGGGTATTCTGGCAAGAGGAGACCGAAGACTGGCGGATGTGATTGAGGCCGTTTATAAAAAAGGCGCAATTTTTGACGCCTGGTCTGAATATTTCCGCTATGACCTGTGGATGGAAGCCTTTGAAGAAATAGGATTGGATCCTGAGTTCTATACACTGCGGGAGCGTCCTTTGGATGAAATTTTCCCATGGGATTTTATCTCCATTGGTGTTTCCAGAAAATTCCTGGAAAAAGAATGGGAGAAAGCGCATCAGGAAGAAATTACTCCAAACTGCAAAATGAAATGTTCCGGCTGTGGCGCTGGTATCTACAAAGGAGGAATCTGCATTGAAGGTAAGAATTAAATTTGCAAAACAAGGGGCAATGAAATTTATTGGACATTTAGATATTATGCGCTATTTTCAGAAAGCGATTAAGCGGGCTCACATTGACGCCGCATATTCCGAAGGCTTTAGTCCTCATATGATTATGTCCTTTGCAGCGCCTCTTGGCGTAGGGGTAACCAGCGCCGGAGAATATTTTGACCTGGAAATTAAAGAACCTCTTTCTTCTAAGGAGGCTGTGAAACGCCTGAACCAGGTTATGGTAGAGGGCATGGAAATTTTAAGTTTCCGTAAAATACCGGATGGAAAGGCAAATGCAGCTATGGCGTTGGTAGCTGCTGCGGATTATGAAGTGAAATTCCGTAAAGGAATGGAGCCGGCTGTTGACTGGCAGGAAAAGGTCACTGCTTTTCTGGAACAGCCTGAAATTATAATTTTGAAAAAAACCAAGAAAAATGAAAAAGAAGTGGACTTGAAACCATTTCTTTATGACATGCAGGTACAGGGAGATGGGATTTTTCTGAAGCTGGCAGCCGGAAGTGTGAAAAACACAAAACCGGAGCTGGTGATGGAGGCGTTTTATAAATTTTGCGGTAAAGAATTTGATGCCTTCAGCCTCCTGATTCACCGTCTGGAGGTTTATGCGGATACGGGTACAGAAGGAAACCGAAATCTGGTATCTCTGGAAGATTTAGGTGAAGATATTGAGTAAATTAATTATTACCCCCATGGTTTATCACCAGAAAGCAGTGTTGGTATCTGCTCTGGCAGAACAGGGAAGAATCTGCCAGCTTCATATCTTTCATGAGGAAGAAAAAGGGATTCTGGGAAATATCTATATTGGAAAAGTACAGAACATTGTGAAAAATATTCACGCTGCTTTTATTGAAATTGCAGATGGGATTTCCTGTTATTATTCCATGGATGAAAAATCAGAAATTTTCTTCACAAATCCGAAAAAAGATAAAACCATGAAAATCGGAGATGAAGTTCTGGTACAGGTTTCCAAGGAAGGAATTAAGACAAAGCTTCCCTGTGTCAGCGGAAATCTGAATTTTACCGGACGCTATCTGGTGCTTACCTCTCAGAGAAAAGAGCTGGGATTTTCCGGAAAGTTAAAGAAAGAGGAAAAGAAACGAATCCGGGAAATTTTAGAAGAGCATTTTCCCAAACAGGCAGGGGTTATTGTTCGGACAAACTGCCAAGATGCAGATGCTGCTGAGATTTTAAAAGAACTGGAGCAGTTGCAGATGCAGTATGAGGATGTATTGAAAAGGGCTTCCACCAGAGTCTGCTTTTCCCTGTTAAAAGAAAATATTCCTGATTATATGCAGGTACTTCAAAATACCTATACGCAGAGTCTGGAAGAAATCATAACGGATGATAAGGCTGTATTTCAGCAAATCAAAAGCTATCTTCAATGTTATGAAACCCAAGAAGTTCCGGTACGTTTTTATGAGGATTCCCTGCTTCCTCTTGCAAAGCTTTATTCTCTGGAAACTGCTATTTCAGAGGCAGCGCAGGAGCGTGTATGGCTAAAATCCGGCGGTTTTCTGGTGATTCAGCAGACAGAGGCTTTTGTCTGCATTGATGTGAATACCGGAAAGTTTTCCGGAAAAAAAGAAATCCAGGAAACCTTCCGGAAGATTAATCTGGAGGCAGCCAGAGAAATTGCCTGGCAACTTCGGCTTCGGAATCTTTCCGGTATTATTCTCATTGATTTTATTAACCTGGAAAAGGAAGAAGATAAAAAGGAATTGCTTCAAACTCTTCAGATATATTTAAAACAAGATCCGGTAAAGGGAACTGTGGTGGATATGACTCCATTAAATATTGTGGAGGTTACCAGAAAAAAAGTGCGGAAGTCTTTACTGGAAGAGCTGAAGGCCCTGGAAAAATAGGAGGTTATGGTAGTATATGAAAGAAAAATCACCTTTAACCACGTTATGTTATATTGAAAAGGATGAACAATATTTAATGCTTCACCGCGTATCCAAAGAAAATGATGTCAACAAAGATAAATGGATTGGCGTAGGCGGTCATTTTGAACAGGATGAAAGCCCGGAAGAATGTCTTTTGCGGGAGGTAAAGGAGGAAACCGGACTTACCCTTACTTCCTATCGTTTTCGCGGGATAGTCACCTTTTGCTTCTCAAAAGGTGACGGAAGCTTTTCTGAAACAGAATATATGTGTCTCTATACGGCAGATGAATTTCAGGGAACTTTGCGTCCCTGTGATGAAGGGGTTCTGGAATGGGTTGACAAAAAGGAACTTTTTAACCTGAATCTATGGGAGGGAGATAAGATTTTCTTCCGGCTTCTGGAAGAAGACAGACCTTTCTTTTCTTTAAAACTGACCTATGTGGATGATGTTTTGAAAGAGGCGGTGTTAGATGGAAAAAAATAACTGCACGTTAAAACCCTGGCATGGAATTGTGATGTTTCTTGTGGTCATGGCATCCTTTTATACCATTATTGCCTGGATGCAGGGAAAATGGGGCATGTACGGACTGGCGCTTACAGAGTTGTATCTGCTCCTGCTTAGTATTGCCGGAGCAAAGCTTTGCAGACAGCCCCTTAGTCTGGTATTTCCTGTAAAGAAACCAGAAGGCAAAAAGCTCCTGGCAGTGGCCCTTTTCTGGATTGCTTCTTATGCTCTGGTGATTCCCCTTACCATGCTTGTGGCTTATTTTTATCCGGAACAGATGTTTTCTGTGAGCGGAAACCTGAATGCATTTATTGCCAGTGTTCCTCCCCTTCTTGCTTTGGTAATCAGCAGTGTACTGCCGGCTGTGTGTGAAGAAGCAGTACACAGAGGCTTTATCTTAAAGAGTATGCAAGGCAGATGGAAAAACATCTGGGCTTTGACTATTCTCATGGGAATATTGTTTGGATTGTTTCATGGAAGTATATGGAGATTCCTTCCAACAGCACTTTTAGGCGGCGTGTTGTCGTATTTAATGATTCGTACAGAAAACATGATATATCCGGCGCTGTTTCATTTTATAAACAACAGTGTGCCATCCTTGCTGTCCGGCTTAATGTCAGGAGGAACGGATACTGCCCAGACTGGAGCAGCCACAGAACAGCTTATAGAACAGGGGCTTCCCATTAGCTTTCTTGGCATTTATATTGCCATGGCATGTATCGTTCCGTTTGGTTTTTATACTGCTGACTATCTGCTGAGAAAAAGTGAGGAAAAGGAGAGGGCATATCTGTTCTCCAATAAAATGCTTGTTCTTTTGGTTGTGCTTACTATTTTACCTGTTATGATAGGAATGATCTTGTTTCTCTATGGATTATTCTTTGAATCAGGGGCTTTTTCCAGATTTGGATAAAAAACTCCAGAAAAATTCATTTTATCTCTTGACGAATGGGATGATAGCTGTTAATATATTAGCGTATGCCGCACAAAGAGGTAGAAGTACCGAAATTTCGGTCACCGTATTTGGCGAGTAATGATAATAGGAGGTGCCATATGTACGCAATTATTGCAACAGGTGGTAAACAGTACAAAGTAGCTGAAGGCGATATCATTAGAGTGGAAAAGCTT
>CATWQE010000060.1 GCA_958352855.1 uncultured Bacillota bacterium
CCACCTGTTTTCGGAAAAGTGAGGAACAAAGAAAGGCTGAGGTTTAAACAATGAAAAAAAAGCATAATTGGACGTTAAAGAGCAAGCATGTATTTGCTGCTATGATTTTAGTTTGTATTAGTTTGATGATTTTTGCAGCAGCCGTAAAATTTCCTGTGGATGCAGTAAGAACAGCGGCAGGCTATATCATAGTTCCGTTTCAGAAAGGCATCAATGCAGTAGGCACTGCCCTGGACGGAGCAACAGCAGGTCTTCAGGATAAACAAAAATTAGTAAAAGAAAAGAAAAAACTTCAGAAAAAGGTAGATGAGCTGACCGCGGAAAACAGCCGTCTGACACAGAGCATCAGTGAACTGGAACGCCTGCAGGAGCTTTATCAGTTGGATCAGGATTACAGCCAGTATGATAAAGTTGCAGCCAATGTGATTTCCATGGATACCGGAAACTGGTTTGCAAACTTTACCATTAACAAGGGTACCAAAGACGGGGTACAGAAGGATTGCAATGTGATTGCCGGAAGCGGTCTGGTAGGAATTGTTACGGAGGCTGGAAGCAACTGGGCAACTGTTCGTTCCATTATTGATGATACCAGCAATGTCAGCGCTATGACCATGAGCACATCCGACCGCTGCATTGTGGCAGGGGACTTACGCCTGATTGATGAAGGAAAACTGCAGTTTATTCATTTAAAGGACAAAGATGATAAGATACAGGAAGGCGAAAAAATCGTTACTTCAGATGTGAGCGAAAAATTCCTTCCGGGTATTCTCATTGGATATGTCAGTGAAATCAAAGAAGACCCTAATAATCTGACCAAAACAGGAACACTGACTCCGGCGGTGGATTTTGAGCATTTAAGTGAAGTTCTGGTTATTAAAGAACTGAAGCAGCAGAAAGGGGATTCTTAAATGAAGGTAAAATACAGAGCTGCCATAGCTGCTATGATTCTGGCCTGCTTTATTTTACAAAGTACGGTGTTTCAGGCTTTTGCCATAGGCTCCATTGTTCCAAACCTGCTGCTGATTCTTACCGTTTCCTTTGGATTTATGAGAGGAAAAAAGACAGGCCTATGGATTGGTTTTTTATGGATATCTGCTGGGCTTTTATGGGCTGATTTACCTGTGTACCGGTTATGTGGCAGGATGCTGCTGCAAAATCTTTTACGGAGAGGAAATCAGAGTACCGTTGCTGATTGTGGCGGCTGGGGATTTGCTCTATGGCACTATGGTTTATGGAATTCAGTACCTTATGCGGGGCAGAATTGACTTTTTCTATTATCTTGGCAGAATCATGATTCCGGAAATGATTTATACGGTGCTGGTTACTGTGGTAGTGTATAAGCTGCTGTTTTTGCTAAATAAGAAACTGACAGAACTGGAAATGAAAGAGAGAGATTCCACTTGGTTAAGAAAATAAAAAAACTTTTAAAAAAAATCAGATTAAAAAGAACAACCGTACTTGTCCTGGTGTTTGGGGTTATGTTTGTAATATTGATTCAGCGGCTTTTTTCTCTTCAGATTCTTCATGGAGAGGAATATGCAGATAATTTCAATCTGAGTATTACCAAAGAGCGTACCCTGAAAGGCACCAGGGGAAATATTTTAGACCGGAATGGGAAACCTATGGCTTATAATCAGCTTTCCTATTCCATTATCCTGGAAGACAATGGAACTTATGATACTACCAGGGAAAAAAATCTTACTTTGAATTACGTAGCTTACGAGCTTTTTCATATTTTGAAAAGAAATAATGAAACAACGGATATTACTTTTCACATTGTTTTGCAGGAAGACGGAACCTATGCTTACGATGCAGAAGGATTTACCAGAAACCGCTTTATAGCAGATATTTACGGTGAGGCATATATTGATAAGTTAAAGGAAGAACAGCTAAACGCTTCCGCAGAAGAGCTTATGGAATACATGTGCAGTGAAGAGCGGTTTGCGCTGGTGAATAAGGAAAAGCCCTATACAAAGGAAGAGCTGAAAAGTCATGGACTTCCAGAAACCTTTACGCCGGAGGAAACCCTGGAAATTGCAAAAATCCGTTATATTTTATCAACCAACAGCTTTAAAAAATATGTTCCGGTAACAGTGGCAACCAATGTCAGTGAAGAGACTGTGGCAGAAGTCATGGAGCGTAAAGATGAGCTGCAGGGCGTGGATATTACGGAAGATTCTATCCGCGTGTATAATGAGGCAGAAAGCATGGCGCCCATTATAGGCTACACCGGAAAAGCAGATGCCCAGGAACTGGAAGATTTGAAAGAACAGGGATACGAAGATTATTCTTTGGATGCAGTGATTGGAAAATCCGGGGTAGAGAAAACCATGGAGACCCAGCTTCAGGGCAAAAACGGTTCAGAGACCGTTTATGTAGATACCATGGGAAAGGTTCTGGATATTAATGAGGATTCCAGAAAAGAACCATCCTCAGGAAATGATGTGTATCTTACCATTGATTCTGATTTGCAGCGGGTTGCCTATCATGTTTTGGAGCAGAAAATTGCCGGAATTCTGGCAGCTACCATTATCAATGCAAAGGAATTTAAGCTGGAAGGACTGGAAAACGGAACCGCAGACACTGCAAATGTGAGAACACCGATTTATGATGTGTATAATGCCCTGATTGAAAATAATGTGCTGGATATTGAGCATTTTAAGGCAGAAGATGCCACAGAGTTAGAGAAAAAAGTGTATAGCCTGTTTCAGGAAAAGCAAAAAGAGGTTTTTGCGCAGATAAAAGAAGAACTGACCAAAGAAAATCCGGCAGTATACAAAGATTTGCCAAAAGAGATGCAGGAATACCAGAGTTACCTGGTCAACGATTTCCTGATTTCCAAAACCGGTATTCTTTCCTCAGATAAAATTGATTCTACGGATCCTGTTTATGTGGCATGGAGCAAGGAGGAAAGCATTAGCCTGAAGGATTTCCTTACCTATGCGGCAGGAAAGAACTGGATTGATATTTCGAAATTTTCTGCAAAAGGAGATTATCTGGATACTGCGGAAGTTTACGGCGCTCTCTCCGATTATCTTACAGAGGCTTTAAAAGACGATAATGGCTTTTCCAAGCTGCTGTATAAATATATGCTTCATTCGGATGTTATATCAGGAACACAGCTTTGCCTTTTGTTATATGATCAGGGGGTTCTGGAGCCAGACGCAGCCACCTATGAGGCCTTGGAATCAGGAACAAAACGCGCTTATGACTTTATGATTCAGAAAATTACGTCTTTGGAGATTACGCCGGCGCAGCTTGCCCTGGATCCTTGTTCCGGTTCTGTGGTGATTACAGATGTGAACACAGGGGAGACGCTTGCCTGCGTTACTTATCCGGGTTATGATAATAACCGATTGGCCAATAATATGGATACCGAGTATTTTGCAAAGTTAAATCAGGATCTGTCCAGACCATTCTATAATAAAGCTACCCAGCAGCTTACTGCGCCTGGTT
Source organism: uncultured Bacillota bacterium (assembly GCA_958352855.1). GTDB lineage: Bacteria > Bacillota > Clostridia > Lachnospirales > Lachnospiraceae > Blautia. The sequence continues at coordinate 3,457 of CATWQE010000060.1, forward strand.
CTACTTTTAAAGTAGTGACTGCAGTGGCAGGTATGGAGGAAGGGATTGTGACAGACGGATATTCCGTTCTCTGTACCGGAAAGTTTGACAAAATAGCAGATGGACCAAACTGCTGGTTACGTTCCGGTCATGGACGCATGAATGTGGTATCCGGTATTACAAATTCCTGTAACGTCTTTATGGGTCAGGTGGCCTATGATTTGGGTACAAATGATGAAGGGAAGTTTTCCAATAATCTTGGACTTCAGAAGCTGGAAAAGTATGCAACTATGTTTGGATTGACAGAAAAATCAGGACTGGAGCTGTCAGAGGAAGCGCCGGAGTTTTCAGATGAAGACGCTATTCGAAGTGCCTTTGGTCAGGGTACGCATAATATGACAACTTCACAGCTTGCCAGATATGTCACTGCTATTGCGAGCCGGGGAACTAATTATCAGCTGTCCCTTTTTGATAAAGTAACAGATTCCGATGGAGAAATCATAGAAGATTATACTCCAACAGTAAATGGAGATATGGATGTTTCTGACCACACCTGGGACCTGGTACACCAGGGTATGTTAGGTGTTGCAAAGAACAATGTGTATCTTAGCCATTTAGGTGTTTCTGTTGCAGGTAAGACCGGTACAGCTCAGGAAGATATGAGCCGGCCCTCCCATGCCCTTTTCGTAGGATTTGCGCCCTATGACAATCCGGAAATCGGTGTGGCAGTCCGCATTGGAAATGGCTATGCCTCTGCCAATGCAGTAGAAGTAGCAAAAGATATCCTCCGCTATAAGTACAATCTTGCAGATGAATCAGAAATTGTTACTGGCACAGCTACAATGACCAGCCTGTCCAGTACCCGCACTGATTAAAAGTACACAGGAGTAGGAAAAAAGAGATTGGAGGATCAGGTATGAGTGAAATTATTGTGGTAACATCAGGAAAGGGCGGTGTAGGGAAAACCACCGTAACAGCCAATATTGGTCTTGGTCTGGCAAAGCTGAACAAGAAAGTGGTTGTGGTGGATACGGATATCGGGCTTCGGAACCTGGATGTGGTTCTGGGGCTTGAAAACCGGATTGTTTACAACCTTATTGATGTGATTGAGGGAAGCTGCAGAATGAAGCAGGCTCTTATCCGGGATAAGCAATGCGATAACCTGTATTTGCTTCCCTCTGCCCAGACAAAGGATAAAACAGCCATTACACCGGAGCAGATGGTGAAGCTTACCCAGGATCTGGCAGAAGAGTTTGACTATATTATCCTGGATTGTCCGGCTGGAATTGAGCAGGGCTTTAAAAACGCCATTGCAGGAGCGCACAGAGCCATTGTAGTGACTACGCCGGAGGTTTCCGCTATTCGTGATGCAGACCGTATTATCGGTCTTTTGCAGGCAAACGAAATGCCAAGAATTGAATTGATAATCAACCGGCTTCGCACAGACATGGTGAAGCGGGGAGAAATGATGTCGGTGGAGGACGTCACAGAAATTCTGGCGGTAGATCTTCTTGGCGCTGTACCGGATGATGAAGCAGTGGTGATTGCCACAAACCAGGGAGAACCTTTATGCGGAAAAGATTCCCTGTCCGGAAAGGCGCTGGAAAATATTTGCCGCAGAATTGCAGGTGAGGAAGTCCCTCTTTTAGACTTCCACACGAAGAAAGGCGTATGGAAACGATTTACGGGTATGTTCCGAAAATAGAGAAGGAGGTCACAGGCTTTATGAGATTTTCTGGCAGACGATCCGGAAATATTGCAAAAGACCGTCTGAAGCTGCTTCTTACTTCTGAGCGGCTGGACTGTACTCCACAAATGATGACCATGCTGCAAAATGATGTGATACGGGCAGTAAGCAAGTATTTTGCTGTGCGGGAGCGTAGCGTGGAACTGCGTTACCGGAAGGATACGGCTACCTTTACCGCCAAGATTCCATTGCAGACAGGTATCGAAAAATCGGCTCCTGGAATAAGCCTTTTAAGATAACAACAGAAATCGTTTATAACCATAAGAAAAAAGGTGTTTTCATGATTAGACAGTATAGATTACGGGATTATAATTTTAGATTGGTCATTGCATTAATTGCGCTGACCTCTATAGGGGTGCTGCTGGTAGGAAGCGCGGAACCGGCTCTTCAAAGCAGGCAGCTTGCAGGTATGATTCTGGGACTTGCAGTAATGCTGGTGGTATCTCTTATGGATTTTAGCTGGATTTTGAATTTTAACTGGATTATGTATGCAGGAAATCTGGTGCTGCTTTTGCTGGTTATTCTCTTTGGTACAGATGCAAATGGCGCAACCAGATGGCTGAATATTGCTGGTATTCAGTTTCAGCCTACAGAACTTGCAAAAATCATTATTATCCTGTTTTTTGCTAAATTTTTTATGGACCATGAGGAGGATTTGAATACCCTCCATACACTGGTGAAATCTGTCATTTTGATTGCCCTTCCCCTGGTTCTGATTTTGAGCCAGCCGGACTTGAAAAATACCATTACAATTGCTATACTTTTTTGTATCTTGATTTATGTTGCAGGATTAAGCTACAAGATTATTGGAGGCGCATTGCTCATTGCAGTGCCTCTGGCAGTTATTTTTCTCTTTATTGTAGTCCAGCCGGATCAGAAGCTCATCAAGTCCTATCAGAGAGACCGTATTATGGCATTTTTAAATTCCGAAGATGATGAATATTCGGATGATGTTCTTCAACAGGAAAACTCTGTTATGGCGATTGGTTCCGGCCAGCTTACAGGGAAAGGACTGAATAACAATGAAGTAGCTTCTGCAAACAAAGGAAACTTTGTTTCTGAGAACCAGACAGACTTTATTTTCTCTGTAGCAGGAGAAGAGCTGGGATTTATCGGGTGTACAGCAATTATTTTACTTTTACTTTTCATTACCTTTGAATGTATCCGAACCGGCATACGGGCCAAAGACCTGTCGGGAAGGCTGATTTGCTGCGGAGTGGCGGCAGTCATTGGTGTGCAGAGCTTTATTAACATTGCTGTTGTAACGAAAATCCTGCCCAATACAGGAACACCTCTGCCCTTTGTCAGCTATGGTCTGACCTCCATGGTCAGCCTGTACATTGGAATGGGTCTGGTGCTGAATGTGGGATTACAAAAATATAGAACATACAGGGAGGTAGAACCATCATGAATATTGGTTTAATCGCACACAACTCAAAGAAAAAATTAATGCAGAATTTCTGCATTGCCTATCGCAACATTTTGTCTCAGAATACCTTATATGCCACAGGAACAACGGGAAGACTTATTGAGGAGGCGTCCAATCTTACGGTGCATAAGTTTCTGGCAGGACATCTGGGAGGAGAACAGCAGCTTGGAGCCATGATTGAACAAAATGAAATGGATCTGGTGATTTATTTAAGAGAGCCTCTGGCTCCGCAGAAACATGATCCGGATGTCAAACGTATTTTTATGCTGTGCGATACCCATAATATTCCTATGGCCACCAATCTGGCAACTGCCGAGATGATGATTCGTTCTTTGGGAAGAGGAGAGCTGGATTGGCGTGAAATGTACAAGTAAAAAGTTAAGCACAAAGCAGAAGGAGCTTCGTATCAGGAAAATTCGAAAGACCGTTTTCTTAGTCTTGTTTTTTCTGATTGCTCTTCTCTTGGGAATTCTGGCATTGCTTTTGTTTTCCCGTATGGGAACTCTGAAAGAACCCATGGTCTATAACCGGAGTCTCAGGATGTCAGGAACAGCAGCAAAGGAAAGCGCCCTTTTGGAAGAGGGCATTGCCGGAAAGCTTTGCGTGGGAGAGAGCAATACCCCTATGGATGGGATTGAAAGCCGCGAGGGCGAGGCTGCCGGTCTCTTTGACCTTCAGGACAAAGAAATTTTATTTTCCCAGAACCTTCACGAAAAAATTTCTCCTGGAAATATGAACCAGCTTATGGCAGCGCTGACCGCATATGAAGCATTAAACCCGGAAGATTCTGTCACCATAGAGCCGGAGGATGTGGTAGGAAGAAGCCAGGGAACTTCCAGTGGCCTGGCTGCCGGGAATGTGGTAACAGTTCAACAGCTTTTAAATGCTGTTCTGGTCTATTCTGCAGATGATGCCTGTTATGCTCTGGCAAGAGCTGCGGCAGGAGACAGGGAAGCGTTTGTGGAGCAGATGAACCAGAAAGCCCGGGAGCTTGGTATGACCAATACGGCTTTTGCCAATGTAACAGGGGCAGAGGATGAGAATCAATATACAACAGTGTATGATCTGTATCTGCTGTTTCATCAATTATTGGAATATCCGGATTTGATTCATGCTATGGGGCTTACCAGCTATACCATGAACAGTACGAAGGCAAACGGAGACTTAAAACAGCAGCTTCTGGATACGGACAATCCGTATCTGACGGGCAGTCTGTCTGTGCCAAAAGGAGTTACGGTTCTGGGAGGCAAATTTATGTCCGCAAAAGAGCAGTATGCAACTGCGCTTCTGGTCCAGAACAATTACGGAGACGCATTTGTCCTGATTGTTTTTCGCGCAGACAGCGAGGGAACCATGAACACCAGAATCTGGGAAATGCTGGAAAAAGTAAATTCTTAAAAATTACTATAAAATTTCAAATTCCTGTTGTATTTTTGAACGTTATGCACTATAATTAATTCAACGATAACCACGTTTTTAGTAAATATACATATTACGTGCGGCTAAGGAGGAAATTGCGATGGTTCAGTTAATTGTAGGAAAAAAAGGTGAAGGAAAAACAAAGGTACTTTTAGACAAGGTAAATGCAGAAGTAAAACAGGCAAACGGAACATTGGTTTATCTGGATAAAAGCAGAAAACATATGTTTGAGTTAAATAACAAAGTACGTTTGATTGATATGTCTGAATATGATATTCAAAACAGCAGCGAGTTTGTAGGTTTTCTTTCCGGTATTGTGTCTCAGGACAATGACCTGGAGAAAATGTACCTGGATAGCTTCCTGAAAATTTCACGAGCAGAAGAAGATGAAATTGGTCCGGTTTTAGACCGTTTGGAGGCTATGGGAGAAAAGTATCAGGTTTCCTTTATAGTCAGCATCTCCATAGATGAAGCCGATTTACCAGAGCATATGAAAGATAAAGTTTTAGCATAAAAATGAAACAAAAGAGGAAAGGCCGTCATACAGTTCCCTGTGTGGCGGCTTTTCCAGGTTAAAGGCGGCTGTCTGAAAAGGATGTAATTCTTCCGAAAAGGCTGAGAAGATATAACCCGCTGATGCCTACCAGTGCATAGATGATGCGGGAAAGCCAGGTCATATCGCCAAATAAAAAGGTAACAAGATTAAAACGGAAGAACCCAATAAGCCCCCAGTTTACAGCTCCCACAATGGTCAGTACCAGAGCTGTATAGTCTAAAAATTTACTGTTCATACATGAAAACCTCCTTGTTCTTTTATAGGATTTCCAGAACCTTCTTTTTTATACAGGGATTGCAAAAAAGGGACTTATTTTTATACTTGTGATGCCAGGCTGAAAATGGTAAAATATAAGACAGTGCAGAAAGTATACGCATTGCAAAGGAGATTTATTTTGTCTGAAAGAAATCGTTTTTTTCAAAGAATAAAAAAAATTTTTATTGGATTGAAGCGTCTGTTGACGTATAACATAGCAACCATTATGTTCGGCGCCCTGCTGCTTTATATGATTATTACTGTTGTTTTGTATGCCACCTCCTCTCATGTGACCTCTTATCAGGTTACAGTGGGTCCTCTGACCAAGAATCCCGTTTGCACAGGTCTGGCTCTTCGTAAGGAACAGATTGTTCCGGCAGGAGCTTCCGGGTATGTGGAGTATTATGCAAGAGAGGGTATGCAGGTGCGCAAGGATGGCTCCGTATATGCCCTTACGAATAATAAGAAAGAAACCAAAAGTGTGGAATTGTCAGAGGAGCAGTTGGAAAAAATGCGTTCCAATATGGCGAATTTTTCTTATGGGTTTTCCGGCAGTGATTTTTATGATGCCTATAGCTTTAAATATGAGCTGCAGGGAAGTATTCTCCAGGCTGCCGGTATCATGGAGCAGAAAAAAGAAACAGAAGAGAAAGATGAGAATACGGATTCCGATGCCCTGGTAGGAGAAGAGGTAGGAAACACCGTTTCCCTTGGAAAACAAACGGTTTATACTGCCCCGGAAGCAGGGGTGGTAGTATATTCTACAGATGGTTACGAAGGAATTACAGAGGAAAATATTACAGAGGATGCTTTTAACGAAAAATCTTATAAAAAAACAGATTTACTTACCAGCAAAGAACTGGCTGCCGGAGACCCTGTGTATAAAGTCATTACCAGTGAGAACTGGACTTTGATGGTGCCTCTTACGGACAAGCTGGCTGCTGCTCTTTCTGGAAGAGAAAGCATAAAAGTAAAGTTTACCAAAGATGGAGAAAGTCAGAATGGTTCCCTTACCATTGTGCAGGTTGGAAATCAGAAGACAGCGAAGATTCAGTTGCAAAACGGAATGCCCCGTTATGCTTCTGACCGTTTCCTGGAAGTGGAGCTGGTCATTAACACACAAAGCGGTTTGAAAATTCCGGTAAGCGCTGTAGTGGAAAAGGAATTCTATGTGATTCCAAGAGATTTTCTGGCTCAGGGAAATAACGGAGAAGGAAAAGGCTTTATACGGGAAGTGGACAGTAAGAACAAATCCTCTGTGACAGAGTTTGTAGAGCCTGTTATTTATAAAGAGGTGAATGGGAAAGGCAGGGAAATTGGCTGGGGAGATGAAAATGACACCAGCGGTTATTGTTATGTTGACACCTCTGCTTTTCAGGAAGGTGATGTGCTGAAAAAGCAGGATTCCTCGGAAACTTATACGATTGGAAAAACAGAAGAACTCCAGGGGGTTTATGGAATGAATAAAGGCTATGCGGTATTTCGCCAGATTAATATCCTGGATCAAAATGAGGAATACTGCATTGTTTCCCAGGGAACTTCTTATGGGCTTCAGGCATTTGATTATATTGTACTGGACGGAAAAAGTGTAAAAGAAGAAGAAATCTTGTATTAGTGGATAAAAGAAAGGATGTTTGCAATGAGTGTTTGTGAGAATTATCAGGATGTAGAGAAGAAAGTAACAGAGGCATGCAAAAGAGCAGGGCGCGCAAGAGAGGAGGTCACTCTCATTGCGGTAAGCAAAACAAAACCTTTGTCCATGATAGAAGAACTGCTGCCCCTTGGTGTTCGGGACTTTGGAGAGAATAAAGTACAGGAGCTTACCCAAAAGGCAGAAACGCTGGCACAAAAAGAGGTGCCAAAGCCACCGGTGCGCTGGCATATGATTGGGCATCTCCAGAGAAACAAAGTAAAATATCTGGTAGAGAAAGCCTGTATGATTCATTCTGTGGATTCCTTGCGTCTGGCAGAAGAAATCAATAAGGAAGCCGGGAAAAAGGGAATCTGTGTTCCTATTTTGATTGAGGTGAATGTAGCAAAGGAAGAGAGTAAGTTCGGTGTACCCATGGAAGAAGCGGAAAATTTGATTCGTCAGATTGCTGTACTTCCATGGATTTCCATACGGGGATTGATGACAATTGCTCCTTATGTGGAGAATCCGGAAGAAAATCGTCTTATTTTCAGAAATTTAAGAAATTTAAGTGTTGACATTCAAGGGAAAAGTATTGATAATGTTACTATGGATGTTCTGAGCATGGGGATGACCGGAGACTACCAGGTTGCCATTGAAGAGGGCGCTACACACGTCAGGGTAGGGACAGGCATTTTCGGAGAACGGAACTATTCTTTAAAATAGAATGATTGGAGATTGAATCATGAACATATGGGATAAATTTTTAGATGCAGTAAAAGTAAATGAAGAATATGACGATGATGATTTTTTAGATGATGTAGATGACGATTTTGAAGATGAGAAGCCTAAGAAGCGTTTCTTTAAAAAGCTGGATGATGATTTTGATGATGAATTCGACGATCTTCCTCCCGCAAAGAGCTATAAAAGTGCAGAGAAGCAGTCCGCTGCCGCAAAGGCGCCGAAAGCGTCCAGAAGCACAGCCTCTTCTTCTGCTTCTTCCAAGGCTTCCGCAGGTAAGGTGACACCTATGTATAATGTGAATAAAAAGAAAACAGGAGCTTCCGGTGAAGTTTGTGTTATGAAGCCAAAACGCTTTGATGAGGCTACAGAGGTAGTGGATGCACTGCTGGATAACTGTACGGTCATCCTGAACCTGGAAGGACTGGATATGGAGCTGGCGCAGCACATCATTGACTTTACATCAGGAGCCAGCTATTCCTTAGACGGAAGCATCCGGAGAGTATCTGCCTATATCTTTATTTTAACTCCGGAAGGTGTGGATATTACCGGTGATTCCCAGGACTTTTTAAATGATGTGGTAGGTTCCATCTACTAGAAATTCTATGGAAAAAGAAGAATTTTTTCAAAAACGAATGTTAGAGTTAAGTAAGAAAGCCTATTTTAGAGGGATTCTTACTTTCTCTGACTTTTTAGACTTAAATCAGCAAAATATTCTTCACAGCCTTTTGCCAAGCCTGGAGAATACCGGAGTCCGGGTGCGGATGTTTGGAGGCTATGAAACCGCGGAGCGTCAGATGGCGGCATTCGTCCCTGATGCTTTTTGTTATGAAGAAGATTTTGAGACAGCAGGTGTATACCCTGTTTCCTGTCTTCAGATTGCCCCTTTGCAGGCAAAGTTTGCAGATGCCCTTACTCACAGAGATTATCTGGGAAGTATCTTAAATCTGGGGCTGGAGAGAAGCAAAATCGGGGATATTCTTCTGGAAGAGCATTGTGCTTATGTGTTTTGCCACTCTTCGGTGTGCCAGTTTCTTGTAGAAGAAATCAGCCGGATTAAACACACGTCAGTAATGGCAAAAGAAATTTTTGCAAAGGAAGACATGCCAAAGCCCAGGCGGGAGGAACTTTCCGGCACAGTGGCATCCCCAAGGCTTGACAGTATTATTGCCCTGGCTTTCCATACTTCCAGAAGCAGTATGATTCCCTTTATTGAAGGGGGAAAGGTGTTTGTTAATGGAAAGTCTGTGGTTTCTAATGGATATAATCTGAAGGAGGGGGACATTATTTCTGTGCGGGGAAAAGGAAAGTTCCAGTTTGGTTCTGTAACCTGCAAAACAAAGAAAAACCGTTTTCATGTAGTATTGTATAAATATTGTTAGACGAGGAGGGATGGTCATGATTCCAGAACGGTTACTGGTGAAAAGACAGGAGGATTTTCACTATCCCATTGTATTTCAACAAACTTTTGAAAAGCTGACACAGGAGGTGCTGGATTTAAAAAGGGACAGCGCCAGGATTTGTATTGTAACAGACAGCCACGTAGCGCCTTTGTATCTGGATCAGGTAAAAGAGGCCTTATCCAAAACCGGTATGACCGTAAGCTCTTATGTGCTGCCGGCAGGGGAAACCAATAAAAATCTGGAACAGATTCAGGGAATTTATGAGCATTTGATTCAAAATCACTTTGACCGAAAGGATTTACTGGCTGCTTTAGGCGGTGGCGTTACAGGGGATATGACCGGATTTGCGGCTGCTACCTATTTAAGAGGGATTGATTTTGTTCAGATTCCTACAACCCTGCTTTCCCAGGTGGACAGCAGTATAGGAGGCAAAACAGGAGTTGACTTTAAACAATACAAAAACATGGTGGGAGCCTTTCATCAGCCTTTGCTGGTGTATATGAATGTTTCTACTCTGAAAACTCTGCCCGAAGAAGAATTTTCCAGTGGTATGGGGGAAGTGTTAAAGCATGGACTGATTCGTGACAAAGAATATAGCCGGTGGATTAGCGCGCACAGTAAGGAGCTTTTGGACAGAGAGACAAAAGTCTGTGGGGAAATGATTTACCGAAGCTGTGTCATAAAAAAAACAGTAGTGGAACAGGACCCTACTGAAAAAGGAGAACGGGCGCTTTTAAATATGGGACATACCATCGGACATGCAGTAGAAAAGCTGAAAGATTTTTCTCTGCTTCATGGACAATGTGTGGCTATAGGGTGCGCCGCTTCTGCCTTTCTCTCCTGGAAAAAGGGCTGGATTTCCCAGACAGAATACGAAGAAATCAAAGATCAGCTTCAGGCATTTGGGCTTCCTGTGAGGACACAGGGACTTAGAAAGGAAGAGGTTTTGCAAACAACCAGGTCGGATAAAAAAATGGCAGGAGGACAAATTCGTTTTATTCTGCTAAAAGACTGGGGAAATGCAGTCATTGACACAACACTTACAGATGAGGAATTGTTAGAGGGAATCCAGAGTATTTTAGCGGAGGAAGAGACATGAAAACAAAAAAGCACAGCGTAAAAAATTTTCTGGAGCTTCTGGCAGCGGTGCTTCTTCTGGCAGGACTTGACCAATATACAAAATTTCTGGCTGTAAAACATTTAAAGGATCAGGCAGAGATTGCCCTGATTCCCAATGTGCTGTATTTACAATATCTGGAAAACAGGGGCGCTGCTTTTGGTATTTTTCAGGGTCAGAAATGGCTTCTTTTGGGCTTGACAGGCCTGGTGATTCTGGGTGTTCTTTACGTACTTTGGAAACTGCCGGCTGAAAGGAAATTTCTGCCCTTAAAAATCCTTTGTTTCTTTCTTGTTTCCGGAGGACTTGGAAACATGATTGACAGGGTCCGGCTGGACTATGTAGTAGATTTTATCTATTTTTCTCCCATTGATTTTCCGATTTTCAATGTGGCAGACATTTATGTAACAGTGAGTATGCTTCTTCTTTTGGTACTGGTAATGTTTTATTACAAAGAAGAGGATTTTGACTTTTTAAAATGGAAACAAAACAAAGAGCAGGAGTGAGCAGAATGAAACAGCTATGTTTACAGGCAGATGCCTCTTACGCGGGGGTGCGGATTGATAAATATTTAGCGGAAGTGATGTCTGATTACTCCCGCTCTTTTTTACAGAAGCAGTTAAAAGACGGAAACGTTACGGTAAATGGCAAAAGGGAAAAGGCAAGCTATAAGGTGGCAGAAGAGGATGAAATTGCAGTGTTGATTCCGGATAACCTGGAACCGGATATTCAGGCAGAAAACATTCCTTTGGATATTCTCTATGAGGACGATCAGCTTTTGGTGGTAAACAAACCCAAGGGGATGGTGGTGCATCCAAGTCCGGGACATTATACAGGAACGCTGGTCAATGCCCTGATGTATCACTGCAAAGATCAGTTATCAGGAATTAACGGGGTTTTAAGACCAGGCATTGTCCATCGGATTGATATGGATACCACAGGAGCGCTGGTGGTATGCAAAACAGATACCGCTCATCAGAGTCTGGCCGAACAACTGAAAATTCACAGTATTACCAGGAAATACAGAGCCATTGTTCATGGAAATCTTGCAGAGGATGCAGGGACCATTGAGGGGGATATTGGAAGACATCCAACAGACCGGAAGAAAATGGCTGTTCACGTAAGAAACGGGAAGCCCGCAGTTACCCATTATCAGGTATTGCAGCGTTTTGGAAATTATACCTATGTGGAATGTCAACTGGAAACGGGAAGAACCCATCAGATTCGTGTACATATGAGCAGTATTGGACATCCTCTTCTGGGAGACGAAGTATACGGACCGAAAAAATGTCCCGTTGCCGGGCTTCAAGGTCAAACCCTTCATGCCATGGTTCTTGGCTTTCAGCATCCTGTTTTGGGAGAGTATATGGAATTTACTGCTCCGCTGCCAGAATATTTTCAAAAACTTCTGCTAAAATTTTAAATAATATATACATTTGGAGTAAAATGAATTATAATAAATGTAAGAAAGAATGTTAGAAAGGAGTGTATGAGTATGGCAGCAAATACAGTTATTACCATAGGTCGTCAGACAGGAAGCGGGGGACGTGACGTAGGAAAACTTCTTGCCAAAGAATTGGGAATCAAATGTTACGACAAAGAGCTGCTGGATCGTGCAGCCAAAGACAGCGGAATTTGTCATGAACTGTTTGAACATCATGATGAAAAACCCACCAACAGTTTTTTATATTCTTTAGTTATGGATACCTATTCTTTTGGCTATTCCTCAGCAGCCTTTGCAGATATGCCTATTAATCACAAGGTATTTCTGGCACAATTTGATACCATTAAAAAAATTGCCCAGGAGGAATCCTGTGTTATGGTAGGACGTTGTGCTGATTACGCCCTGGCAGAGTATCCGGGAGCAATCAGCGTCTTTATCCATGCGGATTTGGATAAACGAATTCACAGACTGGCAAAAGTTTACAATCTTACAGAAGCAGCGGCAAAGGAACAGATTATCAAAAGTGATAAAAAACGCTCCAGCTACTATAACTATTATACCAGTAAGAAGTGGGGAGACAGCGCCAGCTATAATCTCTGCTTAGACAGTGGAATCCTGGGTGTGGAAGGCTGTGTGGAAATGATAAAGGCAGCCATTGACCTGAAGAAAAAAATGAAAGCCTGGTAAGAAATGAAAATGGATGCAGTTTCAGCGAATCTGCATCCATTTTTTATGTTTGCTTACTCTTTCCTGGGAGATTTAGGAATATTAGGAATGTTTTCCCTGAATGGGATGCCAGCCCTGAATGTTTCCATTGCAGATGGCAGTAAACATCCGCTCTTTGGTTCCCGGATTTTCTCTGGAAATATCACGAAGAAGTTCCTTGGCATACTGGCGTTTGGTGTAACCGTCAATAGGGCAGGGGCTTTTCTCAATCT
>CATWQE010000061.1 GCA_958352855.1 uncultured Bacillota bacterium
ATTTATCATATTGATTTTTTCTAAACAGCAAACCACATTTAAGTGAAAAAAACAACACAACACATCCAAAAGAATCTTTAACCAGATATATCCTGGTTTCGCCATCCAAATCTTCGTCCCATGCTTTATTTCTCAAATATTCGCCAAGGGTATTATTATTTCTTTGAGAATAAAATTCTCTAATAACATCTTTGTTCTTTTGGTTTGAAGTCAACACTTCACATGTAAAGCCACGAAAGTATTGGCGTGTTTCTTTAATCGTTATAACAACCCCTCCAAACTAACTTATTCTTTCGCCTGTGCTTTACGAACTGCCAATTCATGTGTTGCATCTACCATCATTGCGTTTAGACTCATTTTAACATTTCCATTATCAGAAGACTTTAATCCTTTACGCGCTTTTTTCCAGGAAAATTCATCATGTGATAGACTACTGAGTTTCCATGAAGAAACAGTTCCATAACGCTCAAGAACATCTTTTAACATTTTTTCTGTATCTGGCGATACGGTCTTTTCTACATCCGAGAATCGAGAACCCGTCAAATATTCATGTCTAACGCTTTTTAATACGGGTCCATATTTCCATCCGTAAAAGTCCTCATCAAATAAAACTGTTCTATTATACATGAGGGATTCTCTCTGTGCAAAGTACATCAATTTATGCATCTTCATCTCATCCATACTGGTATGAAATCTTTTCCCATACATACTGTATAAAGCCTTCGCAACTGCCAACGTTTTTTCCATAATAAATATCCCTCCTCTATGCTTATTTTGTCCTATGTGTGTCTTTTATTATACACATGTTCTAACAAAAAAGCCATTAAAAATCTATGATATTTACTTACTTTTTTCTAAAAACACCTTCTCCTGCTCTCTCACAACCTTAAAGTACATGAAAATCAGCAGTCCTCCTGCCAGTATCCACGCTGCGGGGCTTGCAAGACAGGCGCCTACAAAGCTGCGTTTCCACCCAGCCACCATAGCTACAGCGCCTCTTCCCACCAGCTCTGCAACCCCTGCCAGCATAGGCAGCACTCCATAGCCCATGCCCTGGATTCCATTGCGGTACACGTTTACAATGGTAAGTGGAATCATGAACAGGAAGGTCCATTTCAGATAAATATCTGCCTGGCTCATAATCTGTCCTGCATTTTCAGAGACAAAGAAATGCACCAGATATTTTCCCACCGTCATCATGGGAATGGCTAAAATCACCCCATAAATGCTTCCCATAATGGTTGCGCTTCGGAAGCCCTGGCGGATTCTTTTAATCTGTCCTGCTCCCATATTCTGGGCGCAGTAAGTCGCCATGGTGGTTCCAAGAGCCACATAAGCCTGTGTTCCGATCTGCTCGATTTTGTTGGCCGCCGTATAGGCTGCCACTGACAGAGAGCCAAGAAGATTCAGAGAAGACTGCACCATCATAGCCCCAATAGCAGTGATAGAATACTGCAGAGCCATGGGAAGTCCCACACTAAGCTGCATTTTTGCCAGATAGCCCTCTGGCCGAAAATCTGCTTTTTCCAGTTTCAAAAGAGGGACTTTTTTCCATATATAAAACAAACATCCCACACCGGAAACACCCTGGGAAATTACTGTAGCATAGGCTGCTCCTGCTGCCCCCATGTGGAATACAATAATCAACACCAAATCCAGCACAATATTCAGAATCGCTGATAAAACCAGGAAGTACAGCGGCGTCTTGCTGTCTCCCAGCGCTCTCAGGATGCTGGAGAGCAGATTATAAAGCACTGTAGCAGCAATTCCTGCACAGATAATCATAATATAAGTATAGGCATCTTCAAAAATATCATCCGGCGTATGCATAAAAATCAGCAATGGCTTCATCAAAAGCATACTTCCCGCGGTCATCACCACAATGCTCACTGCGGAAAGCACAGCCGCTGTTCCTACGGTTTTTCGCATGCCCTTCATATCTCCTGCGCCGAACCGCTGGGCTGTCAGCACAGAAAAACCGGCAGTAAGCCCCTGAAGAAAGCCCAGAATCAGGAACATAATAGTTCCAACGCTTCCCACTGCTGCCAGAGCTTTGGTTCCTACAAATTTTCCTACAATGACCGTATCTGCCATACTGTAAAACTGCTGAAATAAATTTCCAATAAAAATGGGAATCGTAAAGTTTAAAATAATTTTGGCCGGATTCCCTGCGGTCATATCTGTCTGTACACGTTTTTCTGCCACGTTTTACCCCTCTTTCCTTTCTGCCTACAGCTTAAAATCCTTATAACGTGGCTTATTATAATCGAAAGAAAGGGGACTTTCAATCCCCTTTTCACATATTTTTCTATGTTTTTACAGCATCCTTATACAGCCTGTTTCCCCTTCCAGAATTGTCCCCAAACTTTCTTTACATAATCACTGTATCCGGCTCTCTTCGTCCCTTCCTGGAATCGGATATTCACGCTTCCTATTTTTTCCCCATCCAGATAATACTCTACAGTTCCTGCCAGATCTCCTTTTTTCACAGGAGCCTTTACCTTGTCTTTTTGCTTAATTTTCTTCTCGATCTGATTAAGGGCAGCCCCTTTTGTATCCAGATAACGGAAAGTCCCCTCATAATCACAGGCAAGCTCCTCTTTCACACCGCCTTCTACTGCAATTTCAGGCAGGGACTTCTTATTTTCATCCACATAAAGGCTGCAGCTTCCAAATCCCAGATTCAGCATAGCCGCCGCATCCTTGAAGCGCACCTTATAATCCGGCGCTGTCATTACTACACTGATCAGGGTAATCCCATCCCTGACAGCTACTGTAGAAACGCAATATTTTGCCACGCTGGTACTGCCTGTTTTCAGCCCCACACAGCCATCGTAGCTGCGGACTAATTTATTGGTATTGGTCAGCCCAAATTCACTGGTTCCCTTCTCTGTCACATGGGTAATGGTGTCCATCCAAATAGAAGAATAATCCAGAATCTCAGGATACTTTGTCACCAGTTCTCTGGACATGAGAGCCACATCATGGGCGCTGGTATAATGGTTATCCGACTCTGTCAGTCCACAGCAGTCTTCAAAATTAGTATTTTCCATGCCAAGCCCTTTTGCCCGTTCATTCATCTTTTCCACAAATGCCTCTTCACTTCCTGCAATGTGTTCTGCCATTGCTACGCTGGCATCATTTCCGGAGGCAATGACAATACACTTAATCATGGTTTCCACACTCTGTTTTTCTCCTTCTTCCAGAAAGACCTGGGAGCCTCCCATGGACTTGGCATAGGCGCTGGTAATCACTTCGTCTTCCATATGTAGACTGCCTTTTTCGATTTCATCAAAAATCAAAATCAACGTCATAATCTTCGTAATACTGGCTGGTTTTACTCTGGTGTCCATATCTTTTTCATAAATAATGGTTCCGGTAGAAGCCTCCATTAATACTCCATGGGGCGCTGTAATCAATTCCTCTCCATCTGCCCGAACCGTCACCGCACCTGCGTTTAGCAAGAACATGCTCACAAACATTCCCACAAGAAGGATTGCTCCTATTCTTTTTTTCATGCTGCACACTCCAAAAAAACTGTTCTTATGCTATTGTAATCATACCTTAAATAATTTAGAACGTGAAAATCCTTTCAGCTCTGCAAATGTAAAAAAGACCACCAGATATCCCTCTGTCAAAGGATACCCGGCAGTCCCGATAATACTTAAAACACTTTCCGAATTCTTTTTTTGATAGATTCCATTGCTTCCGGAAGGCTGTCTTTCTTCTGTTCATACAAGGCATATCCGAAATCTATGGAAAAAATCAATAGTAATATACTGCTGATCCGGATTCCTGTATTGTAAGAATACTTGCTTACAATAAATTCTACTCCTTTGTGAAGGAATAAGAAGAGTCCCAGCGTATAAAATCCCCACGCAATGGTGCTTTCCAGACACAAAATACCTTTATAATTAAAAGGTTTTTCTGAATAATCCCACCATACTTCCCCAAAGATACGAATCATCAGTTTTGCTGTCAAAAACTCCAGCAAAGTAGGGATCAAACAGCCCATAAAATACAGCAGATAAATATTATGACACACCGGCTGCAGCAGAAAATATACAGTAAGGGCTCCTACCCCGTAAATAGGGCACATGGGTCCCCGCATAAATCCGCGATTGGTAAGCTTCCGGTTACAGACGGACATATAAATGGATTCCACCAGCCACCCAAGCATACTGTAAATCAAAAACCACTGAACAATGTGGTATAAATCAGTACCTAACATTCCCTTTGTCCAAAACATAAAACTCTCCCTCTACTTCCTACATTCTTACAGCATCGGAGCAAACAGCCGGAGAATACTCTGCATTCCTCTTCGAAAAATATTCTGTCTGCGGCACATATCCAGAGAAATCTCTTTGGAAATCTCAAAGGTTTCCAGCATGTCCTCTTTTACCTGACTAACTGCTCTGGACTGATACATCCAGGTAGCGCACTCAAAATGCAGATACAGACTCCGGTAATCCAGGTTAATGGTTCCGACCACTGCAAGTTCATCGTCACATACAAAGTTTTTCGCATGAATAAACCCTGGGGTATATTCATAAATCCGCACCCCTGCAGCCAGAAGCTGCTGGTAATAAGACTGAGTTAATAAAAACACCAGCTTTTTATCCGGTATTCCCGGCGTTATAATCCTCACATCCACACCCTTTTTAGATGCCAGACACAGGGCAGTCATCATCTCATTATCAATAATCAGATACGGCGTGGAAATATACACATAATTCTTCGCCTGATTAATCATATTGAGATAAACATTTTCCCCCACAACCTCATCATCCAGAGGGGAATCTCCGTAGGGCTGTACAAAACCATCCTTTTCAAATTCTTCCGGATGATATACATAGGGTCCATATGCCGGCAAATGTGTTTTGGTTCTGGTAATCACCGTCCACATTTGCAGAAACATCACTGTAAGATTCCATACGCCTTCCCCATGGAGCCGCACTCCGGTATCTTTCCAATGGCCAAACCGCATCTGCTCATTAATGTATTCATCTGCCAGATTAATGCCACCGTTATATCCTGTATGGCCATCAATCACCAGTATTTTCCTGTGGTCCCGGTTGTTTAGGACAATATTTAAAATCGGTCTTACCGGATTAAATGCCGCGCACTTAATTCCTTTTGCCTGAAGCCCTTTGTAATATCTGGGGGGCAGTGTGCTAACACATCCCATATCATCATAAATCAGCCTTACGTCCACACCCTGGGCTGCCTTTTCTTCCAGCACATCCAGAATCGCGCCCCACATACGGCCTTCATGAATAATAAAGTATTCCAGAAAGATGAAATGCTCTGCTTTCTTTAAATCCTCCAGCATATCAATAAACATATCGTCTCCCACGCCATAATACTGGGTTGTGGTATTTCTGTGAACCGGAAATCCCGCATAGTCCCGGATATAGGCAGACTGGTTGGAAATCCCCTGATTTTCCAAATGCAGCGCTGTTCTGGTGGTTTTGGTCTCCTTAAAATAATTGGAAATCTCTTTCATTACTTTTTCGGACTCCTGGGTCATTTTCTTAGCAACCCTGGACTGTCCAAACAACAGATAAATAATGACGCCAAAAACCGGAAGCGCCAGAATCAGAATGGTCCACGCCAGCTTATAGGATGGGTTGATTTTTTTATTTACAATCCACAGAACCATAATCACACTGAGCAGATTCAGAATATTCATAATATGTCCGGAAAAGGCTCCAAGCCCCCAGAGCATGGCAAAAATCCAGATAAGCTGCAACAGTACAGCCGCTGCAGTAAGAAAGATTCTGCTGGAAACAAATTCAATTATTTTTTTCATATTTTGTCTGTTTCATACTTTGTAAAAAAGCCTCTGGTGTTGTCCAGAGGCCTTTACTGCACATTAATTATATTTACGTTTTCTAGCTGCTTCAGATTTTTTCTTACGACGAACGCTTGGTTTCTCGTAATGCTCTCTTTTACGGATTTCCTGCTGAATACCTGCTTTCGCACAGCTACGCTTGAAACGACGTAAAGCGCTATCTAAAGTCTCGTTCTCTTTGACGATTACATTTGACATAAGCTCACACCTAACCTCCCTCCAGCTGTAAATTGTGCATAATACAACTGTCTGGGTATTTTTATTGCACATCTGATATTATAGCAGATTTTTGGAGTTCGTCAACTATTTTAATTCATTTTTCTTAAAAAGTTTCATTATTTTATCTGGTCTGCCAAAATACCTGCTGCCGCTTCCAGCGCTTCCGGCACTTTTGCAGGGTTTTTGCCGCCTGCCTGAGCCATGTTGGGACGTCCGCCGCCGCCTCCGCCTACAATGGCTGCCATGCCTTTAATGAGATTTCCTGCATGTGCTCCTGCTTTCTGCGCCTGGTCTGTTACCATGGCAAGAAGACTCACTTTTCCGCCTGCCACGCTGGCAAGTACCACTACACCTTCGCCCAGCTTTTCCTTTAACTGGTCGCCCAGGTCACGAAGCCCGTTCATGTCCACATCCGTAAGGGATACGGCCAGAAGCTTCACTCCCTTAACTTCCTGTACCTGGTTCATCACATCACCAACCGCATCCTGAGCCATTTTTGCTTTCAGAGATTCGTTTTCACTGTGAAGCGCTTTCACTTCTGCCTGAAGGTGTGCAATTTTTTCTTCGATTTCTGCAGGTGAGGTTTTCAGCATTGCCGCAATCTCTGCCTGGCGTTTTTCGATTTCTTTATAATAAGCGAATACCCCTTCTCCGGTTAATGCTTCAATACGTCTTACGCCGGCTGCAATACCACTTTCAGATACAATCTTAAAGGTTGTAATTACGCTGGTATTGGAAACATGGGTACCACCGCAAAGCTCCTTAGAGAAGTCTCCCATGGAAACCACGCGTACTTTTTCACCGTATTTCTCACCGAAGAGCGCCATTGCCCCTGTTTTCTTTGCATCTTCTACGCTCATAATATCAGTAACAACCGGAAGGGCTGCCTGGATTTCAGCATTTACCATGGCTTCAACCTTCGCTATTTCTTCTGCTGTCATTGCCTGGAAATGAGCAAAGTCAAAACGCAGTCTGTCTGGTGTTACCAGAGAACCCTTCTGTTCTACATGGGAACCTAAGACCGTTTTTAAGGCTTTCTGCAGCAAATGTGTTGCGCTGTGATTCTTGCAGCAGTTTGCTCTTCCTGTTTCGCATACCTTTAAAGTAACCACATCGCCTGTTTTCATCATGCCTTTTGTAAGAACACCTACATGTCCCACTTTTCCGCCTCTTAACTGAATGGTATCTTCTACCTTAAATTCCGCATCGCCGCAGACAATAACACCTTTATCACCCTGCTGTCCACCCATAGTAGCGTAAAATGGAGTCTGCTCTACAAAAACAGTACCTCTCTGGTCTTCGGTAAGGGCTTCTACGATTTCTTCTTCTGTGGTAAGTACCGTTACTTTGGACTCAAAGGTCAGATTGTCATAGCCTACAAACTCTGTGGTAACTGCCGCATCAATCTCATCATATACGGTTGCATCTGCTCCCATATAGTTTGTGACAGCTCTGGCTTCTCTGGCTTTCTTTCTCTGCTCATCCATGGCTTCCTGGAAGCCTTTTTCATCGATGGTATATCCTTTTTCTTCCAGAATTTCTTTTGTCAAATCCACTGGGAATCCATAGGTGTCATATAATTTGAACGCATCCTCTCCAGAAAGCTCTTTTCTGCCTTCCTGTTCCATAGCTGCTTCCATTTCTCCTAAAATATGAAGTCCCTGGTCAATGGTCTTGTTAAACTGTTCTTCTTCTTTTGTCAGAACCTGGAAAATAAAGTCTTTCTTTTCTTCCAGTTCCGGATAGCCATCCTTGGAGCCTTCAATGACAACAGCGCTTAACTCTGCCAAGAATTTTCCGTCAATGCCAAGAAGACGTCCATGGCGGGCTGCACGACGAATAAGACGACGCAGCACATAGCCTCTTCCTTCGTTGGTTGGCATAATACCATCGGAAATCATAAAGGTTGCAGAGCGGATATGGTCTGTAATCAGACGAATGGAAACGTCCTTGTTTTCGTCTTTTTTATACTCTGTATGTGCCAGTTCACAAACTTTGTTTCTAAGAGCGCATAAGGTATCTACATCAAAAATAGAGTCCACATCCTGAACAACAGAAGCCAGACGTTCCAGTCCCATACCGGTATCAATGTTTTTCTGAACCAGCTCTGTATAGTGGCCTTCCCCGTCATTTTCAAACTGGGTAAATACGTTGTTCCAGATTTCCATATAACGGTCACATTCGCATCCTACGGTACAATCCGGGCTGCCGCAGCCATATTTTTCCCCGCGGTCATAGTAAATTTCAGAACAGGGACCACATGGACCAGCGCCATGCTCCCAGAAGTTATCTGCTTTTCCAAAACGGAAGATGCGCTCTGCCGGAATGCCCATTTCCTTATTCCAGATTTCAAAGGCTTCTTCGTCTTCCTCATAAATAGACGGGTACAGACGGTCTGCATCCAGTCCTACGACTTCTGTAAGAAATTCCCAGGACCAGGCAATGGCTTCCCGTTTGAAATAATCTCCAAAAGAAAAGTTACCAAGCATTTCAAAGAAAGTACCATGGCGGGCTGTTTTTCCTACATTTTCAATGTCCCCGGTACGAATACATTTCTGACAGGTAGTCACCCTGCGTTTCGGTGGAATTTCCGCTCCTGTAAAGTATGGTTTTAAAGGCGCCATACCAGAGTTAATCAAAAGCAGGCTTTTATCATTGTGCGGCACCAGCGAAAAGCTTTTCATAGCCAGATGTTCTTTGCTTTCGAAAAACTCTAAAAACATTTTTCTAAGTTCATTTACTCCGTATTTTTTCAAGGTTTTTCCCTCCTGATGGTATATCATTTTACGTCTGACAGACAAAATCAGCATTTCTGCCTGTCAGACGGCATAATCATTGGTTTTTATCATAGCACAGGATTTCCCCTATTTCAAGACAAATCCTCATTCCTGCGTCCGGAGGCAGGTCTTTTTCTGCCGCATACTGTCTTCTGTTGTCTGCGTTGTTCCTCTTTTTTTCTCACACATTCCATATCTATTTCATAAATGGTGTTTTCTTCTTCCACCAGTTTTGTTCTGCGTTGTTCCATACTCTTTGCCTCTCTTTCCCTATTATTCTATGAACACACAGGGTAAAAGGTCATAAACCTTTTTCTCCTTGCATATAGTGTAAAAATTCAGTTTACAGGGAGGTCCTTCTATGGATTCCCAGTCTTTCTTAGACGAAATGATTGAAGAAGACTCTGTTCAGATTTTAAAGGCAGCCCTGCCTTATCTTCCGGCTTCCGGCCAATCCTTTGTCTCTATTTTTGCCAAAGTTCTGGAGCTCCAAAATACCATCCGTCTCTTCGCAGGCGCAAAGGACGGGATGCAACTGTGCGCCCAGTCCCGGGAAAAAGCTGACCCTCTGGAAATGCTCACTGCCTGCAGCAACGTCTGCCATGGCGCTGCAAAGGAGCGCCTGGACAGTCTTATCAGCGCCATGGCCATGATACAGATGTTTGAATTATCCCAGAATCAGGAAAGGAGCCAGACGCCTTATGAATAATCCCAGAAACCCTTCTATGCAGAAAAAAAACATCCAGGAAGGGGAAACCTCCTGGATGAATCATCCCAATCTTGCAGGTATTGATATGTCAAAGCTTGCTCTGCTAAACTCTCTTGCCGGACAGGGCGTGGGCAAAACGCCCAACGAACTCCTTCCCTTCCTCATGTCTGCTGTCTCCAAGGGGAAATCCAAAGGTATGCAATTTACTTCCCAGGAAATGGAGCGCATTATCCAGGTACTAAAGGTGGGCAAATCACCGGAAGAGGTACAGCGTATGGAACGTATTATTCAAATGATGAAGCTTATGGGCTAAGGCTGTTTTCCTTCCTTTTGCTGGAAGTTTTCCAGGATACACTCCCGCAGCAGTGCCAGAGCATGGGTAACCGCCTGTTCTCTGATACTGCTCCGGTCTCCCTGAAAATGATGTTCCTGTACCACCGTTTTCCCTTTGAAACTACAGCCAATGAAAACCGTTCCTACGGGAGCATTTTCTCCGCCATCTGGTCCGGCAAACCCGGTAACAGACAGAGCTGCATCTGCTCCTGTGGTAAAAGCGCCTCCCTTTGCCATTTCTTTGGCGCATTTCTCACTGACTGCCCCATGCTTTTTCAAGGTACTCTTTTTTACCATGGCATAGCGTTTTTTTGCCTTATTGGAATAGGTCACAAATCCCTGCTTAAACACAGAAGATGCTCCCGGAACATCCACAATTCTGGCAGACAGGGCGCCGCCTGTACAGGACTCCACCGTTGTTACTGTAAGCCCCTGATTCTGCAAAAGCTCTACTACCACATTTTCCAGATGTTTATCCGGCTCTGTGGTATAAATGCTGGCTCCAAAGCGCAGCTTCAGTTCCCGAATCAGAGCTTTCCTTTCTTTTCTGGTCTCCTTGTCTTCCCCTTGGGACGAAATCTGTAAATGCACTTCTCCGGGCATGGTCTTCATTGTAAGGGTAAGATTTCCCTCTGTGTTCGTCAAATCTTCAATCTGGGATTTGACCTGTTCTTCCTTAACTGCGCACAGCTTCATGATTTCTGTCATTTTTTTCACTTCCTTTTAATCCTGCATGCTCAGTACACTTTTGTTCTTCACAATATAATCAATCAGAGAAATGATGGTAAGGGCTACTGCAATCACTACAAACAGGGTAATGGCTCCCTGGAATACTGCATTGTCCAGATTCATAATCATAAGAATAATCATAATCATCTGGGAAACTGTTTTAAATTTTCCCCAGTAGCTGGCAGCTATGACAATGCCATTATCTGCCGCAATCAGACGAAAACCGCTGATAATAAATTCTCTGGCAATGATAATAATGGTAATCCAAGCTGCAAGCTGTCCGGTTGCAGTAAAACAAATGAGCGCTGAACATACTAAAAGTTTATCTGCCAGCGGATCCATAAATTTCCCAAAATTGGTTACCAGGTGATATTTTCTGGCCAGATATCCATCCAGCGTGTCAGTAAGGCTGGCAATGACAAAAATGGCCAGGGCAATCCATTTATCTGCGCTTCCGGTAATGTCATACATTAAAAAAGCAACAAAAAAGGGAATCATAATAATTCTTGCTATGGTAAGTTTATTCGGTGTATTCATCTTCTAACTCTCCTATCAAATCGTATTCCAGAGCTCCTGTTACATGCACTCTGGCAAAATCTCCTGACATCAGCTCTCTGTCTGTGTTCACAAAGATGTACCCATCCACATTTGGGGCGTCTCCGTAGGTGCGGGCAACATAAGCATTTTCATCTGCCACCTTGCCTTCAATCATTACCTCTACGACAGAACCGATTTTTGCATTTCCCTTATCCAGAGAAATCTCCTGCTGAAGCTCCATAAGCTCTGCCTGGCGGTCCAGTTTCACCTCTTCTTCTATCTGGTCCGGCATATTGGCAGCCGGAGTATCTTCCTCAGGGGAATACGTAAACACTCCAAGACGGTCAAATTCCATGGTATCAATAAATTCCATTAATTCCTCATGGTCTTCCTGGGTTTCTCCCGGAAATCCGGTAATCAGGGTGGTTCTTAACAAAATATCGGGAATTTCCTTTCTAAGAGTTTCCACAATATCCACTAACTCCTGTTTGGTGGTTCTTCTTCCCATTTTTTTCAGAATCTTATCACTGCAGTGCTGAATAGGCAAATCCAGGTAGTGACAGATTTTCGGTTCTTCCTTCATAGTCTGAATCAGTTCCGGATAAATTTCCTCCGGGTAGCAGTACAAAATGCGAATCCACTGGATTCCTGGAATTTTGCACAGCTTTTTCAGCAGAATATGCAGACTTTTCTCTCCGTATAAATCCTTTCCGTAAACCGTTGTCTCCTGAGCCACCAGAATCAGCTCCCGCACTCCCTGTTCAGCCAGATACCTGGCCTGCTCCAAGAGCTGCTCCATGGGAACACTTCGAAAGCTGCCCCGCAGCTTTGGAATAATACAGTAGGTACAATGCTTGTCACATCCTTCTGCTATTTTCAGATATTCAAAATATCCTCCTGTAGTTACCACTCTTTTTTTGCTGTTTTGGGGAAGGCTGTTAATATCCTTAAATTTCAGAAAGCTTTCTCCCGCAAAAATATGGTCCAAAGCAACCAGAATCTCATCATAGCTGGCTGTTCCCAGCACTCCGTCGACCTCTGGAATCTCCTGTACAATTTCTTCTTTATAACGCTGTGCCAGACATCCGGTGACCAGAAGCGCTCTTAAACTTCCTGTCTGCTTATATTTTGCCATCTCTAAAATGGTATTGACGCTTTCTTCCTTTGCATCATGGATAAACGCACAGGTATTAATCACAATGACTTCTGCTTCTGTTTCATCATTGGTAATCTCATAGCCGCGTTCCACCAGCATGCCAAGCATTTCCTCGGAGTCTGCCAGATTTTTATCGCATCCAAGGGAAATAAACAATACTTTTTTCATGTATCCTCCTATTTTTCGCAGATGGTAGAAAGGACTACCTGCATCTACTGCCGGCAGCCCTCTGCACCCTATTCCTGTTCTTCTGTTACTTCTTCTTCCTCTGGAAGGATGTGTACCTTTCCTTTGTAGATTTCCTCCACAGCAGTAGAAAGTGGTTTCTTCCCATCTGTGCGAACCATAGCCTCTTTTCCGGCAATCAGTTGTCTGGCTCTTTTGCTGGTTGCCAGAACAACAGAGTAACGGCTGGTTACTAATGGTTCGTCCTCCATTTCTGCTCCTTCGTTAATTGCTTCCATTAATTCTGTGTAAGATGGATGTATCATTCTTCTTCTCCTTTCTCAAATACAGCGATTTCCTCTGTGATTTCTTTAATGAAGTCCCTGCGGTTTTTCACTGTCTCGTGCTGACTCTGGATAATCGCATGCATCTTGTCAACACATTCTTCAATCTGATCATTAATCAATATATAATCATACTCAGACATGCCTTCCGCTTCTTCGGAGGCTCTTCTGAGTCTTGATTCAATTACGTCCATGGTTTCTGTCCCACGATTTACCAGGCGGCGTTTCAGTTCTTCTGCTGTAGGCGGCGTCACAAACAGCAGCAGGGTGTCTGGAAGTTTTTTCTTCACCTTTAAGGCTCCCTGAATCTCAATTTCCAGAATTACATCTTTTCCTGCGTTTAGCTGCTTCTCCACATAAGCCTTTGGCGTACCGTAATAATTCTCTACATACTGGGCGTATTCAATCAGCGCGTCCTGTAAAATCAGTTCCTCAAACTCCTGTTTTGTATGGAAAAAGTATTCTCTTCCATGTTCCTCTCCTGGTCTCGGCGCCCTGGTGGTAGCTGAAACAGACAATGCATAATTGTCATATTTTTCCATAAGACGCTTCATAAGCGTTCCTTTTCCGGCACCTGAGAATCCTGAAACTACTACTAAAATTCCTTTCTCAGCCATCATATTCCCCTTTTGTCTCATTTTCTGTAAAAACTCCAAACCGTTTCGCTATGGTTTCCGGCTGCAGGGCAGACAATACCAGCATATCCCCGTCTGTTACCAGAACAGCCTTGGTTTTCCTTCCCTGGGTGGCGTCCACCGCTCTTCCTGACTCCCTGGCTGCCTGAACCAGACGCTTAATGGGCGCTGCATCCGGGCTTACCACTGCTACAACCTTATCCATATTTACAACGTTTCCAAATCCGATATTTAATAGCTTTGCCACTGCCTGATCCTTCTTCCCTGCTTATTCAATGTTTTGAATCTGCTCACGAATTTTCTCTATCTCAGTTTTTAAATCAATAGCAAGATTAGAGGTTTCCAAATCATTTGCTTTGGATAAAATGGTATTTGCCTCCCTATTCATTTCCTGAGCAATAAAATCCAGCTTTCTGCCAATGCCTTCCTTTTCAGTCAAAACCTGTTCCATATGGTGGATGTGACTTCTTAATCGGACGGTTTCTTCATCTGTGCAGATCTTATCTGCAAATAATATAACTTCTGCCGCAATCCGGCTTTCTTCCATCTGGGTATCTGCCAGAAGCTCTTTTACCTTTGTCTCCAGCTTTTCCCTGTATTCTCTTAGAATCTCCGGTGAACGGTCTTCCACCTGCTGCACCTTTTCCTCCATGCCATGGAGCTTCTCCAGAATATCCTGGCGAAGATGCGCGCCTTCCTTAGTTCTGGTTTCTACAAACTGTATCGCAGCCCTGCGGATGGTCTCCTCCAGAAAACTCCAGAGCTCCTTCTCATCCTGGGTCTGTTCCTCCATGGTAAAGACCTCCGGATAGCGGGAAAGCTCTGCCGCGCTGATTTTGCTGTCCAGATAAAAGGTGTCCCCAATCTGACGCAAATACTCCAGATACTGTCCTGCAATCTCCTGGTTGTATTTCACAGAAACCCTGCTCTGGGTATAGTCTTCATAGGTAATGAACAAATCTACCTTGCCTCTCTGGATATATTCCTTTAATAAGGTACGGATGGCCGCCTCAAAAACGCTGAGTTTCTTGGGCATTCTCATATTAATATCCAGATAGCGGTGATTTACGGATTTCATCTCCACTGTAATCTTTTTTTCT
Organism: uncultured Bacillota bacterium; assembly: GCA_958352855.1. GTDB lineage: Bacteria > Bacillota > Clostridia > Lachnospirales > Lachnospiraceae > Blautia. The sequence goes on from CATWQE010000061.1 coordinate 14,559, forward strand.
TCATCCAATAGCTCGGCTCTGCCAAAGCCGGTCATGCTTTTCATCATGTTGAAAACTCTTTCTTATGTCTTTTATTTACCATAAGGCATAAACATACACGATTATTATAATTCAATCCCTGATACCCGTCAAATACTTTTTGCCTGTAGAGAAAATTTGTGCTAAAATAAAACACAGTTCTCATTCCCAAAACATTGAAAAAGGAGAAAATTATGGCATTTGACGGAATTACCATAGCAAATATGGTAAAAGAATTTCAGGAAACCATTGTGGGAGGAAAAATCAACAAAATTGCCCAGCCCGAACCGGATGAGCTTTTAATTACCATAAAAAACAATAAAACCCAGTACCGGCTTTTGATTTCTGCCAGTGCGTCCCTCCCTCTGATTTATTTTACAGACAAAAATAAAACCAGCCCTCTAACAGCACCAAACTTTTGCATGCTTCTTCGGAAACATATTGGAAGCGGGCGTATTGCCGCTGTGACTCAGCCGGATATGGAACGGGCTATTGAGTTTCGCATTGAACATTTAAACGAATTAGGTGACCTGTGTTTTAAAACCCTGGTGGTGGAAATCATGGGAAAACACAGTAACATTATTTTCTTAAATGAAGAGCGGATGATCCTGGACAGCATTAAGCATGTATCCTGCAACGTAAGCTCTGTGCGGGAGGTGCTTCCGGGAAGAAATTATTTCCTTCCGAAAACCCAGGATAAATACAATCCTCTTACTGTATCGGAACAGGAATTTTTTAATACGGTCTATACAAAACCCGTTCCTGTGGCAAAAGGAATTTACACTTCTCTTACAGGAATCAGTCCCTGTATTGCAGAGGAAATCTGTTTCCGGGCATCCATTGACGGCAGCGCTTCCTGCCTGTCCTTAGACCAGCCTGCAAAAGAACACTTATATCACACCTTTACCAGAACCATGGAAGAAATTGCCCATGGAGAATTTCAGCCAAACATCGTATATACCGAAGACCAGGAGCCTGTAGAATATGGCGCCATTGCCCTGACTAAATACCAGGGCTTCCCGGTGAAGCATTTTGCTTCTATGTCTCAGGTATTGGAGCAATATTATGCGGAAAAAGATAAAATCACCCGAATCCGCCAGAAGTCTTCTGACCTTCGCCGCATTGTCCAGACTGCACTGGAACGAAACCGGAAGAAATTCGACCTCCAGACCAGGCAAATGAAAGATACAGAGAAAATGGAGAAATACAAGGTTTACGGGGAATTAATTAATACCTATGGCTACAATCTGGAAAGCGGATGTAAATCTTTCCAGGCATTAAATTATTACACCAATGAAGAAATCACCATTCCTCTGGACTCTACTAT
>CATWQE010000062.1 GCA_958352855.1 uncultured Bacillota bacterium
AAACTGGTAGAAGATTTCAGCTATATTTTGCTGAAAAACCAGAGACTGGGGATTATTGGCCCAAATGGATGTGGGAAATCTACGCTTATGAAGCTTATGGCAGGTCTGGTAGAACCGGATGAGGGAATCATAGAGACAGGAGAAACCATTAAAATCGGTTATTTTGCCCAGGAAGAGCAGGAGATGGATGACAATCAGAGAGTCATTGATTATGTGAAGGATATTGCGGAATATATCACGACCAAAGATGGAAAAATCAGCGCTTCTCAGATGCTGGAACGGTTTCTGTTTACCCCGGACATGCAGTATGCGCCTATTGGAAAGCTGTCTGGTGGGGAAAAACGCAGACTCTATCTTTTAGGAGTCTTGTCCAGTGAAATTAATCTTTTGCTTCTGGATGAGCCTGGAAACAATCTGGACATTCCTACCTTAACCATTTTGGAAGATTATCTAAACTCTTTTTCCGGAATTGTGGTGACTGTATCTCATGACCGCTATTTCCTGGATAATGTGGTGGACCGGATTTTTGAGTTTGACGGAAACGGACATTTGCAGCAGTATGAGGGCGGTTATACGGATTATCTGGAAGCAAAAGTAAGAAGAGGACTTACTGAGACAGCTATGACTGCAAAAGTAACAGCTTCTGTTGAGAAAACCTCTGAAAATAAAAAAGAAAGCGCAGAAACCTGGAAGCAGAATCGGCCTGTGAAACTGAAATTTACCTTTAAGGAACAAAGGGAATATGAGACCATTGATGATGATATTGCTGCTTTGGAAGAAAAAATTGAGAAGCTGGACCAGGATATTATGGCAAATGCTACCAATTCAGGAAAACTCAATGAGCTTACCAAAGAGAAGGAACAGGCAGAGGCAGAGCTGGAAGAAAAAATGGACCGCTGGGTTTATCTCAATGATCTGGCAGAGAAAATTGAGGCGCAGAAGAAAGCATGAGAGAGAAAGTGTTGAAGCTTGTGGTAGCTTTTGAGGAGACCACCGATGCCATAGAAGCGGAACAATATTTTCAGAAACAGAAGATAGAAGGGCGTATGATTCCTCTTCCAGGCGCTATTTGTGCCGGTTGTGGTCTGGCATGGACATCTTCCTTAAAGGAAAGAGAACTCATAGAAAAACAAATACAGGAAGGGAACATCAGAGCAGAGGGGCTATACGAAATATTTCTGTTTGAAGGAAAGAAAAGAGAACAATAGGTGATAAAAATGGAAAAGATAATTGATGCAAAAGGACTTACCTGTCCAAAGCCAGTGATTCTTACAAAAAAAGAGATGGATCAAAGCAAACCAGGAGATGTGATTCTGGTAGAAGTGGATAATGAAATGGCAGTGGCAAATCTTCGGAAGCTGGCAAACTCTCAGGAGGCAGAGTATGCTTCGAAAAAGCTGGGAGACAAGCAGTATCAGGTACGGATTACCGTTACAAAAGAAGGCAGCAGAGAAAGCAAAATGCCACAGGAAATGGAAAGCTGCGCTGTTAGTGGACAGAAAAAAACAGTTGTGGTGATTTCTTCCGACAAAATGGGGGAGGGTGAAGCTGAATTAGGAACTATCCTGATGAAAGGCTTTGTGTATGCTTTAACCCAGTTAGAGACATTACCAACCGGAATTTTATTGTATAACAAAGGCGCATATTTGTCTTGTGAGGGTTCTCCTGTTCTGGCGGATTTGCAGACACTTTGTGAGGCAGGAGTGGAAATCTTTACCTGTGGGACCTGCCTGAATTACTATGGGCTGGAAGAAAAGCTAAAAGCAGGTTCTGTGGCAAATATGTATAGGATTGTGGAAACTCAGGCAGAAGCAGATTTAATTATCAAACCCTGAGTCATAGGAGATTAGGAGAAAGAATGATGAAACCCATTATTGTAAGAGGCGGAGGAGATTTGGCTACTGGGAGTATTTACCGGTTAAGTAAAAGCGGCTATTCAGTGATTGTCCTGGAAAGCCAGAAGCCATCTGCAATACGCCGTCAGGTATCCTTTTGCCAGGCTGTTTATGAGGGTATTATGGAAGTAGAAGGCATGGTTTGTACAAAAGTGGAAACCATAGAAGAAGCTCTGGAAAAGGCGAAGCCTGGAAAGCCGATGCTTTTGGTGGATGAAGAGGCTCATTGTCTCAAAAAGTATCATCCGGAGATTTTAATTGATGGAATTCTGGCAAAGAAAAATCTTGGGACAAGGAGGGAGATGGCAGACATGACCATTGCTCTTGGTCCTGGATTTGAGGCTGGAAAAGATGTGGACTATGTGATTGAGACCAAGAGAGGACATTATCTGGGGAAAATCATAGAGAAAGGCTTTGCAATTCCCAATACAGGAGTGCCGGGAATCATAGGAGGCTATGGAAGAGAGCGGGTTATTCATGCGCCATGCAGAGGAATTTTTCACCAGCATCATGAAATCGGAGACTGGGTGGAAGCAGGACAGAGTATTGGCTGGATTGAGAGTGAAATCGGAATAGTAGAAGTGCGTACAGAGATTTCCGGTGTGGTGCGTGGGATTATCCAGGATGGATATGAAGTGACAGAACACTTTAAGACAGCAGATGTAGACCCTAGAAAAGAATCCAGAGAGTATTGCGCCCTGATTTCCGATAAAGCCCGATGTATTGCTGGAAGTGTGCTGGAATTAGTCTGCGCTTATGAAAAAGGAATGATAAAGAGAAAGCATGAAAATTGAACCGATTGTGGAAATGATAGGAAAAACAGATTCTCCTGTGGTTTCCTTTGTAGGAGCAGGAGGAAAAACCTCCTGTATGCTGGAAGTGGCGCGCAGTCTGGCTAAACAGGGAAAAAAAGTTCTGGTGACCACCACCACTCATATGGAACATCCGGTAAGACTTGGGGAAATTGGCTGTGTGGATGCATCCGGGGAAGAAATCCTGGCAGAAATAGAAAAAAGAGGCTGGGTAATTGCAGGAAGCGAGGCAAAGCATCCAGAAAAAATCACTGGTTTGTCTGTTTCTGTGTGGGAGCAGGTGAGAGCCCACACAGACTGTATTCTGGTGGAGGCAGATGGGGCAAAACGCTTTCCGGTAAAAGTACCGGGAGAAAAAGAACCGGTGATTCCAGAAGAATGTACCCATATTTTCATTGTAGCAGGGGCAAGCGCTTTAGGGAGACCATTAGAAGAGATTTGTTTTCGGCTGAAAGAGGCAGAAGCAATCTTGCAGAAACAGGAAAAGTTTAATTTTTCAGGAAATTTGGGAAAACGGACTATGACAGAACAACTGCTGGGAATCTTATTGGAAAAAGGGTATGTAGAACCTTTACGCAGAGAATTTCCAAAAGCAAAGCTGGCAGTGATTTTTAATCAGGCAGATATACTTTTCTGTCCCCCAAAAAGTAAAAATGCTCTGCAAGAGATGCTGACAGTTCCAGTATTTCTTCATGGCTGGACAAAAGAGGTACATGGTATTCATCTGGCAGCAGGCTTTTCCAGAAGGTTTGGTGGGAATAAACTGCTGACTTTGTTAGAAGATAAGCCTATGTACCTCCATCTTCTGGAACGCCTGAAAAAACTGCAACAGGAAAAAAAGCTGCAGTCACTTACCGTTGTGACCCAGTATGAAGAAATTTTGGATGCTTTGCAAAAACAGGGAATCCAGGCTGTAAAGAATGAACAAAGTATTCTGGGGATTTCTTCCTCTCTGAAGCTTGGGCTGAAAACTGCATTCTATACGTGGCAACAAAACTGTAAGAGCAGGGCAACAGAACATTATTATATGTTTTTTGTGGCAGACCAGCCATTTTTAAAAAAGAAGACCATAGAAGAATTTTTGGCTGCATTTTTAAGAACTCAAAAAGGAATTGGCTGTGTTGCCCATGAAGGAAAGTATGGGAATCCGGTGATTTTTCACGAAAAATATGTGCCGGAGCTTTTAAAGTTAGAGGGAGATCAGGGAGGAAAACGTGTTTTAAACAGACATTTGGAAGATGTGTTTGCTTTTGAAGTAGAGGAAGAAAAAGAGCTGATGGATATTGACAGGAGATAGGAAAGGCTTGCAAATTTATAAGATTTTGGACAATTCGCAGATATGAGAAATGCTAGAAGATAGAGTAGGGTGATTCGCAATCCCTACTCTATTTTAGTGGAAATTTAACAGTAAAAGTAGCACCGCCGCCAGCAGTATCATTGATAGTTATTGTGCCGTTCAGCATTTGGGTTAATTCTTTGGCGATACTTAGTCCCAGTCCAAAATTCGATTTGTTTCCATGGGACTTGTCGCCACTATAAAAGCGGTCAAAGATATAGTGCTTATCTTCATCAGAAATGCCTTGCCCATGGTCTGCCACAGAAAAAGCAATATTCTTTTCGGTGGCGATTACTTCTATCTCTATCAAAGAATTATTCTTGGAATGTTGAATGGTATTATCCATAAAAACACACAAGATTTGAAATAATCGGTCTTTGTCAGTAAGCATGGCAGGATAGCTTTCCTCGGATAAATGCAGTTTTAGGTCTAAATTCTGCTTTATGCAGACGGGTTCGTAGGTTTCATATAAGGTAATGAGGAAGGTATCTACATTGATTGTGCTTTTATGCAATGTCCATGTTTTCGCGTCGGAAGAAGCCAAAAGCAACATATCTTTGACTAAACGGGATAACCGCATACATTCAAAATCTATGGTCTGTACGGCTTGCTTTGCCTGCTCGTTTAAGGAAACATTATCAAGAAGCATATCGGTGCTGGAAATGATAACAGCAAGCGGAGATTTTAATTCATGGGACGCTGTTGCAACAAAATCTTTCTGGCTTTGCAGTATTCGTTCCGTTGGAGCAAACGACTTTTTCAGTAGATAACGGGTCAGCATGATAACAACGATACAAGCCAAAAACCAGATAAAAAGATAGACAGGCAATGTCTTTTGTAAAATATCTGTCAAACTGGCTGTCTGATAAAGAAAGGTTGCATGATATACGGTATTATTTGCGCTTCTGATTGTAGCAGGAATAATAAAATAGGTATCATGCTGCTTTCCTTTTGTTTCAAATAAACCGTCTTGTGAAGTTGTGGTGTTTTCTGTTTGTGATAATGGATGTGTAGAAATCTGTTTTTCTACATCATGCAACAGCTTGTCCGCAGAAGTTGGAAACGGAAAATCACTTTGATAAATGGTATTCCCTTTTGTATCACTAATCAAGGAAAAAATATGATAACTTTCTTCGTAGGCGTTGAGTGATTTATCCATATCCGAAGAAGCACTTTCCACTTGATAAATCAGCAAGGTTGTCAATCTTTGAAACAAGGTGCTTTCGTTGATTTTCTCTTTATGAACTGTGTTCACAACGACAAAGGAAATCACAAGGGTAATAATCAGCATAACAGAGCTTGCAAACAGAATATGAAGTTTTCGATATAAATTATTTAACATGTTTCTTTCTCCAGTTTGTACCCTGCACCGTAGACTGTTGTTATTTTGCAGGAACTTTTTAACTCCTTTAGGCGTTTTCGCAGAAAAGAAATGTAACTGTCTACATTGCCAGTTTCTACTTCGGAAGAACTGCCCCAGATTTTAAGGATAAGCTGTTCGCGGGAAAATAGTGTTTCTGGGTTCTGCATAAATACAAAAGTCAACTGGGTTTCTTTTGAAGTTAATAAAAGAGAATTATTTGGTGTGGATAAGGTTCTGCTGTCTTTATCGAAAGTCAAATCTCCATATTGCAACTTGGACGACAACTGGATATTGGCAGGTCGCCTTGTCAATGCCCGAACTCTTGCAAGCAACTCTTTGATATGAAATGGCTTTACTAAGTAATCATCAGCACCGCCGTCTAAACCCTCAACCCGATTGTCAAGGGTACTCATGGCAGTAATGATAAGGATAGGAATAGAGATTCCTTTTCTACGCATAGATTTTATGATTGTCAAACCGTCAATAATCGGCAGCATACGGTCTACAATGGCGAGGTCATAAGCATAGTCGGTATTTAAGGCATACAGCATAGCGGTTTCCCCGTCATTGCAACAATCAACCATATAGTTTTCTTTTTCCAGCGAAATTTTTATATTTTTACATAATTCTAAATCATCTTCCAGAAGAAGTATTTTCATAATGTATCAATCCTTTTCTATATATCATCTTGGACATTAGCAGTCCAAGATGTTTGAATTATAGACAGTATAACAGAAAAGTCTGTAAAAATCCTCTAAAAAATGATGATGATTTTCTTCCTTTTTTACAGGATTTTTAGAATGGTTTGCTTTTACAATAGGGGCATATCGAACAAGAAAGGTGGAATACAAAATGAAAAAAACAAACATCAGTAAATTCATAGCAGTTGGATTATGTATCTGTACACTTACGGGGTGTGGTGCAAGTCCAGATGAAAAACCAGATACGCCGAATCCTATTGTTAATTCTAATACGAATGAAGAAAATAAAGGAAACGACATATTAGAGTCTGCTAATTTGATAGGAGATGTTTTGGAATTTACAGAGGATGGTTGTTTGTTAAAGCAAGCAAAAGAAATAGATGGTGGAGCCGGTTTGCAAATGGAAGCACCGGGAATGGAAAATAAAGACAATGCTGTTTCAGTAACCTATAATCCAGATTGTGAATTTGTCATTGCTACACTAAGTAAACAGTCAGGTTCTGTTACGAATGTAACAACGGGTTCTATATCCGATGTAAAGAAACAATCAAGCGTATATCTCTATGGAGAATTTGCAGACACAAATCATTTCAATGCAACAAAGGTTGTCATAGCCCGTTGGGAATAGAGGTGTGAAGTATGAAGTTTTATCAACTTGGTTTTCGCTATTTACAGCGAAAAAAAGGAAAAACCATTCTTCTGTTGATTGTCTTGATACTTGTAAACAGCATGATTTTAGGTACAAGCATGATTTTAAGGACTACAAATGAGTCCAAACAAGCCATGCAGGAAAAGACAAACTCTAAGATTGTGGCTGAAATTACAAGTAAGGACAGCAAGATAACCGAGAATGAAGTAAACAAGATGAAACCGTTGGAAGATGTTTCGTCTATCAACCGTATCGGCAGACAAGAGGTATTTCCGAATAATTTTGCTCCCGTTACGCTCAATACTTCTACGAATGAGGACAATTTGAAAATAATGTTGCTCTCCTATGATGATTTGGAAAAGGACAGTCCTTTTTCAGAAATGCAGTACCGCTTATCTTCTGGCGATTATATCAAACACGAGAAAAAAGGTGCTGTTATCCATGCGAACCTTGCAAATCAGAATGAGCTAAAGGTTGGAGATACGATTGAACTAAGTACAGAAAACGGAACAAAAGTATCTGTTCAGATTATTGGAATTTTCATGTCCGCAGGAAATGTGGAAAAAGACCAGCCAACAGAAACTACGGCAGTCAATCGAATAGAAAATCAAGTCTTTATTGACAACAGCACTTATAAAGAATTGTTCAAAGAAGCTGAATTTGAAAAACTCTGCGTTTATTCAAAAAGACCAGAAAAATTAGATGTGCTGGAAACCAGCCTGCAAAAGATATTGGGAAATGATGTAGAGCTTAGCACTTCCGATACCCTTTATCAACAGATGTCTGCCCCATTAGAACAAATCAGTAAGATTGCAAATCTTATGCTGATACTTACATTGGTAACTGGTACGGTGGTTGTTTCCCTGCTGTTATGTATGTGGATGCGGACAAGGCAAAAAGCGGTGGCAATCTTTATGAGCCTCGGCAAGACAAAAAGTGAAATTTTCCTGCAAACTTTATTAGAAGCAGGGAGTGTATTTACACTTTCGGTTTTAGGAGCAACAGCCATTGGTAAATTGCTCTCTGGTGTTTTGCAAAACATCATTACCAGTTCAGAAAGCGTAACAGAAAATCTGAAAGTGGTGTTGCAGATACAAGATATTGGAATGTTGTTCCTTTTAGGCGGTGCAGTTATTCTGGTGGCATTGTGCTGCTCCATTCTTCCCATATTACGGGCAAACCCAAAAGATATATTAGCAAAAATGGAGGGATAGTACATGAATTTTTTTGGATTGGCAAGGCGTTCTGTGTTCAGAAAGCCCGTAAAAAGTATTCTCTTATTGTTGATTGTTTTTGCAATCAGTACCCTGCTTCTTGCAGGTGTGGCGAGCAAAAATGCCAGTATTGAGGTGCAGGACAAAACCAGACAAGCCATAGGAGCAGGCTTTCTTTTAGAAAGAAATGCAGAGTACCGAACAAAGCGAGTTCGTGAATGTTCAGAAAAGATTGGTAATAAGGACGGTAGTTTTGGTGGCTACCACCAGGAAAAAGAGATTATCAATGGTGTGGAGACTTGGTCAGGCTGGACAACAAATGAATTTGAAAGCTTAGATAGAAAAGACATTGAGAAACTGGCAAAAGCGAAAGGAATTGCTGATTACAATATTACAACAGTAACAACTCCCGTAAACCCTGTAAACTTCCAAAGAATTGAAGATAAAGATGTAGACCAAAGTGCAGATGTTGGCGGCGTAAGCTTAATTGGAAACAAAGATATGAAACTTGACAGAAATGTTTTATCTGGAAACCTGCATATCAAAGAGGGACGAATGATAACCCCAAAGGATAAAGATATGTGTGTCATATCAGAGGAACTGGCAAAGCAAAATAATCTGAAAATCGGCGATAAGATTTCTTTTAATGATTACCACGATACCGAAAATTCAAAGATATCAGAAGCCGAGATTGTTGGAATTTATCAAGTGGATCAAAAGATGTCCCCACTTATGCAGGGAGATACTTACCGTTCGGAAAATGTAATATTTACAGATTTGAGATTTCCAGAAAAGGCAGAGGGTGAAACAAGTCCATTATACGAAAGAGCCTATTTCAAAGTGGAAGATGTGGAAGCTTACGACGAAGTAAAAGAAAATCTGCAAAAAACGGACATCAACTGGGAACAGTATGATTTGATTGACAATAACGGAAATTCCGAAACCATGTCCTCAAACTTCAATGATTTAGCAAAAGTAAGTGAAATGATGATATTGGTAATTTCTGTTGCAAGTTTTGTTATCCTTGTTTTTGTATTTCTGTTCTGGCTGAAAAATCGGGTGCAGGAAGTCGGTATTTTCTTATCTCTTGGTGTTCCGAAATTTAGGATTATCGGACAGATTTGGAGCGAAGCGATTATGATTGCGGTTCTTTCCCTTATGTTATCCTTTGCTGTCGCTCCTGCCGTTTCCAAAGTAACTGCAAATTATCTGGTATCACAGCAGGTTCAGCAAATGCAGGAGGAAGAAAAGAATAATGAGGGAAAAGTATCCACAGAATACGTTGCACCAAAGCAGGACGTGCAGAGTATCAGCGTAGAGGTTACGCCAGAAATGTATCTGCTTGACGGTGTAAGTGTTCTTGTGTTGATAACAGCTTCTGTTCTGGTATCTGGAATTGTAATACTAAAGAGAAACCCGAAAGATATTTTATCGGAAATGAGTTAGGAGGACGACGAAAATGTTAGAAGTAAAGAATGTAAGCTATGCTTACAAAACAAAAAAAGATAAAACCATTTTGAATAACGTATCTGCTACTTTTGAGGAGGGTATCTTTTATACCATTATCGGTCCCAGTGGTGCAGGAAAAACAACACTCTTATCGTTGCTAGCAGGCTTAGATACAGCAGTAAAAGGGACTGTCCTTTGCAATGGCGAGGACATTACAAAAAAAGGGCTGAATTACCACAGAAAGCATAATATCTCATTGGTATTTCAAAATTATAATCTGATTGATTATTTGACAACCGTTGAAAATGTCAAATTAGGCGGTAGTGGAAATGCTGAAAAATTATTGGAAGAAGTCGGCATTGGAAAAGAATACTGGCAGAGAAATGTATTGCAACTATCTGGCGGACAGCAACAGCGTGTAGCGATTGCAAGAGCATTAGCCAGCGACGCTCATGTACTTTTGGCAGACGAACCGACGGGAAATCTTGATGAAATTACCGCTGATGAAATCATTGCTTTGCTGAAAAAGACTGCACATGAATTAGGAAAATGTGTTGTTGTGGTTACACACAGCAAGCATTTGGCAGAAGAAGCTGACGAAATCTTAGAAATTAAAAACGGTGGAATTTCTTTTGCATTTAAAGAGATTCCAGGCTACGCTTAAAACGATTGGAAAAGGTGGAAGGAGTTTTATCAACCCTTCCGCCTTTGTCTACAGCTTCTTCATGTATAAATAACTTTCATAAGAAACATCCATGTTGTATTTTTTAAAAGAAGTATTTTTTATTACTTTAAAATGGAATTTTTTTAACAAAGCGTTAGAGGCAATGTTATCTACCGCTACCTCTGCGGTTACGGTTTCCCACCCTTGTTTTCTTATCCAGTCAAGTAGGAGAGATAACATTTCGCTTCCATATCCTTTCTGCCAGTAGTTTTTGTGAATACAGTAATCAATATCACAGGATTTTTGCTGTTTATCTGGGAAAATGCAGCAAGAACCAACGAGGATTTTGGAAGAGGCTGTTTCTAAAACAAGATAATAGCCATTTGAGCTTTCCTCAAGGGTATCCAAAGCTTTTTGATAAGCTGCATCCACATATTCCCGAGTTGGGTCACTCATGTACTTTCCATTTTCTTCATCTAGCCACATGGATAATAGAAAGTTTAAATCCATTTTTTTATAATCGCGGATAATAAGCTGATTTCCGGACAGGACATTGTGTATTTTCATTGGAGTACTTCCCGTTCAAAAATAATCTGATAGCACCAGGCTCCATAAACACCAGTTTTTTCATTAAATGGAACCACCACTTGTTTCAGGCGCCAGCCATTTTGGGCTTCTTCCATAATAATATTTTGACATTCTGTAAAGGTACTTCCATGCCCTTTTATCCCTGATTTTTTAGGAACTTCCACAAATTTATATTCATATTTTTTCATGATTTTTTGTTCCTTTCAAAATTATTAAAGCACTTTATTTTCTAAGTAGCATTCCAATAAATAAGATGGATTTTCATAGTACATGCTACTGTTATAATCATCTATTTTTTCGCTGATAAAGGAATTATAAACTTTGAATAATGCATCTATAATGGAAATTCCTTCAGCATTTGCTACGCCTTTGATTAAGCGCTTATACACTTTTCCTATATCCCAATAAGACGGAATGCTATAACCACATTCTTTTACATTATCAAAAGTTCCATTTTGAATCTTAGACTGTTGGATAAAATCATCACTGACTTGTTCTATGCTATCACTATGATAGATATCCGCTAAATCATATATTTTTTCCAGTTGCTTTTGACCAAGAGCATTTACAACTACACTCCTTTTATTTTTGGTTTTTCTGGCAATATAATCAATGAGACTGCAAGTGAAGAATAAGTCATTGTCTTTTTGGATTTCTCTGCCATTGTTTTTTAGCATTATAGAACCTCCTCATACCCTCTGTATTCAAGACATTGTAAAGCTTTTTTTGTGCAAAAATTAATTTGATGTGTCGGATATTTAAATTTTGCCAATACCCAGAATTGTTCTTGTGTTATAATCCCATCTATATAATCTGATATATAGTTATAAATTTGGTCATTTGCCATAGCTCCAATTACAATATCATATTCATGTTTTTTTCCACTTCTGCAATTAACAATAAAGTTGAGCCATTCATCAGTCATTTCTTTAAAGTTTTTAATATTCAGGTTAGAATTTAATCGAACTTCATAAATAGATACAATCTTGGTGTTATATCGTTTCGCCCATCGTTGTGCTTGTTCTTTTATCATTGTACAATAAAAACCTGGTCCAAAGTCTTTGGTATTTTTCCCAATAATAATTTTAGGATGATGAATTGGAACGTATCCGCCATGATATACTGTCATTTTTCCCATAATAAGCCCTCTTTTTCTAATCGGTTTCTAGTTTTCATAACCCTACCTCCAACTGGCAGTCAAAGGGTTCTTCTTCCACATGTTTTTGTTGATAAACTTTTGCTTCCACACATCCCATTTTTTTATAGAATGCCTGACTTTCCACAGCAGAATGTGCGGAAATATAGAGTTTTTTGGCTCCTTTTCCTTTTGCCCATTGTTTGGCGGTAAGAAAGAGAGTTTTTCCAATTCCGCTGTTTCGCATATCCTGAGAAACGTGGATGGCAGCTAAATCCATGTACTGGTTTTCTCCGCCAAAGATTTCCGGTAAAACAGCGATAAACCCTTTTAAACTGTGATTTACAAATGCTCCATGGACAAGACCTCCTGTGGAAATGGTATGTTTCAGACAGTCTATAAGAACCAGATAATCTTCTTCTGTCCAATCGTCAATAAAGGGGGCGTCCTTTATTATCCACTGTCCATGCTCTTTGCGCCAGCATTTGGTAACTACCTGTCTGCGGATAAAATCCTGGAAGAGAGTACGGTTTATTTCAGGTTCATGTAATGTGCGGTATTCTGTCATAATGTCACCTCTTAAATACTCTTTATGAAAAACAGTTCCATTGGTTGCGCGTATTGGGGGATGTCTATGACAAAACCACCACAATCTTTATATCCCAGTTTTCTGTAAAAATGCTGCGCCTGCTCGTCCACCTGTGTAGAGGTTAAAAGCATTCCGTATCCCTGGGATTTCATGTCATGTTCCCAATAAGTCATAAGCTTTTTGCCATAACCCTTTCCCTGGTGCTGCCAATCAATGAACAACATGGTACAAAAAGGCGTATTATCCCAGAAAAGATTGTAGCGGAGCAGCCCAATGGGAATGTGATTCTCCAGGAGTACATAGCCTCTTTTCTGGCGGACTTTCTGGTTAAACTCTTGTTCTGGCAAATGTTTGTCAAGGCGATACCAAAATTTTTTATCTTCTAGCTGCACATATCGAATATCAATCATAGGCTTCCTCCGCTATGCCTTTTTATTGTAAGAACTCCTTTTTTCAGCTTTTTGCTTTTCTGGCTTTGGTTAATTGTCTGTTCATGTACCTGGGGTTGATGATAAGGATATAAAAGGATGCAACCACTACCAAAAGCAAAGTACCTAAAAAATAGAATTTGCTGTAATGTCCAAAGAGGAGAACGGCTAACTGAACAAGGCAATAGAGCAATTCGATTTTCGTGTTTTTTCTGTACTGCACAGGGTCTTTTTCATATCTAAGATTCAGGCTCATCCAGATAGATACACCAAGTAAAGGTAAAAATTTAATTGCCAAATCGAACATTCTAAGAGAGGGAATGTCCGCAACCAGAGAAGGCTGCATGGCTACATTGATACATGCAGCCTGCAATATAATTGCCAATAAGGTTAAGTTGGAATGCAGTATGGGATTTTCGTTTTTTCCTTCCTCTTGTTTTTCTGTAACCAATTCGTCTAAAGAAACACCATAAATAGATGCCAGTGTTATTAAGTTATTGGAATTGGGTACAGTCTGATTAGTTTCCCATTTTGTAACTGCCTGTCTGCTCACTCCTACAAGTTCTGCTACTTTTTCCTGGGATAATCTTTTCTTTGTTCTGCATGATTTTAGCTTTTCACCAAGTGTCATATCCTCACCTCCAACCATTATTTTACAGTGAAAAGAGAAGTTTTTCCACCAACTATTATGCAACTATTGGTTGCATAGGAAATCCTGAAACTCTTTTACAAAATTTTCCTGTTCTTCCATGGTTAAATGATGTAAATAATCGTTCTTTTTCCAATCATCAATATAGCCGGAAAGAATAGGGCTTTGGCATTCATAGCCTAATTTTTTTGCAAGATGGACTGCAAAATCGTTAAAGGCTGCGCCATTAGCAGTAATGATATTTCCATCTTCAACTACTGGAAGGGGTAAAAAATTTTCTTCTTCTATGAAGTAAAATAAGCTTCTCATTTCAATAAAGAGAGAATCAGTATACTTTTTTCCATGTAGTAATCCTGCGTGTGCTAAAAACAGTGGACCTGAACAAATAGCAGCTATGATAAAGTCTGTGTTGTCCTTAAAACTTTTCAGAAAGGTATTTAATTTCTGATTACGAAGTGCCATTCGTATATCACTACAACCAGATAAAAGTAAGCAATCATAGTCTTCTGGTGAAAATTCATCACAGGTTTTTATTGGCATAACAGTAATACCCTCTTCACTTTTTACAACTGTTTTTTCCGTATAAATGATGTCTGTTACAGTATCATATTCCCATCTAAATAGCCGCAGGAGATTTGCGATTTCCTGGAAACTAAATTCAGGATATACTAATAATGCAAGTCTCTTTTTCATGAAAATTCACCTCCAAAACTTCAAGTGTTTTCTACTCCGGATAAATCAGCCTGTCGTCTGAGATATTGGTAAGAACTTCATCCAGATATCTTTTTGCCAGCCAGTTTGCCATGCCCAGATTCATGTCCAGATAGTTACCGCAGTCTTTGGCAGAAGCCCCAGGCACTTCATCATGGAAATCCCGAATAAAGGTATACATTTCTGTTATTAATGGCACAATCTCTCTGGATTCATAGTCTCCAGCCAGGAGAAGATAGAAGCCTGTTCTGCATCCCATGGGTCCGAAGTAAATAGTTTTTGTACCGAATTCCTTGTGATTACGAAGAAAAGTAGCGCCCAGATGTTCTATGGTGTGAACTTCCGCGGTGTTCATAACAGGCTCATCATTTGGGGAGGTCATTCGAAGGTCAAAGGTGGTAATAACCTGGTCGCCTACGGTATCTTTTCTGGATACATAAACTCCTGGCTTTAATTTTATATGGTCAATAGTAAAGCTTGCGATTTTTTCCATGTTCAAAATCTCCTTTTTGTTGTTTTTCTCCATTATAAGCATTTCTGCAAGGAGAAGCAAGAAATCTTTCTTTTTTTAGCTTCCATGTTTCTGTCAAAGGTATAGTCTTTTTCATAAGCCTGTGCTATAATTCATACATGGGATTCCTCTGTAGAACTGGAGGAAATATGAGAAAACGAAAAACATTACAGGATTTGACAATCAAAGATAACTTTCTTTTTGGCGCAGTGATGAGTGTAGAAGAAAATTGTAAAGGATTTCTTGAAATGGTGCTTGGCTTTTCCATTGCACAGGTAGTGGTAAGCAAGGAGAAAAGCATTGTCTACCATCCGGAATACAAAGGTGTCCGCCTGGATATCTACGCAAAAGACGAAAATCATACACATTACAATGTGGAAATGCAGGTGAAGAAAAAGACAGCTCTTGGAAAACGAAGCCGGTATTATCACAGCCAGATGGTTATGGAGGCGCTTGCAAGTGGAGAGGATTATGAAACCATGCCAGATACAGTTGTGATTTTTGTCTGTGATTTTGATCCTTTTGGAGAACGCTTGTACTGTTATACATTTGGAAATGAATGTAAAGAAAATAAAAAGGTGAAGTTAGAGGATGGAAGCTGTACACTTTTTCTGAGTACCAGAGGAGAAAATGAAGAAGACGTACCGCAAGAGCTTGTCAGATTCCTGAAATTTGTGACGGCTGATTTAGAGGAAAGTGAAATGGATTTCCAGGATGAGCTGGTGAAACAGTTCCAGGAGACCATTCACAATATCAAAACAGACCGCGAGATGG
>CATWQE010000063.1 GCA_958352855.1 uncultured Bacillota bacterium
GAGCATCTGCCTTACAAGCAGAGGGTCATAGGTTCGAGCCCTATAGGTCCCATTCCTTTTGCAAAAAAACAGAAAGTATGGCGAGATAGCTCAGTTGGCTAGAGCATACGGTTCATACCCGTAGTGTCGAGGGTTCGAATCCCCCTCTCGCTATTAAAAAGGCCGATACACAGGGTATCGGTCTTTTTGCATATCTGCTGTATGAAAGATATGAGACAGCGCCGAAGAAATTATAATTTTTTCGTCTTTGCAATGCAAGCCCGTACAGCATCCATGACAGCGCTTCGCATACCTTCTTTTTCCAGCGTGTTCACGCCCTCAATGGTAGTTCCCCCAGGGGAGCAGACCATGTCCTTTAATTCTCCTGGATGTTTTTGGGTTTCCAAAACCATTTTTGCACTGCCAAGAACTGCCTGTGCGGCAAACTCATAAGCCTGTTTTCTGGGCATTCCTTCAGCTACAGCGCCATCTGCCAGCGCTTCAATGAACATAAAAACAAAAGCAGGGGAACTGCCGCTTACAGCGCCTACAAGATCCAGAATCGGCTCAGTTACCACGTCAGCCCGTCCGCAGCAGCGCAGCAGTGCTAATACCTGTTGAAGCTCTTCCTGGGCAACCAGAGCATCCGGGCAGACTCCGGTGATGCCTTCCCCTACCAGAGCCGGAGTGTTTGGCATGGTACGGATAATTTTTTTGTCTTCTCCCAGGTGTTCTTTTAACCAGGATAAATTTTTTCCGGCAATGACGGAAACCAGCACCTGATTTGGGGTTAAACTTTCTTTTATTTCAGTAGCAACCTGGGCGCAGAACTGGGGTTTTACAGCCAAAAACACATAGTCGGCAGACTTTGCCACTGCCAGATTGTCTGTGGAGCAGGAAATTCCAAGGGTTTCTCTTACCCGCTTTGCCGAAGCTTCTGATTTTACAGAGGCAAGGATGTTATCTGTCTGTACAAGATTGTTTTTTAGGATGCCCCCTATAATGGCTGATGCCATATTGCCGCATCCAATAAATCCTAATTTCATGTTAAATAATCCTCCTGTAAGTATTTTTATTCATTATGAAGGCTTTTTTGATTTTTGGCAAGCCATGTCGATAAAAAGTCTTTGGAGAACATATACTATTTGAAAAAAGAGGTATGGGTTTTATGAATAGAAAATATAGGAGAATAACGTGGATAGGAATTGTATGGACGCTTGTACTTGGAACTTTGAGTCATTTCTTTTATGAATGGTCTCACGAAAATCTATTGATTGGACTTTTTTCTCCGATTAATGAAACGGTTTGGGAACATTTGAAATTATTGTTTTTTCCTGCCTTTATATTTTTCCTCATGGAACAGAGAATCCTGGGAAATACTATACCAGAACTTTTAGGGAAGAATTTTTTGGGACTTTTTGTAGGACTTCTGGCTATGCCGCTGCTGTTTTATGGTTATACCTGTTTTACAGGAAAAAGTGTTCTGTGGGTGGATATTGGGATTTTCTGTATTTGCGTGCTGATTACCTTCTTACTGCCTTACCAATGGCGCAAACAGAGGATTAGTCCTTTTTGGGAAAAGATATTGGTGAGGCTGGGGCTGCTGCTTGCGGTGGCGTTTGTTGTGGTGTCGCTTTTGGAGCTGCTTCCGGTCTATACAAATCATTGATTTTGTATTAAAATACAAAATAGAAAATGGTTATACAAAAGGAGCAAAGGAATTATGAGCAAAGAACTTTTTTCAGTTTATCACTGCAAAGCATGCAATAAAATTGAAGTAAGCCAGTATATTTCCAGGGAGCAGATGGAAGAGCTGGGATTTACAGAGGAAATGCTGAAACCAAGCTGCTATGTGACAGGCAGTTATGATTTAGAGGAATTGGGACAGCTTACAGAAGATGAACTCCGTCATTTTGCATATTCTGATGTGGAAGGCGTGAAGCAGTATCTGGCAAATAAGAAAAAACAGATACCAGCATTGTAAAATAAAAGAAAGACAAAACAGGAGTATGGATACAGAACACAAAAAGTGATGAAATATCCATACTCCTGATTTTGTTTTAGTTCAATAATTTTTTATAGGTGGCGTCTATGAAAAATGCGCCAAGAGGCGCGGCCACCAAAATTGCCACTACTGCTACGGTTAAAACCATATTTCCACAGGGAAGCCCCATGGCAAGAGGAACGCCGCCAATCGCCGCCTGTACAGTAGCCTTTGGGGTATAGGCAAGCATGCAGAAAACCCGTTCCTTCCAGGTAAGGGGAGTTTTAAGAAGGCAGAGGCAGACGCCAAGCATACGGAAAAGAAGTACGCCAAGAATCAAAAGTACACAGAGCAGTCCTGCGGAGGCTGCATACTGAATATCAACAGTTGCCCCGACTAACACAAAGAGCAGGATTTCTGCTGCAACCCACAGCTTATTAAATTTTGCGGATAAGCGGCTGGCAACTACCTGTCTGTTCTTTTGCAGAGAGATACCCATTGCCATTACTGCAATGAGGGAGGCAAAAGGAATAATGGAGGAAAAAGTATCCTCAAAGGTTACCAGAAGAAAAGAGATACAGAGAAAAATCATAACCTTTACAGTATCTCTCAGGTGCATCTTTTCAAAATATTTTGCCAGAATCCAGCCAGTCAAAAAGCCGCCCAGAATTCCCAAAATAATGGAAATGGGAATGTTGACAAAACTTTTTACAGATACACGATTGCCCTGTGCCAGTCCGGTGAAAGCAGTAAATACAACAATGACAAAAACATCATCCACTGAAGCACCGGCAAGAATTAACTGGGGAATGCTGTGAGATACCCCATACCCTTCCTCCATAAGCTTCAGCATTTTCGGTACTACTACAGCAGGGGAGACTGCAGCTACCACAGCGCCCATAATGGCAGCATCTAAAACAGAAATATCAAGCAGGGCAGGCGCCAGCAGAATCATTCCCAGCATTTCCAGACAGGCGGGAACAAAGCACATAAGAACAGCAGGCCGGCCTACTTTTTTCAAATCTTTTAAATCCAGGGAAAGTCCGGCTCTTGCCAGAATAATAATCAGGGCAATTCTTCTTAAATCCGAAGAAATATTTAAAAGAGAGGAATCAATCAGATTCAAAGCATAAGGTCCAAGAAGGATACCTGTTAGAAGCATTCCGGCAAGACCTGGCAGATGGATTTTTTTACACAGCCATCCCATAAACATTCCAAGTAATAAGATTAAAGCAATACTAAGCAGCATAGAGAGCCCTCCTTTTTGTAAAAATAATCGGATTTATAGTATCAGACTTTAAAATGGAATTCAAATATAATAGAAAAATAAATGAAAAATATGTAATGTTTCGGAGAGTTATTAGTTAATAGAGTGAAAGGAGGGTCGGAGGGTGGAATTTGATAAAATCTATGAATGGTATTTCAAGGATGTATATTTGTTTCTCAGAAGTATTTCAGCCAGTGAAGAAGTTGCAGAAGAAATAACACAGGAGACTTTTACAAAAGCGCTGAAATCTATAGAACGTTTTGATGGAAAAAAGGATATTCGCGCCTGGTTGTTTGCCATTGCCAGAAATACCTATTACACGTATTGTAAACGTGAAAAAATTTATGTAAAGGAAGAATTTCAAGAACCGGTACAGCAGGGAAGGGATGAAATTACAGAAAAAATCCTGGATGAAGAAACAATATTTCTGATTCACCGGTTTTTGCACAGAATGAAAGAACCCTATAAAGAAGTGTTTACTCTGCGGGTATTTGGGGAGCTTTCTTTTGAAAAAATCTCCCTGCTATTTGGGAAAACACCAAACTGGGCCAGAGTTACCTTTTATCGCGCCAGGAAACAGATTATAGAGTATATGGAGGATGTGGAAAATGGAAAAAATCAGTTGTAGTATTGCCAAAGATTTAATGCCATTGTATATGGACGGAGTGTTAAGCGAAGAAACCACAGAAGTGATGAAGAACCATCTTGAAGGCTGTGAGAACTGCAGAAAAGAATATGAAATTATGGAGCAGGAATGGAAGGTGCCATCAACTGTGAAGCTTCAGGAGGAAAATAAGAAAATGTTAAAAGAATTGAAAAGTCAGATAAAAAGAAAGCGAATCCTGACAGGGGTTGTGGCAGTCTTTCTTGCAGCCATGGTATTTGTAAGCGGATATCTGGTTTACGAAAATGTTGGGGCTGTGCATGAATATTTTTCTCCATCTTTTGAGGTATCGCTTAGAGATATAGATACCGTTGGAGAGTGGGAGAAAATTTCAGTGGGAGAAGACGGTTACTTAAATTTTGACAGTGTGTTTTATAAAAAAGAGATGGTGGTTCATGCTGACAGCAGTTCAGGCATTGCGATAAGAATCATGGATAGAGAGGGAAACATGATTTTGGAAAGTGAAGAAATTCTTCCGGGAGAGAGCATAGAGTTGGAAGAACTTCACAGAAATACAGACTATCAGGTGGAGATAAAAGCAAAGGGGGAAATGGTTTTTCTCTGGTTTGTATAGGGGATTTCATTGCAAATCCCATACCCGTATAGTAAAATAAAGTATAAGTAAATGCAGTGTGGCTTTTGCCATTGGTTTTCATGTGAGGAGGGATTTGCATGAAGAAAAAACTGGTTTTGATGCTGGGAGGCGTATTGTTATTAAGCTCCTGCAAAATGCCGGAAGAAACACAGAATCTGGAATTTCCAAAGACAGAGTGGGACATGTCGGCAGAAGACGTGCTAAAGGCTTATGGAATCACAAAGGAAGAGGCAGATTATTATGAAGAAAGTGGTCGTTCCATTGTGATTTCCCTGAAGAATCAGGAAGTATTTGGAGAAAAAGCAGAAACTGTTTTGTTTGGATTTCTGAATCTAGAACTGGGAGAGGATAAGGATATCAGCCAGTTTGAAGAAGAGGAGCTGGATGGTGATGAACTTCTCTGCGCTGTGACGGTAATGTATCCAAAGGATGCAGATATGGAAAAGGTGCAAAAGGAACTGGAGAAGCAATATGGAAAGTATAAACTTTCTGACATGCAGGAGTTTTCTTTTTACAATGCGCTTGGAGAGGATACGCTGTCTGTCAGTGAGTATGAAGAATCGGATACTCTGAAACTGTGGGGAAATGAAACTATTGAAAATGCCATTGGGGAAAAAGATACCGCATTTTTCCGGGAAAACTGGCCATATTATGTACCAAATCTGGATGAGAGTCAGTGGGAGGAGTTTTCCAGGAATGGACATCTTGTGACTGTATCTATGACGAAAGAAGAAGAGAACCAAACGGTGAATTTTAATGGGTATAATCTGGCGGTTTATGAGGAAATAAAAGAAGAACTGGAGTAACAGGCCTTAATATACTTTGAAAATGTAAAAATACGAGAGGTTTTTCTATTAGAGAAACTTATATAAAATATTAGTCATATTAATTTTACTTATAAGGAAACATGTGCTAAACTGTTTTTACAACTGGTAAAAAGAAAATGCCAATGCCGAAAAGGGCAGAAAGGAGAATGTCAGCATGAGCAGTGTAAGACGTGTCTATGTTGAAAAGAAACCAGACTTTGCAGTACAGGCAAAGGAATTAAAGCATGAAATTGAGAGTTATTTAGGAATTCAGGATGTAGAAGCTGTACGTGTATTAATTCGTTATGATGTGGAAAATATCTCAGATGAGATTTTTGAAAAAGCATGTAACTGTGTATTTTCTGAGCCACCTGTAGATGTTTTATTTAAAGAAACTTTTGATAAAAAGGAAAATTCCAAAGTGTTTTCTGTAGAATATCTTCCGGGACAGTTTGACCAGAGAGCAGATTCAGCAGTGCAGTGTGTGCAGTTCTTAAAAGAGGATGAGAACCCGATTATCCGTTCTGCAACCACTTATGTCATTGAAGGAAATGTGTCAGAGGAAGAGCTGGAAGCCATTAAGGCTCATTGTATTAACCCGGTAGATTCCAGAGAAGCAGAAACAGCGAAGCCAGAAACCCTGGTGACTAATTTTGAAGAACCGGAAGATGTAAAGATTTTTGAAGGCTTTGCAGATATGGCGGAAGCTGAACTGAAAGATCTGTATACTTCTTTGAATCTGGCTATGACCTTTAAGGATTTTCTTCATATTCAGAATTACTACAAAAACGAAGAAAAACGTGACCCTTCCATGACAGAAATCAGGGTTCTGGATACTTACTGGTCTGACCATTGCCGTCATACCACCTTCTCCACAGAACTGAAAAACGTTACTTTCGGAGAGGGAGATTACAAAGAACCAATCGTAAAAACCTATGAGAAATATCTGGCAGACCGTCAGGTGATTTATAAAGACAGAGACGATAAATTTGTATGTCTTATGGACTTAGCTCTCATGGCTATGAAGAAATTAAAAGCAGAGGGCAAACTTCAGGATCAGGAAGAGTCTGATGAAATCAATGCATGCTCTATCGTTGTTCCTGTGGATGTGGATGGAAAAGAAGAAGAGTGGCTTATTAACTTTAAGAATGAAACTCACAACCATCCCACAGAAATCGAACCTTTCGGTGGTGCTGCTACCTGTCTTGGGGGAGCTATTCGTGACCCGCTTTCCGGACGTACCTATGTATATCAGGCTATGCGCGTAACCGGAGCTGCTGACCCAACTGTTTCTGTACAGGAAACCATGAAAGGTAAACTGCCACAGAAAAAATTAGTGCGTGGTGCTGCTCATGGATATTCCTCCTATGGTAACCAGATTGGTCTGGCAACCGGATATGTAAAAGAAATTTATCATCCAAACTATGTGGCAAAGCGTATGGAAATCGGCGCTGTTTTAGGCGCTGCTCCAAGAAGAGCGGTAATCAGAGAAAATTCTGATCCAGGTGATATTATTATTTTATTAGGCGGACGTACCGGACGTGACGGCTGCGGCGGCGCTACCGGTTCTTCCAAGGTTCATACAGAGGAATCCATTGAAACCTGTGGTGCAGAAGTACAGAAGGGAAATGCGCCTACAGAGAGAAAGATTCAGAGACTGTTCAGAAGAGAAGAAGTAAGCTGCATTATTAAGAAATGTAATGACTTTGGTGCAGGCGGTGTTTCCGTTGCTATTGGTGAGTTGGCAGCAGGTCTGAAAATTGATTTGGACAAGGTTCCAAAGAAATACGCAGGTCTTGACGGAACAGAAATCGCGATTTCCGAATCTCAGGAGCGTATGGCAGTTGTCATTGATCCTAAAGATGTGGATACCTTCTTAGGCTATGCAAAAGAAGAAAACCTGGAAGCCATTCCGGTTGCTGTTGTTACAGAGTCTCCAAGACTGGTGATGAACTGGAGAGGAAAAACTATTGTAGATTTATCAAGAGCATTCCTGGATACCAACGGTGCTCATCAGGAAACAGATGTATTTGTTGACATTCCAAACAAAGAAGGAAATGTTCTGGATCGTGCAAAAGTCTGTGATGTAAAAGAACGCTGGTTAAGAACATTAGGTGATTTAAATACCTGTTCTCAAAAAGGTCTGGTAGAAATGTTTGACGGTTCTATTGGCGCAGGCAGCGTATTTATGCCATATGGCGGTAAATATCAGATGACAGAAACACAGACCATGGTGGCAAAAGTTCCTGTATTAAACAGAAAAACAGAGACAGTTACCATGATGAGCTATGGTTTTGACCCATATCTGTCAAGCTGGAGCCCATACCATGGAGCTGTTTATGCAGTGACAGAATCAGTGGCAAGAATCGTGGCAACTGGCGGTGATTACAGCAAGATTCGTTTCACCTTCCAGGAATACTTCAGAAGAATGACAGAAGATCCAAGCCGCTGGAGCCAGCCGTTCGCAGCACTTCTTGGTGCATACGCAGCACAGCTTGGTTTCGGACTTCCATCTATCGGCGGTAAAGATTCCATGTCCGGTACTTTCAATGAAATTGACGTACCTCCTACACTGGTATCTTTTGCAGTGGATGTGGCAAAACAGAAGGATGTCATTACCCCTGAACTGAAAAAAGCAGGAAGCAAATTAGTATGGCTTCGTACACCAAAAGCAGAGTACGATTTACCTGATTTTGAAGCATTAAAAGAACAGTATGCAAAGCTGCATGAAGATATTCAGGCAGGCAGAGTGATTTCTGCTTATGCATTAGACCGCCAGGGTATTGCAGCAGCAGTTTCCAAGATGGCATTTGGTAACCAGCGAGGTGTGAAGATTGAGCATAATGTAGATGAGAGAGATTTGTTTACAGCAGGATTTGGGGATATTATCTGCGAAGTAAAAGCTGGCAAAGTGGGAGAACTTGCCATTACCTATACAGAAATCGGTGAAGTGTTAGAAGAAGCTGTCCTGAAATACAAGGATATGACAATTTCCATGGCAGAGGCTCTGGAAACCTGGAAAGCTCCTCTTGAGAAAGTATTTAAGACACGCTCTGGTTCTGAGACAGACGATGCAACAAAGAGCATGGATAAAGGCGTATATGATACCAAAGATATCCATATCTGTTCTCATAAGATTGCACAGCCTACTGTATTTATTCCTGTATTCCCTGGAACAAACTGTGAATATGACAGTACAAAAGCATTTGAACGTGCCGGTGCGAAAGTTATTACAAAAGTATTCAAGAACCTGGATGCAGCAGATATTCGTGATTCAGTAGAAACCTTTGAAAAAGCAATTGATCAGGCGCAGATGATTATGTTCCCAGGCGGTTTCTCAGCAGGTGACGAACCAGATGGTTCTGCAAAATTCTTTGCAACTGCATTCCAGAATGCAAAGATTAAAGAAGCTGTTATGCGTCTGTTAAACGAGAGAGACGGTTTGGCGCTGGGTATCTGTAATGGTTTCCAGGCATTGATTAAACTGGGACTGGTACCATATGGAGAAATCGTAGGACAGACAGAACAGTCACCAACCCTGACCTTTAACACCATTGGACGTCATATTTCCAAGATGGTTTATACAAAGGTAGTGACCAATAAATCCCCATGGCTGCAGAAAGCAGAGCTTGGAAAGGTTTATACAAACCCGGCTTCCCATGGAGAAGGAAGATTTGTTGCTAATGAAGAATGGCTGAAGAAGCTGTTTGAAAACGGACAGGTTGCAACACAGTACTGCGATATTAACGGAAATATTACCATGGATGAAGAATGGAATGTCAATGGTTCCTACTGTGCAATCGAAGGTATCACAAGCCCGGATGGACGTGTACTTGGAAAGATGGCACACTCTGAGAGACGCGGCGATGGCGTTGCCATGAATATTTACGGGGAACAGGATATTCAGATATTTGAATCTGGTGTGGAATATTTTAAATAAAGATATTTCAGTAGAAAAGTAAAAAAGAGGCTACTTAGCAGCAATGAAAAAAATGAGACAGCATTCAGTCGTGGAGAATGATAGGATGTGTCTCATTTTTTTCTTGCAATACAGAAGAAAAGCTGTTATAGTTAATATATATCAAAAATCCGTTTTGAGGCTGTTTACAACAACGGTTCTCACTCATTTCTATGCTTCTGTTTCTGAAGCACTTACCCAATTTATTTTATAAGAACAACAGGAGGAGTCTGCCTATGACAAACAAATTAAAGGAGTATTTTCCTATGATTCGAACCAGGAAGGAAATTTTAACCTATATTGAAGAAAGACAGGAGCTTCAGGAGATTTTTGAATCCTGGAGTGAAGAAAGGCAAGAGGAGTTTTTGGATTTTTGCTGTGGAGTCAGGGGTGTAAAAATATTATATGACAGCTTTTTCAAGGAAATTTTCAGCCCGGAACTGCATCCAGAGAGGCTGGAAGCTTTTCTGGGGCTGATTCTTGGAACAGAAGTAAAAATTAAACAGGTACTTCCTAATGATTCAGTGCGTCTTGCAGATGAAAGTACATTGCTCATTACAGATATAGTGGTTGAATTTGAAGATGGTGTGCTGGCTAATATAGAGGTTCAAAAAATCGGTTATAATTTTCCCGGTCAGAGAGTTGCCTGTTATTCAGCAGATTTGCTTTTGCGACAATATAAGCGGGTTAAGGCAAAGAAAAAGAAATTTACTTACCGGGATATGAAGAAGGTATATACAATTGTTTTGTTTGAAAAGAGTACAGAAGAATTTCACAAGTATCAGGATTTTTATGTACATCATTCCAGGCATGTGTTTGACAGTGGATTGAAATTAGAGACCTTACAGGAATATGTTTTAATTGCTCTTGACATTTTTAAAGAGGTTGTACACAATAAAGGTATAAAAAATGAATTAGATGCATGGCTTACCTTTATCAGTTGTGATGAGCCGGAAAGGATGACAGAGCTTATGGAGAAATATCCACAGTTTAAAGCCATGTATCAGGATATTTATGACATGTGCTTAAATGTGGAGGGAGTGATGGAGATGTTTTCTAAAGAGTTGAGAGAATTAGATAAAAATACAGTGCAGTATATGATAGAAGAGCAGGAGAAAGAACTGGAAAGGAAGACACAGGAAAATGAGCGGCTAAAGAAGGAAGTAACAGAGCTGAAGGAGAGAATGGAAGTTTTGATGGAGCAGTTGGAGAGAGGAAAGATGTAATAGAAATGAAGAGAAAAGTGTAAAAAAGGGGCTGTCGGGAACTAGCTATTTCCCGACGGCCCCTTTTCTCTACGCTGCAGTCAGCCCATCACCTTCCTGGGAAAACCGCCGCAATGATTTGCTGAAAAATTTGTAAAATGCCTGTCCGTACAGGCTTCCGCAGATGTTATGGAAAATACGGAAGAAAATAGCACCTTCCAGTCCGATGAGGCTGGTTGCCACTGCCATGGCGCCAAAGGAATTAAACAAGGACTGCCATCCATAGGTTGCGGATAATCCAACTCCGATTCCCCCAATGATTCCCGCGTAAGAGAGAAAAGAGGGAGGAAGAACAATGTACAGGATTAAGAATACAATGCCTCCAATTACATTTCCAGGAATTCTTCCTTTGGTACGGACTTTTGAATCTTTTTCAAAAGGCAGCATAACAGACATAGCTGCAATTCCAGCCCACATGGAACGAGGCAGATTTAGAAGTTCCACTACGCACATAATAGAGGAAACTCCTAAGGCTAAAGCAACCTGCCACTGGGTTCTGGAAGAATGAATATCAAATTCGGAAAAAAGATCTTTTATATTGCGTTTGTAAGTACGATTTTTGTGACCTCTGTAAAATACAAGCATAGTAGCTGCTGCCCCAAGAAGAAGTCCAACACTGCGAAGGGCAAAGGTTTTTCCGGAGGCATCATATCCGTAGAGCAGAAGATAGCCCAAAACAACGGTAGACTGGTTGAACATGAGAAGGTTATGACAGCTTAAAAAGGCAAGAAGGAAAATACATCCCATATTGATTGCCATTCCTGTAAGAGGGCCAAAGGAGTTTGCAAGCCTTGGCATCACAATTAAGACTGCAAAAATAATTCCCATAACACCTAAGGAATCCTTCATACCAATTCCAAAATCAGCGTTTTTAAAGACCATAAGAAACAAGAGAAGTACAACGCCGGCAATACTGTTGTCATCACCAAATATTGCGCTGAAGCCCATAACAAATCCCATGCAGAAAATCATGGTGATTGCGATTTTAATAAAATAAATACAGGTGTGCCCCAGCTTTTCTTTCCTGGTTTTGGCACTCCGTATAACTGCTTTGGAACCAACCTGATTTAATTGTAATTCCTGATAAAATGTCATAAAACCATCCTTCCTGTTGTGTTTTTCTGTAGTAATGGGGCATTATACCAGTAGCTGTGTGTTTTGTCAAATAAAATTTAACATTTCTTGCTTTCAACTTTCAAAACCTCAACTTTCAAACTTTCAACTTTCAAACCAACAGTCCTTTTGAGACAAAAAATAAAGAAAATAGGTAAGAGCCAGCATATCTGCGCTGCCGCCGGGACTGATGTTTTGCGAAACAAAATAATTGTCCAGAGCAGGGAGAATGCTTAGCTGTTCTTCATAATCACTGTGATTTAGAAATGCAGAGAGGGATTTTTGAATCCTGTTTGCAGTTTCGTAATCAGAGCGAATGATAAGGTTGGTGTCTTCTGTATTTCCCATGTAATACAAAAGTGTAGTAAGCCCTGCTTTTGTAAGAGAGCCGGTGGCTTTGTATGCTCTTTGAAATCCTGGATATCCAGAAAACAGTACATGAGGAAAACCTTCATGCGCCTCACCGCGGATGCCGGTAATGCCATAACGGGCATAGAGTTTTTCGCCATGGGTTCTGGCAGTATCAGGAGTAATATGCTTATAATCTTCTAAAATTCTGGAAACCATGGACTGGCAGATAGAGGACAATATTTTTGGCAGAGCAGGGGATTTTAACTCTGCCTGAAACGCAGAGTTTGCATAGCCCACAGCAGCACAGAAAATCCCACCGGAAAAAATAATGCCTTTGTGCGTGTTAATCCCTTTGGTAGCATCCAGCATGGTGATTTCTGCCTGCTGTCCAAGAACACGTAATTGCTGAAATAAAGCAGGAAGTTCCTCAAAAGAACCGTCAAAGGACAGTCCTGCCAGGGCGCAGTTTATAAAATAAGGCGTCAGGGCATAGGCGCTGGTAACAAAGGTATGGATGCACATATCCTGATGTGAACCATTGTGAATACGGTCTACAAGTCCTGGCTTCAAACTTGTGTTTACCTCATAAAGCAAGGCCTTTTGCATCAGGCTTCCAATATGAACCGACATGCGGGACTGATAAAAGGTATTTATCATTTCTAAGGTCTTTTGCTGCAATTCCAGGGCGCTGTGGGTTCTGGAACGCCCACATAAAAAAGCAGGATTTTTGCAAAGCAGGCAGGTGCGTTCTGGAAAGCCTAGTTCCTGTCTGGAAACCTTGGTACCGTTTGGGCAGAGTACATCAAAATCAAAAAGCCTTCCAAGAGGATGCCTTTCTTCCTGGCGGATAAGATAAGCTTTGATAGCTTTTGGCTCAAGAGAAAGAGCAAAAAAGCCTTCCCATCCAGTATCTTTTTTTTCCTCTGTTTTTTTCAGAATCTCCCCATTTTGTTCTGAAATTCCCTGTTGAATCAGACGGATGCCAAGAGCATAGAGCCATTTGGTAAAAGGAGTAACCTTCACCGGACCGGCAATATTCAGGGTAAAGCTTACCACACAGGCCGGATGCTCTTTTAAAAGCTCCTGTTGGATTTTAACCCGCTGTTCCCGGGCATCTAATATTTCAGAAAGGCCTATGGAAGGTCCCTGTGTCCAACATGCATGCATTACAAAGTCTCTCCTTTTTCTAAAAGTTTGTTCCGAAGCCTCTGGCCTTTTTTAGAAAGGAGATATTCATAGGTGGCAGAGGGGACAAAAGTTTTAAGCCCCTGTAAATCTCCTTCCAGAAACTTTTTCCGCACAAAAGTAGCGCTGATTATGGTGTCATTCAGACAGTGCCTTGGCAGTTCAACCACCTGTATGCCATAGTGAGGCAGAATTTTTTTCATTTCCTGATTATATAAGGCAGTGATTTTAGAGAAAGGCTCTTCCCCCACAAAACGATGGGTAATGCCAAAGGCTTTTTGATAATAGTTTCCAAAGATTTTCAAATCCAGTTCCACAGCCTTTTCAGAACCAGAGGCTTTATCCTTTAGAAAATAATCAGGGAAGGTAGCGTGGGAAATCAGGTAATCTGAGCTTCCATGGATGAAAACGTTGGGAAAATCACTGCATCCTCTTTTTACTAATTCCAGGCGCACATCTGGAGGGAATTCTGAGGCATCCGCAGACAATACAAATACATGAAGCCGGTTACACTGTCTGGCGGCTGTTTCCACCAGATACCGGTGTCCGTTGGTAAAGGGATTGGCATTCATAACAATTGCGCCAACCATGGTGTCCGAAAGACCTTTAAATGGCGCTGCTTCCTTTGCCAGATATTGCTGAATACCATTTCGGCGGTTTTCCATAAGCAGCATATCCTTTGTTTCTGCAATGGAATAAAAGCCCATATCTGAGAAAATTTCGTTATATTGTGGTTTCGTAAACAAAAATAAATGAGACATTCCCTGGTCAAATGCATTGGTAATGAGCTGGGTCATAATACGCTGCAGCAGACCTTCGCCCTGGAGAGTTTTATCTATGGCAATACATTTTAAAATATTTTCGTGTCTGGAACCGCAGCCAACAATTCCTCCTTCATCATTACATAAAAGCACAGAATATTGAATCTGCTGGTCATAAGTCAGATCATTTTTTGCCAGAAAGGCTTTTAATTTTTCAAGCTTCCGGTAATGAAAAGGAAAACCTTCTTCCAGATAATAAGATTGAGAATTCATAGGGACTCCTTTCTTGTGGAAAATATATAGAGTAATTTTATCATATAAGCTGCTTATAATGCAAATTCACAGAAGAAAAAATATATACGCGAAGATAGGCTGGACGGAATTGTATATTTTTGCTACTATGAAATAAAAAATATCTATTACAGGGAAGTAAAAAATAATGAAAAGCCGGAGGAAAAGGAAAATGAGCGAAACATATGTTATTAAGAAAAAAGAAGCGTGCAAAACATCTTTGTGGTCGGGAGGAAGTACAACAGAATTATACATTTATCCGGAATCATCAGATTATAAAGAAGGAAATTTTCAGTGCAGAATCAGCAGTGCTACCGTTGAAGCAGAGCGTTCCGATTTTACAAGCCTGCCGGGAGTAAAGCGCTATTTATCTATTTTTAGCGGACATTTAGATATGATTCATGGAGAAAATCAGAAAGTTTCTCTGGAACCTTTCCAGGTGGATTCCTTTGACGGGGGTGTTCCTACGGTAAGCTTTGGAAAAGTGACAGACTTTAATCTCATGCTGAAAAATGGGGCAGAGGGGGAAATGATAACCGCGCAGCTAAAATCGGGAGAAGAGATTATTCTGGAACCAAAGGGAAAAGAAAATCTGCTGGCTATTTACGTGGTTGAAGGGGAAATTACCTTAGGGGATAAACAGGTGAAGAAACAGGAAATGCTGATTTGTAAAGCATGGGAAGAAAAAACAGAGGTTGAAAATAAGGGGGAACAGGAGGCGAAAATAGGGATTTGCAGGGTTTTGGTGGAATAATAAAGAATTTTAAATCAAATTTTATATCTAATTTTCGATTATCCGCATAAACACTATACTTTCAAGTATTT
>CATWQE010000064.1 GCA_958352855.1 uncultured Bacillota bacterium
TCCATTTAAATCAAGACCAGGAGCGTTATGGGAACTGAGATTCCTCTGGTTCGCTCCCAGCCTTCTTCCGGAGAGCCCACCTATGCCTACTATGGAACAAAGGCATCTCTGGATGAGGCAAGAGCAGCCTTTGAAAAAGTGAAGGAACTGACCATCCGCCTGTCCATGGTGGAAAACTCAGCCTATCGTCTGGCAGTGAATATCAAAAAGACACAGAAACGCGCCAATGCATTAAAAAACATTACCATTCCAAAGTATGAAGCGCTGACAAAGAGTATTTCCAATGCGCTGGAGGAAAAAGAAAGGGAAGAATTTACCCGTTTGAAGGTCATTAAAAGAATGCAAAGCAATTAAAAGAGTTGTTGCATGTCAAAATATGAGTGCCATTCCAGTTCAGACTGACTGAAATGACACTCATATTTTTCATACTTATTTATGTAATCTCTTTTAGGCTATAGAGATACATTCCACCTAGATTTTTGCCCGCTGTCTCAGGAAGAAGTGGAGGGAAATCAGATAGGTGACTGCCACAATCAGTGCTACCGCTAGTCCTGCGCCGCCAAGAAGAAAGACGGTGTTCATTTGGAACAGGAAGGTGAAATCGATGTCAAACAGGATACTGCACAATAAATAAGCAATTACTACCAGAACAACCATTCCTGCATAAAGTGTAGCCGCTACATTTAAACTGGCAGTAAAACAGGTAATCAGGTTTAAAGATGCAAACAAAATTCCCATGATCCAGGCAAGGAAGAACATCTGCAAATATCCGCCAATAGAATAATCCTGATATAGCATGGCGTGCAAAAGAATATACAGCAGCATCATTGCCACATAATGCAGTTGCTGGATGAAAACAGCCATATATCGGGACAGCACCAGGTTTTTAGAAGAAACCGGATATAAACTGGCAATCCACAGCCCCTTTTGATTTACATCCATTTCCTTTAGTATCATTGGCATACCACTCATATTTAAAGGCATGACACATAAAAGATAAGTAATACAGCTATATCGATTTCTCAGAACTAAGAGAAAGAACAGAAAAAACAGAATATCCGTCACATAATTACTTTTTGATGTCCTGCGGTAACAAATAAGTAAATCTCTGCAAATAAGTCCTCTCATTTTGATTTTACCCCCTTAATCTGAAACAGCATCACATCTTCAATGCTGGCTTTGTCTATGATCAAATCAGAAAAATGCTTTTTTAGTTCGTAGCGGTTTGGAACCAGAAGCCGGTAAGAAAATTCATTTTTTATATAAGCCTCATAATCTTCTGGAGAAAGAGCTTCAAAGAAATCCTGACCACAGTGCAAAATCCCATACTGCTCAATTTCTTCCCTGGATTTTACAAATAAAACCTTTCCCTCATGAAGAAAAAGAATATAATCTGCGATTTTGTCCAGGTCACTGGTGATATGGGAAGAAATCAGGATACTGTGATTTTCTTCCAGTACGAATTCCTGGAGCAGTTCCAGAATATCTTCTCTCATAACAGGGTCCAGACCAGAGGTTGCCTCATCTAAAATAAGCAGCTCCGGGTTGTAAGAAAGGGCTATAGCAAAATTTAATTTCACCTGCATGCCTTTGGATAGGTCTTTTACCTTTTTCTCCTGACTGATTTGAAAGGTTTCCAGATATTGGAAAAACTTTCGGCTATCCCAGTTTTTGTATATTTTTTTCATAATGCAGTCCATATCTTTGCACTTTAAATAAGGATTTTGATTTACTCCGTCCAGAACAACACCCATCTTCTGCTTGATTTCTTCCGCATGCTGGTGATAATTTTCGCCAAAAAGACGGATGTTTCCCTCATCAATGGAAATTAAATCTGTAATTGCATGAATACAGGTAGACTTTCCGGCACCATTTTCTCCAATCATGCCATAAATCATTCCTCTGGGAAGACGGAAACTAATATGATCCAAAGTAAAATCCTTGTAACGTTTCGTTACATTGTCCAGTTCTATAATAAATTCCATAAAGCTTCCTCCTCTAGTTGTTATTTTACTCTTCATAAAAAAGTGTCACCAGTTTAATTAATTCTTCCAGGGCTAAATCATTTTCCCTGGCAAGTTTCACTGTCTTTTCCAGAGTTTGTTCAATGATTCTCAGATTTTCCTCCCGGATAAATTCCCGGTTTTGAGCTGCCACAAAGGTTCCTTTCCCGGCTACCGTATCGATAAACCCATCTCTTTGTAGCTCTTCATAAGCCCGCTGAGCAGTAATCACACTGACATGGAGCTCCTTTGCCAGTTTCCTCATGGATGGTAAGGTATCTCCGCTTTTTAAACTCCCTTTCATAATCATAGCTTTGATTTGAGAGGTGATTTGTTCATAAATCGGTTCATCACTGCTGTTACTTAATAAAATTTCCACATAGTTTCCTCCTGTTTCTGTATATACTGTACTTATAAGATGTATACAGTATATACGATAAGTGCAGATGTGTCAAGAAATTTTCAGTGTTATATCAGGGTAATAAAAAAGATGGGCTAATACGTTAAGGCACAGCCCATCTCATCATAATATATAATTATTCATCAATTAAATTCCACAAGCTCCAGACCTGTTTCTGTCTGGAAGGCATCTGCCCATGCTTTATCACGATAAAAGACGATACATTCCTGATACCCGTCTCCAGCAAAAAATAATTGCTTTCCATTTCCATATTTCTGGATAATTCTGTTCAATTCGTTGGCAACATTTAAATCAAACCAGTCATCTACAACCTCTGCCTCCAAAGTAAACTGTTTGTTTTTCCATTCAAAAGTAACCGTCCGCTTTCCTGTTCCTTTCTCCCAATTTACCTGGCTGGTATCCTCCTGTATGTTTGTAAAATCAAGCTCCTCCTTATCCAAAGAAGCAATCCCTGTTAAAAAATCCGTATACATATTATCTACATTGAAAATTTCCACGTCAAAAGTATATACACCGTTTTCATAAGGTGTCCACGTCATATTTTCATAGTCATAGTCTCCATGACCCAATGCGGTTAGGAAAGCTGCCGCTTTATCAAATATTATTCCTGGTGGCAGTTCTTCATAATCTTGTTCCAGCTTTTCTATCACCTGAGGGGTTATTCCCTGTATATCATATTTGGTGAAAATTTCGGCAAGCTCCTTATAAGTTTTTTCTATCTTCTCTTCTTCCACAAAGATGCCCATCTCTGCATTATCCCACACAAAATCTTCCTTGTTTACCTCTTCTTCTGTGGCAATTTCAAGTTTGTATAATCCAATATTTTTGGGGTTTTCATCATCTTCGCTATACATATAAAAGTTCATACAATATTGTTCTTTATCTGTAGATATGAGATACATACCGTTTAATTCTGTTTTCTTTTTACCGTAATCGTTTTCTTGGGAGGATGCACAATCTCCTTCAAAGCTTTTCACATTGCCTTTTATATAGTCAAGAAAAGAAACAATTTCTGCATCTAATTCAGGAATATTTTCTCTGCTTTCTTCAGAAAACAGATTTTTAAGTTTTGCTGAATCCTGTTGTGTATACGCATCTATAATGTTCTGACACATTTGATCTGCTTCTTCTTGCTCAGAATGAAACCACGTATTGAAATACCTGGCAGAACATCCTGTTAAACCAAATAGAGCAACTCCCATAAAGAACAGTAAGCCTTTTTTCATACACGTATATCCTTTCTTTTATTGTTATCTGTCTTTTCCCATTTTTTAATCATAAAATATTTTACCAGATTAAATGCCCCCAGGATACAAAGCAGGGAAATAAAATAAAAGCCAAGACCTGCAAACCTTATGGTGGCTGTATAGCCAGCCTGGGCGCTCAAGATTTTGGCAGCACTGATTCCAAGTATTGCGAAAACCGTCACACACCAGCCACCTGCCATTTTTTTTGAGGTGGAGGGATTGTATACATCTTTTTTTATCAGAGTCAGGGTGAGAAGAATATATAATGCGATAACCAGTAGGTAAAGGAGAACAAGTGCAGCCAGATAACCTGGATAGAATTTTTCTTCCAGAGTTGTCAGCATAAAGATTGTCCCTGCCCAGCAAAACAGAAGGGAAAATCCCAGGCTTTGTATTCCATAGACCCAGAAAACCTTCTTTCCCGTAACCTCTGTTTTGGAAAAACTCAAAATAACCATTCCAAGATAAACAAGCACCAGAAAAATTCTTGAAAAAACCGGCGAAGGGGAGGCCTCAGCCAGAAAGAAAAGACCGAATATAAAAAACAGCATAGCGACATCTAATTTATAAATCTCTTTTGGCTTAATATGCGCTTCTATCCCATATAATAAAAAATTTTTTGTTTGTTCTGTCATTTCTCCTTATCCTTTCTTTCATGATAGACAAAAATATTACAATGTAGGAGTTTGGCCCTCCGGGGAAAACACTGCCATATCCATGTGCATAACCGGGAACAGAAGCAATGCAAGTTCCATTTCCGGCTTTAACCTTTCAATGGTATAAACAGGAGTTGCAGCCTCTTTTTTGATTCTGGCAACAACTTCATGTCTCTTGTCTTCAATCGTCCATTCATACTTTTTACATGGGCGAATCACATTAGTATTCCCTTGACAGCAAAAGTAGGTTTTACCATTTGCTACAAAAAAATCTCTTTCATCCTGATTTTTCCCTAAACCGTAAAAATATGCCTCTCCGATTTCTTCTCCGTCTTTATAGATGCAATAGTTCAGCTTTAAAATAAATGATTTTATTGTATTTACAACAGGAATATAATCCAAGATTCTATAATTCCGGTTTACCTGCTTCCACTCCCATACATGCTCGTCAACAACTCTCCATTCAAATCTCTCTGTTGTAGACTGATAATTTGTATAGCCGGTTAGTCTGGGATTTTCTCTCACATGAAAGGTATATTTGTATTTATTATTTATCTTTTCTTTTTTTCTGATTATAGTATACATGTTTTTGCCCTCTTAACTGTGACAAGCACTGCTATTCATTTGAATTGCCTTCCATAGCCTATAACATGAATTCATTATAACATTCGTACTGTCCCATGTCATTCTTTTTTACATTTGACTTGACAAACTTACAGGTATCCTTTATGATAATATACATCAAAATATTTTGATGTGAGGAGTAATGATAATGACGGATTTTTCAAAAGACGCAAAAATCTTTAAAGCCCTTTCTGATACCAAAAGGCTTACGATTTTAGACTACTTAAAAAGTGGTGAAAAATGTGCGTGTGTTCTGATTGAAAACATGAACATAGGACAATCGGCTTTATCTTATCACATGAAGATTCTTTGCGACTCCGGTATTGTTACCGCAAGACAAGAGGGCAAATGGACACATTACAGCTTAAGTAAAAGCGGAAGTGAATATGCGTCAAAGCGCTTGCTGGAATTAACTACACCTAATACGGAGGATCAATCAAGCTGCTGTAAATAAAGGTCATCGAAAGGTGGCTTTTATATAACCTTTTCACATCAAAAAAATTTGATATATACTATGAAGGAGGGATTTTTTTGGAAGTATTCAATTCAATATGGTTATTTTTCCAGGATCAGATATTAGGGATGAAATGGTTGAATGGCTTAATTGGCAGTGGACTATCACTGCTGGGTCTGGACATTAGCAAGCGTTTAGGGGGAAGTATTCAGTTTTTTCTATACGATGTCATCAAAATCACAGTGTTATTATGTTTCCTGATTTTCTTGATTTCGTATATTCAAAGTTATTTTCCTCCGGAACGAAGTAAGAAAATTTTAGGGCGTTTTCATGGCATTGGGGCAAATATCGTGTCTGCATTGCTTGGAACAGTGACACCCTTTTGCTCATGCTCTTCTATTCCCTTATTTATAGGATTTACAAGCGCAGGATTACCACTGGGAGTAACATTTTCCTTTTTGATTTCTTCTCCTATGGTTGACCTGGGAAGTCTTGTATTGTTAATGAGTATTTTCGGGGCTAAGGTTGCCTTTGCTTATGTGCTTGTTGGCCTGCTCATTGCAGTGATTGGAGGTACTTTAATTGAAAAATTACACATGGAAAAGCAGGTGGAAGATTTTGTTAAAAATGCAGGCAGCGTTGATCTTAGTTCTCCTGTTTTAACCAGAAGGGACAGAGCCCAATATGCAAAAGAACAGGTAGCGGGAACCTTTAAAAAAGTATTTCCATACATTCTGGCAGGTGTTGGCATCGGCGCAGTGATTCATAACTGGATACCTGAAACATGGATAGAAAGTATTTTGGGAAGCAACAACCCGTTTGGTGTTATTTTGGCTACTCTTGTGGGTATTCCTATGTATGCTGATATTTTTGGAACAATTCCGGTTGCAGAGGCATTACTTGCAAAAGGGGCACAATTAGGTACCATCTTATCCTTTATGATGGCAGTGACAACCTTAAGTTTACCGTCTTTAATTATGTTGAAAAAGGCGGTAAAGCCAAAACTATTGACTGTATTTATTTCCATTTGTACGTTTGGTATTATTATTGTAGGTTATCTTTTTAATATTTTCAGTACACGATTTATCTAAAAGGAGCGAATGAATTATGAAATTATTTGGAAAGAAAAAAGAAACAAAAGCATGCTGCGGCGGCGGAAATTGCACATCAGAAGCAATGCAAAATGCAGAGAATAAAAAACAAGAACAAGGGATTAAAATACTGGGCTCCGGTTGTACAAAATGCATGGAATTAGAAAAGGCAGCCCAAACAGCAATATCTGAGCTGCAATTAGATTATGAAATTGACCATGTTACAGATTTTGCAGAAATTGCCAGTTATGGAGTGATGTCCACACCTGCATTGGTGGTCAATGGCAAGGTGGTCTCCTATGGAAAAGTATTGTCCGTAGAGGAAGTGAAAACACTGTTAGTTCACGCATAAACCAGAGAAAGGTCGGTGAAATCTTATGAAAAAGCCGAAAGTGGCATTTATCTGTGTTCATAATTCCTGTCGCAGCCAAATTGCGGAAGCATTGGGCAAACACCTTGCTTCCAATGTTTTTGAGAGCTATTCTGCAGGAACGGAAACGAAACCACAAATCAATCAGGATGCAGTTCGCTTAATGAAAGAAATGTACCAGATAGATATGGAAAGAACGCAATATTCCAAGTTATTGTCTGAAATACCTCAGGTAGATATTGTGATTACAATGGGGTGTAATGTGAATTGTCCTGCAATACCATGTAAATATAGAGAGGATTGGGGGCTGGATGACCCTACGGGAAAAGATGATGTGGAATTTTCAAAGACCATCCATGCAATCCACATGAAAATACTTGAATTGACAGAGCAGGTGATATAACGCCTGCTCTAATCACCCAAATGTTAATATGGTATTTTCAGAAGGACCTCTGCGCCTTTTGTTTTATCAGAATTTCCCAATAAAATCTGCCCCTTATGCTGCTTTATAATATTGCTTGTAATATAAAGTCCCATTCCAAAGTGCATCCTAGAAGTCCGGTTTTTATTCCCCATAAAAAATTGTTCCTGGGCGTGAAGTAAAACCTCCGGAGAAAATCCGCTGCCCTCATCAGTGATAGAAATTTCAAAAAAAGTTCCTGTGTTTCTGGTTTTTATAGTAAGAGTTCCATGTAAGGGAGAATAATCTATGGCATTATGAACCACATTCATAATAGCCCGCTCCAATAACAGCCTATCTATTTTGCAGTCTCCCAGATTTTTTCCTGTTTCCATAGACAGATAAACTTCTTTTGTAAGGCACAAAGAGCTTATCTGCATTTCTATCTGCTTCATGTAATCAGCCATAGAAACTTTTTCTAACTGAAGCTGATACCCTGCGACAGTTCTGGAGATATCAATCAGTGTTTTAATGTATACACCCATTTGTTCAGAGCTTTTGGCAATGTAGTCTGCATATAAGTGCTGCTCTTCATCCAGCTTTGTTTCACTTATTAAATCAATATTTCCCTGAATCACAGTCAATGGAGTTTTCAAATCATGAGCAAGTGCAGCAATCTGCTCCCTTTGTAATTGCTCTGCACTCCATTGCTTTTCTAAGGAGGATTTCAGATTTTCCTTCATATTGGAAAAAGAATGAAGTACCTCTTCAAATTCCTGAATACCAGAATGTCCTACTTCAAAATCAAGATTTTGCTGTGTAACCTGTTCTGTTGCCTCAAAAAGAGGAGCAAGCTGTCCCCTTAGATTCCTGGAAAATTTTGTTGTCAGGATTACGCTGACTGCAATACCATTTGCGCCTATAAAAATATACAATAGAATTTCCGGTGAAGGAACATGTTCATTCAACCACTCATTTGTAAACTGTGAGCCAATGTAATATTGAAGTACCACATATTCCTTTTCCCTGGTCACAAGTAAATATTGCTTCTGAACCGCTGCATTTGGTTTTCCGGAGATAGCATACTCCATAGCCTCTTCTAACTCTTCTCCTTCCAAAGACGTTTCCAATATTTCATAGCCTTTACTTAACACTAAATACTTGCATCCAATCGGAAGCTGTACCTCTGTCAAATCCGGTGTCGCCGCAATGACCGAAACAAGATTTTTGGTACTGCGTTCCGAATAATCCGCATAGGTGATAAAATTTGTACTGACTCCAATATAAAGAAAGATAAATGGAATAGCTGCGGAAGCAATTAACCCAACAAGCAGCATACACAAAAATTTCCAAAAGGATGCTTTTAAGGATGTTATTTTTTTCATTCCCATTTGTATCCAATCCCCCATACGGTTGCTATTGGCTGAATATTCCATTTGCTTAATTTTGCCCGAATATTTTTGATATGGGTGGAAATGGTGGAATTATCACTATTGCCATCGAAACTGAAAACTGCCTCATAAATCTGTTCTTTTGAAAATACCTGTCCTTTATTTTTTGCAAGGTATTCACAGATTAGATATTCACTTTTCGTTAAAGGAATTGGTGTATGGTCAACCTGTAGCTCCTTTGCAGATAAATCAATTTTTATCCGGTCAAAAATAAGAGCTGTGTGTTTTTCCCGATGTTCGCGGCGTAAATGAGCATTCACTCTTGCCCGTAATTCTGCAATGCGGAATGGCTTTGTCAAATAGTCATCTGCGCCTAATCCAAGCCCAAATGTAATGTCATTCTCTATGGTTTTAGCAGTCAGAAAGAGAATCGGACAGTCCATCAGAGAGCGGATTTTACCACAATAAGAAAAACCATCTATATCCGGCATCATAATATCCAGTATGATCAAGTCATACTGATTTAATTTATCAACAGGAACCTGTGTCGCAGAGGTATAAACCGTAACCAAATGTCCGTCCTTTTGCAACCCATTT
The DNA here is from genome assembly GCA_958352855.1 of uncultured Bacillota bacterium. GTDB lineage: Bacteria > Bacillota > Clostridia > Lachnospirales > Lachnospiraceae > Blautia. Next base: position 9,255 of record CATWQE010000064.1, read on the forward strand.
TTCACAAGTTCTAAAATCCATGGTTCATCATCAACCATAAGGATTGTTGCCATTGTATCGCCTCCTAGTATGTTTCAGTATAGCATAATCTATAATGGCAGAAAAGCAATTATTGCCGCTTTTCTGCCATATAATAGTGGTCATTTATCTGTACTGCAACAGCTTCGGTCTTATCCGTACCTTGAATTTCATAAATGTCTTTATAAATCCATTGTTCCCGCTGCTGCTTGGCGCTTTCTCCCTTCCAGTCAAGTTTACGGAGTTCCTCCTTTGACAAAGGAAGCTTCGTTTCTGCATCAAATATCATAGTTTCCGCCAGAATATCAATATAATTTCCCAGTTCACTCTTGGAGACGGTTTCAGAGGTTACCTGATAAACGGTACTATCACAGAGAAGCTGAGTTGCATTGTTCGGATTGATTTTAAACTTGCCACTTATAGCTTCTTCTGTATTCTTAAAGTCAAAAACAGAATCTGTACCTTTAACATTTGCATTTGAAACCGCTTTGTGATATTCTCCATTTACCTCTACAATGAGATAATTGTCAGCATTTGGCGCTGCATATACATTTAAAAACGGAATGATATAAGCAGCATCAGGAGCCTTATCTCCTAAATCTGCCAGGTTCAGGAAGGCAGCAGGCTCTATATTTTCTTGAAGTAATAGTTTCCCTTCTTCATCCACAGCCGCAAGCTGCCGGATATAACCAATCCATTCTCCCAGCTTATCATTAGAAACAGTATCTTCTAAAATTGTGTAGTTGTTTTCTTTATAAGAAAACTGAGTCACGTTCTCCTCATTCAAATAACATTCTTCTTTGTCACTGGCGTAGTCATCCATTTTCTCCTGCAAGGAGCAACCTGAAAAAGAGAAACATGCCATGGCTGCAAGCAGCAGCAACCTCACTCTTCTGCACTTCATATTTTGTCATATCCTTTCTTATTTTTGATTATAAAAAAGGATAAACCATAATTTTGAAGATTTTATAAAGAAAAGTGAGAAATCATCTTGTTTTCACTCACTAAACCGGATTCTGTCCATAAGGGATTCCTTTTTCATGGATTTTCCAATCACAGTAACTAAAAGCAGTTGAAGTAAAGCCATGACAAGCATGATTCCGATTACGGCTGCTACGGGATAATGATAATACGTAATATTAAACATCTTTGTCTCTTTTGCGTAGAGAAAAATCAGATAGCCTGCCACACTGCCGATTCCCACAGAACATAAAACTGCTCCGGCAGTATAGAATAAGCTTTCTAAATGCAGCATACGGATTAACTGTTTTTCTGAAAGACCAATAGCCTGCATGATACCAAGCTCTTTTTTTCGCATATGAATACTGTTAATCATGGTATTAATCAGATTCATAATGCAGATAAGACCTAATACGCCAAGGAACAGATAACATCCAATAGTGATAAAAGATATTCCCTGCTTCCACGTAATATACTCAGACTGCCAGGTTCTGGTAAGCTCCAGACCGCCGGTCTGCTGACAGAGCTCTTCGATTTGCTTTTCTAACGCTGCATTATGTTTTTCTTCGCTAAAAACAGCAAGATGGTCATAGCAATTATTTTGAGATAATTGTTCTACAAATTCCTGGGCAGTAATAAAATCTGCAAAATCCACAAGAGAAACAGGATAGGTTCCAATAGCCGCAATTTCTAGTGTGACTTCTTTTTTTACATCACCGTCCATATATTGAAAATCCAGGTTATCTCCTACGGATAAATCAGGATACCAGTGTAAAATGTCTTCATTTAAAATCACTTTGTTGCTGTTTTTCATTTCCTCATAGGTAATGTGCCCTTCAATCAGGCCTTCCTCCAGCTCCTTTGCATAGGTCTCAGGCATTCCGGTAAGATTCGAATCATTTTCCCCTGCAGGAAAATCTTCATTTGACATTGCTATATAAGAGAAAGGTTCAATTTTTTCTACTCCATCCAGATTGGAAAACTGTTCGATTACTTTATCTGTCAGAGGATTGTTCTGCATTACCTGATTCCATTCCAGCTCTGGATGTTCCTTGTTTCCTGCTTCCGTAATCACCGAAACCTCATATTCTCCTTCAATGCTCATATTTGCAGCTTCTTTCGGATTTGCACAGGATAACACCGTTGACACTGCCACGAAAAAGATGCCTGTAATTCCTATGGAACAAATAGTGAGCAGGGTTCTCTTTTTGTTTCTCAAAAGGTTCGATTTTGTCAGGCGGGATAACGTGAGAAACTCATAGCCTTTTCGTGTTCCTTTTGAAGCATTGCTTTCTCCGTTGTAGCGGAGCGCTTCTATAGGTGAAATTTTAGCTGCAATACTCATAGGTTTCAAAAGAGACAGATAAACAGTTAGAAAGGCAGCAATCACTGTCAAAATATAAAGCCATGGATAAAAGCAGGAAACTTCCTGATTGCGAATAAGCTGGATTGTCATTTGATTCTGTATATCATCGGCTTCAAACTCCAGGAAATAGACAAGAATCTGGAATGACTTTTGCAAAAGCAAGGTTCCTAGAAGTAAGCCAAAAGGTACTGCAACGGAGGCAACCAGAAAACCTTCCCGCAACACAATTTGACGAATCTGGTGTTTCGTAGCGCCAATGGCTTTCAGTCTTCCGTATTCCTGTACTCTTTGAATCATAGAAATATAATAAATGCTGTATAAAGTAATCATACCGGCAAACACAACAATCAGCATAATCACCACAATAGCCATATTCATCATAGGGTCTACATAATTTGCTCCAAGATAATCATCATTGGAAATAATATAATCTTTCGGAATTCCCAGACTTTCTCCGATTTCCTCTATGTTTGTTTTAAGAGTATCCATGCTGGTATGACTGTCAGCCGGAAGTCGGAAATATACCTCATAAATGAGTTCTTTCGCTGATAACTCTTCTTTTACAAAGGCGTCGGAAACGCAGGCTGTATATCGTTTTGCCTCTTCATTTGCTTCACTGTCACTGGACATACCGCAAATAACAAATGTTTTTTCTTTGCGGTAATCCAGTCCGCCTTTCTTTTGAATCTGATAAGGAAGAGTAATGGTATCTCCCACCTGTTTTCCTTCCAGTCCCATGGCTTTTAGCAGACCTTGGGAAACCAGAATTTCATCTGATTTTTCAGGGAAATGACCTTCTGATGGTTCAAAGCGCATAAATTCTGCACAGGTTTTATCCACACTGGTCATATAAATGGTATACTCTTCATTGGGAATCATACCTGGATCACACCGCAGCCCGACCTTCTCAATTTCTTTCACTGCTTTTATCTTTTCTACTGTTTCTGTAGGAACTTTTTGATACATTCCATGATAGGTGGGATAAATCCGGTTGATTGCCTCATATTGAATATCTATCATCCCGAATCCAATACTTGGAATTAAAAAGAGTAATAACGTGGTCAGACTGATTGCAATTCCTATGAGAATGTTTTTGCTTCGATTTAAACGAATATTGGCAAACGCTGTTTTGGTTACGGTTTTCATGCCTGTGTCACCACCTTACCATCTTCAATCACTACTACACAATCTGCCATTTGAGCAATGGTCTCATCATGTGTAATCATCACCAGAGTTTGTCCGTATTTTTGAACACAGGATTTTAAAAGTGCAATGACTTCCAATTCTGTATGTGAATCAAGGTTTCCGGTTGGTTCGTCGGCAAGAATCACCGATGGACGGGAAGCCAGCGCCCTGGCAATGGCAACGCGCTGCTTCTGCCCTCCGGATAATGCGTTTGGAAGGGTTTTTAATTTATCTCTGATTCCAATAGTATCCACGATTTCCATAACATAATTACGGTCAACCTTTTGATGGTCTAATCCTATAGGAAGTACAATGTTTTCCCAGACATTTAGAGATGGAATTAAATTAAAATCCTGAAAAATAAATCCAATCTTCTTGCGCCTGAAAACAGCCAGACTTTCATCTTTTAATTGAAAAATGTCCTTACCGTCAATAAGTACCGTTCCCTCATCCGGTCTGTCCAGCCCACCGATTAAATGTAATAAGGTGGATTTTCCAGAGCCGGAACGTCCTACAATAGCTGTGAACTTCCCTTTTTCTATGATTAAGTTAGTATGGTCCACAGCTTTTACCAGATTTTCGCCTTTTCCATAGTATTTTTTCAAGTTTTTTACTTCAACCATTGGCTTCATAAAGTTTGCTCCCTTCAGTTGTTTCTTATTGTTTAACCTGATTGTACAATAGAATTCTTGCAAATGGCTGACAGGAAGCTTACAATTTTGTAATACATAAAGGAAGCATCACCTGAACACAGCAGCCTTTGTGTAAAGGGTTGTCTTTGAGGGTAATTGTTCCCTGCTGCTGTTCGATGATTTCTCTTGCCAGATATAATCCAATACCAACGCCATCTCTTTGCATTTCCTTTGCCTGTTCTCCCCTGTAAAAGCGTTGGAAAATCTGATGCCGTTCCTCTTTTTTCACGCCTATGCCCTGATCCATAATGTCAATTAAGGCATAAGTGGTTAATTTTTGTAACCGGATTTTTATGGTACTTTCAGATGGAGAATATTTAATGGCATTGTCCAAAAGATTTATGAGAGCTTCGCAAGTCCAGCGAAAATCATGGAATACCATGCATTTTGCCGCGTCTACAGAAATTTCTATATTCTTCTCAACCGCTTTCATGATAACGGTATTTACAGCTTCCAGAAGGGTTTCTCTGATATTTCTTTTTTGAATCTGCAAATGAATCATGTGATTTTCCAGCCTGGACATCTGAAAAAACAGTTCCATGAGGTTTTCCAGTTTTTCCAGGTCTTTCTTTCCCTGATTTTGAAATTCTCTTCGTTCTTCCAGACTCAGACGTTCTTCTTCCTGCAATTCATAATTTATTTTTAATGCAGCCAGAGGTGTTTTTAACTGATGGGATATATCGGAAATCAAAGTTTTCGTATTCTGCTCTTCTTCTTCCAGACGTCTGGTAAGGCGAAACATAGCAGTTCCCATTTTATCAAGCTCTTTTTGTAACTGTTCTAACTCAGGCTCATCCTCAATGAGAAAATGGCTGGTTTCATAATCTCCCAGGGTATAAGCATGAATATTATCCAGCAAAATTTTCAGAGCCTCCTGATGATGTTCATCCCTTTTCCTATGGTAAAAATTGCGTGAGAAAAAGATGCACGCGCACAGTCCTGCTGTCAGGAGCATTTCTATTGCAAGAAAAAGAAAAAAGTCTTTGCTTTCGCTGGTGGAAAAAGGGGAATAGCCATAGGTTTCTTCTATTTGTGATGCTTTTTCCGCAATCTTTTTTTCCTCTGGGAAATTGGCATATTCTTTTTCCTGCATTCCAATCAAAACACCTTCTGCCTGTGGAACTTTAAGCGCCAGCGCCGCTGCTGTGTGCAGATTTGTCTGAAACCTCTGGTTTAAATAAAATCCGGCGGTTATTATCATAAAAAGCGCCAGCAGCAAGGCAGTCCAAAAGGGGATGTTTATTCTTTTCTTACTTTTTCTGTCCATAAATAGCCCAGTCCTCTCACATTTCCAATGGCGTTTGTCTGTAACTTGCTTTTCAGTCTGCTGATATTCACAGTCACTGTATTTTCTTCCACAAACTGTCCGTCCATATCCCAGACATGCTCTAAAATCTGTTCTTTTGTCACGATTCTCCCTGCATTTTCCATGAGATATATTAAAAGCTGCAATTCCTTTTTGCTTAAAATCACAGGCTCACCCTTCTGATAAACCTGCATGGTATTGCAATGAACCTGGA